>NZ_BAAAGA010000002.1:0-25675 GCF_039523815.1 Brevundimonas kwangchunensis | reverse complement strand
GCGATCGCCGAGGCGCCCTGGTGGTGCAGCTCGACCACCGCGCGGACGTTTTGCTCGACCGTCATGCCGCGGAAGATCGAGGCTTCCTGCGCCAGATAGCCCAGCCCCATCCGGGCGCGCTGGTACATCGGCTGGGCCGTGATGTCCTCGCCGTCCAGCCAGATCGAGCCGGTGTCCGGCGGGATCAGGCCGGTGATCATGTAGAAGCAGGTCGTCTTGCCCGCGCCGTTCGGGCCCAGCAGGCCGGCGACCTCGCCGCGCTGGACAGTCAGGGACACGTCCCGCACCACCTGCCGCTGGCCGAAGGATCGCGCCAGATTCTCGGCTCGCAGTCCCGTCGCGCGCGCCGCCTCGACCGGGGCCGCGGGGGCCACCGGGTCATGGACGTTCAGCGCGGAGAGTTCCTTGCGGGCCACCGGGGATCAGGCGCCCGTGCCGCGGGTGCTGCCCGGGTAGAAGACGCCGCGCACGCGGCCGGACTGCCCGCCCTCGATGCGCGCCGCTTCCGTGCGGGTGTTGTAGGTCAGACGCGAGCCCGTCGCGACGTTCTCGCCCTGCGTCAGGATCACATCGCCGGTCACGACGATGGTGTCGTCCGCGGTGTTGTAGGTGGCGCGATCACCGCGGATCGTCTGCGTCGGGGTGACGAAATAGACGTTGCCCGAGGCCTCGATCCGGCTGTCGCCGCTCTGGTTCAGGCCCGACATGCGGTCGGCGCGGAAGCGGTTCTGGCCTTGGGTCAGCTCGACGTCGTTGCTCAGCGTCAGCGTGCCGTCCGAGCGATACTCGACGACGCGCGCGCCCCAGGCGATCGGCGCATCGGCGCTGGAGCCCCGCGACTGGGCGTCCGATCCCGCTGGCATCGCCAGCAGCGTCAGGCCCATCAGTCCGGCGGCCAGAAGAGTGGTCTTGGTCATTGGTTCGATCCCGCCGGGTTCAGCGTCCCGCGCACCTTGTTTCCCTCAGAGGAGCTGAACACGATCCGCTCGCCCTGTTCATAAATCGCATAGGACGAAGCGTTGATCGTTCCAAGAGGGCCCGATCCGCGCACGCCCTTGTCGCCGGTGATCACGCCGGTCGACGTGTCGACCACCGCTTCCGGCGTCACCAGCGTCATGCCCGAGCCGCCATCCTGAATCCGGACGTTCGGTCCGATGGTCACCGTCCTGCCCGCCTCATTGTAGACCCCGCCATCGGCGGTCAGGGTCGTGACCTTGCGCCCCCCGAGGTTCAGCCGCAGCGCCGGGCCGACCAGGCGGAACTGGCCGGTCTCCGCATCGCGCACCGCGCCCTTGGCCCCGATGACGAAGCTGCGGCCCTGTGCGTCCTGACCATGGAACATGGGGTCATCCAGACGGACCTCGCGGCTGGCTCCGGCCTTGCGTTCCACGTCCGACATCACGGTCCGCAGCACGATCCAGCTGACCGTCCCGCCGGCCAGGGCGATGATAATCACCGGCAGCACCCGACGCGCCAGCTGGACCCGACGCGAGCGGCTGCGGAAGGCGGCGGCCGTCGCGGCCACGCGCGCCTCGTCCTCCGCTTTGCGGGTGTCCAGCGGTTCGCTCATTGGGCCATGGCCTCAGGCATGGGCGAAGATGTCCATCTCGTCCCAGCCGGCCAGATCCAGCGCCGAACGGTTGGGCAGAAACTCGAAACAGGCCCTGGCGAGTTCGGTACGCCCCTCGCGCTCCAGCATCTCGTCCAGACGCGTCTTCACGGCGTGCAGATACAGAACGTCCGAGGCCGCATATTCCAGCTGCGCCGGCGTCAGCTCCTTGGCGCCCCAGTCGCTGGACTGCTGGGCCTTGGACAGCTCAACCCCAGCGCACTCGCGCACGACATCCTTGAGGCCGTGCCGGTCGGTATAGGTGCGCGCCAGCTTGGACGCGATCTTGGTGCAATAGACCGGGCGCGTCTCGACGCCGAGATGCAGCTGGAACATGCCGATGTCGAAGCGGCCGAAGTGGAACAGCTTCAGCACCTTCGGATCGGCCAGCAGACGCTTCAGATTAGGACAATCATAGGCCGGGCGGTTCAACCGGACGACATGCGCATTGCCGTCCCCGGCCGACAGCTGGACCACGCACAGCGGGTCGCGACGGAAGCGCAGCCCCATGGTCTCCGAATCCACCGCGACGACGGGGCCGAGATCCAGATCGGCGGGCAGGTCGCCTTCGTGCAGATAAACGGTCATGGGGGTGAAACCTTTCAGGCCCTCAAGTAGCGCCTCGCCGCGCCCGAAGCGAGTGGGCAACGCCAAAAGCGACGCCGTCCGGCCTCAGGCAGCGAGACGCCGCGCGCCGAGCGGCAGGCCGAAAAGAAGAAACGGCGCCGCACGTTCGTGCGACGCCGTTTCAAAAAATGGTGCCCAGAAGAGGACTCGAACCTCCACGGCCGTTAAGCCACTGGCACCTGAAGCCAGCGCGTCTACCAATTCCGCCATCTGGGCCCAAACGTCTGCGCCGCGAGGCGTTTCCGTCTGGAAGGCGCGGACCTCTAAGGCAGGCTTTCGTGCGGGTCAACAGCCTTTTATTGCGTTTGCGTTGCGACCTTCACGGCGTTCGTCTAATCCGCCCGTGCAGCGGGGCTGAAGCGGCCCTCACGAGACGTCTGGAGTTCCGATATGCGCGCCTTCGCCCCCGGCCTGATCACCGTCTTCGGCGGTTCCGGATTCGTCGGCGGCCAGGTCGTCCAGGCCCTGGCGCGGCGCGGCTGGCGTATTCGCGTCGCCTGCCGCCGTCCTGACCGGGCATGGAAGCTGCAGACGTCGGGAACGGTCGGCCAGATCCAGTTCGTGCGCTGCGACGTCACCGACGCCGCCCAGGTCGCCGCCGCCCTCGAGGGCGCAAATGCCGCCGTGAACCTGGTCGGCATCCTGTACGAATCGGGCAAGCGCACCTTCCGGGCAATGCACGTCGAGGCCTCGCGCACGATTGCCGAGGCCTGCGCCGCCGCCGGCGTTGATCGTCTTGTGCAGATGTCGGCTCTCGGCGCCAATCCGGAGAGCAGCTCCGAGTATGCCCGCACCAAGGCCGAGGCCGAGATGGCCGTTCGCGAGGTCAAGCCGGACGCCGTGATCGTCCGCCCCTCGGTCGTTTTCGGCAAGGGCGACGACTTCCTGAACAAGTTCGCGAAGATGGCGCAACTCGCGCCGGTCCTGCCGCTGATCGGCGGCGGCCAGACGAAATTCCAGCCGGTCTACGTCGGTGACGTCGGCGCCGCAATCGCCCGTTGCGCAGAGGCGCCCGAAGCGGCTCAACAAACCTACGAGCTCGGCGGCCCGGCCGTCGTGACCTTCGAGGACGTGCTGAAACTGGTGGTGCGCGAGACCTACCTGCCTCGCACCCTCGTGCCCCTGCCCTTCTTCGCAGCCAAAGCCATCGGCGGCCTCGCTCAGTTGACCGCCTTCGTCGGCATCAAGCCGGTGCTGACCAAGGATCAGGTCGCCATGCTGGAGACCGATAATGTCGTCTCCGGCTCGACCCCGGGCCTGTCGGACCTCGGCGTGGAAGCGACCGGCATGGACGCGGTCGCATCGGCCTATCTGTGGCGCTATCGCCGCGGCGGCCAGTTCGCGGAAGCCGCGGCCTGATCGTCAGGCCGCGTTCTCCCCTTCCGGCTCAGTAGAGCCAGATCGCCAGCAGGCCGACCGAGCCCACCACGATCCGCCAGATGGCGAACGGGGTGAAGCCGTAGTCGGACACGAACTTCATCAGGAACCGGACCACCAGCAGGCCGGCGACGAAGGCGCTGATGAAGCCCAGGCCGATCAGCCAGCCGAAACTCAGATCCATGTCCGACCCGCTCTTGATCAGGTCATAGGTGAAGGCGCCGACCATCGTCGGAATGGCGAGGAAGAACGAGAACTCGGCCGCCGCCGGCTTCTCCAGCTTCAGCAGCAGACCGCCGGCGATCGTCGAGCCCGAGCGCGACACGCCCGGCACCAGCGCCAGACACTGGAACAGGCCGATCAGCAGCGAGGTTTTCCACGTCAGTTGCATCGCATCGAACTGCGTAGGCATCGGCGCCCAGCGATCCAGCGCCATAAGGATGAAGCCGCCGACGATCAGGCTGATGCAGATGATCTGCGGTGTCTCGAACAGATAGCCCTTGATGAAATCGTAGGCGAAGGCCCCGGCGAACAGCGACGGGATGAAGGCGATCAGCACGCTGATGGCGAAATGGCGCGCCTTCGGGTCCGTGGGCAGGCCGATCAGCACCTTCCAGAGACGGCCGAAATACAGGGCGATCAGGGCGAGAATCGCGCCCAGCTGGATCATGACGACGAAGGAACCCCAGCGCTCGTCGGTGAGGCCCAGAGCCTCGCGCAGCAGCAGCAGATGGCCCGTGGACGAGACCGGAATAAACTCGGTCAGGCCTTCGAGAAGCCCCAGAATGATCGCTGCAAGCCAGTCAGGCATCCACGCCCCCCGATATCCTACTGTCGGGCTCCGCCGCCCGCGCCCCTCCCTTAGCGCGGATCGCGGACGCGACGCGAGCGGTAGTCTGTCGCCCCTCCCGTGTGCGGCCTTGGCAGCGCCGCGGCTTTCCGCGACAAGACGGCGATGACCGCCGCGCCGCAAGACGAAGCCCACGCCGCCAATCGGGATGTGACCCGCCTTTCGGTCGGCGTCGCCGTGGTGCTGATCGCGCTGAAGGCCTTCGCCCTGGGCGCCTCCGGCTCGGTCTCCATCCTTGCGTCGCTGGCGGATTCGGCACTCGATCTGCTGGCC
This sequence comes from Brevundimonas kwangchunensis, assembly GCF_039523815.1. Classification (NCBI taxonomy): domain Bacteria; kingdom Pseudomonadati; phylum Pseudomonadota; class Alphaproteobacteria; order Caulobacterales; family Caulobacteraceae; genus Brevundimonas; species Brevundimonas kwangchunensis. The sequence continues at coordinate 20,939 of NZ_BAAAGA010000002.1, read as the reverse complement.
TCGCTGGGCGTCTTCTTCGCCGTACGCTGGGCCACCGCGCCGCCGGATGCCGAGCACCGCTTCGGTCACGGAAAGGGCGAGGCTCTGGCCGCGCTGGTGCAGGCCGGTCTCGTCTTCGCCTCCAGCGTCTTCATCGGTTGGGAGGCGATCCAGCGGATGTTCGATCCCCGCCCCGTGACCGGTGGGCTCTGGAGCGTCGGCGTCATCGCCCTGTCGATGGCCATCACGGGCTGGCTGGTCTGGCGTCAGAGCCAGGCCATCAAGAAAAGCGGTTCCATGGCCGTTCAGGCCGACCGCGCCCACTACGCCGCCGATCTCGGGGCCAATGCCGTGGTGCTGATCGGCGTGTTCTCAGGCGCCTTCCTGTCCGCGCCGGGGCTGGACGCCGCAGCTGGCCTCGTGGTCGCCGTCTGGCTGTTCTGGGGCGCGACCGGCATGCTGCGCGGAGCCGCCGACCACTTGCTGGACCGCGCCGCGCCGGACGCCGATCAGGTGGCCATCACCACCGCCGTCCTGTCCGATCCGCGCATCACCGGCGTGCATCGCCTGCGCACGCGCCTCGCCGGCCCGGTGCTGATGGTCCAGATGCACGTCGACATGGACCCGGCCCTGACCCTCGCCCAGGCCCACGATATCCTGGAGGAAGCCGAGGCCCGCATCCGTGCGACCTGGCCGCAAGCGGACATCATGATCCACCCGGATCCGCGCACCCCGCCGGCCGGATCCGCCGCGGCGGATCCGGCCGGCGGCAGGGGGCCGTGGTCCTGATCCACCCATGGCTAACGCCCGCTTAACATCAACGGGCGCATGACAGGCCGATGTCGGCTTCCGTCCTCTTCCATTTCGCCTTCGACCCCGCCTCGCGCGCGGCGCGTCTCGCCCTGGGCGAGGCGAAGATTCTGTTCGAGGAAAGCGCGGTCCGCCCGTGGGAGCCGGACTGCCCGCTGCAGAAGCTGAACCCCTCGGGCATGCCGCCGGTGCTGCAGACGACCGAGAACGGCCGCGTCCTGACCCTGTGCGAGCAGTCCGCCATCCTCGGCTGGCTGGACGACCGCTCGCGCGAGCCCTTCCTGATGCCCGCCGAACCCAACGAACGGGGCGAGGTGCGCCGACTGGTCCAGTGGTTCGACCGCCGCTTCACCGACGAGGTCGACGCCGTCCTGCTGCATGAGCGGATGGAAAAGCCGCTTCTACGCCTCGGCCCGCCCGAAGCCCGCATGCTGCGCGCCGGCCGCGAGGCGTTGAAAGCGCATCTGGCGATCCTCGAGGCCCTGCTGGCCGAGCGGGATCACCTGGCCGGCCGCCGCCTCAGCCGCGCCGACATCGTCGCCGCCGCCCACCTCTCGGTGCTGGACTATTTCGGCGAGATTTCATGGGCCGCGTGGCCGGGCCTGAAGACCTGGTACATGAAGCTGAAGTCCCGCCCCTCCTTCCGTCCGCTGCTGGCCGACCGCTTCCCGGGCGTGGCTCCGGCTCCGCACTACACCGATCTCGATTTTTAACGCGATCGCTTTCCGAACCGGCTATCTGGCGCCGGTGAAGACCGACGGCTTCAAGACCTTCATCCGCGAACGCGCCGCAGCCCTGGGCTTCGACGCCTGCCGCTTTGCGTCCGCCGCCGAGCCGTGGAGCGCGGGCGAGCGGCTGGCGCATTTCGTCGAGGCCGGCCGCCACGGCGACATGGGCTGGATGGAGACGACGCTGAAACGCCGGGCCCACCCCACCGCCATGTGGGACGGCGCCCGCTCGGCCATCGTGTTGGGTCTGAACTATGGCCCGGGGCACGATCCCCTGCCCGAGATGGACGACCGATCCGCCGGCTACATCTCGGTCTATGCCCGCGGCGACGACTATCATGAGGTCATCAAGGGCCGGCTGAAGACGCTGGCCGGCCAGATCGCGGCGAAGACGGATCAGGACGTGAAGGTGTTCGTCGATACCGCGCCTCTGATGGAGAAGCCGCTGGCCCATCGCGCCGGACTGGGCTGGCAGGGCAAGCACACCAACCTGCTGTCTCGCACTCACGGCAACTGGCTGTTCCTCGGCGTGATCCTCAGCGCCGCCGAGATCGAACCGGACGAGCCGGAGACAGAGCATTGCGGTCGCTGCACCGCCTGCCTCGACGCCTGCCCGACCGGAGCGTTCCCTGCGCCGTTCCAGCTCGATGCCCGGCGCTGCCTGTCCTACCTGACCATCGAGTTCGCCGGCCCTTGGCCCGAGGAGTTCCGCATCGCGGCGGGCAGCCGCATCTATGGCTGCGACGACTGTCTGGCCGTCTGCCCCTGGAACAAGTTCGCGCAAGAAGCCAACGAAGGCCGGGTGCAGGCCCGCGACGCCCTCGTCTCGCCCCGCCTCGCCGATCTCGCGGCGCTGGACGACGCGGCCTTCCGCGCCCTGTTCTCGAAAAGCCCGGTTAAGCGGATCGGCCGCGATCGTTTCGTGCGGAACGTCCTGTACGCCATCGGCAACAGCGGGGATTCCGCGCTGAAGGCGTCGGCAGAGGCGCTTCTGGACGATCCCGACGCCGTCGTTCGGGACGCCGCCGACTGGGCGACATCCCGACTTTCAGGGATCTAGCCGTTCGCCGTCGCCACCACGCGGCCGCCGCCCGGGGTCTTGGCGACCTCCAGCAGCTTCACGCGGAACACCAGCACGCTGTTCGCCGGGATCACCGCACGCGCCGTGTCGCCATAGCCCTTCTCGGGCGGCAGGTAGACGATCCACTCGTCGCCCGGCTTCATCAGCTGCAGCGCCTCGGTCCAGCCCTCGACCACCTGATCGAGGTTGAACACCGCCGGCGTACCGCGCTGGAAGGAGCTGTCGAAGACCGTCCCGTCGGTCAGGGTGCCTTCGTAGTCGACCCGGACCAGATCGTTGCTGTCCGGGTGCTCGCCGCCGGCCGGGCCGGACGACACGACCTTGTACTGCACCCCGGACGGCAGGCTTTGCACGCCCTCTGTACGGGCGTTGGATTCCATGAAGAACTTCGCCGCGCGGGCATTGGCGGCCGCATCCTCGCTCGCCATCGACGGCCCGCGATCGCACGCCGCAACCGCCGCCAGCAATGCCAGCGCCGCAACCGAGGCCTTAGCCCATGCGAAGTTCATATCCAGCCTCTTCCAGTCCAAGTCTGATTTCCTCGGCGTGCGCCTCGCCCCGGGTCTCGACCATGATGTCGAACTCCGCGCCCTTGGCCGGCACGTCCAGCGCCAGCCGGTTATGCACCACGTCTATGATGTTTCCGCCAAGACCGCCGATGACCGCACTCATCTTCGACAGCATGCCCGGTCGGTCGTCGCCCAGGATGCGATAGACGATCAGTCGCTTCTCTCGCACCAGCTCGCGGTTCAGCACCACCGCCAGCATGCGGGCGTCGATGTTGCCGCCGGTCAGTTCGATGCCGACCTTCAAGCCCTTGAACTTGTCCGGATAGGCCAGCAGCGCGGCCAGCCCGCCGGCGCCGGCGCCTTCGGCCACCGTCCGCTCCATAGTCGCCAGGAAGGCCACGCCCTTCTCGAAGTCGGCCTCCTCGCAAACGAGGACCTCCTCGATCAGCGGGTTCACCAGGGCGAACGGGATCTCGCCCACGGCCTTGATCGCGATGCCCTCGGCGATGGTCTGGCCGCTGCACCTCGGCGGCTCATTCCGACGGCGGGCCGTGAAGGACGGATACATGGCCGCCTCGACGCCAAAGATGCGGATGTCCGGCTTCATCGCCTTGGCCGCGATGGCCGAACCGGCGATCAATCCGCCGCCGCCGATCGGGATGATCAGGACGTCCAGGTCCGGCGCGTCCTCCATGAACTCGATGCCGCAGACGCCCTGCCCGGCGACGATGCCCTCGTCGTCGAAGGCCGAGATGAAGATGTACCCCTTCTCGTCGCGCAGGCGGTGCGCCTCTTCCGTCGAGCCCGAGAAATCCAGTCCCTTGATGACGACCGTCGCGCCATGCTGGCGCGTGCCGTCGATCTTCACGAACGGCGTGCCTTCGGGCATCACGATGGTCACCGGCACGCCCAGCCGACCGCCGTGGTAGGCCAGAGCCTGCGCATGGTTGCCCGCGCTGGCGGCCACAACGCCGCGCTTGCGCTCTTCGGGCGTCAGCTGCAGCAGGCGGTTCAGCGCCCCGCGCTCCTTGAAGCTGCCGGTGAAATGCAGGTTGTCGTACTTGATCCAGACCTCGGCGCCGGTCAGCAGCGACAGCTTGCGGGAATAGCGCACCGGCGTGCGATCCACCTGCCCCGCGATGCGGTCTTTCGCCGCCAGGATATCGTCGAACGTGACTGTCATGGGCGTCCCCTATACTCCGGTCTCGCGCCGGTTTGCCGGGCGCTTGTGGACCACCCTCCTGCGCCTCGCAACCTTGACCTTATGGCGGCGTTGAGCGTCTGATCCGATGTTCGACCCGCTCTGCCGACGGAGTGAGCTAATGACCGTGTCCCGACCCGTTCTCCCGCTGATCGCAATCGCCGCCGCCGGCGCCGTGCTGGCCGGCTGCGCGACCGGCCCCTCGACGGGCGGCTATGGCGGCGGCTCCGAGTTCAACGCCGACGCCTTCGCCTGGTCGGCCCGCCCCGGTCAGGGCGTGATCCAGGGCCGGGTCGCCTATGTCCGGGACGGCCAGACCTTCAACTGCATCGGCAACGCCGGCCTGATTCCCGACACGGCCTACACCCGTGCGCGCATGCAGCGCCTGTACGGCTCCACGGACCGGGCCGACGTCCCCGCCGCCGTGGTGCGCGCTCGCTCCGCCGGCGAGCAGGGCGCCGACTATCGGTCCTACGAGCGGGCCGAAGCCTGCACCGACAACGCCTTCCGCTTCAGCGGTTTGCCGGACGGCAGCTGGTTCATCATCACCCCGGTCCGTGCGGACGGCGATCCGGTCGTCCTGATGCGCCACGTCATCACCCGCGGCGGTCGACAGGTCAGCGTCACCCTCGGCTAACGCCCGAACACAGTGCCTTCGGCCGCGTATCGGGCCGCCCTGGAGGATTAACCATGCGTCGCCCGATCCTGCTCGCCCTGGCCGCCTCGGCCCTCCTTGCCGCGCCGGCCGCCGCCCAGTCCTGGGGCCGGTACGACGGCGGCTACAGCCCGGACAGCTACAGCTGGAGCGGGGAGTATCGCTACACACCGACATACAGCCGGGGCTCGCGCGGCGACTGGAACGCCGTCCCGTCGGACTTCGACTGGCGCAGCCAGCTGGACCGGCCGGGCGACTACCGCTGCGATCAGTATTGGGACGCCAACCGCACAGACTGCGCCGACGGCTGGCGCGACCAGCGCCACAGGGTCAGCCGTCAGGCGCGCTCGGACTATCGCTCACTGGCCGGCTATCGCGCGTCCGACGGCTACGGCTATCGCGGCCACGGATATGGCTACGCCCCCCGACGCGGCTATGGCTCCCGCTATTACGGCTACGGACACGCCTCGGGCGGCACATCGTACGAAGGCGCTTACGGCAGGCCGGACGTCGTCTACCCGAGCGGCGGCGCCTATGGTGATCGTTACGGCTCGGGCGGTCGCGACGCCCGGCGGATCGAGTGGTGCCGCTGGAGCTATCGGTCCTACGATCCGGCCAGCGGCTATTACCGCGCCTACAGCGGCCGGCTTGTCTGGTGCGGCTAGTCGCCAAGCGGCTGATTGGCTAACAAAGTTCGTCCGATCACAGACGTGTGGACGACCGGCGTTCGCCATTGTTTCGCCCTCTGCGCCCCGTTTCGCTGAAGGCTCGCCCCGCTACGGGCGCAGTCATCGGGGGAACGTCATGTCCCAGCACAACATCAGCGGTTCCGAAGTCTTCGGGAAGAAGCCGTTCGTCATCCTGCGCGGCGTGCGCACCAGCGGCCTGCGGCGCCGGCGCGAGGCCCGCACCCTGACCGCCTTCATCGCCGGGGCCGTCGTGGCCGTGGTCGGCGGCGCGGTCGCCCTCGCCGCAGTCTTCGGGCCCAGCCTGTTCGGCTAACGCGCAGTCGCTCGCACGCCCTCAAGCAGCGAGCGACCGTGTCGCGAGCGGTAGGGCGGCATCAAGCCGAGCGACCGCGTCGCGAGCGGTAGGGCGCTTTCAAGCCAGCCACACCATCCGGCGCGTCCGGGCGTCCTCGTTCCGCGCCCGGCTGAAACCGCTGCGGACCTCGCCCGTGTACAGGAAGCCGGCCTTCTCCAGCACGCGGCCCGACGCCGGGTTGTCCGAAAAGTGGCCGGCGACCAGGGCGCGGCGTCTCCAGTTCCTGCTGGCCCAGACCACCCCGGCTTCCAGCGCCTCGGTCGCGTAGCCACGGCCCCAGAACGGCCGGCCGATCCAGTAGCCGACCTCGGGCGCGACATCCCCGTCCTCGAAGATGCCCAGCACGCCCACAGGACCGTGGTCTTCGTGCTCGATCAGGAAGGTGCGCGCGCGCGCCGGATCCTGCCCAGCCACGGCGAGGACGAAGTTCTCGGCGTCATCGTTGGAATAGGGGTGCGGCATACGAAGGGTCATGCGCGCGATATCCACGTCGTTCGCCAGCGCGGCCAGACGGGTCACATCCTGGGCCTGCGGGCTGCGCAGCAGCAGGCGCCGCGTCTCGACGACGGGAGAAGGTTCGATCACGCACATGGTACGCCTCATTCAGAATCGCCGCCTCCTTGGAGGGCTCGGGCGGCGTTCGAGGCGGGGAACGAAAAAGGGGAGCCTGGCGATCCAGACTCCCCGCGGAAAATTTTCCCTTGGTCCGGATCGGGGCCTTTGGCCTTTCGCGATCCGGGAGAACTGTCCGTTTCGCGTTACTCGGCGGCGATGGCCTGTACGTCGTCGTTGGCGGCGAGAATCGACACGTAACAACGGCCACCACGTTTGGTGGTGAACTTCACAGCGCCGTTAGTGAGCGCGAAGAGGGTGTGGTCGCGGCCCATGCCCATGTTGTCACCCGGGTGGAAGGTGGTGCCGCGCTGACGCACGATAATGTTGCCGGCAAGCACGCGCTCGCCGCCGAACTTCTTCACGCCAAGGCGCTTCGACTCGGAGTCGCGACCGTTGCGCGACGAACCACCGGATTTCTTGTGAGCCATGAGTCTGCTCCTACGTCACTTTTCTGGGCGCTGCCGGCCGGGCCGGGCGCGAAATCAATATATCAGGCTTCGTCGGTCTTGGCGGCGGCCTTTTTGGCCGGGGCCTTCTTGGCCGGCTTGGCCTCGGCGGTCTCGGCCTTGGCGGCCTTCGGAGCCGCGGCCTTCTTGGCCGGCTTGGCTTCTTCGGTCGCCTCGACGCGCGGGGCCAGGCCACGGGCGCGAGCGTTCATCTCGGCCTTGGTCATCAGCGAGGTTTCGCCGTCCCACTTGGCCTTCTCGCCGGCGCCTTCGATGCCGGTGATGCGCAGGACCGATTCCATCTGACGGTGACCGTTCGTGCGGCGGTAGCCCTGACGACGGATCTTCTTGAAGATCTTGATCTTCTCGCCCTTGCGGGTTTCGACCAGCGTCGCAGCGACCGTGGCGCCGTCGATCAGCGGAGCGCCGAGGGTCACGCCCTTGTCGCCGCCCAGCATCAGAACTTCACCGAAATTGACGGCAGCGCCGGCTTCGCCGTCGAGTTTCTCGACAACGATCACGTCGCCCGGTTGGACCCGGTACTGCTTACCGCCGGTCTTGATCACCGCGTACATGTTGAAGCCTCAGCGCAAACGCAAAAAGAATAGCGCCCGCGGGGACCCCCGGCGGGCGAAGAGCGGCGACATATACGGAAGGGGTCGCCCGAGTCAACGCGGACGGGCGAAAAAACGCCGATCGGCCCGCGCGCGAAGGGGCCTGTGTCGAGCTTGCCATGCATCGCCGCGACGACTCAAGAGTCACCTGATGCAATGCATGTCTGTGGAACGACACAGAATCCGCTCGACCGTTATAAAGTAACACGCTACAGGACCGGCGATGTCGCCGACCGATCTTCAGCCGACGCTGCTTCTGTCCCTTCTGGGCGGAGCTTTCGTCACTGCCTTCCTGCACGCAGCCCTGCCCACGCACTGGCTGCCGTTCGTGCTGGTCGGAAAGGCCCAGCGCTGGTCGCTGGCGCAGGTGCTTGGCTCGGTCGCCGCCGCGGGCCTGGCCCATATCGCGGTCACGGCGGTCGTCGGCGGGTTGATCGTCATCGCCGGTCTGGCGCTGGAGCAGTGGGTCTCCGGCCTGCTGCCGCACCTGGCGGCCATCCTGCTGTTCCTGTTCGGCGCCTTCTATCTCGCGCGCGCGACCCTGCTGAAGGTTCAGCCGGCCGGCGGACCTGATCTGGTCGCGCCCGAGCCCCGGGTTTCCGACGCCGCCGCCTTCTGGGGTCTGGTCGCCATGCTGGCCGTCTCCCCGGGCGAGGTGCTGCTGCCTCTCTATCTGGCGCAGGCGACGGAAGGGCTGGCTGTCCTCGGCTTCATGACGCTGGCCTTCCTGATCGGCACCATCGCCGGCATGGCCGTCTTCACCATCCTCGCCAGCGCCGGCTACTCGGCGTTGCGGCTGGAGCGTTGGGCCAGATATGAAAGCATCGTGCTGGGCGTCGCCCTGATCGCCATCGGCCTGCTGGTCGCCTCCCACAGCCATGCCGAGGAGAAGGCCGCCCGCGAGTCCGATCGGCCTGCGGCAAGCGCCCTTCCCCACATCGGCCACGCTCACTAATCTTGCGCCATGGCGCACGACCACGATCATGACCACGATCACGCACATGACCATCATGGTCATGGCGATCCCCATGGGCATGGCGATCCCCATGGGCATGGCCATCACCACCATGGCCCCGGCGGCCACCATCACGGACCGGTCGACACCGGCGACTGGCGCTATGCCGTCGGCCTGATCGTGAACCTCGCCTTCGTGGCGATCGAGTTCACCGCCGGCGTGCTCAGCGACTCCACCGCCCTGATGGCCGACGCGGGCCATAACCTGTCGGACGTGCTGGGCCTGGCCATGGCTGGCGGCGCCGCCTGGCTGGCCCGTCGCGCGGCCGGGGCGCAGAAGACCTACGGTTACGGCAAGGCCACCGTGCTGGCCGCCCTGTTCAACGCCCTGCTGCTGATCTTCGCCTGCGGAGCCATCGCTTTCGAGGCGATCCGTCGCCTGAACGAGCCCGCCCACGTCGGCTCGACCACCATCATGGTCGTGGCGGGCATAGGCTTCGTCATCAATCTCGGCACCGCCCTGCTGTTCCTGAAGGACCAGCACAAGGACCTGAACGTTCGCGGCGCCTATCTGCACATGATGGCGGACGCGGGCGTGTCGCTGGGCGTGGTCATCGCCGGCGCGGCCATCATGTTCACGGGCTTCAGCCTGATAGACCCGCTGGTCAGCCTGGCGATCGTCGTCGTCATCATGTGGGGCACCTGGGGCCTGCTGAAGGACTCGGTGAATCTGGCGCTCGACGCCGCCCCGCGGAGCGTCGACGTGCCCGCCGTCCGCGCCGCCTTCCTCGCCCTGCCCGGCGTCAGCGCCGTGCATGACCTGCACGTCTGGGGCCTGTCGACCACCGACACGGCCCTGACTGCCCACCTCGTCCACGACCGGTCGGACGCCGACGCCCTGCTGGCCGAGGCGCAGAAGGTGGCCAAGGGCCGCTTCGGCATCGCCCACACCACGCTGCAGCTTGAGACGGGAACGCTGCCGGACTGTCCGAACTGCTAATCGCGTCGCCTAACGCCTGTTGAGGCGCGACGAACCGCCGACATCTCGCGACGAGCACGCCCGAGACGGCTCCGGGTTCGCGGGAGGCCGGTCAGGATGGTCTCCATGACCGAGCCTGTCCGTAGTACGCCTGCATCACCCGTTCGACTGGAACACGACCTCTGTGTTCTCGAGTTGCCGGCCGATTTCCATGCCGTGCCGAGCCTGGACGAATACCAGTTCTCCTTTGAATCACCGTCGCGGAAGGCCTCGGTCGTGCTGTCGATCCTGCCGGTCGACATTCCGCCGACCGGCTTGCAGGCCTTCGCCGAGATCTTCGTCCTGACGCGCAAGGCCGCGGAGATGGAGGGACGCAGCAACTGCCGCCTGGATGAGGAGGAGAGCCGCCTGTTCGACGACTCCATGGCGCATGTCATGTACGCCTGCACGGACGACACCAGCGTCTCGCGCTTCCTGGGCTGGGCCACGGACCGCAAGTTCGTCAGCCTCTGGGTCGGCATGGAAGGCAGCGAGATGGAGGCCTGCGCCCATCTCGCCAACGAGGTCTTCGACGGCTTGCGTCTCTGACCCCTTCCCTTCGCGGGTTCCAGCCGCCATCTAGCGGCGCATGACCGACACCGCTTCCGACAAGATCCCCGTCACCGTCCTCACCGGCTATCTCGGCGCGGGCAAGACGACCCTGCTGAACCGCATCCTCACCGAGGATCACGGCAAGCGGTACGCCGTCATCGTCAACGAATTCGGCGAGATCGGCATCGACAACGATCTGGTGGTCGGCGCCGACGAGGACGTGTTCGAGATGAACAACGGCTGCGTCTGCTGCACGGTGCGCGGCGACCTCATCCGCGTGGTCAACGGGCTGATGAAGCGCCAGCGTCCGGGCAAGCCGGCCTTCGACGCCATCATCGTCGAGACCACCGGCCTCGCCGATCCCGGCCCGGTCGCCCAGACCTTCTTCGTGGACGACGAGGTCAAGGCGAAGACCCAACTGGACAGTGTCACCGCCCTGGTCGACGCCAAGCATGTGATGGCGCGTCTGGACGACTCGAAGGAGGCCCGCGAGCAGGTCGCCTTCGCCGACCGCATCATCCTGAACAAGGTGGATCTGGTCGACGCGGATGCTTTGGCGGCTGTCGAAAGCCGCCTGCGCGCCCTGAACCCACTGGCTCCGATCACCCGCGCCGAGCGGGCCAATGTACCGCTGGATCAGGTGCTGGGCCTGCACGGCTTCGATCTGGAGCGTATCACCGAGGTCCGCCCGGATTTCGTGAACCCGCCACACGGCGCCGAAGGCCACGTCCACGACGAGCACTGCGGCCACGACCACAGCCATGATCATCACGACCATGATCATGCGCACGATCACGACCATTCCCACGATCATCACCACCACGGTCCGCGCGGCCACGCGCACGAGGACGACATCAAGGGCATCGCCCTGTCGCTGGACCGTCCGGTGGACGGCCAGAAGTTCACGCGCTGGCTGGATGAGCTGCTGGGCTCGCAGGGGCAGAATATCCTTCGCGCCAAGGGCATCATCGACGTGGCCGGCGAGGATCGCCGTCTGGTCTTCCAGGCCGTGCACATGATCCTCGAGGGCGACCTGCAGAAGCCGTGGGGCGACCGCGAACGCCGCTGGTCCCGCGCCGTCTTCATCGGCCGCGATCTGGACGAGGCCGCCCTGAAGGCCGGCTTCGAGGCCTGCGCGAATTAGCCATTGCATTCGTTGCATCTGAATTGACCTCGCCCTCCCGGGCTCTGTACGGACCCGCATGCAGACGACCTTCGACGCCCAGGTGACCGCCATCCTCTTCGATCGCTCCGGCGCGGTCTTCGCGCTGGGCGACGGCTCCGTCCGCTTCGAGGATGGCCGGCGGATCGACGTGCATGACGGTGCTGTCCTGTGCGCGGTCGCGCACCCCTCGGGCGACGGCGTCGTCACCGGCGGTGACGACGGCAAGGTGGTCTGGGTCAGCCGCTCCGAGGCTCCCGTCACCCTGGCCACCAGCAAGGGTCAGTGGATCGACGCGGTCGACGCCTCCGCCGCCAGTGGCCTTATCGCCTTCTCGGCCGGCCGCACCCTGTCGGTCATCGATACGAAGGACGCCGCCTTCCGCCGCGACTTCCAGCACGAGCGCACCGTGTCCGGCGTCGCCTTCGACCCCAAGGGCCGCCGGATCGCCACCTCGACCTACGGCGGCGCGGCCCTATGGTTCGCCCGCATCGCCGACCAGAAGCCCACATTCCTGAAGTGGGTCGGCTCGCACCTGTCGGCGGTCTTCTCGCCCGACGGCGCCTTCCTGATCACCGGCATGCAGGACAACCAGCTGCACGGCTGGCGCCTGAAGGATCAGCGCAACCTGCGCATGGGAGGCTATGCGGCCAAGGTGAAGTCGGTCAGCTTCCTCTCGGGCGGCCAGTTGATGGCCACCTCGGGCGCCCAGGGCGCGGTCCTGTGGCCCTTCATTGGCAGCAACGGCCCGATGGGCCGCGAGGCGACCGAGATCGGCTTCGATCAGGACAGCCTCGTCGCCCTCGTCGCCGCCACGCCGAAGTCCGGACTGCTGGCCGCGGGCCTGACCGACGGACGCGTGTGGCTGGCCGATCCGGCTGGTCAGGGCCTCAACTTCCTCAAGGCCGAAAAGGGCGCGGCGATCGTCGCCCTGGCCATGCACCCGGACCTCGCCCGCATCGCCTGGGCTGACGAGGACGGCTTCGCCGGCGTCTTCGACCTCTGACTTGCGCGGCACGGCCAAGCTGAGCCACCATCCGTCCATGTCGGGAGCAGATGAGACCGGGAAGAGGAAGAAGGGGCGTCCCGTCCTGACGGCCTTCCTGTCCCTTGTCGTCCTGTTCCTCAGCGGCGTGGTCGCCTACGCCGTCCTCCCGCCGCCCACGACCTTCCTGATGACCAGCCGCCTGATCGAGGGCGAGGGTCTGTCCTACCGCTGGAAGGGCCTCAACGACATCTCGCCCCGTCTGGTCGAGGCCGCCATCGCGGCCGAGGACTCGACCTTCTGCGCCCACCGTGGCTTCGACATGAAGGCCATCGAGCGCGCCCTGCAGTCCAACGCCCGTGTCGAGAAGCGCGGCCGCGGCCGCATCCGCGGCGGCTCGACCATCAGCCAGCAGACCGCCAAGAACGTCTTCCTCTGGCCGGGCCGCGACTGGATCCGCAAGGGCTTCGAGGCCGGCTATACGGTCCTGATCGAGACTGTCTGGGGCAAGCGCCGGATCATGGAGGTCTACCTCAACGTCGCCGAGTGGGCCCCCGGCGTCTACGGGGCGGAGGCGGGCGCCCAGCACTGGTTCGGCAAGTCCGCCAGCGATCTGACGGCCCGCGAGGCCGCCCGCATGGTCGCCATCCTGCCCTCGCCTCGCCGCTACCAGGCCGCATCGCCCGGCCCCTACGTCCGCCGCCGCGCCTCGCGCATCCAGGCCGCCATGGGCACGGTGCGCAACGACGGTCTGGCATCGTGCGTACTCGGATGAACGGCGCCGCTTGACCGAACGGCTCCGCTGGCTTCCCTTGCCGCCCGACGTGCGGCGGAGGCCGCGAGGAGGTACCGATGAAGCGTTCCCTGATGACCGCCAGCGCCGTCTGCGCGCTCGCCTTCGGCCTGGCCGCCTGCGCCAGCATGAGCAAGGAGGGCGAGGTTGCGCCGGCCGCCGCCTCCGCCGGCCAGCCCGCCGACGCCCAGACCCGTTTCCCGGCGACAGCCGCCGGCGCCGCCGCCTTCGTCAGTGACGCCGAAACCCGCCTCGCCGATCTCAGCGAGGAGGCCGCCCGCATCCAGTGGACCCGCGCGACCAACATCACCCACGACACCATGTGGCTCGAGAGCCGGATCAACGCCCAGTACACCGAGCTCCAGGTCGAACTGGCCAACGGCGCCGCGGCCTTTAATGACGTTCAGGTCCCGGCCGACGTTCGCCGCAAGCTGAACCTGCTGCGCCTCGGCATCGTCCTGCCGGCCCCGAACCGTCCGGGCGCCGCCTCGGAGCTGGCCGAACTGACCACCCGCCTCGACTCCACCTACGCGACCGGCAAGTTCGAGTATCAGGGCCGCCAGATCACGCTCGACGACGCGACGATCCTGATGGCCGAGAGCCGCAACCCGGCCGAGACCAAGGCCCTGTACGAGGGCTGGCGCACGATCTCGCCGGGCATGGCCGCCGACTACGCCCGAATGGTCGAGATCGCCAACGAAGGCAGCCGCGAGTTGGGCTTCGCAGACACCGGCGCCATGTGGCGCGCCGGCTACGACATGCAGCCCGACGCCTTCGCCGCCGAGACCGACCGTCTGTGGGAGCAGGTGAAGCCCTTCTACGAGAACCTGCACTGCTACGTCCGCGGTCGTCTGAATGCGAAGTATGGCGACGCAGTCCAGCCGGACCACGGTCCGATCCGCGCCGACCTGCTGGGCAACATGTGGTCGCAGCAGTGGGGCAACATCTACGACGTGGTGGCCCCGACTACCGGCGGCGAGAGCAGCTACGACCTGACCGACTTGCTGGTCAGCCAGAACTACGACGCCAACCGCATGGTCCGCACCGGGGAGGGCTTCTACACCTCGCTGGGCATCGCCCCCCTGCCCCAGACCTTCTGGGAGCGGTCGATGATCACCCGTCCGCGCGATCGCGAGGTCGTCTGCCACGCCTCGGCCTGGGACCTGGACAACCGTGACGACATCCGCATCAAGATGTGCACCCAGGTGAACGGCGACGACTTCTACACCGTCCACCACGAGCTGGGTCACAACGTTTATCAGCGGGCCTACAAGGACCAGCCGTTCCTGTTCAAGAACGGTGCGAACGACGGCTTCCACGAGGCGATCGGCGACTTCGTCGGCCTGTCCGCCCTGACGCCCACCTACCTGAACCAGATCGGCCTGCTGCAGACCGTGCCCGGCGAGGAGGAGGACATTCCCTTCCTGCTCAAGATGGCGCTCGACAAGATCGCCTTCCTGCCGTTCGGCCTGATGGTCGACCGCTGGCGCTGGGATGTCTTCTCGGGCGAGACCTCGCCGGCCGAGTACAACGACGCCTGGTCGGCCGACATGCTGAAGTATCAGGGTCTGGTTCCGCCGGGACCGCGCCCGGCCAACGCCTTCGACCCGGGCGCCAAGTACCACATCCCGGGCAACACGCCTTACACCCGCTACTTCCTCGCCCACATCTACCAGTTCCAGTTCCAGCGCGCGGCCTGCCGCATGGCGGGCTGGACCGGCCCGCTGCACCGTTGCTCGGTCTACGGCAACGAGGAGGTCGGCCAGCGCTTCAACGCCATGCTGGAAATGGGTCAGTCCCGTCCGTGGCCCGAAGCGATGCAGGCCTTCACGGGCGAGACCGGCAACGACGCCTCGGCGGTTGCAGACTACTTCGCTCCGCTCAACCGCTGGCTGACCGAACAGAACCGCGGCAAGGACTGCGGCTGGGAAGCCTGAGCTGACACGGCCCGCCGCGTAACCCATTCGTTGCGCGGCGGTTAACCGTCGGTATTGAGCCTTCCCTTAACCGAAATCCGTCACCCTGCGTCGAATGACCGTGGGGCCTGTGCGCCTGCCGGCAAGGATTTCGGGGCAGGCGATGAACCTTCTCAACTGGGCAGACGGCGCGTTCCGCGAGGTGCGAGCCTTCGCGCGCCGGTTCGCGTCCGAGACTCGCGGCAATGTCGCGATGATTTTCGGCATCAGCCTGCCGGTCCTGATCCTGATGACCATGGGCGGGGTCGATATCAACCGCGCCTCGACCGTTCGGGTGAACCTGCAGGACGCGCTGGACGCCGCGGCCCTGACCGCCGCCCGCTCGCCCTACACCACCAACGCCGAGATCCAGCGCGTCGGCATGGCGGCGCTCAAGGCCAACCTGAAGAACTACCCCGACATCATGCTGCGCGAGGCGGACACGACCTTCGTCCTGAGCAGCGACGACGTCGTGATCGCCGACTCCAAGGTCGACGTGAAGACCATAGTCGCCAACATCTTCCTGCCGCCATACGGCAAGTTCATGGACGACTACATCCCGGTCGGGGCCCACTCCGAGGTCGATCGGTCGTCCAAGAACCTCGAGGTCGCGCTGGTGCTGGACATCACCGGCTCGATGTCCGGCTCCAAGATCACCACGCTGAAGGAGGCTGCCCGCGATCTGGTCGACACCGTCGTCCAGGCCCAGCAGACGCCCTTCTACTCGCGTATGTCGATCATCCCCTATTCGATGGGCGTGAACCTTGGCACCTATGCCAACACCGCGCGGGGAACGCTGACCGGTTCGACCAACATCACCAACGCGGCCTGGACGACCGGGTCCTCCAAATCCATCACCAACATCACGCGCGCGTCCCCAGGGGTCATTACTTCGAACGGCCATGGCTTCGTTACAGGCGATTTTGTCTGGATCAGCGAAGTTCTGAACATGACCCAGATCAACGACCGGGCTTACCGTGTCGTCAGGATCAACGACAACACCTTCTCGCTTCAGGTGGCCTACTCGGGCTCGTGGTACGACCTCAGCACCACGTCCGGGAACGGTTTCAGCAGCTATTGGGGCGGCGGGATCGCCCGCAAATGCCTGACCGCGGACTGTTCCGTCGTCGTCACCTCGAACAACCACGGCGTTGGTAACGGCGAAGGTGTCTACATCACCGGCGTGCGTGGGATGACCCAGTTGAACGACACCCCTTGGATCGCCAGCCGGATCGACAGCAACAGCTATTCGATCGGGGTAAACGGGGCGAACTGGGGAACCTACTCCTCGGGCGGCGCCTCGTGGTGCGGTCGTGACGGCTGCACTTGGCGGGTGTTCGCCAGCGCCAACGGCAATCGCCTGCGCGCCTTGCCGAGCAGCACATGCGTCAGCGAGCGCGCGGGCTCCAATGCCTATACCGACGCCTATGTTACGTCCGGCCGGGTCGGCACTAACTATGTCGCCGACAACAATCCCTGCCCGGCCAGCCAGATCCTGCCGCTGTCGAGCAACAAGACCACGCTGAAGAACCTGATCAACAACATGGCGATCGGCGGCTCGACCGCCGGCCAGATCGGCGCGGCCTGGGGCTGGTACACCGTCTCGCCGAACTTCGGCGCGATGTGGGGGCAGACGCCCGCCGAATACAACACCGCCCGGACCCTGAAGGCCGTGATCCTGATGACCGACGGCGAGTTCAACACGCCCTACAACGCGGGCGTCATCGCCAGCGACGCAGGCAGCGGGTCAGGCAACCTTGGCGACCACATCAACCAGCGCGCCACCAACGGCAATCCGTTCGACCAGACCGAGAACCTGTGCGCCGCCATGAAGGCGCGGGGCATCATCGTCTACACGGTCGGCTTCCAGGTGTCGGACGAGGGCCGCGCCGCCGAGTTGATGCAGGACTGCGCCACCAGCGCCGACTACGCCTTCCTGCCGTCGAACTCGACCGAGCTGAAGGACGCCTTCGCCGCTATCGGCCGGAACATCACCCAGCTTCGCATCTCGAGGTAGGAAAAAGGGCGGGCCGCCGTAGCGACCCGCCCTGATCTTTGCACCCGGAGTCTGGTTCAGATCAGCCGGATTTCCTTCAGGCGCTCCGTCAGGAAGTCCTCGGCCATGATGGCCTTGCCGACATAGCGATCCGGGTTGTCAGGCGTCACGGTCGACGGCAGGCTTTCAATCACGAAGTCCGGGTTGAAGTGCAGGAAGAACGGCGTCGAGTAGCGGGCGAAGCTGGCCCGCTCCGGCGACGGATTGATCACCCGGTGGCTCGTCGACGGCAGCACATGGTTGGTCAGGCGCTGAAGCATGTCGCCGATGTTGACCACCAGCGCGCCCGGAGGCGGCGCCACGTCCAGCCACTCGCCGTCGGCGTCCTTCAGCTGCAGCCCGGCCTCTTCGGCGCCCAGCAGCAGGGTGATGACATTAATGTCCTCGTGCGCGCCCGCACGGACGCCCGGAGCGCCGGCCGGAACCGGCGGATAGTGCAGCATGCGCAGGATCGAGTTGCCCAGCTGGACCTTGTCCTCGAAGAAGTCGTCGCCGAGCTCGAGGTAGCGGGCGATGCCGCGCAGCACCTTGGCGCCCAGTTCGTCCATGGCGCTGAACATGCCGTACAGGTGCGGCTTGAAGCCCTCGACCTCGGTCGGCCAGACATTGTCGCGCATGTATTTGCGATAGGGGTGGCCTTCCGGCAGCTCGCGGCCGACATGCCAGAACTCCTTCAGGTCGACCGTAGCCGCGCCCTTGGCCGCTTCCACGCCGAACGGGGTCAGGCCACGGGCGCCGCCGGTGCCCGGCTGATGATACTGGCGCTTTACGTCCTCGGGCAGGGCGAAGAAGGTCTTGGCGTCGTCGATCGCCGCCTCGATAACCGCCTCGTCCAGACCGTGGTCGGCGATAACGGCGAAGCCGTAGCGCTTGAACGATGCGCCCAGGGCGTCGGCGAAGGCCTGGAAGTCCTGGTCGTAGAGTTTCATGGACACCGGCTCGAGGGCGCGGGTGCTGGGGGTGTGAGCGGTCACGGAAGACGCCTCTGTCTATGATCTGGCGGTTTCCTTACGCCTTGCGACACGACCTTGGCAAAGCAGAGGCGCCGGAAACGTCATTGGCCGTTCGTCGTTCACCTGCGGTACAGGCAGGAACCTTGACCATAAGGACGCGTTTCAGGGCCGATCGCCCATGACTGAAAGGACTTCTTCCATGCGCGCCAAAATCCTCGTCGCCGGAGCCAGCATCGCCGCCCTGCTTGGCGCCGCCGCCTGCACCACCACCGACTCCTACAGCTCGACCCCGCGCCGCAACAACACCGGCACCGGCGTGATCGCCGGCGCTCTGGGCGGCGCGCTGCTGGGCTATCTGACCAACACGTCCAACTCCGAGGAAGGTCGCAAGAACGCCCTGATCGGCGCCGGCATCGGCGCCTTGGGCGGCGCGGCCGTCGGCCAGTACATGGACCGCCAGCAACGTGAACTGGAAGCCGAGCTGTCGGGTTCGGGCGTCGGCGTGGCGCGTCAGGGCGACAACCTGATCCTGCGCATGCCGTCGGATGTGACCTTCGCAACCAACCAGTCGTCGATCAACAACCGGTTCTACCCCACGCTGGACGACGTCGCCGCGGTCCTGAACCGCTACGACCAGTCGATCGTGGACGTCATCGGCCACGCGGATTCCGACGGCTCAGACGACTACAACCTGAACCTCTCGCGCCAGCGCGCCTCGTCGGTCGCCCGCTATCTGGTCGACCGCGGCATCCTGGCCGACCGCCTGTATGTCGACGGTCGCGGCGAAAGCGCGCCGATCGCCTCGAACGCCACGGCCGAAGGGAAGGCCCAGAACCGTCGCGTCGAAATCCTGATCCGTCCGTTCCGCGGCTGATCAACCCGGTCTGGTCAGATATCGGAAAGGGGAGCCTCCGGCTCCCCTTTTTCTTTGCCCGACACCGTTCCGTGACTTGCACGCGCCTCGCGGGAATGCTCGATACGCAGGGTCGTTCGAGTCTGGGGGAACGCGTGGGTCCTGAGCATCAGGAAATCGTTCAGAACGTGAAGCTGGCCGCCATCGCCGCGGTGTCGGCGGTGCTGACCGCGACCCTCGTCATCGGCGCAGGGCGGACGCTTCTGCCC
The DNA here is from genome assembly GCF_039523815.1 of Brevundimonas kwangchunensis. NCBI lineage: Bacteria > Pseudomonadati > Pseudomonadota > Alphaproteobacteria > Caulobacterales > Caulobacteraceae > Brevundimonas > Brevundimonas kwangchunensis. Next base: position 1,707 of record NZ_BAAAGA010000002.1, on the reverse strand, counting down.
AAACCTGCGGAGGCATCGGTTCCCGCCGACGCCATTGCGGTGATGCAGGTCGCCGACCGCCAGCCCTGATCAGGCGCGACCGATGGAGGCGTAGCGGAAGCCGCGTGCGCGCATGTCGTCCGGACGGTAGACGTTGCGCAGATCGACCATCACCGGCTGTTTCAGCAGCAGCTTGATCCGGTCCAGATCGAGCGCCCGGAACTGGTCCCATTCCGTCAGGATGACGACCACATCGGCGCCCTCGACAGCGTCGTACGGCCCATCCTTGAAAAGCACGCCGTCCAGCAGCTTCGAGGCCTCGTGCATGCCCTCCGGGTCGTACGCCTGGACGGTGGCGCCCGCGGCGATCAGGGCTGGAACGACGTCGAGCGATGGCGCGTCGCGCATGTCGTCCGTGTTCGGCTTGAACGTCAGGCCGAGCAAGGCGACCGTCTTGCCCGACAGATCACCGCCCAAGGCGGTCGAGACGCGTCCGGCCATGGCTTTCTTGCGCGCATCGTTGATCTCGACCGTCGTCTCGATCAACCGCACAGGCGCACCCGCGTCCGTGGCCGTGCGAACCAGAGCCAGCGTGTCCTTCGGGAAGCAGCTGCCACCGTAACCCGGTCCAGCGTGCAGGAATTTCGAGCCGATCCGGTTGTCCAGGCCGATGCCGCGCGCGACCTGCTGGACGTCCGCGCCGACCGCCTCGCACAGGTCCGCCATCTCGTTGATGAAGGTGATCTTCATCGCCAGGAAGGCGTTGGCCGCATACTTGATCAGCTCCGAGGTGCGCCGGCCGGTGAACAGGATCGGCGTCTCGTTGAGATTCAGGGGACGATAGAGTTCGCGCATCACCTGTTTCGCGCGCTCGTCCTCGGTGCCGACCACGACACGATCCGGGCGCTTGAAGTCCTCGATGGCCGCGCCTTCGCGCAGGAACTCGGGATTGGAAACGACCGCGAACTCGGCGTCCGGACGCTTCTGGCGAATGATGCGTTCGATCTCGTCGCCGGTGCCGACAGGCACGGTCGACTTGGTCACCACGACGGTGAAGCCTTCAATCAGGCCGGCGATCTCCTCGGCGGCCGCATGGACGTAGGACAGATCCGCATGGCCGTCGCCGCGGCGCGACGGGGTGCCCACGGCGATGAAGACGGCGTCAGCCGAACGGATCGCCTCGGCGCCGTCCAGCGCGAACGACAGGCGCCCGCCCTTCACATTCGATGCGACCAGATCGTCCAGCCCGGGCTCGAAGATCGGGATCTCGCCCTTCTCCAGCCGCTCGATCTTGGAGGGATCCTTGTCGACACAGGTCACGACATGGCCGAAGTCGGCGAAGCAAGCCCCCGAGACGAGGCCCACGTACCCGGTACCGATCATCGCCACGCGCATCTGGATCACCCCTGTCGAAGAGGTCGTGGAGATAGCCCCAGGTCGGCGGCATGACTAGTCCGCAAAGCAAAACCGCCGGCCCCTTTGGGGACCGGCGGCTCTGTCTTTGTGTCGCTTGTGAGCGGTCTTCCGGGATTAGCGGAAGGAGATGCCCACGGTGGCGCGACGGTTCAGAGGCTCGCGAACGCCGTCGGCGGTCGGGCGGGCCAGCTGGGTTTCACCCTTGCCGTCCAGCGAGATCACGCCGCCGTTGACGCCTTGCGACACCAGGGCGTCAGCCACGGTGCGCGCACGGCGGTTCGACAGACCCACGTTGTACGCCGCCGAACCCGA
>NZ_BAAAGA010000001.1:982700-1001318 GCF_039523815.1 Brevundimonas kwangchunensis | reverse complement strand
CACCCGCCGCCAGATCACGCAAGGCCTCTGCGCCTCCCCGTGCGACGGGATGGGCAAGAGTATGGGGCTGGGCTTTGGTCAGGACGCTTCGTAACGCTACTTTTCTGGGAAGGTGCGGGATTTCAGCGGGTTGGGGCGCGGGGGATGGCTGACAATCGGAAAATAGTCAGCGGTGTTCGGACCCCTCCGTCCCGGCGCGCGAGCGCGCCGGGCCACCTCCCCACCTTTGGTGGAGAGGTGAATCTGGGTCTGTGCTCACCTCTCCAGCGAAGCTGGGGAGGGGGACCGCCGCCGGGGGCGGGGGTGGAGGGGTTTGATCAGCGCCCGCTTCGACCCCTCCGTCTCGCCGGCTGATCGCCGTCGAGCCACCTCCCCACCTTCGGTGGAGAGGTGAATCTGTGTCCGCTCACCTCTCCAGCGAAGCTGGGGAGGGGGACCGCCGCCGAAGGCGGGGGTGGAGGGGTCGCTTGCGCCTCCCGCCTTGAAGACCGCTGCCGACAGGTCGACACTCGCCCCGCCATGCCCCGCCCCGTCACCCTCGCCGAGCCGGACCCCGACTGGCCCGCCCGCGCCGAAGCCCTGATCGCCGACCTGCGCGCGGCCGCTCCCGAGGCCTTCATCGCCCTGCATCACATCGGCTCGACCGCCGTGCCGGGGCTGAAGGCCAAGCCGGTGATCGACCTGCTGGGCGAGGCTGTCGATCTGGCGCGGATCGACGCGGCTCGGTCTGCGCTGGAAGGGGCCGGCTGGCGCTGGCGCGGCGAGAATGGCGTGGCCGGGCGGCGCTATCTGACCCGCGAAGATCCGCAGACCGGCGAGCGCGCCGTCCATCTGCATGCGCACGCGGCCGGCGACCCGATGATCCCCTGGCATCTGGCGTTCCGCGACCGCCTGCGCGCCGAGCCCGCGACGGCCGAGGCCTATGCGGGGGAGAAGGCGCGGTGCGCGGCCCTGCATCCGGGGGACAGCGGAGCCTATGCGGCCTGCAAGAAGGCGTGGACGGATGGGGCGGCGGCGGAGGCAGTCGACCGGCGGAACTGACCTCGCCGGATCAATCGCTCTAGACCGGCGGCGTCCAGTCAGGGTCGTTCGTCGGATACCAGTCGGCCGCCAGATCCCGCCATTCCGGGTTCTCGCGCTCGATCAGCGCCAGCTTCCAGTCGCGCAGCCACTTCTTGAGCCGTTTCTCCCGCCGGATCGCCTTCACGACCCACTGGTGTCGCTCGAACCACACCAACCGCTTGCAGCCGTACTGGTCGGTGAAGCCGTCGAACGTGCCGTTCCGGTGCTGCCAGACGCGGGCATGGAGGTCCGAACTCATGCCGACATAGAGCGTGCCGTTCCGCCCGCTGGCCATGATGTAGGTCGCGATGAAGGTGCGATGCGTCGGCATTAGCGCAACCTATACGATCACACCACCACCGTCTTCCTCCGGCGCGCGCAGCGCGACCGGGGGACCCAGCGGCGCCGCTGGCGAAATCGTCGTCGCGTTTCGGAGCGTGGGGCTTTCGCGCTCCCGCGCGCCGCTGGGTCCCCCGGTCTGCGCCGCGAAGACGCGGCTTGCCGTAGGATGACGACAAATAGGTGCAAGCTGGCCAGTGTGGGCAGTTCGATCTCTCCGCCCAGTGTAGCGTCGCCGCTAGTGCACCCGCGCCTTCCCGATCTTCAGCCCTTCCCCACCCGCTGACACAGCGATCACGCTTCCGTCCGCAACCTCTCCCGCCAGCAGTTTCCGCGCGATCGGGTCCACAAGCTCCTTCTGGATGACGCGCTTCAAAGGCCGGGCGCCGTAGACCGGGTCGTAGCCCTTGTTGGCGAGCCAGGCGTAGGCGGCGTCGTCGAGCGACAACGTCATCCGCCGGTCGGCGAGGAGTTTTTCGAAGCGCTGGAGCTGGATGCGGACGATGCCGCTCATCTGTTCGCGGCCGAGGCGGCGGAACAGGATGATCTCGTCGATGCGGTTCAGGAACTCCGGGCGGAAGTGGGCGCGGACGGCGTCCATGACGAAGGGGCGGACGGCCTCGACCTCCTCGCCCTCGGACTGGTTGGCCAGAGCCTCCGAGCCGAGGTTGGAGGTCATGATGATCAGGGTGTTGCGGAAGTCGATGGTGCGGCCCTGACCGTCGGTCAGGCGGCCGTCGTCCAGCACCTGCAGCAGCACGTTGAAGACATCCGGGTGGGCCTTCTCGACCTCGTCGAACAGGACGACCTGATAGGGCCGACGGCGCACGGCCTCGGTCAGGGCGCCGCCCTCGTCATAGCCGACGTAGCCCGGAGGGGCGCCGATCAGGCGGCTGACGGAGTGCTTCTCCATGTATTCGGACATGTCGAGGCGGGTGATGGCGGCCTCGTCGTCGAACAGGAACTCGGCCAGCGCCTTGGTCAGCTCGGTCTTGCCGACGCCGGTCGGTCCCAGGAACAGGAAGGAGCCGAGCGGGCGGTTGGGGTCGTTCAGGCCGGCGCGGGCGCGGCGGACGGCGTCGGCCACGGCGGCAAGCGCGTCCTCCTGACCGACCACGCGGTGGCGCAGGGCGTCCTCCATCTGGAGCAGCTTCTCGCGCTCGCCCTCCAGCATCTTGTCCACGGGAACGCCGGTCCAGCGGGAGACAACGGCGGCGATCTGTTCGGCGTCGACGACTTCCGGAGTCAGCGGGCCGGACTTGTCCGCTTCGGCGGCTTCGGCCTCGTCCAGCTGGCGTTCGATCTGGGGGATCTGGCCGTAGGCGATCTCGGACGCGCGGCCGAGGTCGCCCGAGCGCTGGGCGTTGGCCAACTCGGCGCGCAGGCGGTCCAGCGTCTCGCGCAGCTGGGCGCCCTGCCCCACCTTTTCCTTCTCCGCCTTCCAGCGGGCGGTCAGGTCGTCGGACTGGCCCTCGAGGTCGGCGATCTCGTCCTCCAGCTTCTCCAGCCGTTGCTGGCTGGCGCTGTCGGTCTCGCGCTTCAGGGCCTCGCGCTCGATCTTGAGCTGGACCAGACGGCGGTCGATCTCGTCCAGCGCCTCGGGCTTGGAATCGACGGCCATGCGCACGCGGCTGGCGGCCTCGTCGACCAGGTCGATGGCCTTGTCCGGCAGGAAGCGGTCGGTGATGTAGCGGTTGGACAGGGTGGCGGCTGCGACGATCGCGCTGTCGGAAATGCGCACCCCGTGGTGGACCTCGTACTTCTCCTTCAGTCCACGGAGGATCGAGACCGTGTCCTCGACGGTCGGCTCCTCGACGAAGACGGGCTGGAAGCGACGGGCCAGCGCGGCGTCCTTCTCGACGTGCTTGCGGTACTCGTCCAGCGTGGTGGCGCCGACGCAGTGCAGCTCGCCGCGCGCGAGGGCGGGCTTGAGCAGATTCGACGCGTCCATGGCGCCGTCGCCCTTCCCGGCGCCGACAAGGGTGTGCATCTCGTCGATGAACAGAACGATGCCGCCCTCGGCCGCCGCGACCTCGTTGAGCACGGCCTTGAGCCGCTCCTCGAACTCGCCGCGGTATTTCGCGCCGGCGATCAGGCTGCCCATGTCGAGCGCCATCACCTTCTTGTCGCGCAGGCTTTCGGGCACGTCGCCGTTGACGATGCGCAGGGCGAGGCCCTCGACGATGGCGGTCTTGCCGACGCCGGGCTCGCCGATCAGGACGGGGTTGTTCTTGGTGCGGCGGGCGAGGACCTGGATGGTGCGGCGGATTTCCTCGTCACGGCCGATGACAGGGTCGATCTTGCCGTCGGCGGCGGCCAGGGTCAGGTCGCGGGCATAGCGTTTCAGGGCGTCATAGGCGTCCTCGGCCCCGGCGCTGTCGGCGGTCTTGCCCTTGCGGACCTCGGTGATGGCGGCGTCCAGCTTGTCCGGCGTGACGCCGGCGGCGGCCAGGACGGTTTTCGCGATGCCGCCTTCGCGGGCGAGGGCCGAGAGGATGCGCTCGGTGGTGACGAAGGCGTCGCCGGCCTTCTTCGCGGCCTGTTCGGCGGTGTTGAAGACGCGGGCGGTGTCACCGTCGAGATAGAGCTGGCCCGAGCCGCCGGAGACCTGGGCGCGCTTGCTGAGGGCGGTTTCGATGTCGGCTTCGGCGCGCTTCGCGTCGCCGCCGGCGGCGGTGATCAGGTTGCGGGCGAGGCCGTCGCGCTCTTCCAGCAGGACCTTGAGCAGGTGTTCGGGAGCGAACTGCTGGTGGCGGCGCGCCAGGGCAAGGCTCTGGGCGGACTGGACGGCCTGTTTGGCGCGGTCGGAATAGAGGTCGAGATTCACGGCTTGTCCCCGGAAGTGGCGGAACCCGCCGTCGCGTCCTCATGCAAGCAACGCGCCGTGCGGTCGGGGATCAGTTGGGTGTGGCCGATGCGCCACGCAAGGGGATCGCTCCCCTCGCGTGGCGCGCGGTCGATCAGTTGCCGGACGAGGGGGCCGAGAAGTCGAACTGCGGATCCTGCTGACGCGACGGGCCGCCGAAGTTCCACGTCAGGCCGATGAAGGCGACCCGGCCGCCGAAGATGCGCTCGGTGCGCTCGGTGAAGGTCGGGGTGTCGTAGGTGGTCACGTCCTTCGACTCGTCCAGCAGGTCGCGGACGGTCAGCTGGAAGGCCAGGGTGTCGGTCAGCTTGCGGCGGTAGCCGAGGTTGATCAGCTGGGTCGCGTCGCGCGTGCCCTGGGCCAGCAGCTGCTCCCCGGTCCAGATGCCCGACAGCTGGACGAAGTCATCGGCCGTGGGCTGCCAGTTCAGGTTCAGGCGGCCGGCGACCACCTCGCCTTCGCTGGAGACGCCGCCGGGGATGTTGGTGGCGTCGATCTCCTGCCGGAACAGGTTGACGCTGGCGTTGTAGCGCAGGGTCGAGTGCAGGCGACCGTTGGCGACCAGCTCGACGCCGGTGGCGGTGCGGGCGCCGAGGTTCTCCGGACGGGTCACCAGCACGCCGTTGCCGATGTCGCTGATCACCTGGGTGAAGGCGTTCTGCGTGTCGCGATAGTAGAGGGTCGCGCCGTAGAAGGTCTGCTGCACGCGGCGCTGCCAGCTGAACTCGAACGAGTCGGTTTCCTGTGGCTCCAGATCCGGATTGCCCGAGCGATAGTTGAGCGGGTCCTGATAGGTCAGGAACGGGTTCAGATCGTTCGGGGCGGGGCGCTGGACCCGGCGACTGTAGCTGCCGCGCAGGGTCTGGGTGTCGCTCAGCTGGTACGACAGGTGCAGGGTCGGATAGGCGCGGAAGTAGTCGTTGGAGCTGGTGGTCCCGGTGGTGATCTGGTCCAGCTCCATGTCGGCCTGTTCCAGGCGCAGGCCGAACTGGGCGCTGAGCTTCTCGCTGAAGGGACGCTCATAGGTCGCGTACAGGGCGTGGACAGTCTGGTCGACGTGGAAGGCGTTGGACACCAGCGGGTCTGGCGTCACCGCCCCGGCCGAGGCGCCGCGGGCGACGAGGTTGTCCAGCTCCAGCTGCGAATACTCCAGCTCGTAGCCGGCGCGCAGGCGGGCGCCGCTGGCGAAGGGGCGGACGTAGGCGCTGGAGAAATTCCAGGTGTCGCTGTTGTTCTGGTTGTCGACGCGCTCGAAGGCGTTCGGCGCGGCCGGGATCAGGCCGCTGACCAGGGTGTCGTGGCCATAGGCGCCACGGCCGCGGTTGTACCGGACCTCGTTGGTCCAGTCGTGACCCTGCGCGCCCATGTTGCGGACGATGCGGGCGGTGGCGCCGGAGAACTGGCCCTCGAAGCCGCCGTCGGAGCTGCGGCGATAGGCCGAGCCGATGCCGCCGCCGGGGGCGTCCGCCTCGAACACGTCCAGCATCAGACCGTCGCTGGCCACGTCGACATGGTAGACATCGCCGTACAGCTGAAGGCGGTCGGTCGGGCGGTAGTCGGCCGAGAAGCGGACAAAGACGTTGTCGTTGGCGCCGCCGCCATCCTGGGTGTTGCGTTGCTGAATGGTCGAGCCCGGCGTGGAACCGGCGACCGTGCGCACACGGTCGGCTTCCATCGTGTAGGTGTCGTGGCGGACGGCCAGGTCGCCGGTCAGGGTCAGCTTGTCGCGGGTCATCACGCCGCTGAGGCCGAGGTTCCAGCGATCATCATTGCCGACGTTGGCGCGGATCGAGCCGGTGCGGGTCGGCCGGGCCTGAGGGCGGTTCGGTTTGGAGATCAGATTGATCACGCCGCCGCCGCCATCCGGGCGATAGGCGGCCGACGGATTGGTCATGACCTCGATGCGGGCGTACTGGTCGGCGGGGATCTGCAGGATGACCTGGCCGCGGTTCTGGCCGGTGAACAGGCCCGACGGGCGGCCGTCGACGAGGATGGTCACGCCGGCGTCGCCGCGCAGCGAGACGTTGCCCTCGGGATCGACCTCGACGGAAGGAATGTTGCGCAGGGCGTCGGCCAACGAGCCAGTGGCCGTCTGCAGATCGTCGGCGACGCTGTAGCTGATCGAGTCGACCGAGGTGCGGATGTCGTTGGCGCGGCCGGTGACGACGACGTCCTCGACGGCCGAGGTCTCTTCCTGCTCCCCGGCCGGCTCTTCGGTAGGAGCAGGCTGGGGCGCGGGCGCCGGCTGTTGCTGCTGCGCCGGCGCGGGGCGCGGAGCGGGCGCGGGCTGGGTCTGCGCCATGGCGGCGCCGGCGGGCAGCGACAGCGCGACGCCGGTCAGCAGGATGATCTTGAATTTCGACATGGCCCCGAGTCCTGAGAGTCCGGGGATCGTTATCGCCCCCGTGAGCCGCTGAAATACCAGCGTCGACCGCACAACCTGAGTTACATCCAGTTTAATTGATTACACTTTTTTCACCGCACGCCATTTTTCGGTCGCACCGTCTGCACGGGCCGAAAGGGCTTTGCGGACCCGGCCGAGGCAGATAGCGTCGGCGCCTCGTGCAGGAGCCTGAATTCATGACATTTCGCCTGACCCGCCGCGCCGCACTCGCCTCTTCCGCAGCTGGAGCGATGGGCGGCGCCGCGGCCGCCCTGCCCTCGATCGGTCATGCGCAGGCGGCGAACGACAGTGCGGATGTAGCGGCCCAGATCGACGCCTTCGTACGCCGGGCGGCGGAGGCCTTCGGCCAGCCGGCGGTGTCGGTAGCGGTGGTGAAGGATGGGCAGCCGATCCTGACGCGGGGCTATGGCGTGCGGGCGCTGGGCGGGGCGGCGATCGACGAGCACACCTTGTTCGCCATCGCTTCCAATACCAAGGCGGTGACCTGCGCGGCCCTGTCGATCCTGATCGACGAGGGCAAGGTGAAGTGGGACGAGCCGGTGCGGACCTATCTGCCCGGCTTCAGCCTGTCGAAGCCCGAGCTGAACGACATGGTGACCGTGCGCGATCTGGTCAGCCACCGGATCGGCTTCGGTCTGGGCGCCGGGGACCTGCTGTTCTGGCCGAACGGCGACCGGACCCGCGCCGAGATCATGGCGGCCATTCCCCATGTGCCGATCGAGAACAGCTTCCGCACCACCTACCATTACTGCAACCTGATGTTCGTGGCGGCGGGCGAGGTGGTCGCGGCCGCCTCGGGCATGCCGTGGGAACAGTTCGTCCAGACGCGGATCCTGACGCCGCTGGGGATGACCGAGACCCTGCCGGTGATGACGGCCGCCGATCCGGCGAAGTCGGCCCTGCCGCATGGCCGCCTCGGGCCGCCGCTGCGCTATCAGGGCGAGCTGCAGACCATCGGCCGGTCCATTCAGGAGGTCTGGGACTGGTCGGCGGCGGGCGCCGCGGGCGGCTTCGTCACCAACCCGGTCGACTGGGCCAAATGGATCGCCGTGCAACTGAACAAGGGACAGCTGCCGAACGGCCAGCGCCTGTGGTCCGAGGCGAGGGCCAACGAGATGTGGCGGCCCAATATCATCGTCTCCAACTCGGCCGGGCCGACGCCGGACCTTCCGGGCCGATCGATCGCCGCCACCTACGCCACCGGCTGGCAGGTGATGGACTATCGCGGCGAGCGGCTGATCACCCACGGCGGCGGCGCGCCGGGCTATATCTCGGGCACCGTCCTGCTGCCGGGCCGCAACGTCGGCTACAGCTATTTCACCAACGCCGAGGAGGGCATGCTGACCCGCGCCCTGCGCAGCGGCATCGCCGACATCCTGATGGGCTCGACCCGCAACGGCCCGGCCTTCGACTGGATCGCCGACGGGGTCCGCCTGCGGGACGAGGGCAATGTGAAATCGATCGCGGCCGCGGCGGAGATCGACACGAAACAGGCGGCCGGCGCGGCGCCGTCCCTGCCGCTGGAGGCCTATGCCGGAACGTGGCGCGACCCTTGGTACGGCGACATCGTCATCTCGGCGCGCACGACCGGCCGGGGCCGCAACCGCCGCACGGGCCTGCACCTCGACTTCACCCGCACCAACGCCCTGAAGGGACCGCTGGAAGCCTATGACGGCGACACCCTGCGCACCCGTTTCCCGGACAAGCGGGAGGAAGATGTGTTCGTCGTCTTCAAGGTCGAGAACGGCGCGCCGGTCTCGGCCACGATGAAGGCCGTCAGCCCGGACGCAGACTTCAGCTACGACTATCAGGACCTGAGGCTGACGCGGGTGTGAGAAACAGAAAACGAGCCCGGCCGGATATTGGCGAGGAGACCGCTATCCGCGCGACAAAGGCTCTTCGCCGGGAGGTGAGAAATGGCGGATATCGATCAGGCAACCGCCGCTGCCCTTGGTTGGCCCAAGGCGAAGTATGCATGGGTCGAGCACGAGCGGCGCTGGCTGTGTCGCGTAGCGCCTCTGGAGCGCACCATCAGCGCCCAGATGTTTGAGGATCTCTACATCGCGGGAACGCAGCTCCGCCTTCGCGAAGCGCTTCCGACGGATGGCGGCCCGCCGATGCGCCGGCTGGGCCGGAAGGCCGACGTCAGCGCTTCGATACGCCTGCTGACATCGATCTACCTTTCGCCCGGAGAGTTCAGCTTGCTGTCTTCACTGCCCGGAAAGCGGCTGCGGAAGATGCGCCACTCACTGGGCAGGGTAAACGGCGCCGATCTGTTCATCGATGTCTTCGAGGGCGAGTTATCAGGCCTGATCATGGCGGAAGCCGAGTTCGACGACATCGAGTCCATGAATGCTTATCCGATGCCGGATTTCGCCTGCCTGGAGGTGACCGAGGACATCCGGTACACGGGAGGACGACTTGTCACGGACGGCTTGCCGACAGACCATTCGACGTTCCTGACATCCGGGCAGGGCTGACAGGCCCGGAGTACGGCCTCCATTCAAGATGGCCAGACAGGGCTTCAGGCGTCAGCGCACGAGTTCGAGAATCTCCAGCTTGGACTCCACGCGCGGCCACGGCACGACCATGCGCCAGCGGTCGGGGCCGATGCGTTCGAAGACGCCGACCTGGTCGCGTTCGCGCTGCTGGCCGTATTGAGGGAAGCCGCTTTCGTCCGTTCCCCAAGCCTGGGCGCCGATGAAGACCAGACGACTGTCCGTGTCCGGATAGAGCAGGCCGCGCGTGCGCTGCGAGCCGGTGGTCTTGGTCAGGATCAGGTCGCCGCCGGGCGTCAGCTCCACCGAGCAACGGAAGAAGGGATATTCGACGTAGCCGAGGCCCTGTCCGTTCTGTGAGCCGATCTTGATCGTGCGGCAGCGATAGGTCCCCGGCGCGGGCTGCAGGCGGCTGGCTTGGGCGGCATTGGGGTCCACCAGGGGGCCGAGGGCCTCGACCTGTCGGGCGAAACCCTTCTCCTCGGCCTCGGCGCGGGCGAGACGCCAGGCTTCGTCGAGGCGGCCGAGGTTGGATGCGTCGTCGGCGGAAGCGACCTGACGCCAGCTGTCGGTCCCGCCCTGCTCGCCCTCGGCCGGGGTCGGCCGGGGCATGGGCGCGAGCGCCGGTTCACCGGTCGCGGGCGGCGCGGCGGGGTCGGCGGGCGCGGGCGTATCCGGCGACTGACCGCAGGCGGCGAGGACGAGGGCGAGGCTGGAAGCCGCGGCGGCGGTGATCCGCATCAGGGATGCTCCGTATGGCAGAGCCGGGGTAACGGCTCCGGGCGCGGAGGGTTTCCGTATTCCTCCCCTTCAGGGGAGGGGGACCATGCGAAGCATGGTGGAGGGGTGGTAGCGGCGAGCGCGGTGTTTGTGGGCGGCGGGGGAGCGAGCGTGTTTCGACCGCCCCTCCACCGCTACGCGGTCCCCCTCCCCCAAGGGGGAGGAATAGATCAGGCGGGGACGAGCTCGAGCAGGTCGAGGTTGGACTCGTTCTGGGGCCAGGGGATGACCAGGCGCCAGCGGTTGTCGGCGAAGCGTTCGAGGATCGCGACCAGGTCGCGGTCGGGGCGCTGGCCGTAGGAGTTGGCGGCGGGCTCGGAGGCGAGGGCCATGGAGCCGAGCATGACCATGTGGCGGTCGTCCTCGGGGAAGAGGAGGCCGGAGGGGCGCTGTGAGCCGGTCAGCTTGACGAACTTCAGGCCGTTGGGCGTCTGCTCGATGCGGCAGGCGAACCAGCCGTAGACGACATAGCCGAGGCCGTCCTCGCCGCCTTGAGAACCCAATTTGACAGTCCGGCAGCGGTAGTCGCCGACCGGCGGGCGGACGCTCGAGCGGCGGGCGTCCGGGTCGATCAGATCGCCGACGCTGTTCAGATCGCCTGAGCCGCGCTGGCGGCGGGCCTGCTGGAGCGCCAGATCCCAGGCGGCGTCGCGGCGGGCGTAGCGGTCACGGTCGGTCGAGGTGACGATGCCGCGCCAGTCGCGCAGCACCGGCGCGCCTCCCCCGCCCGGTCCACCCGGCGGGGGCGGAGGCGGCGGTCCCGGAGGCGTGGCGCAGGCGGCCAGCGCAAGCAGGGAGGTGAGGATCAGGGCCGACAGCCGGACCGAACGAGGCATGGGCTCTCCCGAACGAAGACGAAAGCTCGCCCCCGTTGGACCGGCCCACGCCCGCGACGTCAAGCGCGCTCGCGCCGCAGGTGTCGGATTTGAAAGCCTTTGAGGGCGATCAGCCCTCGTCGGCGGGAGCCTCGGCCTTGCGACGCGGAGCGCGCGGCTTGCGGGCCGGAGCGGCGTCCTCGGCCGGAGCCTCGACTTCGACAGCCGGAACCGTCGGAGCGGCCGAGCGGGTCAGGAAGCCCGGCAGGGCGGCCGGAGCCTCGTCGTTGTCCTCGCGACGCGGGCGACGCTCGCGGCGGGGCGCCGGCGTCTCGGCCTCGCGCTCGATGGCGGGGGCCTCCTCGCGGGGCTCATCGTCGGACGCGGCCGAAGTCTCGCCCTCGGCGCCGCCTTCGCCCTCGAAGCGCTTGTTGCGTTCGTCGCGACGACGCTCCCAGCGTTCGCGGCGGGTTTCACGACGGCCGCCCTCGCGTTGCTCGCCCTGTTCGCCTTCGGCGCGGGGTTCACGCGGCTCGCGCGGTTCACGGGCCTCGCGAGCCTCGCGCGGTTCGCGGCCAGCCTCGCGGTCTTCACGATCGCGCTGTTCGCGCCATTCGCGGCGCTCGTCCTGTTCCTTCTGGCGACGCTCCTGCTCGGCGACCCGGTCGGCCTCGGCCTGCTGGGCGGCGAGGATGGCGGCCGCCTGGGCGCCGGACTCGTCCTCGAAGTCGATGTCGAAGCCCTGACCGGCCAGTTCGCGCTGGGCGATCTCGGAGACCGGGCGGGCCGGCTGCAGGGCGCGCAGGACGCGGAAATAGTGTTCGGCGTGCTGGGTGTAGTTCTCGGCCAGAACGCGGTCGCCGGACGCCGATGCGTCGCGGGCGAGCTGCATGTAGCGCTCGTAGACGGTCTGGGCGTTGCCGCGAACCTTGATGTTCTCGGGGCCTTGCGAGTCCCAGGAACGATTCGGGTTGGTGGCGTTGGCGTTGTTATTGCCGCCGCCGGGCTTCCTGTTGCGTCCGCGTTGACGCTTCATGCCCTTGAAATCTCTCATGGACGCTACCGTGTGCCTTGAAGGATGGGGCGGGCCGGGCACATGCGCCGGGACCGTCCGTGTTCGTCTTCCGTCTTCGCTCGGGGCCCATTCCCCGCTGACGATGTGATCGGAAACCGTCGTCTCCCGCCGTGGTCCGCCGGGCAACCGGCCCGACCGTCACGATCCGGAGCGCGCGCGAGGCAGGAACCTGAAGCGGTTCGAGGCGTGCGGTTCGGTGGGAGACGAAGGAGACTTAGCGCGGGTTGGAGCGGTTTCCAAGGGTGTTTGTTGACGCGGTCGGCAGGGGCGGGATGCATATGCGGAACCGCCCCTCCACGACGCTGCGCGCGGTCCCCTCCCCCGAGGGGGGAGGATTACATCTTGGGGATGGGGTTGGTGCGGGGGTCCGGGCCGTTGGTGACGACACGGTCCCGGTCGGACAGGTCCTTGACCACGATGACGTTCTCGAAGCCGGCCTGTTCGAAAAGGGCCTTGACCTGTGGGCCCTGGTCCCAGCCGATCTCGACCGCGAAGGTCCCGCCGGGTTTGAGGATGCGCATGATCTCCGGGGCCAGCTCGCGATAGGCGACCAGACCATCGGGGCCGCCATCGAGCGCCAGCACCGGATCGTGGTCGCGCACCTCCGGATCGAGACCGGGGATGTCGTCGGACGGAATGTAGGGCGGGTTGGAGACAACCAGATCGAAGCTCTGGTCGCCGAAGCCCGTGGCCCATTCGGTGCGGATGAAGTCGCAGCGGTTGTCGAGGTCGAGGTTGGCGGCGTTCTCGCGCGCCACAGCCAGGGCCTCGGTCGAGATGTCCGTGCCCACGCCCTTCGCCGCCGCCCGCTCGGCCAGGGTGGCCAGCAGGATGGCGCCCGAGCCGGTGCCCAGATCGATCATGGTGAAGCTCTCGTGCGGGGCATAGGCCAGCATGACGACGTCGAGAATGGCCTCGGTGTCCGGGCGCGGGCTGAGCACGTCGGGCGTGACGTTCAGCATGATCTTCCAGAAGCCCTTCTTTCCCAGAATGCGCGACACCGGTTCGCGCTTCAGGCGGCGATCAACATAGCCGTCCAGCGTCGTCAGCTGGTCCGGGGTCATGACGCGGTAGGGATCGGTCAGGATGTCGGTGCGCGAACAGTTGGCCGCGACCTCCAGCAGCAGGCGGGAGTCGATGGACGGGCTGTCGATGCGCCCCTCCTTCAGGCGGGCCGTGGCGGCCTTCCAGGCGGTCAGAAGGGTCGGGGTGGCGGGGGCGTCGGTCATGCGCATGGCCTTGGACCGGACGGCGTGCGATTTCAAGCGACAGCACGGGGGAACGCCTCGCCAGCGGAGCCGTTGACGGGCGGATGCAGAGGCAGTCGGGAAAGAAGGGCGGCGCGGCCGCCGGTTTCGGCCTGTGGGGCGTGCTGGGCGCGATCGCCGGAGGGCTGGCCGCGGGCGCCGGGGCGGCGCACCTGCTCTATACCCGCGGGCACAAGTACGGGATCGAGCTGAGGCCCGAGCGAGCGGAGCCCCTGCCCCCCGGGCCGCCGACGCCCGAGGAGTTCGAGGAAAAGGAGCCCGGTCGCGGCCGGATGGCGCAGCGTCCCGAGGACATTCCGCGCAAGGGCTGGATCGACATCTTCTGGCGCGTGGGCGCGTCCTATTTCGGCGACCGGGTCGGCTTCGTGGCGGGCGGGGTGACCTTCTTCGTGATGCTGTCGCTGTTCCCGACGCTGGCGGCCTTCGTGACCCTGTATGGCCTGTTCGCCGATCCGAACGACGCCTGGGGTCGGCTGGAGTTCCTGTACTCGGTCCTGCCGGGCGGCGTGGCCGAGTTCCTCGGCAAGGAGATGCAGCGGCTGGCCGAAAACACCAACACGGAGCTGACCTTCACCCTGGTGTGGACCCTGGCCCTGTCGCTGTGGACGGCGAACGGGGCGGTGAAGACTCTCTTCTATGGCCTGAACGTCGCCTACCACGAGGTCGAGAAGCGCAACATCGTCCGCTACAACCTGATCTGCATGGGCTTCACCCTGGGCGGGCTGGTGGCGGTGCTGGTCTCGGCCGGTATGGTGGTGGGCGTGCCCGTGATGCTGGGCGTGCTGGGGCTGCAGGACGAGTGGGCCTATCTGACGCCGTTCCGGTGGCCGATGCTGCTGCTGGTCTATGTGGCGGCCCTCACCCTGATCTACCGCGTGGGACCGTGCCGGCAGAAGGCGCGGTGGCGGTGGCTGACGCCGGGCGCGATCTTCGCGGCCCTGCTGAGTCTGGCCCTTTCGCTGGGCTTCAGCTGGTACCTCGGGACCTTCGTGCGCACGGCCTCCTACGGCCCGCTGGCGGCGATGATGGGCTTCCTGCTGTGGACCTGGCTGACAGTCCAGATCGTGCTGATGGGCGCCGAGCTGAACGCCGAGATCGAGCACCAGACGGCGATGGACACCACCACCGGCGATCCGCAGGCGATCGGCGAGCGTGGGGCGGTGGTGGCCGATACGGTCGGACCGCGCCGGGGAAATCCGGCGGCGCTGGCGTTCACGATGCGGCATGCGGAGGCGCTGTCGGATCGGCTGATGCGGCGGAGGATACGGTCGCGGGAGTGACCCCTTGGTGACCCCTCCGTCTCGTCCGCTTTGCGGCCGAGCCACCTCCCCACTTCGTGGAGAGGTGATGCGAGTTTCTCACCTCTCCGCGTAGCGGGGAGGGGGACCGCCGGCGAAGCCGGTGGTGGTGGGGTTACCCGAACTCCGCTTCCAGATCCGCCAGACGCGCCGCCTGATCTTCCGCGATCAGGGCGTTGAGCAGCGGATCGATCTCGCCCTCGAGAATCTGTGGCAGGCTGTGCAGGGTCAGGTTGATGCGGTGGTCCGTGACCCGGCCCTGGGGGAAGTTGTAGGTGCGGATGCGCTCGGAGCGGTCGCCCGAGCCGACCTGCGACTTGCGGGCGTCCGAGCGGGCGGCGTCCTTGGCCTGACGCTGCATGTCGTAGAGGCGGACACGCAGGTTCTTCATCGCCTTGTCACGGTTCACGTGCTGCGACTTCTCGGACGAGGTCACCACGATGCCCGAGGGGAAGTGGGTGATGCGCACGGCCGAGTCGGTCTTGTTGACGTGCTGGCCGCCCGAGCCCGAGGCGCGGAAGGTGTCGATGCGGATGTCCTTGTCCTGGATGTCGATCTCGACATCCTCGACCTCGGGCAGGACGGCGACCGTGGCGGCCGAGGTGTGGATGCGGCCCTGCGCCTCGGTGGCGGGGACGCGCTGGACGCGGTGGACGCCGCTCTCGAACTTCAGGCGGCCGAAGACGCCCTCGCCGGTGACGGTGGCGATGATTTCCTTGTAGCCGCCGGCGTCGCCCTCGGTCGTGCTGTCCACCTCGACCCGCCAGCCGCGGCTGGAGGCGTAGCGCGAGTACATGCGGAACAGGTCGCCGGCGAACAGGGCGGCCTCGTCGCCGCCGGTGCCGGCGCGGACTTCCAGCACGGCCGAGGCGTTCTCGTCGGCGTCGCGCGGAGCCAGCAGCAGGGCGACGTCGCGCTCCATCTCCGGCAGTCGGTCGCTGAGGGCCTGTAGCTCGTCGGCGGCCATGTCGGCCATCTCGGGATCGGCGGCCATGGCCTCGAGGTCGGCCATCTCGGCCCGGGTCTTCGCCAGCGCCATGACGGCGTCGGCGACCGGCTTCATCTCTGCGTGCTCCTTCGACAGGCGCACGATCTCCTGCCCGTCCGTGGCCGCGCCCATGCGCGCCTCCACCTGGTGGAAGCGGTCGAGCACCTGATCGAGCCGGGCCTGGGGAAGTCGCACGGGCGGGATATCCTGAGCTTCGAAGGGGGCGGACCCTTAACGCGCAAGGCGGCGGCTGTCGATGCGACCGGTCACGGGCCGCTTGCCGCAAAGTGATCGGCGCTCACAAGCCCGTCAGGGCGACTGACCGGAACAGCGAGGCTTCCTATCTGCGAGGTCAGGAAGAGGAGGCTTTCATGTTCGACACCCCAACCGATCGGCCGGGACCGCTGGACGAAAGCGTCGATCGCCTGTGCCGACTGTACGACAGCCTGCTGGACGACCCCGTCGCCGCCGAAGCCCCGGCGGCTCCTGAACTGGCGGCGATGGCGCGCATCTTCGATCTGCCTGCCGCCGGACGCGCGGCCGATGTCTGGCGCGATGTTCGCGCGGTGCTGATCCGGCAGACCCCGGCGGAAGTGAGAACTGATGGCGCCCCCTCCCCCACTCCCGGCGAGCCGCTGACGCTGCTGCTGGTTGAGGATGACGCCGACATGGCCGCCAACCTTATGGAGGCGCTGTCCGAGGCCGGACACCGCGTCGTCGGCCCGTTCCATAATGCCGAGGCCGCGGAGGTATCCGCGGCTCTGCATGCGATCGATCTGGCCCTGCTGGACATCAACCTGTCGGGCCGTGGGACGGGCGCGGACCTGGCCAGGACGCTGCGGGACCGATGGGGCGTCAGTTCGATCTTCCTGTCAGGCGACGTGACGGCCACGTCGCGGCATGCCGACCTCGCTCTGGCCATCCTGACCAAACCGTATGGCGCAAAGGCGCTGCTGGAGACGATCGACCGTGTATCGGCGGACGGCCTGCGGCAACGCTAATCGATCTGGGCTGTTAGCGAGGCGAAGCCCGGGCTTTCGGGCGCGCTTCCGAGGGGATTGATGGAAACCTTCCTGCTGTTCTTCCTTGTCGGCGCGCTGGCGCAGTCCGTCGATGGGTCGCTGGGCATGGCCTATGGCGTGATCTCTTCGTCGGTGCTTCTGGCGCTGGGCGTCCCGCCGGCGATGGCGTCGGCCAGCGTGCACGGGGCCGAGGTCTTCACCACCGGCGCATCGGCGGGCAGCCATATCTGGCACAAGAACGTGGAGTGGCGGATCCTTGCGCCGCTGGCGATCGCCGGGGTGATCGGCGGGTGCCTCGGCGCCTATGTGCTGACCGGCATCGACGGCGACGTCATCAAGCCGTTCATCGTCGTCTATCTGACCCTGATCGGCCTCTACATCCTGTGGCGCGCCGGCCATGACCTGAAACCGCGCCGCATCAAGCCGCCCTGGATCGTCGCGCCGCTGGGCGTGACCGGCGGATTCTTCGACGCCATCGGCGGCGGGGGCTGGGGGCCGACCGTGTCCTCGACCATGGTGGCCGCCGGTCAGGAGCCGCGCCGGGCGATCGGCACTGTCAACGCAGCGGAGTTCTTCGTGACGGTCGCCATCAGCGCCACCTTCGTCTGGGCGCTGGTCACCGGCCATTGGGAGGACGCCGGCGCACTGACCGATCACGCCACGGCGGTGGCGGGCCTGATCGCCGGCGGCCTGCTGGCGGCGCCGTTCGCGGGGCTGATCGTCAAGAAGATCCCGCAGCGCGCCCTGACCTATGCGGTCGGCGTGCTGCTGCTCCTGCTGGCGGCCTTCCAGGGCCTGCAGCTGGCGGGCGTGGTCTGACCCGCGCCTAGACCGGATACGTCTCGATAAAGCTCTGGCGCTGCTCCAGCGCCGTCTGCAGTGCGACCAGCTTCGGCCGCCCGGTCGCCGTGTCGAACTCCGGGTGGCGGAAATTCATCCAGGTCATGGCGACGCCGGCGGTCAGGGTCCCGATGTGCCAGTCCTCGGCCGACGGATCGGTCGCCTCCAGCGCGTCGAGCGCGCGGGCGAGGTTTTCGGACCAGCGGGCGATCCACGTGGGCGAACGTTCGGTCTCGGGACGGCGCTTCTCCAGCACCCATTTCACGCCCATCTCGAGCGCGCCGTTGGCGAGGGTCTCGATGCGGCGGACGCGCAGGCGCTCCTCACCGTCCTGCGGAAGCAGGCGGGAGCCCGAGCCGATCGCATCCAGATACTCGCAGATCACCGGGCTGTCGGTCAGCGGCAGGCCGTCGCGGGCGATCAGGGTCGGCACCTGGACGATGGGGTTCGACGCCAGCAGCTCGGGCGCATTGCCGTAGGGATCGACCGCGATCTCTTCGACCGCCACGGCCTTCTCGCGAGCGACGATGCGGACCTTGCGCGCGAACGGGGACGGGGTGGTGATGTAGAGTTTCATGATCTCAGCGCCGTTCGATGGTCACGCCCTCGGGCGCGGTCTGGGCGTTCAGTCGCGCCGCGGCGGCCGCATCGTCAAGGGCATGGGCGCGCATGAAGTCCAGCGTCGTCGTCGCGATCAGATCGAAGTCGGCCGCGTCGGCATTGCCGACGAGGCTGTGGTCGCCGCCGGCGAAGGTCAGCAGCATCTTGTCGCCCGGCAGGCTGGTGTCGAAGGCCGTGCGATGGTCGCGCGGATCGGTGACGAAGCCCGGCACCAGATCGGCGTCGCCGGTGATCATCAACACCGGAACCGAGACCGTGGCGAAGGTTTGCGGATTGACCAGTCCGGGCACATTGCCCGGCGACGACAGGGCCACCACTGCCTTGACGGCCGGGTCGCCCTGCGGCCCGGCGACGGTCACGGCCCCTGCCCCGATCAGCGACATCAGCGAGCCGAAAGAGTGGCCGGCGGCGATCATCGGCTTGCCGGCATGGGACATCTGAACGAAGCCGCGGGTCACGGCCATGTCGATCACGCGGGTGATGAAGAAGGTCTGGCTGTTGCCTTCCGCGTGCTGCGGATGCTGGAGCGAGTCCGTATGCAGCGGGGCGACGACGGTGAAGCCGTGCTCGACCCAGTACCGCAGGATGCGGTGATAGCTCTCCGGCCGGCTGTTCCAGCCGTGGCTGAAGACGATGACGCCCTGCTCGTTCTCCGCCTGCCAGACGCTGAGGTCGATGGTCCGGCCATCGGGCGACGGGAGGCTGACGTGGGTCGGGGCGAAGGCGGACTGCGCCGCCGCGG
>NZ_BAAAGA010000001.1:922164-982673 GCF_039523815.1 Brevundimonas kwangchunensis | reverse complement strand
GCGGCGCCCTCCTGCGCCAGGACGGGCGAAACACCCGCTGTCAGAAGGGCGAGCCCGAGGCCCGTAGCGCGCAGCAGTCCGATCATTTCGTCCCCCGATCTTCGCCGACGACCTAGCGCAGCGGGGGCGACGGCGACAACGGAAGAATTACTCCGCGGCCTCGAACTTCGGCTCGGCGGCCGCGCGGGCGGCTTCCAGCTCGGCGGCCTTGGCTTCGACCTGCTGGACGATCTCGTCGATCATGCCGGCGTTGGCCTGTTTGTGGGCGATCTTGCCGTTCAGATAGACCATGCCCGAGCCCGCCCCGCCGCCGGTAAAGCCGACGTCGGTGTAGAGGGCCTCGCCCGGGCCGTTCACGACGCAGCCGATGATCGACAGCGACATGGGCGTGGTCACGTGGGCCAGCTTCTCTTCGAGAATGCCGACGGTCTCGATGACGTTGAAGCCCTGACGCGCGCAGGAGGGGCAGGCGATGATGTTCACGCCTCGGTGCCGCAGGCCCAGCGACTTGAGAATGTCGAAGCCGACCTTGATCTCCTCGACCGGATCGGCGGCCAGCGACACGCGGATGGTGTCGCCGATGCCGGCCCAGAGCATGGAGCCCATGCCGATGGCCGACTTGATCGTGCCCGTGCGCAGCGGGCCGGCCTCGGTCACT
This sequence comes from Brevundimonas kwangchunensis, assembly GCF_039523815.1. NCBI lineage: Bacteria > Pseudomonadati > Pseudomonadota > Alphaproteobacteria > Caulobacterales > Caulobacteraceae > Brevundimonas > Brevundimonas kwangchunensis. The sequence goes on along the minus strand of NZ_BAAAGA010000001.1, from coordinate 982,015 downwards.
CCGAGGTGCAGGGGGCAGTCGATGGCCTCGGCCAGCTGGTGGTAGGCGGCCACGGTCAGGAAGGGGTCGGACGCCTTCACCGAGATCTTGAACTCGTGGAAGTCGTTGTCCTGCAGGATGCGGGCGTGGTTCAGCGCGCTCTCGACCATGGCGTCGGGACAGGGCTCGCCGTATTTCTCCAGCAGCTCCCGCTCCAGCGAGCCGGCGTTGACGCCGATGCGCATGGAACAGCCGTTGTCGCGGGCGGCCTTGATGACCTCGCGCACGCGCTCGGCATTGCCGATGTTGCCCGGATTGATGCGCAGGCAGGCGGCGCCGGCCTCGGCGGCCTCGATGCCGCGCTTGTAGTGGAAATGGATGTCGGCCACGAGCGGCACCTTCGCCTCACGGGCAATGGTCCTGAACGCCGCCGTCGATTCCACGTCGGGGCAGGACACGCGCACGATATCGGCGCCGGCCTCTTCCAACTGACGGATCTGGCCGATGGTCGCATTGGCGTCCGACGTCGGCGTGTTCGTCATAGACTGGACGCTGATCGGCGCGTCGCCGCCCACGGGGACATTGCCCACCATGATCTGGCGGCTCTTGCGGCGTTCGATATGACGCCAGGGACGGACGTGTGTGTGGTCGCTCATTGCGGACGCAACATAGGCTCACGATTGCGGCATGGCCACGACATGCGGCGACGCGTCTTACTGGGCGGACACCGTTTGCAGACTGGCCTGGGCCTGGGCCTGCATCGCGGCCTGGGCGGCGGCCTGACGGGCGGCGACCTCGGCGCGGGCGGCGACCTCGGCGGCCGTCTGGCGGGCGAGAGTCTGGGCGCGGGTGTTCAACTGCCCCAGAGAGCTCTGGGCCGTGGTCAGGGGTCCGCCATGCTCGCCGTTCAGATAGACGTCGAAGGCCGAGACGTCCTGAACCTCGACCGTGGCCGCGACACCGATGGGCGCGCGCCAGGCGTCGCCGGGTGCCAGCTGGCGGGCGAAGAGCACGCGGTTGTCAGCCATCTTGACCACCAGCCAGGCCGACTTCTTCGCCTGCAGTACGACCTGCGAGGCGCTGGCGGCGGCGCCGTAGATCGCCCCGCGCGGGTTGAAGGCGCGGGCGACCGGATTCTGGGACGCGGCGGCGGCGGCAACGGCTTCCGGCGAGGTCGGGTCGACACCGGTCAGCTGGGCCTCCAGGCCGGGCGTGACATAGAGGGCGGGAATGGTCTGGTCCGGCGGCGCCGGCTGGGGCGCGGTCAGACGCATGGCGACGGGCTGGCCGGGCACGGTGCCCAGCGACCAGCTTTCCGGCACCTCGGCGATGTCCGACGGATGCGGCGCCTGCATCAGGTTCACCCGCTGGAAGACGTTCCAGCCGACCACGGCGAACACGAGCGCCAGCGCGCCCATGATCAGGCGTGGCGAGTAGCGCTTCACTTCCTCGAAGGCGATGCCGACCGGCGGCTGCAGCGGCACGGACGGATCCGGGCTCTCGCGCTTGAAGCGTTCGACGGCCAGTTGCTCGTCCAGACCCAGGGCGCCCGCATAGGCGCGCACATAGCCGATCGAGAAGACCCGGTTCGGCAGGATCGAGAAGTCGTTCTGCTCCAGCGCCGTCAGATAGCGGGACGGCACGCGGGTGATGGTCGACAGCTCGGCGAGCGAGCGATCCGAGCGCTCGCGCGCCTGCCGCAGGCCGTCGCCGAGAGTCGGCGCGTCAGTGATGGAAGGAGCGATCTCCCGCCAGTCGGCCTGTCCGTTCTGATCGTTCGGGCCCTTGCCCGTATCTCGCGCCATGACGCCAGACCCCACACTCGGCGAAACGCCCCCGTCCGCCGTACTCCAACCGGGCCCCTGTACCATATCGGGACCTGATGTTGGGTCCGCCCCCTCGGGCGTCCCGAACCCGGCTTGTGGATAACTCATAAGAGTCGACCGATCAATGATTTGTTAAGCACCTGAGCCGTTCCGGCCCGGTACGGATCAAACCGCGACGTTCAACTTCCGGGCCAGGGTTTCGAGCTCGCCGCGGACCGAGGCCGAGGAGGAGCCCAGCAGGGCGGTCATGCCGCGGCGGGCCGCGGTGAGGTCGCTGGACAGGATCATCCGCTTGACTGGCCCCACCCCGCCCGCGGGCGCGGAAAGGCGAGTGAATCCAAGCGTCAACAGTGCGAAGGCCTCCAGCGGACGACCGGCCAGTTCTCCGCACACGGACACGGGCGTGCCGGTGTCGGCGCATTTCTTCTGGATTTCGGCCAGGGCGCGCAGGGCCGGCGGCGACAGAGGGTCGTAACGGTCGGCGACCAGCGGGTTCGTGCGGTCGGCGGCGAACATGTACTGGAACAGGTCATTGGACCCGATCGAGACGAAATCGGTCAGCGGCAGCAGGGCGTCGAGGTGCCAGAGCAGCGACGGGCACTCGATCATCGCGCCGACCCGCAGCATGGCCGGCAGGGCGCGGCCGCGGCGGCGGGCCCAGTCGCACTCGTGGTCGACCAGTTCGCGGGCGGCCCGGTACTCATCGACCGTGGCGATCATCGGGAACATGACGCGCAGTTCGCGGCCGGCCCCGGCGGCCAGCAGGGCGCGGATCTGCAGGCGCAACAGGGCCGGTCGGTCGAGGCCAAGGCGGATGGCGCGACGGCCCAGCGCCGGGTTCTCCTCCCGCTCGGTCTCCAGATAAGGCAGCACCTTGTCGCCGCCGATGTCGAGTGTGCGGAAGGTGACGGGCCGGTCGCCGGCGGTGTCCAGCACCAGCTTGTAGAGCGCGGTCTGGCTGTCGAGGCGCGGCAGCTCCTCGGAGACCATGAACTGGAACTCGGTGCGGAACAGGCCGATGCCCTCGGCGCCGGTGGCGTCGAGGTTCTCCAGATCCACCGCGAGGCCGGCGTTGGTCAGCAGGGTGATGCGCTGGCCGTCCTTCGTGACGGCAGGGACGTCGCGCAGCTTGGCGAACTCGGCCTGACGCTGGTGCCGGACCTCCATGCGTGACTGGACGGCCGACAGCATGTCCGGGCGCGGGCGCAGATAGGCCTCGCCGGTCTCACCGTCGACGATGACCAGATCGCCCTCGGACAGACGGTCGCGGACGCCCATGAGACGGCCGACGCAGGGGATTTGCAAGGCGCGGGCGACGATGGCGGCGTGGCTGGCGGCCGAGCCCTCCTCCAGCAGCAGGCCGCGGATCTTGTGGCGCGGATACTCCAGAAGATCGGCAGGGCCGAGGTTGCGGGCCACGAGGATGGCGTCGTCGGGCAGGTCGCGCTCGCCGGGCCGGTCGCCGGCGAGAACGCGCAGCAGACGGTTGGCCAGATCCTCGAAGTCGTGCAGCCGCTCCTTGATGTAAGGATCGCGGGCCTTGGCGAAGCGGGCGCGATGCTCGTTGCGGACGCGGTCGACGGCGGCCTCGGCGGTCAGGCCGGTGCGGACAGCCTCCTCGAGCGACCGGTTCCAGCCCCGGTCGTCGGCGAACATGCGGTAGGTTTCCAGCACCTCGAAGGACTGGCCGCCCAGTTTGCCGGCGCCGCCTTCCAGCATGCCGTCGATGTTGGCCTTCAGCCCGATCAGGGCCTCGCGCAGGCGGATCTCCTCGACCTGCTGGTTCTCGGCCAGCAGGTTCTCGGGCGCGACCGGGGCCTCGTGCAGGACGACGTGGCCGTAGGCGAGGCCTTCGGCGAAGCGCTGGCCCTTCAGGCGTTCGGGACGATGCGGGGCGACCTCGATGTCGCGCAGCTCTTCCTGACCCAGCAGCTCGCCCGAGGCCACGGTCTCGGCCAGCACCATGGCGATGGTCTGGATGTCCTCGACCTCCTCGTCGTCGTAGCGACGCTCGGAGCGGTTCTGGACGACGAGCACGCCGATGGCCCGGCCGCCGCGCAGCAGGGGGGCGCCGAGGAAGGCGTGGTAGGGGTCCTCGCCCGTTTCCGGACGGTAGGAGAAGCTGGGGTGGGTTGGAGCGTCCGACAGGCTGATCGGAGCGGCGGAGCGAGCCACCTCGCCGACCAGACCCTCGCCGGGACGCAGGCGGGTGTTGTGCACGGCCTCGGGCTTCAGACCCTGGGTGGCGAACAGTTCGAGGTCGCCGGACGCGCGGCGCAGATAGATGGAGCAGACCTCGGCCACCATCGACTGGGCGATGATGCGGACCACGGTGTCCAGGCGGTCCTGCGCGGGCGCCGCCCCCGCCATAGCCTCGCGGATCTGGCGAAGGAGGTTCCGCGGCCCCCTCGTCGTCAATCCGCCAACCGGCATGGTCCCTCCGAAAGCCAACGCCCAAGATGGGCGCGGCCAAGCTTGTTTTCTAGACCGCTTCCAGTCCGTAAGCCGAATGAAGCGCACGAACGGCCAGTTCCGCATAGGCCGCGTCGATCAGCACGCTGATCTTGATCTCGGACGTGGAGATCGCCTGGAACTTCACGCCCTTGTCCGACAGGGCCTTGAACATGGTCTGGGCGACGCCGGCGTGGCTGCGCATGCCGACGCCGACGACCGAGACCTTGGCCACGTCCTCGTCGACGCGCAGTTCCTCGAAGCGAATGTCCGCTTGGGCCGCGCGCATCAACTCGGCGGCGCGCTGGGCGTCGCGGCGGCCGGTGGTGAAGGTCAGGTTGACCGTCCCTTCGGTGCGGGCCTGGCTCTGGACGATCATGTCCACGTTGACGTTGGCCTCGGCCAGACGGGTGAAGACGTCCGCCGGAGCATCGACGCGATCCGCCAGCCCCAGCAGGGTGATGCGGGCCTCGTCACGGCTCATGGTCACGCCGGACACAATGCGTTTCTCCACGATCTCCTCCTCGTCGCAGATCAGTGTTCCGCCCTTGTCGGGCATGACGCCATTGGCGTCCGGTTCGATGAAGCTGGACAGGACCCGAACCGGGACCTGTTTCGCCATGGCCAGTTCGACCGAGCGGGTCTGCAGCACCTTGGCGCCCAGGGACGCCATCTCCAGCATCTCCTCGTAGGAGACCTTTTCGAGGCGGCGGGCCCGCCCCTCGATGCGCGGATCGGTCGTGTAGACGCCGTCGACGTCCGTATAGATATCGCAGGGACAACCCAGCGCCGCGGCCACCGCCACCGCCGAGGTATCCGAGCCGCCGCGGCCGAGGGTCGTGATGCGGCCGTCACGGGTGACGCCCTGGAAGCCGGGGACGACGGCAATCTCGCCCTTGTCCATCGCGGCGCCCAGCACCTCGCCCGGCACATCCTCGATGCGCGCGCGGCCGTGGGCGTCGTCGGTCAGGATCGGGATCTGCCAGCCCATCCAGCTGCGGGCGTTCAGGCCCATGTTGCGCAGGGTCAGGGCCAGCAGGCCCGAGGTCACCTGTTCGCCCGAGGCGACGACGACGTCGTACTCGTCATCGGACAGCTCGACGCCCGCGCCAGGACGGCCCGCGCCATCGGTCCAGGCGACCAGCTCGTTGGTCTTGCCGGCCATGGCGGAAACGACGACGGCGACCTTCTTGCCCGAGGCGGCCTCGGCCGCGACGATGCGGGCGGCGCGACGGATGCGCTCGAGGTCGCCCATCGACGTGCCGCCGAACTTCATCACCAGACGATCCGGGTCGGTCCGCGTCATCCTGTCTGGCTGCTCCGTACTTGCGTGAAAGGGCGCGCGGGTCCATCGCTGCGCCATGGTCGCTTCTAACGGCACGGTATCGGCGCGGGAACCCCAAAGCGCGCGGGAATTCAACGATCAGGCGGAAGGCCCGTCGATCGATCCCGCCGATGTGGCCCGTTTCTCCGCCCAGGCCGCAGAATGGTGGGACGCCAAGGGGCCGTTCGCGCCGCTGCATCGCTTCAATCCGGCCCGTCTGGCCTTCGTGCGCGACCGGGCCGCGGCCCATTTCGGACGCGACGTGAAGAAACGCGAGGCCTTTGCCGGGCTGACCCTGCTGGACATCGGCTGCGGCGGCGGACTGATCGCCGAGCCCATGCGCCGGATGGGGTTCGATGTGACGGCGGCCGACGCCTCCAGCGAAAACATCGGCACCGCCCGCGCCCATGCGGACCAGCAGGGGCTCGACATCCGCTATCGCGCGGCGACGGTCGAACAGCTGGAGGCCGAGGGCGCCGGGCCGTTCGACGTGGTCCTGACCATGGAGGTGATCGAGCACGTCGCCGATCCGGAAGCCTTCGTCCGCACCTGTTCGCGACTGGTGAAGCCCGGCGGCCTGATGGTCGTGGCCACATTGAACCGGACGCTGAAGGCGCTGGCCCTGGGCAAGTTCGCGGCGGAATACATCCTGCGCTGGGTCCCGGCCGGCACCCACGACTGGCGCCAGTTCCTGAAGCCCGACGAGATCCGCGCCATGCTGGCGGACGAGCCGCTGACGGTGACCGGGCCCTACGGACTGGAGTTCAATCCGCTGACCGACCGCTGGAGCGAGGGCAATGCGGACATCAACTACATGATGGTCGCGACCCGGGATCGATGACCGCCAATCCGCGCATCGTCATCACCGGCGGCCCCGGATCGGGCAAGACGACTCTCATCGAGGCTCTGGCCCGGCGCGGCTTCGCGACCGAGCCCGAGGCAGGCAGGGCGGTGATCCGGGCCCAGCAGGCGGTCGGCGGAGACGCCCTGCCCTGGGCCGACCGAAGCGCCTTTGCCGAAGCCATGCTGGCGCACGACCTGGCTGCCTTTGAGCGACGGTCGGACGAGGATGAGCCGGTGTTCTTCGATCGCGGCATTCCGGACATCATCGGCTATCTGGACCTGTGCGGCCTGCCTGTACCGGAGCGTCTGGCACGACTGGCGACAACGCATCGGTACAACCAGACGATCTTCATCATGCCTTTCTGGCCCGAGATCTTCACCCGCGACTCCGAACGGAGACAGGATCCAGACGAGGCGCGACGGACGTACGAGACGATGGCCCGCGTCTATCCGGCCTTGGGCTACGACCTCGTCGAACTGCCAAGGGCGTCGGTCGAGGCGCGGATCGCGCTCATACTGGCGAAGACGCCGTGAGACCGATGTCAACGACGTTGTGATCGCCACGCGGGACTGATCCCTCAGAGCGGCCGCAGCATGTAGCGGGCGTCGTCGCCGTAGCTGGCGAGCTTGGCGGCCATGGCCGGCGTCTCGTGAACGACGAAGCCGTGGCGGGCCCAGAAGGGGGTGGCGTCGTTGACGGCGACCAGGGCCAGCTCGGGCCAGCCGTCGGCGCGGGCCAGATCGGCGAGCGCCTCGACCACCGGACGGGCATGGCCGCCGCCGCGCGCCTCGGGATGCAGGGCGAGGTCGTGCAGGTACATGACCTCGGCATCATCCGGCAGGGCGTCGATCAGGGTGTTCAGCGCCGGAGCCGCCTCACGCCGCCACGGATAGGCGACCATGTAGCCGCGCACCGGGCCGTCGGGCGCGGCGAGGACGAAACAACCCCCGGCGTTCAGGGCGAGGCGGTTCTCGAAACAATCCCGACCCTCGAAATGATCGGGGAAGCCGATGCGGGCGACCTCGACCACGCCGTCGAGGTCGTCGGCCGTCATCGGCCGCCAGTTCAGGCCGGGCAGCGGCTGTTCAGTTCGGCCTTCCGGAAATGCCATTCCACGCTCCTGGTCTGTCCGTCGATCTCGCCCTCGATGCGGGCGTGAAGGGCGTCACCGTCGCGCTCATAGACAATGCGCTGCGGGAAGTCGTGGGTGTCGAGGCCGAAGACGACGAGGTTCGGGGCCGACTCGACGACGGGGAAGACGGTGACCGGCTGGCCCTCGGGCTGGCCGAAATAGGCGTAAGGTGCGTCCGCCGAACGGTCGGCCGGGGCGATGCGGGACAGTTCGAATCCGGCGCGGCTGTTGCGCACGGTGACGTTCATGCCGGTCATCAGACCATGGCGCGGGTCGGACCAGGTCTCGGACACCTCGCGTCCGTTCTCGCAGGACAGCCAGTAGCCGGACATCCAGTCGAGGTCAGGTCTCAGGTCGCCGGCCTGCAGGGCGGCGGTCATCATCAGCGCGGTGGTCAGCATCGTGGTTCTCCCCTTGGCGACACGGCCACGCTAGGCCGGATGGAAGCCCGCCGGCTTGTAGGTTTCCGACGCGATGGCTTTCGCAAGGGCCTGCTGCTCGCGCGCCCATTCGGTGGCGGTGCAGCCGAGGAAGCGGCGGAAATCCCTGGCCATCTGGGGCTGGTCGAAATAGCCGGCCTCCAGCCCCGCCTCGAGCCAGCCGTCGGCGGCCTGACCCGGGTGGGCGGCGTGATCGAAGACGCGGCGGAAGCGGAAGATGGAGCGCAGCATGCGGGGCGAGACGCCGACCCGGTCGGCGAAGCGGCGTTGCAGGGCCCGCTGTTCCGAGGGCGGTCGATCCGGCGAGGGTCGGTCGTCGGTCGACGCCTCGACCGCGGCACGGACGACAGGATCAAGTGACCAGCCCTGTTTGGCCTTCTGCGTTTCCAGCCAGGCGACGAAGGCGGCGACCTGACCTTCGGGATCGCCCGCGGGCGCGGTCAGGCCGGCGAGGCGGTCGGTCATGTCGAGGCGGCGGTCGGTGGCGCGGTCGACGGAGAAGCCCAGCCAGTCGCGGGCGCCGTCGGGCTCGAACCGGACGGCGACCAACTCGGTCGGGCCGGCCGGGCGCAGGGCCAGCGGCTTCGTCATCTGGCCGGCGAAGATGGCGGACGGCTGCAGACCCCACACGCCGTCGTCGTCCAGCTCCTCATAGGGCGAGCCGATATCGAGGATCAGTTCGGGGCAGCCGTCCGGCGCGATGCGCTGGACCGCCGGTGCGGGGTTGAGGTCGGCGTACGTCCAGATCTTGCGGACAAAGCCCCGCAGGGACGGGGGCGGCTCGAACTCTTGATAACGCTCCCCTTCCCCCGCCATGGTCAGTTGACCTTCGACGGGTCCGGCGGGAGAAATGGCAGGGGAGCGCAGGGCACGCCGTCGTCCTTGAGCTTCCTCACCTCGGCGGGCGTGGCCTCGCCATAGATCTCGCGCTTCTCGGACCGGCCCTCGTGAATGTCGCGGGCCTCGCGGGCGAAGGCGTCGCCGACGTAGTCGAAATTCTGCTCGACGTGGGCGCGGACCTCGCGGGCCGCCTCCATCATCATGGTCTGCATCTTCGCCGCGACGTCCGAAGCGGGCGCGGTCTTCTTCGTACCGGCGACCGAGGGGGCCATGATCTGCTTGGTCACCGAGGTCGAGGCGCAGACCGGGCATTCCACGAGGCCGCGCGCCGACTGGTCGTCGTAGTCGGCCGAGGACCCGAACCAGGCCTCGAAGCCGTGGTCGTGCTGACAGATCAGGGCGTAGCGGATCATGCGGGTAGCGAGAAATCGCGATCGTGGGTCAGTTGCGGCACCGCGTTGCGGGCGCGGGCGACCGCGTCGAGGTCGAGATCGGCGAAGAGCACGCCGGGCTCGTCATTGTCCAGCCTGGCGATCACCTCGCCCCAGGGCGCGATGACGGTGGACCGGCCCCAGGTGCGACGGCCGTCCTCGTGGGCGCCGCCTTGGGCCGGAGCGAGGACGAAGCAGCCGGTCTCGATGGCGCGGGCGCGCAGCAGGACCTCCCAGTGGGCCTCTCCCGTGGGGACGGTGAAGGCGGCGGGGACGGCGATCATGGTGGCGCCGGCCTTGGCCAGCGCGCGATGCAACTGGGGGAAGCGGATGTCGTAGCAGACGGTGAGGCCCAGCCCGCCCCAGGGCGTGTCGGCCACGACGGCCTGATCGCCCGGACGGACGGCGGCGCTCTCGCGCCAGCGCTCGCCGGTCGGCAGGTCGACGTCATAGACGTGCAGCTTGTCGTAGCTGGCGACGCGGCGGCCGTGGTCGTCGATCAGGATGGAGCGGTTGGCGGCGCGGTCGTCGCCCTCGTGCCCCGACGTCACGATGGCCGAGCCGATCAGGAGCCAGACGCCCAGTTCCTTCGCCAGAGCGGTCAGGGCCAGAACGACGGCGTCGCGGTCGTCGGGGGCCAGGGCGGCCTGACGCTGCTCGCGGTTCTGGATGAGGAAGTTGGTCCCCTCGGGCGTCAGGATCAGCTGCGCCCCGCCGGCGGCCGCCTGACGGATCAGGGGCTCGACATGCGCCAGCGCGGCCCCGGCCGAGGCCGGGGTGCGGGTCTGGATCAGGGCGACGCGCAGAGCGGTCATCAGGCGGCGAGAAGCGCGTCCAGCTCGCCCTTGCGGTCGAGGGCGTGGAGGTCGTCGGATCCGCCGACATGTTTTCCGTCGATGAAGATTTGCGGGAAGGTCATGCGACCGTTCGAGCGCTGGATCATCTCCTGCTTCTTGTCCGGATCGTTCGAGGCGACGATCTCGGTGTAGTCCACGCCCTTGCGGGCCAGCAGACCTTCGGCGGCCGCGCAGTAGGGACAACCGGGCTTGGTGTAGATAACGACTTCAGCCAACGACATTTCTCCTGTGTCAGGACCTCATGTAGGCAATTGCCGCGCGGAACGCACGCGGGCGACGACGGCGAGATCGACGGCGGTCGCTCCGGCGTCCAGCAGGGCGCGGGCGCAGGCCCCCGCCGTCGCGCCGGTGGTCAACACGTCGTCGACCAGAAGGATGCGCCGCCCCTCGACCTTGCGGACTCCGACGGCGGTGACGGCGAAGGCCTTTTTCACATTGAGGCGACGGCCGCGCACCGACTTGCCGCCCTGGCTGGCGGTGTGGGTCAGGCGGTTCAGGGCGTCGGGCAGGAAGGGGACGCCGGTCGCCCTCGCCAGCGGCCGGGCGATCTCGGCGGACTGGTTGAAGCGGCGCGACAGCAGGCGGAACGGGTGCAGGGGCACCGGCACGATGGCATCGGCTTGGTCAAGCAGAGGCGCGGCGGCGCGGCTGATCCAGCGGGCAAACAGGGGAGCGAAGGGTTGGTGGTCGCCGTGCTTCAGCTGGAGGATCAGATCGCGCGAGGCGTCGTCATAGACGCAGGCCGCCCGGGCGCGGGCGAAGAGATAGGGCTCGGCCATGCAGGCGGCGCAGCGGCCGGCGAAGTCTCCGGCGTCGGCGGCGAAGCCCGCACCGCAGCCGTCGCAGACCGGATCCTCCAGAAAGGTGATGCGGCTCCAGGCCGCCGCCGTCAGCCCCGGCGTGGCCGTCGCGCGGGGCGCATCATGGGCGAGCGTGGGCAGCAGAAGATTGGTCAGGCCGCGACCGATCGCACGGCCGACGCCGCCCGCGGCTTTCCATCGCGCGCTCCAGACCCCATCCTGAAGGCTCATGAGCCCCTCCTCCGGTCCCCCCGTAATCTTCGACACCGCGCGCCGAACGGCAAGGCTTGCGCGCAGCGATCCCCGTTTCGCCTCCGCCGACTTCCTGCACGCCCGCGCGGCGAGGAACGCCGTGGACAGTCTGGACACCCTGCTGCGCGAGTGGCCGGAGGTCGCGGACCTGTCGGCGCACCCCGGCCCGTTCGCCGCGGCACTGGCCGAGAGCGATGCGGCGCGGAAGGTCGGGGCCGTGAAGACGTCCGGCGACCGGGCCAGCCGTGCGGGACCCGGCGCGGGGCCGCTGGAGCTGCCGGACCAGTCGCAGGACCTGATCGTCAGCCTGATGAGCCTGCACTGGGCCAACGACCTGCCGGGCGCGCTGAGCCAGATCCGGCGGGCGCTGAAGCCGGATGGGCTGTTCGTCGGCACCCTGCTGGGCGCGGGCACGCTGAAGGAACTGCGCGGCGTGCTGACCGAGGCGGAACTGGAGGTTCGCGGCGGGGCGCAGGCGCGGGTGTCGCCCTTCGCGGACGGCTATGACGGCGCTGCGCTGCTGCAACGTGCGGGCTTCGCCCTGCCGGTGTCGGATGTGGACCGGGTGACGGTGCGATATCCCGACCTGCTGGCGCTGGTGCGGGACCTGCGGGCCATGGGCGAGACCAATGTGCTGGCCGGCGGCGGACGGCCACTGACACGGGCCATCGTGGCGCGCACGGCGCAGCTTTATGCCGAGCGCCATGCCGAGCCGGACGGGCGCATTCCGGCGACCTTCGAGATCGTGCATCTGGCTGGCTGGGCGCCGCACGAGAGCCAGCAGAAACCTGCCGCGCGGGGCTCGGCGAAGATGCGGCTGGCGGATGCGTTGGGGGTCAGGGAGCAGTCCGGCGAGGACTAGCCGCCCATGGCCGTGCGCAGGGCGTTCATCGCGTTGTTGAACAGGCTTTCGGTGGCGCCGCCCAGCGCCGTGATGGCGCCGATGATGACCAGAAAGATCAGGGCCATGATCAGCCCGTACTCGATGGCCGTGGCGCCGCTTTCGTCGTTCGCGAACCGGGTCAGGAAGCGTGTCATGAGCGCCCCCTTCCGGACGGCTAGAGAAGATCGCGCAGCCAGGCGATCAGGGGTTCGTCAGCCGGGGGCATGGGCCATTGCGACAGCTGGTTCGGCTTCACCCATTTGAGGGCCGAATGCTCCCGCGCCTGCACCACGCCCGACCAGCGTCGGCACAGGTACAGTGGCATGAGAAGGTGAAACGTTTCATAAGCGTGACTGGTAAACACGAACGGTGCGAGGCAGGCCTCGGTCACGTCGATGCCCAGCTCCTCCTTCAGCTCGCGGATCAGGGCGGCCTCTGGCCGCTCGCCCGGCTCGACCTTGCCGCCGGGAAATTCCCACAGCCCCGCCAGTTGCTTGCCTTCAGGCCGCTGAGCGATCAGCACGCGGCCGTCAGTGTCGATCAGGGCGACGGCGACGACGAGGACGGTCTTCAGGGGTTCGGTCACGAGCGATAGTCACCGTTGATCTCGATGTAGCGCTTGGTCAGATCGCAGGTCCACACGGTGGCCGAAGCGCGGCCGGAGCCGACATCCACGGTGATGTCGATCTCGGCGTTCTTCATGTAGGCGCTCATCTTCGCCTCGTCGTAGGTCGGCGAGGGCGCGCCGTCGACGGCGGCGACGTGGGGGCCGAATTTGATAGCGAGGTGGTCACGGTCGACCGGCTCCTCGGTCTTGCCGACAGCCATGACCACGCGGCCCCAGTTGGCGTCCTCGCCGGCGATGGCGGTCTTCACCAGCGGGCTGTCGGCGATCGACTTGGCCAGCTTGCGGGCCGAAGCGGGCGAGGCGGCGCCGTCGACGGTGACTTTCACGAACTTGGTCGCGCCTTCGCCGTCGCGAACCAGCTGGTGGGCGAGGTCGAGCATGACCTGGTCCAGCGCGCGGCTGAAGTCCTTCAGGCGGCGGTCGCCGACCCGGCCGATGCGCGGCGCGCCGGAAGCGCCTGTGGCGAACAGCAGGCAGGTGTCGTTCGTCGAGGTGTCGCCGTCGACCGTGACGCTGTTGAAGGTCGTGCGGACATGCAGGCTGAGCATGGCGCGCAGGACGTTCTGGTGGATGTCGGCGTCGGTGACGATGAAGGCCAGCATGGTCGCCATGTCCGGGGCGATCATGCCCGAGCCCTTGGCGATGCCGGCGATGCGGACCTTGTGGCCGTCGATCTCGCACTCGGCGAACGAACCCTTGGGGAAGGTGTCCGTCGTCATGATGCCGAGGCCGGCGCGGGCCCAGTTGTCGGCGTCCAGACCGGCCTCGACGTCGTGCAGGCGGGCGGCGATCTTGCGGTCGTCCAGCACCACGCCGATCACGCCGGTGGAGGCCAGCATCACGTCGCGCTGGCGGCAGCCGAAGCGTTTGGCGACCTCGGAGGCCGTGCGGCGGGCGGCGTCGGCGCCGGCCTTGCCGGTGAAGGCGTTGGCGCAGCCGGCGTTGACCACCAGGGCGCGCACGTTCGAGCCGCCGCCCTCGGCGTCCAGATGGCGCTTGCACCAGTCGACGGGGGCCGAGCCCACCTTGTGGCGGGTGAAGACGCCGGCGCAGGTGGTGTCGCGGGCGAAGCTGAACACCACCAGATCGTCGCGTTCGTGCTTGTAGAAGCCGGCGCGGGCGGTCGCGATCTCCACCCCGGCGATGGGCGGGATGTGGGGGAAGGGCACGGCCAGAGGCGAGACCTGCAGGCCCGGCTTGCCCGGCGCCGCGGCGGGCGCGGCCTTCGGCGTGGACGTCGTGGCCCGTTTGATGGCGGTCGCCAACGGGTCCAGCGCCTTCTCGATCGCCTGTTCGATCTTCTGGCCGGGGCCGGTCGTCTTGCTCATTGGGTCTTCGCCGGAACGGGGGTGGCGGGAGCGGCCGGAGCCGTGGTCGCGGGGGCGGCGGGCGCGGCTGCGGCGGGTGCAGCGGCCGGCGCGGCGCGCGGCGCGGAGGCCGGCTCGGCGTCGCCGCGGCCCTCGTTGGTCAACAGAACCTCGACCTCGGCCTTGCCGCGCAGTTGCTCCAGCAACTGGCGCACGCCTTCATAGGTCAGATAGCGCACGATCTGGGGCCGTGCCTGCTCCAGGGTCGGCGGGGTCTCGCGGCGACGGTCCTCGACGCGCAGGACGGCCCAACCGCCCTCGGTCTGGAACGGGCCGACGGTCGAGCCGGCCGGACGATCGCGCAGGGCGTTGGCGTAGGCCTGCGGCATGACGTCCAGCGTCGAATAGCCCAGGTCGCCGCCGGAGAAGCGGGTCGCCTCGTCGATCGAGCGTTCCATGGCCACGGCCTCGAAGGCGGCGCCCTGGTTCAGGATGCCGAGGACGGCGTCGGCCTGCTCCTTGGTGCGGGACAGGATCAGGCGCGTGCGGATCTCTTCCGAGGTGCGGGCGAGGCGCAACTGCTCCTGATAAAGCTGTTCGACCGAGCGGTCGGTGATGGAGCGATTGACCTCGGCCTCGACCAGCATGTCGCCAAGGATGCGCTCGCGGGTCGCCTCCAGCCGGCGCTGGGCCAGGGCCGAGTTGTCCAGCCCGCGGCGCTCGGCCTCGCGGCCCAGCAGCTTCTGGTCGATCACTTCATCGAGAACCCGGCGGAACAGGTCGGAGGTGACGTCCAGCGGCTCGCCCTCCCCGACAAGCCCCTGGGCGATCGCCTCGCGGCGGACGTCCGAGGCCCAGATGGTGTCGTCCTCTACCTTGGCCACGGCGCGGTCGCCGGGCTCCGGAGGACGGTCCGAACCGCCCCCGCCGGAGCAGGCGGCGACGAGCAGGGACAGCCCCATAACGGCGGCGGTCAGGATCGGCAGAGTGTTGCGGGAAGGCCTCATGCGGGCGCGCTCCGTCGGCGGGCGGCAATAGCCCTCGCGTTGACAGGGGTAAGGGCGGTGCTTAAGTCCCGGCTGCGCCCAAGTCGAGGGGTTTTCGAACGTTCGCGCGACCCCGCGTGATGCGCCTTGCAAGGGTGCTCAGGGTCGCCGTCGCCGAGACCTCTCCGCGGCGTTCAGATCGCCGCCCTTCCGGGACCCCGTACCAGAGCCGCTCGTCGCTCGCCCGCCTTCGGATCACTCATGCTCGGCTTCGCCAAGAAACTCTTCGGCTCGTCCAATGACCGCAAGGTCAAGGACTTCATGAGCCGCGTTCAGAAGATCAACGCGATGGAGGCCAAGTATGCGGCCCTCAGCGACGACGAACTGCGGATGATGACCGATCACTTCAAGGATCGGGTCGCCGGCGGCGAGTCGCTGGACAAGATCATGAACGAGGCCTTCGCCGTGGCGCGCGAGGCCTCCAAGCGTGTTCTGGGCCAGCGCCAGTACGACGTGCAGCTGACCGGCGGGATGATCCTGCACGACGGCGGCATCTCCGAGATGCGGACCGGCGAGGGCAAGACCCTGGTCGCCATCGCGCCGGCCTATCTGAACGCCCTGACCGGCAAGGGCGTGCACGTCATCACCGTGAACGACTATCTGGCTCGCCGCGACGCCGAGTGGATGGGGCGTGTCTATCGCTTCCTGGGCCTCGAGGTCGGCGTGATCGTCAATGGCCTGTCGCAGGGCCAGCGCCAGGCGGCCTATGCGGCCGACATCACCTACGGCACCAACAACGAGTTCGGTTTCGACTATCTGCGCGACAATCTGGTCTATGACCGTCGCGAGATGGTGCAGCGTCCGCACCACTTCGCCATCGTCGACGAGGTCGACTCGATCCTGATCGACGAAGCCCGGACCCCGCTGATCATCTCGGGCCCGACCGAGGACCGGTCGGACCTCTACATCACGGTCGACGCGATCGTGAAGGAGCTGATCCAGGACAAGGCGACCTACGACCTGGACGAGAAGCAACGTCAGGCCCTGCTGTCCGAGGAAGGCTCGGAACGCATGGAACAGATGATGACGGAACGCGGTCTGCTGGCCGAGGACACGACCGATCTGTACGACGCCGCCAACGTCTCGCTGGTGCACCACACCAACCAGGCCCTGCGCGCCAACACCCTGTACCAGAAGGACAAGGACTACATCATCAAGGCCGGCGAGATCGTCCTGATCGACGAGTTCACGGGCCGCATGATGTCGGGCCGCCGCCTGTCCGAAGGTCTGCACCAGGCCATCGAGGCCAAGGAAGGCGTCAAGATCCTGCCCGAGAACCAGACGCTGGCCTCGGTCACCATCCAGAACTATTTCCGCCTGTATGAGAAACTGTCGGGCATGACCGGCACCGCGGCCACCGAGTCGCAGGAGTTCATGGACATCTACAAGATGGATGTCCTCGAGGTGCCGACTCACCGCCCGATCCAGCGCATCGACCACGACGACGAGATCTTCCGCACCGAGGCCGAAAAGAACCAGGCCATCGCCAAGTTGATCGCCGAGCGCCACGTCGCCGGCCAGCCGATCCTGGTCGGAACGGTCTCGATCGAGAAGTCGGAGACCCTGTCCAGGCTGCTGGACACCTTCGAGTACAAGGTCGAGGTGTCCCGGACCCTCAAGAAGGAGTTCGAGGGCAAGGCCAAGGACGCCGAGAAGCTCGGCGACGCCGCGTACGACATCAAGTACGAGACGAAGTTCAAGGGCGTCCCGCACAGCGTCCTGAACGCCCGCCAGCACGAGCAGGAAGCCTACATCGTCGCCGACGCGGGCCTGCCCGGCGCGGTGACGATCGCGACCAACATGGCCGGCCGCGGCACCGACATCCAGCTGGGGGGCAACCTCGAGATGCGGATGCAGAAATGGCGTCAGGACCTGCGCAACATGGCCCAGGAAATCACGCCCGAGATGGAAGTCGCCGAGGAAGCGCGGCTCAAGGCCGATATCGCGGTGCAGAAGGAGGCTTCGCTGGCCGCCGGCGGCCTGTTCGTTCTCGGCACCGAGCGCCACGAGAGCCGCCGAATCGACAACCAGCTGCGCGGCCGGACGGGCCGTCAGGGCGACCCGGGCACGTCGAAATTCTTCCTGTCCTGCGAGGACGACCTGCTTCGCATCTTCGCCGGCGACCGTCTGGACGCCATCATGCGCCAGTTCGGCGTGGCCGAGGGCGAGGCCATCAGCCACCCTTGGCTGAACCGCGCCGTCGAGACTGCCCAGAAGCGCGTCGAGACCCGCAACTACGACATCCGCAAAAACCTGCTGAAGTACGACGATGTCGTGAACGACCAGCGCAAGGCGGTGTTCGAGCAGCGTCAGGAGTTCATGGACTCCGAGGACCTGTCCGAACTGGTCGGCGAGTTCCGCAACGACGTGATCTCCGATCTGGTCGAGAAGCACATGCCGCCCAAGGCCTATGCCGAGCAGTGGGACATTGTCGGTCTGGACGAGAAGGTCCGTTCGACCCTGGGCCTCGAACTGCCGCTGGCCGACTGGGCTGCGGAAGAGGGCGTGTCGAACGAGGAGATCGAGGAGCGTATTGTCGAGGCCGCGGACGCCCGTGCCGCCGAGCGGCTCGAACTGGTCGGCGCCCAGCAAACCCGCAACGTCGAGAAGCAGTTCATGCTGCAGATGATCGACATGCAGTGGCGCGAACATCTGGTCCATCTGGACCACCTGCGCGGCGTTATCGGCCTGCGCGGCTACGGCCAGCGCGATCCGCTGAATGAGTACAAGACCGAAGCCTTCAACCTGTTCGAGACCCTGCTCTACGAACTGCGGCACAACGTGACACGCTGGCTGATGACGGTGGAGTTCCGCTTCCAGGACGCCGCCCCGCCCCCGCTGGAGATGCCGGAGTTCCAGGAAATCCACCTGAACCCGGGCACCGGCGAGAACGAGATGGCCAATCCGTCGGCGCAGAACCCCGAAGGCCAGGTCACGGGCGACGATCGCGCCCGTCTGCCCGTCGATCTGCTGCCGGTCGGCTGGGAGCGCACGCCGCGCAACTCGGACTGCCCGTGCGGGTCGGGTCGCAAGTTCAAGCACTGCCACGGCGCGCTGGTCTGACGACAGACTGATCGCGACGAGAGATCGGAGGCGGGTTCGCGATGCGGACCCGCCTCTTTCCTTTTCGCACCGACGCCGATGCGGGTAAGGTCGGGCATGAGCCACAAGTTCCTGTTCTCCCGCGCCCTGTCCCTCGCTCCGGAACGGCTGCATTTCGCCGCGCACAGCCATCACCTGTGGCCGGACGCCAGCTTCGACGCCCAGGTTCAGGCCTGGACCGAGGCCAACGCCTTCGCCGACCGGAAGTGGGACCTGATCTTCGGCGAGGTGATCCCGAAGGCGCAGGTGCATGTGGCGAAGGAACTCGCCCTCCCCTCACCGGACTCGATCATCTTCGCGCCCAACACACACGACCTGTTGCTGCGGATCGCCTCGGGCGTCGAGAGCAAGCCGGTGCGTATTCTGTCCACCGACGGGGAGTTCCACTCGTTCCGGCGTCAGGGTCAGCGCTGGGAGGAGGCCGGAGAGGCGGTGATCACCCGCGTGCCCCTGCATCCGTTCGAGACCTTCGAGGATCGCTTCGTCGAGGCGGCGCGGGGCGGCGGGTTCGACCTGATCTTCATCAGCCAGGTCTTCTTCCGCACCGGACAAGCCTTCACCCGCATCGAGGATCTGGCGGCGCTGGCGAAGCCGGAGGGGCCTTGGGTGGTCATGGACGGCTACCACGGCTTCATGGCGACCCCGACGGACCTGTCGGCCGTGGCGGACCGGATCTTCTACGTCGCGGGCGGGTACAAATATGCGATGTCCGGCGAGGGCGTCTGCTTCCTGCACTCACCGGGTGGCTTCTGCCCGCGCCCGACTATCACCGGATGGTTCGCGGAGTTCGGCGATCTGGCGGGCCCGCCGGGCGGGGTCGGCTATCGCACCGACGGCGGCCGGTTCTGGGGCGCGACCTTCGACGCCTCGGCCCTGTATCGCTTCAACGCCGTGCGCACGATGCTGGACGAGGCGGGGCTGACGACCACGGACATCGCCGCCCATGCGCGTGGCCTGATGCAGACCTTCCAGACGGCTGTGGCGGACGGCCGCGCCGGCAAGCTGGGCGAGGCCGAACTGCTGAACCCGGTCGAGGGCGACGGCGCACGGGCGCGGTTCCTGGCCTTCCGTCACCCGAAGGCGGCGGAGTGGAAGGCGCGGCTGATGGACGGCGACATCGTCACCGACGTGCGCGACGACGTGATCCGCTTCGGCTTCGGCCTGTATCAGGACGAAGCCGACGTGGAGCGGCTGATCGCGGTCTGCGGCGAACGCCTTTGATCTAGAAGAAGGTCGTGTCGTCCTGCCGGCTGGCCTGGGGCGCCTTGCGGGGCGTCGGCGGCGGGGTCTGGCGCGGCGCGGGCGTCACGGCCGGAGCGGCGGCGCCGGGTGCAGCGGGCGTCGCCGGCGCGGGTTGCCCCGGAACCGGTGCGGTCGCCGGCGGGATCGCCGGATACGGCATCGGCGACGGCTGACCCGGCTGGGGCGCCGGCGTTCCGTCGCCCGGATAGGTCATGCCTTCGTCGGAACCCAGCGGCGCGACCGGGGCCGGAGAGACGCTTTCCGGTGCGTCCAGATCGTCGCGGATGAAGGCCCAGGACCGGCTGTCCGAGCAGGCGCAGGCCTTCATGAAGCCCTCGCGATCACGCCAGATCACCAGCGGATAGCGGGTCGACAGACCGGTCTCGCGCAGGTCGGCGGTCAGGCGGGTGATGAACTGACGCCCTGCCTCGACCACCGCGGCGCGGGCCAGGTTGTTGTCGGCCGAGGGAATGCCGGCGGCGGTCCAGTTGCGGACCGGAGTGGCGGTCCAGCGCAGGTAGAGCGACCAGTCTCGGGTCAGCCACAGCTCGGCGACCGTGGCGCGCTCGGCGGCGGTCGACTGGGCCAGACCCTCGCGGTCCGGGCGGGCGAAGACGATGACGCGCACCTCGGCGCCGGCGGCCCTCAGCTTGGGCGCCTCCTCGCGCTCGTAGCGCTGCATGGCGGCGGAGTCGCGATAGCCGATGATGTAGACCGGCTCGCCGCCGCCGCCGGCGGAGATCCACGAACTTTCGTCCAGCAGGCGCTGGATCTCGGCCTGATTGCGCGTGACCGTCACCGGCTGGAAGCGGGCGTAGAAATTCCAGTAGGCCCAGTAGCCGCCGCCCGCGAGGGCGAGACCGATGACGGCGGCAAGGGCGGACCAGACGAAAAAGCGACGCATGCGGGGGAGCGCTCCAGCTTCACAGTGCGTAGAGGTTAACGCCTATCACCGATTTCCGCTGCCTGTAACGCCGGAGAGGCGAAACCTCTCCGGCTGTGTCGTGATCAGCCCATCGTCGGGATGACGAAGGAGCTGTCGGCGTGCTCCAGGGCGCTGTCGGGCCAGCGGGCCGTGACGGTCTTGACCTTGGTCCAGAACTTCACGCCTTCCATGCCGTGCTGGTTGGTGTCGCCGAAGGCCGAGCGCTTCCAGCCGCCGAAGGTGTGGTAGGCGACCGGCACCGGGATCGGCACGTTGATGCCGACCATGCCGACGTTGACGCGAGCGGCGAAGTCGCGGGCCGCACGGCCGTTCTGGGTGAAGATGGCGACGCCGTTGCCGTACTGGTGCTTCGACGGCAGCGACAGGGCCTCCTCGAAGCTGGCGGCGCGCATGATCTGCAGCACCGGACCGAAGATCTCTTCCTTGTAGGACTCCATCTCCGGCTTCACGTGGTCGAACAGCGACGGGCCGACGAAGTAGCCGTTCTCGTGACCCTGCAGCGTGAAGCCGCGACCATCGACGACCAGCTCGGCGCCATCCTTCACGCCCTGGTCGATCCAGCCCTCGACGCGCGCCTTGTGGGCGGCGGTCACGACCGGGCCGTAGTGGGCGCCGGTATCGGTCGAGACGCCGACACGCAGGGTCTCGATCTCGGCGACCATGCGCTCGCGCAGTTCGTCTGCGGTCTTCTGGCCGACAGGCACCACGACCGGCAGGGCCATACAGCGCTCGCCGGCCGAACCGAAGGCCGCGCCGGACAGGTCCTTGATGACCTGATCCATGTCGGCGTCCGGCAGGACGATGCCGTGGTTCTTGGCGCCGCCCATCGCCTGGACGCGTTTACCGTGGGCCGCGCCCAGCTGGTAGACGTAGTGGGCGATGTCGGACGAGCCGACGAAGCTGACGGCGTGGACCTGCGGATGGGTCAGGATGGCGTCGACGGCGGCCTTGTCGCCATGGACGACGTTCAGGACGCCGGCGGGAGCGCCCGCTTCCATCATCAGCTCGGCCAGACGCACCGGCACGGACGGGTCACGCTCGGACGGCTTCAGCACGAAGGTGTTGCCGACGGCGATGGCCACGCCGAACATCCACATCGGGATCATGGCCGGGAAGTTGAACGGGGTGATGCCCGAGACGACGCCCAGCGGCTGGCGCATCGAATAGACGTCGATACCCGGACCGGCGCCCCAGGTGTATTCGCCCTTCAGGGCGTGGGGGATGCCGCAGGCGAACTCGATGACTTCCAGACCGCGCTGGATGTCGCCTTTGGAGTCGGCGATGACCTTGCCGTGCTCGGACGACAGCATCTCGGCCAGCTCGTTCATGTTCGCCTCGACCAGGCGTTTGAACTCGAACATCACGCGGGCGCGGCGCTGCGGGTTGGTCGAGGACCAGCCGTCGAAGGCGCCCTGAGCGGCCTGGACGGCGCGATCGACCTCGTCGGTGGTCGCCAGCTGTACGCGAGCCTGGACCTCGCCGGTGTTCGGATTGAACACGTCCGAGAAGCGGCCCGAGGCGCCGACGAATGAAGCGCCGCCGATGAAGTGGTTGATGTCGCGCATGATCGGCGTTTCCCTGAACTGAAGTCTTGTTCTTGTGGGCGGCGGTTTAGCGCCTGCCCGCCCCGCGCGCCAGCGGGGTGCGACCGATCGAGGAGGAAGTGATGCCGGACATAACGACCCACGCCGACTACATCGCCGCCGCGCCGGAGGCGTTCCGCCCCCTGCTGACCCGCCTGCACGGCCAGCTGGCCGCCGCCCTGCCCGAAGCGGAAGCGGTGATCCAGTACGACATGCCGGGGTTCCGGGAGGGTGGTTCGGTGGTCGCGGGCTATGCGGCCTTCAGCAAGCAGTGCGGTCTGTATGTCGCGCCGGCCGCGATCGCTGCCCATGCGGACGAGATCGCGGCGGCGGGCCTGAGGGCGACCAGGACGGGCGTGACCTTCTCGGACCGCAAACCGATCCCGGAGACGCTGGTTCGCAAGCTGGCGGAGGCGTCGCGGGCGGCATCCGGCGCCTAGACGGCGGCGTCGAACAGGGCGTCGCGGGCCACGTCCGCGCGCAGCATCGGGAAGAAGTGATTGCCGCCCTCGACCGTCTCGACCGAGACATGGGGCAGGCCGCGCGGGTTCGCCGGAACGCTGCAGGTCGAGTTGGTTTCGGCCTTCAGGATGCGCACCGGGCCGCCGAAGCGTTGCAGGGCGCGCCAGGGATCATGGCTCTGGGACCCGTAGTTGGCGGCTTCCCATTCCGGACGGCACGACAGGGTGAAGCCCTTGTCCGCTTCGGTCAGGCCGTCGACCAGATAGTCGGCGACCATCATCTCGGGCCAGCCCTTGAAGGCGCCGCGGCCGGTGTAGCCGGCCATAGCCTGCTCGCGGCTGTCGAAGACGGCGCGCCTCTTCAGGGCGTTCTTCACCAGCGGAATGCGCGAGGACAGGCGGTCCAGAAGGGGCAGCTGGAAGGCAGCAACTGTCAGGCGCGACCAGATGACGGGATCAAGCAGGACCAGACCCGAGACCTTGTCAGGCCGTTCGGCTGCGGCCAGCGTCGAAGAGGTTCCGCCCATCGAATGGCCGGCGAGGATCACCGGTGGGCCGTCGAGTGCATCCAGCAGCGCGGTCAGGTCGTCGCGATGGTCGTGCCAGTTGCGACGGCCCTCAAGCCGGGTCGGCAGGGTCGACTTGCCATGCCCACGGAGGTCGGGCGCCCAGATGCGCAGGGAGTTGGCCAGCGGGGCCAGCAAGCTGCGGTAGGTCATGGCGTTGAAGCCGTTGGCGTGGACGAAGACCAGATCGACCGGCCGCTTCGGATCGCCGAAGTCGAGCACGGCCATGTCTCCATCCCCCCAACGGTTGGAGATCGGCAGGGTCAGGCGGCGCGGGGGAGAGAGCCGGATGGCGTCCATGGGTTCCACGATAGCGGCTGACGCCCCGGTTTTCCAGAAAGACGGACCTTAGCGACAGGCCGGACAACGGCCGTGCGCCTCGATGGTCGTTCGCTCGATGACGTAGCCTGCCTTCGCCGCCGCGCCGTCGAGACCATCGGCGACGGAGGCCGCGACCTCCTCGGTCGCGCCGCAGCAGTCGCAGATCAGGAAGGCGGCGGCGTGGGCGCTGTCGCCGCCGGTGCAGGCGACATAGGCGCTGATGGAGGCGATGCGGTGCACCAGTCCCTTGCGCTCGAGGAACTCCAGCGCGCGATAGACGGTGGGCGGCTTGGCCGGCTGGCCGTCCTCGCCGAAGCGGGCGATCAGGTCATAGGCCTTCACCGGCTCGCCAGCGGCCAGCAGCAGCTCCAGCACGCGCAGGCGCGCGGCCGTCATGCGCTCGCCCTCGGCCGTCAGCCGGGTCTCGGCGGCGCCGAGCGCGCGCGAGACATCGGCCGCCTCGGGCGGGCCGTCGTGATGGTGATGATCGCAGGCGGAACCCATGAGCCAGAGCTAGTCGTTCACCGGCCCCGCCGCAACCGGCACGGGATCGCCGGCTCGGCCGAGATGACGTAGTCGTGGCCGTGCGCCAGACCGTTCTCAGCCCTCGCCACCGCATGGGCATCGACGCGGAGCGCCTCGATGCGTCCGGCGAGGGCGTCCGCGAGCGAGCGATCCGGGATTTTCGCCAGACGCCGAAGGCCCATGTTCAGCTGATTGTCGATCCAGCGCGGCCGGTACCGATTGGCGAACCGGCGGGCGGAGGTGATCCGGAAGCCCGCCTCCTCCAGCCGGGCCGTCGTCCATTCGGCGGGATATTCGCGGTACGGTGTCTCGTCGGCCAGCAGCAGGCAGACATCGCGCATCCGGCCGATCTCCCGAACCAGTCGCGCGGCCGGCGTCGGCGCATTGCCGACGACATAGGGATCCAGCCCGGTCACATAGAGCACGCCGCCGACCAGAGGGCGCAGCCGGCGAAACAGGTCGTTTTGGAAATAGGGACCGAAACCCTCCACCGCGCCCAGCAGATAGTCGGCGAGAACCACGTCGAAGGTTTCGCCCTGCAGAAGGGTACGGTCCATCCAGTTGCCGAGCAGCAGGCGATCGTCGGGGCGGAGCCGCCCGCCCACGGCGTCCCGGACCTGCGTCGCATGCCCCTGCGCCGCTGTGACGCCCGTCCACTGCTCCGTTGGCAGCGACAGCAGCCAGTCGGCCGAGTTCACGCCGGTCCCGGCATCGAGCACCGAGCCCCAGGGCCGGTCGCCGTGCAGTGTCTCGATGTGCGCGAAAAGTCCCAGGGTCGAAGGCATGGCCGTCCGTCGTCGGATGAGGGGTTGTCAGTTGTAACATTATAACATACGCAGCGAAGCTCTGTTTTCGACGGATACCCTTTTCATGCGTGTTTCCCTGCTTCTCACCGCCGCTAGCGGCCTTGCTCTCGTCGCCGGATCGGCGATGGCCCAGACCGCTCCCGCCCAGTCGCAGCAGGCGACCGAGCTGGATGAGGTGGTCGTCACCGCCGTGCCGCTGGGTCGCGGGGCCAACGATGTGGTGTCGAGCGTGGCGGTGCTGGGCGGAGACGAGTTGGTGCACCGTCGTCAGGCGACGCTGGGCGAGACCCTGTCGGGCATTCCGGGCGTGTCGTCGGACACCTTCGGCGGCGGCGCGAGCCGGCCGGTGATCCGCGGTCAGACCTCTCCGCGCGTGAAGGTGCTGAATAACGGCGCGGCCATGCTGGACGCCTCGGAAATCTCGCCAGACCACGCGGTCAGCGTCGAGCCTCTGCTGGTCGACAGCATCGAGATCCTGCGCGGGCCGAGCGCCCTGCTGTACGGCGGCGGCGCCATCGGCGGCGCGGTGAATGTCGTCGACCGCCGCATCCCGACCCGCACGGTCGAGGGCATCACCGGCGCCGTCGAGGCGCGCGCCGGCACGGCCGACGATGAACGCACGCTCGTCGCGGGTGTGACCGCCGGTCTGGGCTCATTCGCTCTGCGACTGGAGGCGTTGAAGCGCGAGTCCGGCGACTACGACATCCCGAGCTTCCAGACCCCGCACGAGGAACACGAGGGCGAGGGCGAGGAAGAGGAGGAGCACGATCACGGCCCGTTCGACACCCTGGCCGGCTCGTTCAATGACACCTCGACCGTCACCATCGGCGGTTCCTGGATCGGCCAGCGCGGCTACTTCGGCGTGGCATACACCGAGCAGCAGAGTGACTATGGCCTGCCGGGCCACAGCCATGAGTATGAGGACTGCCACCCGCACGGCTCCAGCCTGCACTGCGGCGGCCACGACCATGGCGGCGACGACCATGATCACGACCACGACCATGGCGAACACGAGTCCCCGGTCGTCGATCTGCGCAGCAAGCGCGTCGATGTGCGCGGCGAAATCCGCCAGCCGTTCTCGGGCGTCGAGCGCATCAGCCTGCGCGGCGGCTTCACCGACTATGCGCACGACGAGAAGGAAGGCGACGAGGTCTCCACCACCTTCACCAATGAGGGCTATGACGCCCGCGTCGAGGTCGAGCACTCGCCGATCGGCCTGATGCGCGGCGTGGTGGGCGTGCAAACGATGCGCAGCGACTTCGCCGCCGTCGGCGAGGAAGCCTTCCTGCCGGAGACCCGGACCACGGCCAACGCCCTGTTCGCGATGGAGGAGTTCGATCTGGGCGACCTGCGCCTGGAACTGGCCGCGCGCCAGGAATGGCAGGAGGTCGAGGCCGTCGGCCAGCCTACCGTCAAGCACGAACCCTTCTCGATCTCTGGCGGCGCGGTCTGGTCCGTCTCGCCGGAATGGTCGGTCGCCGGTTCGCTGTCGCGCTCGCAGCGCGCGCCGTCGGCTCAGGAGCTGTTCGCGCGCGGCGTCCACCTGGCGACCAACACCTACGAGATCGGGACGGCTGACCTCGACGTGGAGACCGTGACCGCCGCCGAGGTGTCGCTGCGCCGGACGCGTGGCGCCACGACGATGACGGCCAGCCTGTATCGCTATGGCTATGACGGCTACATCTTCGCCGACACCCTCGACGCCTACGAGGCCTTCCGCCTGATCCGCTACGACCAGGCCGACGCCGTGTTCACCGGCTTCGAGGGCGAGATCAAGCATCGGTTCACCCCGTGGTTCACCGGCGAGGTGTTCGGCGATCTGGTGCGGGCCAAGTTCGATAACGGCGGCGGCGCAGTGCCGCGCATCCCGGCTGCGCGCCTGGGCGCGCGCGGCGAGTTCCTGTGGAATGCCTGGTCGGGCGAGCTGGAGTACACCCACGCCTTCGAGCAGGACCGTATCTCAACCTATGAGACGGTCACGCCGGGCTATGACATGGTCAACGCGACCGTGGCCTACGACTTCACCGTCGGCGGCGTCGGAGCCCAGGTCTACCTGCGGGGCAACAACCTGCTGGACGAACTGGCGCTGAACCATGCGTCCTATCTGACCAATGTCGCGCCCCTGCGGGGCCGGAACATCGTGCTCGGTTTCCGCGCGACGTTCTGATTACAGCGCAGGGCTGTTTCGGTAACGGAACAGCCCTGTTTGCCGCGTACCGCCGTCTGGGCTAGAAGGCGCGACCGTTTTTCCTTCCAGAGCCTTCTGCGTCCATGACCGACACCACTGCTTCCGCCGGCCTGACCGGCAACGTCCTGTTCTACAACCAGCCGGAACCGCTGTCGGTCGAGCTGCACGGCAAGCTGGGCGCCAACCCGGTTGACCACCCCTACGCCTTCGTCGGCAAGACCCACCTGGTGCCGCTGACGGTCACCGAGTTCGCTCCGGCCGCCCTGTCGTATCCGGTGATCTTCGTCGGCGACACCAAGCAGCCGGTCGCCGTCATGGCGCTGAACCAGAACGACAACCTGTTCATCACCGAGGCCGGCGACTTCCGCCCCGAAGCCTATGTCCCGGCCTATGTCCGCCGCTATCCGTTCGTCTTCGCCAACGACGACGCCCAGCAGCGCATGATCCTGTGCATCGACCGCGCCGCGCCGTTCCTCGCCGAAGGCGGCGAGACCCCGCTGTTCGATGGCGACCAGCCGTCGGCCTACACGCAGCAGGCGATGGAGTTCTGCAACAACTTCGAACAGGAGCGTCTGCGCACCGAGTCGTTCGTGAACCTGCTGAAGGAACTCGACCTGTTCGAGACCCGCGAAGCCATGTTCACCCCGCGCAACGAGGACGGCAGCGTCGGCCAGCAGCAGAAGATCGCCGACTACTTCGCCATCTCGGAAGACAAGCTGCGCGCCCTGCCGATCGAGAAGATGGCGGAGCTGCGCGACAACGGCGCCCTGGGCCAGATCTATGCCCATCTGGTGTCGCTGCTGGGCTGGGATCGCCTGATCGCAATGGCCTTCGCCCGCGCCGCTGCGAACCTGCCGCCGGAAGGCAACGCCTGATCCGGCGTCAGCGCTGAAATGACGAAGCCCCGTCCGGTCCGCCGGGCGGGGCTTTTGTCTATCGGCGAGCCACCAGCGAGCGGGTCAGGCAGGAGAAGACCAGCCGGCCCGCCTCGTCGAGCACGTCCTGCTGGGCGATCACGATGCCCTTCTCGTCGCCAACCGGGTCCTTGCCCATGATTGTCATGCGACCGCGCAGCAACTCACCCGCCGGCGGGTTGCGCATGTAGCGCAGGCCGTCGACCGCCAGCACCTTGGACTGGGCCCAGCCGGAGATCTTGTCAGCGAATAGCCGGCTCCACAGGGCGTAGACCATGGCGTCCGGCGCGCCGTAGCCGGCATCCCAGCCCGGAATGAACCGCTCGACGAACATGTCCAGCGCCGTCTGATCGACGGCGCAGGCGCCGAGCGGCACCACCTCGCCCACGCCCAGATCCTCGAAATGGACGTGCAGCGGCTCGGTCATGCGGGGGTCCTACTCGGCCGGTTCTTCGGATACGCGGACCAGCAACTTGCCGTCATGGTCGCCCGTGAACAAGCGGTTCAGCGAGTCGAGCGCGCCCTCGAGGCCGTCGTCGACGTGGACCTTCCACTGGACCCTGCCGTCCGCGAGCATGGGGCCGAGGCCGACGACCATCTCCTTCACACGCGGCGAGTAATCCATGACCAGGAAACCCTGCATCCTGATCCGGTGCGTGATCAGCCGGCCGAGGTTCGGCGACGGCGGCATGCGGGTGGCGTTGTAGGACGAGATCAGGCCGCAGACCGCCATACGGGCGTGGACCTTCAGGCGGTTGAACACCGAGACCATGATGTCGCCGCCGACGTTCTCGAAATTCATCTCCACGCCGTCGGGCGCGAGACGGTCCAGAGCGTCGCCGACGTCCTCGTTCTTGTAGTCGATGGCGGCGTCGAACCCGAGCTCCTCGGTCAGCCAGCGGCATTTTTCGGGACCGCCGGCGATGCCGATGACGCGCGCGCCCTGCGCCTTGGCGACCTGACCGGCGATCGAGCCGACCGCGCCGGCTGCGGCCGAGATCACGATCGTCTCGCCGGCCTTGGGCTGGAGGACGTCCATGACGCCGAACCAGGCAGTCATGCCGGTCATGCCCATCACGGACATGTTGGCGGTCAGAGGCAGGCCGGGGGCGCGGTGGACCCGCGAGACCGTGCTGTCCGGCACCACCGCATAGTGGGACCAGCCGCCGGCGGCCGTGGTGACGATGTCGCCGGCCTTGAAGCGATCCGACTTGCTCTCCTCCACCACACCCAGCGTCAGGCCACGCATGACGGCGCCCAGCTGGACCGCAGGCAGATAACCCTCGGCGTCGTTCATCCAGGTGCGGTTGGTCGGATCCAGCGACAGATAGACGGTGCGGATCAGGACCTCGCTATCCTTCACCTCGGGGATCGGAGCGTCGACCAGTTCCAGATCGCCGTCCTGGATCAGGCCCTTCGGCCGCTGGCGCAGCACCCACTGACGATTGACGCGATCCATGATCCGGCTCCGGGTTTTCTTTGAGGACCCGCATAGTGGCGGCTCGTGCGGCGGTGTCCAGACGCGCGAAAGAAAAAGGCGGACCCGAGCCGGATCCGCCTGAAGTGGCATCATCGAGAATGAGGCGCGGAGGCGACAGACCGGCTATTGCCGGTCTCAAGTCGGGGGGGCGTCGCCGCCTCCGCAGACCGATAACGGCGTCTTTGACGGCAGGTTCCAGCATTCTGCGTTTTTTTTCGCGTTCCGGGCGAACCGGAACAGCGGCGCCGCAAGGGGCGTTGTTCCGGCATATCTCTTTCCATTGCCGGGAGGCCCTCGCCATGACCCATCAATCCCCACACGACAAGGCGGCGGACGCCGTGCACGAAGGCCGCCCGGTCGAGGCCCAGTATGTCCGCGGCGGTCGCGGCGGCGTGCGCATCCTGACGCTGCTGATCATCTCCGCCGGCGCGGCCGCCATCCTGCTGCTGGGCATGTGGTTCGTCAGTCAGGGTGGTTTCGCCAAGACCAACGCCAATGCAGGTCAGCAGGCCGTTGACAGCGCTGCGTTCGAACAGACCACAGACGCACCCGCCGCAGGTGCCGCGACGACGAGCCCTCCCCCGGCTCAGTAGGCAAGGCGAACAGCAAAAAAGCCCCGGTCGAGCAACCGGGGCTTCTTCGTATCCGCAGTTCGAAAGCGCTTACGCGGCTTCCTTCTGGCGCGAGGGGTGGAAGAACAGCGCCTGGCTGATGGCGGCCTTCACGGTCTCGGGCTGGAACGGCTTGGTGATCAGGAAGGTCGGCTCCGGGCGCTCGCCGGTCAGCAGACGTTCCGGGAAGGCGGTGATGAAGATCACTGGCACGTCGATCCGCTTCAGGATGTCCTTCACGGCGTCAATGCCCGACGAGCCGTCGGCCAGCTGGATGTCGGCGAGAACCAGACCCGGACGGTGGCGGGCGACGGCGTCGACGGCCTCGTCATGGGTGGTGGCGGTGCCGGTCACGCGGTGGCCGAGCTCCTTCACCAGGCTTTCGATGTCGGCCGAGATAATGGCCTCGTCCTCGATGATCAGGACGTCGGTGGCCAGTTCGGCGTCGATGTCCGACTGGGCTTCCGAGATCAGCTTTTCGACATCGAAGGCGTCTGCGTCGAGGATCTGGGCGGCTTCCGAAGGCGTGAAGCCTTCCAGCGCCGTCAGCAGGAAGGCCTGACGCGAGCGCGGGGCGATGCGCATCAGGCGGCTGGACGGATCACCGCGGTTCTCGATGCCGCTCTTGTCCTCGAGCTGGGCGCCGGTCGAGGCCCAGATGGCGTGGAACACATGATACAGCGCCACGCGCGGCGTCATTTCCGCAGGCAGCTGGCGTTCGCCGGCGGCCAGCGCCTCCAGCGCGACGCGGACATAGTTGTCGCCGGTCGTCTGGTCGCCGGTCAGGGCGCGGGCATAACGACGGACATACGGGAGGTGCGGCGCAAGGCGGGCCAGCAGGCTCATTACAGATATTCCCCGACAATCAGGCCACCGACATGTGACCTCTGCAGTCTCGGCTCAACGTATCAAATCAGCCACGGTTCCCAGTTTGGCCAGCAAGCTTGAGCATATTTTCTTTCCGACGCCGGAACCGTCGGCCCGGGCTGGCGTTCCCGGCATTCAAGCATATGCGTCAGGGTGGCGATCGTTCTTTCAATGACAGACAATACAAACCCACCGGGCAAGCCGGCCAAGAGCGGGGCGGGCCTGGAGGAGGCTCGACTTCGTCAGCAGGCCATCGGCGTGAAGCTCCGTCACATGTTCGACGAAGTCGTGAACGAGCCGGTCCCGGATGAATTCCTCGACATCCTGCGCCGCGCGGATCAGCGCGATGCAGGAAAGGATGGCGCATGAGCGGCGTGAACAATCCGCCCCCGAAGCCGCCCTCAGCCGATGATAACGCTTTCAAGAAGGAGCTGGTGACCCTGATCCCGCACCTTCGGGCGTTCGCACGGACCCTGACGGGCGACCCCACGGCCGCCGACGATCTGGCGCAGGACGCCATGATGAAGGCGTGGGACGCGCGGGCCAGCTATCAGATGGGCACGAACATGAAGGCCTGGACCTTCATGATCCTGCGCAACCAGTTCTATTCCGAGAAGCGCCGCTCCTGGCGCCAGTCGCAGCTGGATCAGGAGGCCGCCGAACGAACCCTGGTCGCCGTGGACGATCCTGAATCGCCGGTGGCGCTGGACGAACTGCGCCTCGCCCTCGCCACCCTGCCGGAAGAGCAGCGCGAGGCGCTTATCCTCGTCGGCGCCGGCGGCTTCGCTTACGAAGAGGCGGCGGAAATCTGCCAGTGCGCGGTGGGCACGGTGAAGAGCCGCGTCTCGCGCGCCCGGAAGGCTCTGCAAGCCACGCTCGAAAAGGGCGGCTACGAACGCGACGGCCGCGCAGCGGGCGACGCGATGCGCTCCATCCTCGCCGCCGCGGATCGCCTGAGCGGCGTCCGGAACTAGTCGGATGGTGCGGCTAGGGCGCGCCTTCGGTCGGGGTCTGGCGCCACCACGGTTCCAGGGCATCCGTTTCCGTCTGGGCGTCGCGCTCGCGCTGTCGCTGTTGCCGATCCTCGTGCTCGGGGTTTTCTCGGCGCAATCCCAGTTCCGGCTTCAGGATCAGGATCGGAGAGCGGATCTCCAGCTGGCCGCCGAACGCACCGCCGCCAGCGCCAAGTCGCGACTGGACAGCACCAGCGTCCTGCTTCAGGCCCTGCGCCCCGAGGCGTTGGAGATGTTCTGCGAGCCGCGGCTGACCGCGTTGGCGGATCAGATCGATGGCGTCGACGGGCTGGCGCGGCTGACACCCACAGGCGTCACGACCTGCGCCTCCAGCGATCTGGGCCGCGCACCGCCCCCTTGGTTGCTTCAGGCTCGCCAGAGCGCGTGGTTCCAGCGCCTGAGGTCCGGAGAACCGACGGTGCTGGCGCGCGCGCCGGCCGTCGCGGGCCGCCCGCCCCAGCTGGTCGTGGCCATCCGACTGGAGCGCCCGCTCGGCGCATTCGACGGCGCCATGATCGCGCTGATTCCGCTGTCCGCCCTGCAGCCTGACGTCGACGATCCGAGCCTGCCCGAGGGTTCGGAAGCCGCGCTGACCGATAGCGACGGCCGGATCCTGACGGCGACCAATATGGAGACCTTCCGGCTTGAGCGTGGCCAGTCACTGGTCGGCTGGGTCGATCGCGCCCGCGACGACGGCTCATCGGTGTTCGAGGCGGACTCGGATGGCCGGAATCGCGTCTTCGCCGGCGCCGCGCTGGCCGGACGTGATGTGTATGCGCTGTTGTCGGCTCCGGCCCCCGGCCTGTTGTCCTGGGCGCGCCTGAACCCGGTCGGAGCCCTGCTCATGCCGCTGCTGGCGTGGTTCGCGGCCTTCGCCTGCGTGATGCTGGTCAGCGACCGGATCGTCGTGCGGTGGCTGGAGTATCTGGAACGGATCGCCGCCATCTACGCCCGAGGCAAATTCTCGGTGCGGCCTGTGCAGGCGGTGAATGCGCCGTCCGAGATCCGGGTGCTGGCCACGACGCTGGACGAGCTGGCCGAGACCATCACCGCCCGCGATGCCGCCCTGCTGGCCTCACTGGCGGAGAAGGACGCGCTGATGCGCGAGATCCATCACCGGGTGAAGAACAATCTGCAGATCATCTCGTCCCTGCTGTCGATGCAGCAACGGGCCCTGACGGATGCACAGGCCAAGGCCGCGGTGGGCGACACCCGCCAGCGGATCGCGGCGCTGGCCCTGATCTATCGCACCCTCTACCAGAGCGACGATCTGCGATATGCCGACGCGCGCATCTTCCTGACCGAACTGGTGGGGCAGCTGATCGCCAGCGAGAGCGGGCGCGGCTATCTTGTGACTTCCTCGGTCGAGGCGGACTCTCTGGTCGTCGATCCGGACAAGCTGGCCCCGCTGGCCCTCTGGCTGGTCGAGGCTGTGACCAACGCCCAGAAGCACGCCTTCGCCGGGCGCGGAGGCGACCTGAAGGTCCGCTTCAAGGTCGACGGCGACGTCAGCGTGCTCGAGGTTCAGGACAACGGGCCCGGCCCGTCCGACACCATGAGCGCCGGCGTTGGCCGCACCCTGATGGGCGCCTTCGCCAAACAGCTGCGCGGCGAGGCCGAGATGGTCGAGGCCGAAGGCGGCGGCACGATCGCCCGGATGCGGTTCGCGACACCCGAAGCAATCATTCCGACAGACCCGTCGGATGTGGGAACCGCGACCGACCCGCGACGTTGATATGCCAGACGCCTCCCCGGCTGATGGAGTAACTGAGATGCGCAAGATTTTCGTACTGGTCGCCGCCGCCGCCGCACTGACCACTGCCGCCTGCAACACCGTTTCGGGAGTGGGCCGCGACGCCTCCGCCGCCGGCAGCGCCGTGACCACGGCCGCGGAAGACGCCAAGAACTAACGATCTTCACAGTTCCCGGCTCGCGTCCCCCCCCGACGCGCGATCCGGACGAGAGAGGCCCGCCGATCCCCCCATCGGCGGGCCTTTTTACGTCTGCGCCTTCCCCTTGCGCCGGATACGGCGAGGTCTAGCATGTGGACTTTCGAGGCGTCCGGCAGAGACGCCCGTCTGCATCGCGGGGAGGCGATCAATGACCGAGGGGACCGACGCCCGAAAAGGGCCCGGACTGAAGACCGTGGTGGGCGCGTCGTCCGCCGGCACGGCGTTCGAATGGTATGATTTCTTTGTCTTCGGCTCCCTGACGACGATCATCGCCCGTCATTTCTTCGCCGATGCGGGCGAGACCGTCAGCTACATCATGGCGCTGCTGACCTTCGGCCTGGGCTTCGTGGTCCGGCCGCTCGGCGCCCTGGTGTTCGGCTGGTTCGGCGACCGGACGGGACGCAAGACGACCTTCCTCGTCACCATCACCCTGATGGGCGTCGCCACCGTCGCGATCGGCCTGCTGCCCGACTATGGCCAGATCGGCATCGCCGCGCCGATCCTGCTGCTGATCATGCGGATGCTGCAGGGCTTCGCCCTGGGTGGCGAGTACGGTGGCGCGGCCATCTATGTCGCCGAACACTCACCGCGTGAGAAGCGCGGGCTGCTGACCGGCTGGATCCAGACGACCGCGGCCATGGGTCTGATCGGCGCCCTGACGGTGATCCTGACCACCCGCGCGATCCTGGGCGTCGAGGCCTTCGACGAATGGGGCTGGCGCATTCCCTTCCTGCTGTCGGCCCTGCTGCTGGCGATTTCGCTATGGATCCGTCTGAAGCTGAACGAGAGCCCGGCCTACCAGCAGATGGAAGCCAAAGGCGGCGAGCGGCGCGCGCCCTATCGCGAGGCCTTCCTGACCTGGAAGAACGGCCGGTTCGTGCTGATCGCCCTGTTCGGAATCATGATCGCGCAGGGAGCGGTCTGGTACTGCGGATATTTCTACACCCGCTTCTTCATGGAGCGGGTCCTGAAAGTGGACACGAACACCGTCGACCAGCTGGTTCTGATGGTCACCGTGGCCTCGGCCTTCCTCTACATCTTCTTCGGCTGGCTGTCGGACAGGGTCGGGCGCAAGCCGGTGATGCTGTTCGGTATGATCCTGGCGCTGGTCGCCTTCTTCCCCGGCTTCCACGCCCTGACGAAGGCGGCCAACCCGGCGCTGGCCGAGGCGCAGGCGACGGCCCCCGTCACCGTCATCGCCGACCCGGCGACCTGCGCCCTGCAGTTCGACCCGATCGGCAAGGCCAGTTTCTCCAGCTCGTGCGACATCGCCAAGAGCGTGCTGTCCAACGCCGGCGTCTCGTATGAGAACGTCGCCGGCCCGGCGGCGTCGCTGGCCGTGGTCCGCATCGGCTCGACCGAGGTGATCTCGGCCGAAGGGGCGGGGCTGGATGCGGACGGGCTGAAGGCGCTGCGAGCCGACGTCGACACCCGGGTGAAGGCAGCGCTGGTCGCCGCCGGTTACCCGGAGAAGGCGGACCCGGCGCGGATCAACATGCCGCTGGTCTTCGCCATCCTGATGATCTTCATGATCGGGGCCACGGCCCTTTACGGACCGCAGGCGGCGGCGCTGGTGGAGCTCTTCCCGACGCGGGTCCGCTACACGGCGATGAGCCTGCCCTACAACATCGGCACCGGCTGGGTGGGCGGCCTGCTGCCCGCGGCCAGCTTCGCTCTGGTGGCGGCGTCGGGGAATATCTATTTCGGGCTCTGGTACTCCGTGGCCTTCACCCTGGTCGCCGTGATCGTCAGCCTGATCTGGCTGCCGGAAACGAAGGGCCGGGATCTGAACACCATGACCGACTGACGCGTTACCCGTTCCTCCCCGAACAGGACCTTGGACCATGACGAACTCCGCCCGCGACGCCGGCCTGAAGCTGCTGCGTGAACACGCCCTGATCGCGGGGGAGGCCGTCACGGGGGCGAAGCGGATCGCGGTGGACGATCCGGCGACCGGCGAGATCATCGGCCATGTGCCGGACTTCGGCGTCGCCGAGACCGAGCAGGCGATCCGCGCGGCGGTCGACGCCTTCCCCGACTGGTCGCGGTCGGACCCACACAAGCGGGCCGCCTTCCTGCGCGAGTGGGCGCGGCTGATCGACGAGAACACCGAGGGCCTCGGCGCCCTGATGGCGCTGGAGAACGGCAAGCCTTTCGATGAGGCCAGGGGCGAGGTCGCCTACGCCAACGGCTTCATCAAATGGTTCGCCGGCGAGGCCGAGCGGTTGCTGGGCGAGACGCAGGACAGCCCGCTGGGCCATGTGATCGTGACCTTCCGGGAGGCCGTCGGCCCCTGCGCCCTCATCACCCCCTGGAACTTCCCGGCGGCGATGCTGACACGCAAATTGGGCCCTGCGTTCGCGGCGGGCTGCACTGCAGTGGTCAAGCCAGCCAGCCAGACGCCCTTCACCGCCATCGCCCTGGCCGAACTGGCGTATCAGGCGGGCCTGCCCAAGGGCGCGCTGAGCGTAATTACCGGCGATGCGGCGACCATCGGCGGCGTGCTGACCGCCTCGCCGGAGATCCGCAAGCTCAGCTTCACCGGCTCGACGCCCGTGGGCCGCAAGCTGGCCGAGCAGTGCGCGCCGACGCTGAAACGGGTGTCGATGGAGCTGGGCGGCGCCGCGCCCCTGATCGTCTTCGCCGACGCCGATCTGGACCTGGCCGTGGCCGAGACCATCAAGGGCAAGTTCCGCAACTCGGGCCAGACCTGCGTCTGCCCCAACCGGGTCTATGTCGAGGCCTCGGTCGCCGAGACCTATGCGCAGAAGCTGGCCGCCGAGGTGGCGAAGATCCCGGTCGGCGCCGCCTTCGAGGCCGGGGTGAAGGTCGGGCCGCTGATCGAAGACAAGGCCATCGCCAAGGTCGAGGAGCATCTGACGAAGGTGCAGGCCTCGGGCGGCAAGGTGCTGACCGGCGGCAAGCGGCATCAACTCGGCGGACGCTTCTTCCAGCCCACGGTGACCTTGGGCGGGGACGACAAACTGTTCCGTGACGAGGAGACCTTCGGCCCGCTGATCCCGGTCTTCCCGTTCAAGACCGAGGCCGAGGTGCTGGAGAAGGCGAACGACAGCGAGTTCGGCCTGGCCTCCTATCTGTTCACCCGGGACCTGGACCGCGCCTTCCGCATCGGCCGGCGGATCGAGGCGGGCATGTGCGGGATCAACACCGGCCTGATGTCGACGGCGGTCGCTCCGTTCGGCGGGGTGAAGTCCTCCGGCTACGGCAAGGAGGGCTCGACCCACGGCATCAACGAGTATGTGGACATCAAGGCCCTGACGCTGGCTCTGAAATAGTCAGCCTTCCAGGTCGGTCTTCAGCCGGTCCAGAACCTCGACGGCCCGCGCGGCGTGCGGGCCGATCCAGCGGTCGTTGATCTGCTTTATGGGCAGGGGATTGAGGTGGTTCCATCGCTCCCGTCCCTTGCGCTGGACGATGATCAGATCCGCGCCCTCCAGCACCTTGAGATGCTGCATCACCGTGCACCGGTCCAGCGGGGCGAAGCGCTCGCACAGGACGCCGGTCGTCTGCGGCTTATCCTTCAGGGCGTCCAGCAGGGCGCGGCGGACGCCCGCCGACAAGGCCTTGAAAACCCGGTCCTGATTCGCCTCGGTTGACATGTTATAAGAATATAACATTATGCCTCGGGAACAAGGAGCTTGCCCCATGGATCTGAAGTTCAAGGTGTCCGGCCGCGTTGCCCGCCCGGTCGAGGAAGTCTTCGAGGCCGTCGCCGATCCGGCGAAGCTGTCCGCCTATTTCACCACCGGCGGCGCCGTCGGTCGGATGGAAACCGGCAAGACGGTTCAGTGGGAGTTCGCCGACTTCCCCGGCACCTTTCCGGTCGAGATCGTCGAGGTCGAGAAGAACCGCCGGATCGTGCTGCAGTGGGAAGCCAACGAAGGCCCGCCTGACGAAGGCGACCCGGTCGTGCGCGCCGCCTACATGACGACCGTCGTTTTCACCTTCGACGCCCTCGATGACGGACGCACGCTGGTGACCATCGAGGAAGGCGGCTGGCGCGAGACGCCGACGGGTCTCAAGGCCGCGTTCGGCAACTGTCAGGGCTGGTCGCAGATGCTGGCGGCGCTCAAGATCTGGGCCGAGCACGGCATCAACCTGCGCGAGGGCTTCTACGTCTGATCAGACCTTGCGTAGGCCGGCGATGAAGGACTGGACGTCTGGCGATGGCCAGTCCGCGCCGTCCCACCAGAAGGACGCGAGCGCCTCGTGATTGAGCGCGACCCACTCGATCACCGGAGCAGCCATGCAGTTGAGGTCCCGCTCATCCAGACTGTTGGCGACGACACGCGGCTGTGAGGCGATAGCGACCGAAAAGCTCGGCTGATGCCGGCCGGGCTTGAGGAAATACTTCACGCGCGGCCCGTGCTTTCCCATGACTGTCGTGATGGTGACGATGCCCGGAATGCCGGTCTGCGCCTCCACCAGATTGGCCATGTCGAAGATGTCCTCTTCGTCGAGCGCGCGCAGTTCCTCGTCGAGCGTCGGCTCGTGGTCAGTCCAGACTGCGGGGCGTTCCGAGAAACCCATGATGCGTTTATTTCATACAGCCAATAGTTGCGTCTAGACCGGCAACGCGCCGCGTTTCACCACCGTGCGCATGGCGACGCTGGACGAGACGCGGGTGACGCCGGGGATGCGGGTGAGTTCGCGCGAGTGGACCCGCTCGAGGTCGTCGACGTCGCGGACCACCAGACGCAGCAGATAGTCCGAACCGCCGGTCATCAGATAGCATTCGACCACCTCGGGCACGGTGGCGATGGCCGTCTCGAAGGCGGTCAGGGCGCTCTCGGCCTGGGATGACAGGGTGACGGTGACGAAGACGCTGATGGGCAGGCCGACGGCGCGTTCGTTGATGATGGCGGCGTAACGGCTGATGACGCCCTCGGCCTCAAGCGCGCGCAGGCGACGCAGGCAGGCGCTTTCGGACAGGTTCACCGCCTTGGCCAGATCGGCGTTAGTCATGCGCCCGTCGCCCTGCAGCGCGCGGATCATCTTGCGGTCGGTGTCGTCAAGGGTGACGGCGGAAATCGTCTTCAAGTGCGGCCTCGTTCGCAGATTCTGCGACTGTATGGCGTTCAGTTGGAGAAAAGAACAGGAACCTGCGTTCGGTCCATCGCTAGATTGCGCGCGAAACGGAGCCGCCGCAGAGTGCGCCCGTCCATCGTTCTGGCAGAGGAAACTCCCATGCGCGTCGGCGTCCCCAAGGAAATCAAGAAGAACGAGCACCGCATCGGCCTGACGCCGACCGCCGTGCGCGAGTATGTGGCCCACGGCCACGCCGTCTCGATCGAGAAGGGCGCCGGTCTGGGCGCCGGCTTCACCGACGCCGACTACATCAAGGCGGGCGCGAAGATCGTCGACACCGCCGCCGAGATCTTCGCCGGCAACGACATGATCGTGAAGGTGAAGGAACCCCAGAAGGTCGAGTGGGAAATGCTCCGCGAGGACCAGATCCTGTTCACCTACCTGCACCTGGCCCCGGACCCCGAGCAGACCAGGGGCCTGATCGCCTCGAAATGCGCGGCCGTCGCCTATGAGACCGTGACGAACGCCCAGGGCGGCCTGCCGCTGCTGGCGCCGATGTCGGAAGTGGCCGGCCGGATCGCCGTCTTCTCGGCGGCCGAGACCCTGCTGAAGCACAACGGCGGCATGGGCCTGCTCTTCTGCGGCGTGCCGGGCGTGGCCCCGGCCCGTGTGCTGGTGCTGGGCGGCGGCGTCGTCGGCCTGAACGCGGCGCGGATGGCCATGGGCCTGGGCGCCGAGGTCGTGGTGCTGGAGCGTTCGATCCCGCGCATGGCCTATATCGATGAAGTCACCAACGGCCGCGTCATCACCCGCTATTCCTCGATCGGCGCGATCGAGGAGGAGATCGTCAAGGCGGACGTCGTCATCGGCGCCGTTCTGGTCCCGGGCGCCGAGGCCCCGACCCTGATCAGCAAGGAACAGCTGAAGTCGATGAAGCCGGGCTCGGTTCTGGTCGACGTCGCCATCGACCAGGGCGGCTGCTTCGAGACCAGCCACGCCACGACCCACGAGGACCCGACCTACGTCGTCGAGAACGTGGTCCACTACTGCGTCGCCAACATGCCGGGCGCCGCGCCGCGCACGTCGTCGGAAGCCCTGAACAACGCCACCCTGCCCTTCGGTCTGGCCTTGGCCGACCACGGTCTGGAAGCGCTGAAGAAGAACCCGCACCTCGCGCGCGGCCTGAACGTGCTGAAGGGCGAGATCACCTATCCGGCGGTGGCGGAAGCCATGGGCCTGCCGTGGTCCGACCCGTTCGGCGTCTGGGCCAAGGGCTGAAGCCCGGCCTGATCTAGACGAGGATCGAGATGGAGCCGCCCAGGTCGCCCTGGGCGGTTTCTATTTGTCGGTCCATATCCGAGACGGCGGCCTTGAGCTCGCGCGCCTCCTGGGGCGATAGAGCGCCCTCCTCGCCCTGCGCCCGATCGGTGGCGTTGCGAACCAGCGCCTTGATCTGGGCGGCCAGCTTGCGCGCCTCGCCGATGAATTCCTGATCGGCCTGGGCCTCAGCGGTGCGGCGGTTGAACTCGGCGGCGCGCGCCTGCTGCTGGTCGATCGCCTGCTGGTAGGGGTTGGCGGATTTGCCGTCCCCTTCGCCATCCTTGCCCTCTTCCGAGGCATCGCCCTCAGCGTCCGCTCCGGAGGCGGTCGTCGCGACGGTTGGCGCGGGAGTCGCTGCCGGCACCGCGGCGTCGGTCGGCGCGGCCGCATCCGCTGCGGGCGCCGCTTCCGGGGTCGGCGCCTGCACGGCGGTATCCGCACCGCCGCCGATCGAGCCAAAGCCCCCGACGCCGCCGCCCGAATACTCCTTCACCGCCGCCTTGAGCTCGCGCGCCAGCTGGGCGGCGAGCCGCGCGGTTCCCTTGGGATCGGAGGACGCCATCGACTGCAGCATCTGCAGTCGGGCCTTCAGCTGCTCGATCTTCTGCTTCGCCGCCGCCTTGCGCTCGTCCGAGGCCTTGGTGCGTCGCTGTTGCAGGGCCTCCATCGCCGCGCGGGCATCGCGGACCTTGGCCTCGGCCTGCGCCGCGAGCCGATCCTCGCGCGCCTGATCCGACACCTTGAGCGGCGTCAGAAGGTTCATCAGGCTGGAAGCGTCGATCTTCACAATCGGAGAGGGTGAGCTGAGCCGCGGATTCCGGCAAGACCGCCGTTCGATCGCGCTGCAACGCCTGTAAATCGCCGCGCTCTTGCGGCATAAGCCCGCGATGAAGTTCCTCGATCAGGCCAAGATCTATATCCGCAGCGGCAACGGCGGCGGCGGCTCCGTGTCGTTCCGACGCGAGAAATTCATCCCGAACGGCGGGCCGGACGGTGGCGACGGTGGCAAGGGCGGCGACGTCTGGATCACGGCCATGGACGGCCTGAACACCCTGATCGACTATCGCTACCAGCAGCATTTCAAGGCCCAGACCGGCCACCACGGCCAAGGCCGCCAGATGCACGGCGGCAAGGGCGAGGACATCATCCTGAAGGTCCCGGTCGGGACCCAGGTGCTGGACGAGGACAAGGAAACCGTCCTGCTGGACATGGACCGGGCCGGCATGACCGAACTGCTGCTGCGCGGCGGCAACGGCGGCTGGGGCAATACCCGGTTCAAGGGCCCGCAGAACCAGGCGCCGACCTATGCCAACCCCGGCCAGGAAGGTCAGGAGCGCTGGATCTGGCTGCGCCTGAAGCTGATCGCCGACATAGGTCTGGCGGGCCTGCCGAACGCGGGCAAGTCGACCTTCCTCTCGGCGGCCTCGGCGGCGAAGCCCAAGATCGCCGACTATCCCTTCACGACCCTGACGCCCAACCTCGGCATGGTGGACCTGAGCCCGTCCGAACGCTTCGTCATCGCCGACATTCCCGGCCTGATCGAAGGTGCCTCCGAAGGCGCGGGTCTGGGCACCCGTTTCCTCGGCCACGTCGAGCGGTCGGCGTCGCTGATCCACCTGATCGACGGCACGCAGGAGGATGTGGTGGAGGCTTACCGCATCATCCGCGGTGAGCTGGACGCCTATGGCGAGGGGCTGTCGGACAAGACCGAGATCCTGGCGCTGAACAAGATCGACGCCCTGTCGCCCGAGGAGCGCGAGGAGAAGGCCGCGGCCCTGGCCGAGGCGGCCGGTCGCCGGCCCATGCTGGTGTCGGGCGTGTCGGGGGAAGGCGTGACCGAACTGCTGCGCGCGGCCTGGAACGAGGTCCGCAAGACGCGCGGCGAGCTGTCGCCGTTCGAGCAGTCGGATGACGACGACGGCGTGGAAACGCCGGGTGGCTGGCAGCCTTGATTTCGACGCGAAGCGGAACTGTTATTCCCGCGTAACGGGAGAGCCTCAATGTTCCGCATCGGCATGATCGCCGCAGTCGCCATGCTGACCGCAGGCTTCCAGTCCATTCCGGCCGGCGCGCAGTTGCCACCGGAGCTGATCCCCCTGACCGAAGATGTCGGGGCGGCGTCCAGTTTCGACTATATGGCGCTGAAAGCGTCCGGCGCCGATCTCACCGCGCTGTCGGGGGCGGTGTTTCGGCGCACC
Organism: Brevundimonas kwangchunensis; assembly: GCF_039523815.1. Classification (NCBI taxonomy): domain Bacteria; kingdom Pseudomonadati; phylum Pseudomonadota; class Alphaproteobacteria; order Caulobacterales; family Caulobacteraceae; genus Brevundimonas; species Brevundimonas kwangchunensis. The sequence continues at coordinate 939,831 of NZ_BAAAGA010000001.1, read as the reverse complement.
ATGGCGGAAGGCGGCCCGCGTCGCTGCCTGACGGAAGCCGAAGCCGTGTTTCAGGAGAACCTCGCCGCCGCCGCGGAAGCCGCGGATCAGGTGGCGTTCGACGATGACCGCGCCGCAGCCTCCGAGGCGTGGGGCAAGTGGCTGCTGTTCGTCGAGGGCATGCAGAACGGGCAGGTCGCGACCGAAGAGCCGTTCAAATGGGCCTCGGACCGCTACGCCCGCGCCGCCGCCGAGACCAATCCCCGGGCGAGGGAGTTGGAATACAGAACGGCCGGCGACCAGCTTCACCGCTACGCCTTCACCGGCGGGGCGCAGGTCTGGGGCGAGGTCAGCCCGGCCGCCAACGCGCGCCTGATGAACCGTCTGGGGCGCTCGACCTGCATCACCGACAAGGACAACACCGAATGGCTGAAGGCCGACGTCGCGGCCAACGGCTGGTTCACCCGCAGCGCGACGGGCGAGCGGGCCTCGAGCTCGGCCTGGCTGATGGCCCAGCACGCGGACAACGACCGCGATTTCCAGCGGCATGTGCTGGCGCTGATGGAGCCGCTGGTCGAGCAGGGCGAGGTGTCTCCCAACAACTACGGCTATCTGTTCGACCGCATCGCCGTCGCCGAAAACCGGCCCCAGCGGTACGGCACCCAAGGCGAGTGCAAGTCGCCCGGCCGGTGGGAGCCAAACGCGCTGGAGGACCCGGAGCGGGTCGACGCCCTGAGGGCCGAGGCGGAAATCTACGGCACCCTCGCAGAATATCAGGCCCGCATGCATGCGCACTGTCCCGGCTGACGGAACGGTCAGCGGTCGCGAAGGCTTGGTCCGTCAAAGGAGCTTCCGATGACAGACCGCAACCAGAGCGAAGGCCGTAAGGACAACGGCGCCATTCCTGGCGGCAAGCCCGACGCCACGACGTCCGATGCCGATGTGAAACGCACCGGCGAGGCGTCGCAGAAAAAAGCGGGTCCGGACGGTCCTGACGCCGCCGAGGTCGGCGACACGTTCAAGCAGAACCCGGATCAAAGACAGGCGACACCGTAACGACGTCGTGTTAGGGCACGACTGAGCAAAAGTCGCGCGAGCCCGCCTTGTCCTTCTTCCATGCCGGTCCCGCGCCGAGAGCATTCGGCCCCCGCAGGGGCGCCATGCGCGATGGGCTGGATCTGGCGCCGGGCATGGCGGTCGGCCTGTTCGGCGGCTCCTTCAATCCCGCGCACGACGGCCACGCTCATGTCGCCGAGACGGCGATGCGGCGGCTCGGGCTGGACCGGGTAGTCTGGCTCGTCTCTCCGCAGAACCCGCTGAAGGACACCCGCGAGAGCGCGCCGCTGGCCGACCGGATGGCCTCGGCCGAGCATGCGGCGCGGCTGGCGGCCTCGGGTCCGGCGATGATCATCTCGGACGTCGAGACGCGGATGGGCACCCAATGGACCGTCGACACCCTGAGGGCGCTGGTGGCCCGTCATCCGGGCGTGCGGTTCGTCTGGCTGATGGGGTCGGACAACCTGGCGAGCTTCCATCGCTGGAGAGGCTGGACCGACATCATGCGCCTGATGCCGATGGCCGTGATCGCCCGTCCGGGTTCGCTGCTGGACAGTCGGACCGCGCCTGCCGCCGCCCGGTTCGCCGGGGCGCGCGTGGCGGCCGACAAGGCGAAACTGCTCCCCGATCTGGAGGCGCCGGCCTGGACCTATCTGACGGCGCCGCTGAACCATCGCTCGTCGACCGCCCTGCGACAGGCGGCCCGCAAGGGCGGCGCGTGACGGCAAGGGCCGTTTGTGCTAGGCTGCCGCTTTAGTAGCCTCTCTGGAGCCCTCCGCTGACCCCCTCTACCGCGTACGACGCGCAAGACGACGCCGTTTCGAACACCGCCCACGAGATGGATGAGTTCGAACCGCTCCGATCGGAAGACGGTCCGCAGGCTCCCCTCCCCGTCGGCTCCACCGATCTCGAAAACGCCATTCTGGCCAAGCTCGACGACGACAAGGCGCAGGACATCGTCCTGATCGACCTGCGCGGCAAGAGCCCCATGTCCGACGCCATGATCGTGGCCTCGGGCCGCTCGCACCGTCACGTCGGCGCCCTCGCCGACCATCTGCAGCGTCTGATGAAGGAAAAGGGTCTGGGGCGCGTGAAGGTCTCGGGCCTGCCGCACTGCGACTGGGTTCTGCTGGATGCGGGCGACGTGATCGTCCACCTGTTCCGCCCGGAAGTCCGGACCTTCTACAACATCGAGAAGATCTGGTCGGTCGAGAGCGGTCACCGCACCGACAGCCGCGCCTGATCCGCTGATCGCCGGATGAAGCTGGGCGTCATCGCCATCGGCAAGCCGGGGCGAGGACCCGAGGCGACGCTGGCCGCCGACTATGCCGAGCGCGCGACCCTGGCCGGGCGGGCGCTCGGGCTTGGTCCGCTCGAACTCATCGATCTGGAACCGCGCAAGCCGGGCAAGGCGCCCGAGGCCGAGCTGATCCTGAAGGCCGCCGAGGGCGCGCATCTGATCGCGTGCGACGAGCGGGGCAAGACCTGGGCGAGCCGCGCCTTCGCCGACCATATCGCCATGCTAAGGGATCGGGGCGAGCGCAAGCTGGTCTTCGCCATCGGCGGCGCGGATGGGCTGGACGAAAGCGTGCGGGCGGCGGCGTCCTCGACGCTCGCTTTCGGGCCGCAGACCTGGCCGCATGCGCTGGCGCGCGCGATGCTGGCCGAGCAGCTGTATCGGGCCGTGACCATTCTGGCCGGATCGCCCTATCATCGGAACTGATGCGTCCCGTCGCTCTGATCCTTGTCCTGTCCGCCCTCGCCCTTCCCGTCGCTGCCGCGGCGCCGCAGGAGCGGGATGTCGCGCGCCTGCAGGCCGAGTACCGCGACGAGAGCGCCCGCGCGCGCCGTCTGAGGGCCGAGGCCGATCAGGCCGCGCACGAGATCGCCGATCTGGATCGCCAGCTGGCGTCCCTGCGCACCGCGGTCGGACAGGACGACGCCCTGATCTCCGGCCAGCGGGCCCGTCTGCGCGATCTGGGTCAGCGCGAAGCGGCGCTGGTCGCCGAGATGTCCCGCAATCAGGGCAAGCAGTCGCGGCTGCTATCGGCCCTGCAGATGATGTCGCGCAAGCCGCCGCCACCTTTGCTGGTGCCCGCGGACAAGGCGGTGGACACAGTCCGGGCCAGCATCCTTCTGCGGGCCATCGCGCCGGAACTGCAGGCGCGGGCGAAAGCGCTGTCGGACCGGCAGGCGGAGATCGTGCGCATCCGGCGGCTGGCGGCCCTGAACAGCGAGCAGCTCTTCACGACGGAAAGCGCCCGGGGCGATCGTCGGGCCGAGATGGAGAACCTTTCCGCCCGCAAGGCGGCGCTGCAGTCGGTGCTGGTCGCCGAAGCGCGGGCGGCCGAACGGGCGGCGCGGACGCTGGAGGCCCGACTGCGCAGCCTCGGCGCCGCCGTGCCTGCTGCGGACGCCGAGGTCGAGACGACCGCGGCCCGCCTGCCGGCCGGACGCAACAGCCTCACCCCGCCGGTTTCGGGGGCGCCCTCGGCCCGGTTCGGCGGGCGATCCTCGGGCTGGCGCTGGCGCGCGGATGCGGTCGAGGCGGTGGCTCCGGCGGCCGGGCGCGTGGTCCATGTCGGGCCGCTGTCGGGCTGGGGCGAGGTCGTGATCCTCGATCTGGGACCGGGTTGGCGCGCGGTGATCGCCGGGCTGGACGACGTCTCCGTCGAGGAAGGCGCGCGCGTCTCGGACGGACAGGCGCTGGGTCGATCGGCGCAGGATGGCGAGGTTTATTTCGAACTGCGTCGCGAAGAACGGCCGGTCGATCCGGCGCCGTGGCTCAACTGATCGCAAACTCGGGTGAAATCGCTTCCCAAGCCTTGATGACGCTGATTTTATCCGCGGATCGCCGCTCGGCCACGATTTGGACGCGGGTGGATCGACACTGACGCCATGGGTCACGTTCCTGACCCGCCGAAAGAAGACGAATGCGCAAGTTGCTGATGATCGGCGCCGCCGCCGCCACCGTGATCGGTCTGGGAGCGGCCACCGCCGCCGGGCAGACCCCGCGGAACGAAGCCTTCCGCATGATCGGTCTGTTCGGCGACGTGCTGGGCATCGTCGAGCAGGCCTATGTGGTGCCGGTCGACGACAAGAAGCTGATCGAGGCGGCCCTGCAGGGGATGATGGGGGCGCTGGACCCGCACTCGGACTATCTCGCGCCCGAAGGCTACAGCCAACTGCGCGAGCGGACCGAAGGGCACTACTCGGGCGTCGGCCTGACCATCTCGTCGGACGGCGGGCTGGTGAAGGTCATCTCGCCAATGGATGGCGGCCCGGCCGCCCGGAACAACGTCCAGGCCGGCGACGTCATCTCCTCCATCGACGGACAGAACGCCTCGGGCCTGACCGTCAGCCAGGTGTCGGAGAAGCTGCGAGGCGCTGTCGGCACCTCGGTCAAGGTGACCTTCCTGCGCGACGGCGAGGAGCCGCGCGAGGTCACCCTGACCCGCGAGGTCATCCGCATCGAGTCCGTCACCGGCCGCATCGAGGGCGAGTTCGCCTATCTGCGCGTCTCGGCCTTCAACGAGAACACCGGCCGGGAGCTGAACGAGACCATCGAGCGCCTGAAGCGCGAGAACCCGGCGATCAAGGGCTATGTCCTCGACCTGCGGAACAACGGCGGCGGCCTGCTGGATGCGGCCATCGCGGTGTCGGACGCTTTCCTGGAACGCGGCGAGATCGTCAGCCAGCGCGGCCGCAAGCCGGATCAGATCCAGCGATACTCCGCCACGCGCGGCGACCTGACCGGCGGCCTGCCGGTCGTGGTGCTGATCAACTACGGCTCGGCATCGGCATCGGAGATCGTGGCCGGCGCCCTGAAGGATCACCAGCGCGCGACGATCGTGGGCCTCACCAGCTTCGGCAAGGGCTCGGTCCAGACCGTGATCCCGCTGCGCAACGGCGCGGACGGCGCCCTGTCGATCACGACGGCGCGCTACTACACGCCGTCGGGCGCCTCGATCCAGAAGGTCGGCATCGAGCCGGATCTGGAGGTCGCCCGTTCGGCCGCCGAGGCGCGGATCGTGTCGCGGTCCAGCTTCATCTATTCCGAAGCCGCCTACGCCACGGCGCTGGACGCCTCGATCGGCGCCGAGCGCAAGGGTCCGCACACCCCGCACGAGGCGCCGGGCGAGGACTACGACAAGGACAAGGACTATCAGCTGGAGCGGGCGCTGGACGTGCTGCGCGCCGGCGGGGTCCTGACCCGTCTGGCTGCCGCGCCGGAAGGCATCGTTGTCACTGATCCGAACGCCATCGTGGTGGCCGCCAACGCCGCGGAGCCCGAAGGCGGCGAATGACGCCGACATGGATAACGGCGCGTTAGGCTTTCTTAACCGACGCCCGTCAGTGTGAGCGCGAGGGAGTCCGTGGCCACGGACTTCAACGAGCCGCCCTGATCCATGTTCGCAAAGCGCCAGTCCGTTCTCGCCGCCACCGCCGGAGCTCCTCCGGAGAAGGCGACCCTGCGCGACCGCCTTTCGGTCGTGGGTCGCTTCGTGCGCAAGCCGCCTGTGGCCGTGTCTCTGGCCGGGGTGCTGCTGATCGGCGCCGCCGCCCTGTTCGTGACCGTTCTGGGTGATCCGCGCGCGGGCGCTCCATCGGCCCGGGTGGCCCTGAAGCGCAATGCCGAGACCCATGCGGCCGCCCCGATCCCGACGGGCCTAGAAGCCTTCACCATGGGCGCCGGCGGCCTCTATGCCGACCTGTCGACGGACGGTGATCCGGCGCTGAACGGCGAGGCCATCCTGACGCTGCCGGACGGCGCCGTCGTCTCGGGCGAGGGCGCGGCCGTGACCGCGCCGCGCGTCGCCGCCCGTCCGCTGACCGTCGCGCCCATCGCCGGCCTCCACCAGGCGGGCCCTGACGGCCCCCTGCCCCGCATCGCGCCGGACGGCCGCGTGCCGGCCCAGGCCTATGCCCGCCCCTTCGTCTCCGACGGTCGCCCGCGTATCGCCCTGGTCGTCGGCGGACTGGGCCTGAATGCCGCCACGACCCGCGCCGCCATCGAACGCCTGCCGGCCGAGGTGACGCTGAGTTTCGTCCCTTACGCCGAAGGCCTGCAGGGCTGGATCGATCTCGCCCGGGCGCAGGGCCATGAGGTGATGATCGAGATCCCGATGGAGCCGACCGGCTATCCGTCGACCGACCCCGGCCCCTACACCCTGCTGGCCTCGTCCGAGCCCGCCGAGATCCAGGCGCGCATGAACTGGCTGCTGAGCCGCGCCACCGGCTATTTCGGCGTGACCAACTATCTGGGCGACCGCTTCGCCGGTTCCGAAGCCGGCATGTCGTCCTTCATGGCTACCCTGCGGTCCAAGGGCATCGCCTTTCTCGACGACGGCTCCATGAGCCGCAAGCCGGGCGCGTGGTCCCGCGCCAGCGCCAACCGCATCATCGACGAGGAGCAGTCGGCCGCCGCCATCGTCGGTCAGCTGAACGCGCTGGAAGCCTTGGCGAAAGCCCGCGGCCAGTCGTTCGGCACGGGCTTCAGCTACCCTGTGACGGTCGAGGCCGTCGCCCGCTGGACCGCCGGTCTGGACGCCCGCGGGATTCAGCTGGCCCCGGCGTCGGCGATCACGCAAAGACCGGGACGATAGGAGTTAGGTTCCAAGGGCCAGGGGCCAAGGGCTAGGTTGCCGAGCCGGACCTCAGCGTCTTTCTTCCCTGATCCCAAGCCCCTAGAACCTAGTCCCCATGAGAGACCTCTCGAACTACCGCCCCAACGTCGGCGTCGTGCTGTTCCATGCGGATGGGCGCGTCTGGTACGGGCGGCGCGCGGGCACGCCGGCGCCGTATAACTGGCAGTTCCCGCAGGGCGGGGTCGACGAGGGCGAGGACTACGAAGCCGCCGCCCGTCGCGAGCTGGCCGAGGAGACGGGCGTCACCTCGGCCGAGCTGATCGGCGAGATTCAGCAGTGGGTCGCCTATGACTTCCCGGCTGACTACGGCGGGTCGAAACAGGCGCGCGGGTGGAAGGGACAGAAGCAGCGCTGGTTCGCCTTCCGCTTCACCGGCGAGGAAGCCGAGATCGACCTCGAACAGCACGAGGAGATCGAGTTCGACGCCTGGCGCTGGGGTCGGCTGGACGAAGCGCCGGACCTCATCGTGCCGTTCAAGCGCGAGACCTATGAGCAGGTCGTGTCGACGTTCGCCGCCCTGCTGATCTAGCGGATACGGGCCAGCTGCCAGCGACTGGTCTCGTCGGCGCCATAGGCGCGGAAGGTGTCGGTTCGGGTCATCCTGTTGCCGTCCCGTCGTATCGACATGGCGCGGATGTAGGGACCGTCTCCGGTCGGCATGTTGACCGCTGACCTGAAGGTGAATCCCAGTTCGCCGTCTGCGGCGGATGTCAGGGACATCGTCGGATGCTCGCCCAGAGAGGAGTAGCGGGTCGCGATCAGCCTCTCACCCTCCATCAGGAAGACCGTGATGCTCTGCTGCCCATTCGATCCGGTCCAGGTCTCAACCACGACCTTGTCACTCGACATCGTGCGGTAGTTCAACGTGAAGGGGCGGGGACGGCCAACCTCACGCCAGTCGCCGCGCATGGCCTTCAGGCTCTCGAAGGCGGCGCGATCCGGCGAGGTCTGCGGCGGTGTCACTGCCGTCAAGGCGGCCATCATGGCGATGATCGTCAGCATGCTCGGACTCCCACTGGCGCGGTCCGATGACCGCCCGGACAGGATTCGTCCGGACGGTCGATGCTGGACGCTCTACGAGAGGCTCCGGTCGTGCCGTCGCCCGTTCATCGCGTCAGTGAGCGTTTCCGCCGGGCGCGAGGCGGAACAGGACCAGACCCGACACCACCAGAACGGCGGCGAGGATGCGCATGGCGTTGACCTGCTCGCCCAGCAGGACGACGCCGACGAGGAAGGCGCCGACCGCGCCGATGCCGGTCCACATGACATAGGCCGTGCCCATCGGCAGGGTCTTCATCGACCAGGACAGCAGGGCGAAGCTGATCGCCATGAAGCCGATCGTCGCGACGCTGGGCCACAGCCGGGTGAAGCCTTCCGACTGCTTCATGAAATAGGCCCAGACGATCTCGAACAGGCCGGCGATGAGTAGGGAAATCCAGGCCATGGGTTGCGGCCCTCCTTGCAAAGGGCCGGGCCGTCCCGGACTTGGTCCGCCGAAGCGGAGCGAGGACGTGGCCTCGTCTTGCCCGGGCTATCTAGGGCGCCCGAGGCGGGGGTCAAGAGGCGGAGCGAGTACGTTGGTGGCTGGAGCGCGCGAAGTGGTTAGTGGCTAGTGGTTAGTGGTTGCCGCTTCACTGCCTCCGCCCGCCTCGAACTGGTGGTGGGCACATCAACCACTAACCACTAGCCACTTTCAGGCCGCCGCCGTCCGCCGCCTGAGCGCCGCCCAGGAAAAAGCCCCGACCAGCGGAGCTGACCGGGGCTTTTCTAATGGATCGCGACAGCCTCAGGCGGCGGTCAGTTCCGAGGCTTTCTCGGCCAGGATGGTGAGGCCGGCCGGGGTGACGTCGGCGAAGCCGCCGTGCACCTCGAACAGGCGACGGCTGGAGCCGTCGATCACGGTGACCACGCCTTCGCGCAGGGCGGTCATGAACGGGGCATGGTTGGGCAGAACGCCGAAGTCGCCTTCGACGCCCGGCGCGTCAACCTGATCCACGAGACCCGAGAAGACCTCGCGTTCAGGCGACACCAGCGAGAAGCTGAGCTTGCCGGCCATTATCAGGCTTCCGAAGCCATCTTCTGGGCCTTCTCGACGGCTTCCTCGATGGAGCCGACCATGTAGAAGGCCGCTTCCGGCAGGTGGTCGTATTCACCGGCCACGATGCCCTTGAACGAGCGGATCGTGTCGGCCAGCTCGACGAACTTGCCCGGCGAGTTGGTGAACTGCTCGGCCACGAAGAACGGCTGCGACAGGAAGCGCTGGATCTTGCGGGCGCGGGCCACGATCAGCTTGTCCTCTTCCGACAGCTCGTCCATGCCCAGGATGGCGATGATGTCCTTCAGGGCCTTGTACTGCTGCAGCACTTCCTGAACCGAACGGGCGGTGCGGTAGTGCTCCTCGCCGATGACCAGCGGGTCCATGATCCGCGAGGTCGAGTCCAGCGGGTCCACGGCCGGGAAGATGGCCTGGGCGGCGATGTCACGCGACAGAACGGTCTTGGCGTCCAGGTGGGCGAACGAGGCGGCCGGGGCCGGGTCGGTCAGGTCGTCGGCCGGAACGTAGATGGCCTGGATCGAGGTGATCGAGCCCTTCTTCGTAGAGGTGATGCGCTCCTGCAGGTTGCCCATCTCGGTGGCCAGCGTCGGCTGATAGCCCACGGCCGACGGGATACGGCCCAGCAGAGCCGACATTTCCGAACCAGCCTGGGTGAAGCGGAAGATGTTGTCGACGAACAGCAGCACGTCCTTGCCTTCCTCGTCGCGGAAGTACTCGGCCTGGGCCAGGCCGGTCAGGGCGACGCGGGCGCGGGCGCCGGGAGGCTCGTTCATCTGGCCGTACACGAGGGCGCATTTCGAGCCTTCGGTCGAGCCGTCGTTCTTGGTCGGGTCCACGTTCACGTTGGACTCGATCATCTCGTGGTACAGGTCGTTGCCTTCGCGGGTGCGTTCACCCACGCCGGCCAGAACCGAGTAACCGCCGTAAGCCTTGGCGATGTTGTTGATCAGTTCCTGCATGGTCACGGTCTTGCCGACGCCGGCGCCGCCGAACAGGCCGGTCTTGCCGCCCTTGGTGTAGGGGCACATCAGGTCGATGACCTTGATGCCGGTGACCAGGATTTCCGACGAGGTCGATTGCTCTTCGAACGACGGAGCCTCGCGGTGGATCGGGCGGAACATGTCCGTCTTGATCGGGCCCTGCTCGTCGATCGGCTGGCCGACGACGTTCATGATGCGGCCCAGCGTGCCCGGACCGACCGGCGCCAGGATCGACGAACCGGTGTCTGACACCGGCTGGCCACGGGTCAGGCCCTCGGTGGTGTCCATGGCGATCGTGCGGACCATGCTCTCGCCGAGGTGCTGGGCGACTTCCAGAACCAGGGTGAAGGGCTCGCCCGTCTTCTGGTCGACGTTCTGCGTCTCCAGGGCGTTCAGGATGGCCGGCAGCTGGCCTTCGAACTCAACGTCGACGACGGCGCCGATGACCTGGGCGATGCGGCCCGTGCCGCCGGCGACGGCGGCCTTCGGAGCGGCCTTGGCGGCGGTGGTCTTCGGCGCAGCGGGCTTGCGGGTGGCGGGTTTCTTCGGGGCGGCGGTGTCGGTCATCGGTTCGTTCCGTTCGGAAGGTCTTGTCTGTGCGGGTATCGGATCAGAGCGCTTCAGCGCCGGCGATGATCTCGATCAGTTCGGTGGTGATCTGGGCCTGGCGCTTGCGGTTGTATTGCAGCGTGAGGCTGTTGATCAGGTCGCCCGCGTTACGGGTGGCGTTGTCCATGGCGCCCATCTGGGCGCCGAAGAAGCTGGCCTGGTTCTCGTACAGGGCGGCGAGGATCTGGGTCGTGACGTTGCGCGGCAGCAGCGTCTCGAGGATCTCCTCCTCCGACGGCTCGTACTCGTACACGGCGCCGTTCAGGTCGATCGGGGCGGCGTCGCCGTCGATGACCGCCGGGATCAGCTGACGCGGGGTCGGGACCTGCGAGATGACCGACTGGAAGCGGCTGTAGAACAGGGTCACGACGTCGGCGCGGCCCTCCTCGAACTCTTCCGCGATCAGGGCGGCGATCGGCTCGGCCGCGGCCATGCCGATGACCTTGTGCTCGCTCAGCTCGAAGGTGCGGATCAGCCTGTCGCCGTACAGGCGGGTCAGGCCATCGCGGACCTTGCGGCCCACGGCGATGATCCGGACGTCCTTGCCGGCGGCGATCAGGCCGTTGATGCGCTCACGCGCAGCGCGGATGACGTTGGTGTTGAAACCACCCGCCAGACCCTTGTCGCCGGTGGCGACGACCACGAGGTGCTTCTGGTCCGAACCGGTGCCGGCCAGCAGCTTGGGGGCGCCGTCGCCGGACACGCCGGCCGCCAGGTTGGCGATGACGGCGGCCATCTTCTTCGCGTAGGGGCGGGCGCTTTCGGCCTGATCCTGGGCGCGCTTCAGCTTGGCCGCGGCGACCATGTTCAGGGCTTTCGTGATCTTCTGCGTGGACTTCACGCTGTCGATCCGATTGCGCATTTCCTTGAGGCTGGCCATCCGGCGCTACTCTCTCGCTATCCGGTCAGGGTCTCAGGCGAAGGTCTTGGTGAAGGCTTCCAGCACCGACTTCAGCTCGGTCTCGAGCTCGGCGGTCAGGTCCTTCTTCGTGCGGATGCCTTCCAGCAGGCCCGGGTTCGACGCCTTGATGCGGGCCAGCAGCTCGCTCTCGAAGCGACCGATGTCCGACACGGCGACGCCGTCCAGGTAACCGCGGGTGCCGGCGTAGACCGACACGACCTGCTCTTCCATGGTCAGCGGCGCGTACTGCGGCTGCTTCAGCAGCTCGGTCAGGCGGGCGCCGCGGGCCAGCAGCTTCTGGGTCGAGGCGTCGAGGTCCGAACCGAACTTCGCGAAGGCGGCCATCTCACGATACTGGGCCAGCTCGCCCTTGATGGTGCCGGCGACCTTCTTCATCGCCTTGGTCTGGGCCGACGAACCCACGCGCGACACCGAGATGCCGACGTTCACGGCCGGACGGATGCCCTGGTAGAACAGGTCCGATTCCAGGAAGATCTGGCCGTCGGTGATCGAGATCACGTTGGTCGGGATGTAGGCCGACACGTCGTTGGCCTGGGTTTCGATCAGCGGCAGGGCGGTCATCGAGCCCGAGCCGTAGTCGGCGTTCAGCTTGGCCGAACGCTCCAGCAGGCGCGAGTGCAGGTAGAAGACGTCGCCCGGATAGGCTTCGCGGCCCGGCGGACGGCGCAGCAGCAGCGACATCTGACGGTAGGCGACGGCCTGCTTCGACAGATCGTCATAGACGATCAGGGCGTGCATGCCGTTGTCGCGGAAGAACTCGCCCATGGCGGTGCCGGCGAACGGAGCCAAGAACTGCAGCGGGGCCGGTTCCGAGGCGGTGCAGGCCACAACGATGGTGTAGTCGAGAGCGCCCGATTCCTCGAGCGTCTTCACGATCTGGGCGACGGTCGACCGCTTCTGACCGATGGCCACGTAGATGCAGTACAGCTTGGCCGACTCGTCGTCGGTGGCGTTGACCGACTTCTGGTTCAGGATGGTGTCGATGGCGACGGCGGTCTTGCCGACCTGACGGTCACCGATGATCAGCTCGCGCTGGCCGCGGCCGACCGGGATCAGGGTGTCGATGGCCTTCAGGCCGGTCTGCATCGGCTCGTGCACCGACTTGCGCGGGATGATGCCCGGAGCCTTCACGTCCACGCGGCGGCGCTCGTTCGAGACGATCGGGCCCTTGCCGTCGATCGGCTCGCCCAGCGGGTTAACGACGCGGCCCAGCAGGCCCTTGCCGACCGGCACGTCCACGATCTCGCCGAGGCGGCGGACTTCGTCGCCTTCTGCGATGGCCGAGTCGGAGCCGAAGATCACGACGCCGACGTTGTCGCGCTCGAGGTTCAGGGCCATGCCCTTCACGCCGGCCTTCGGGAACTCGACCATTTCACCGGCCTGGACGTTGTCCAGACCGTGGATGCGGGCGATGCCGTCGCCGACCGACAGCACCTGGCCGACGTCCGAGACGTCGGCTTCAACGCCGAAGTTGGCGATCTGCGACTTGAGGATGGCCGAGATTTCGGCGGCGCGGATGTCCATTTGGATCTCTCTGTCTTCGTCTCTTGATGCGCGGTGAGGCGCCGTATCGGGTTAGGCGCGCTTCAGCGCGAACTTCATCTGGTCGAGCTTGGTCTTCAGCGAGGCGTCGAACAGCTTCGAGCCCACCTTGACCTTCAGGCCGCCCAGGATCGACGGATCGACCCGGGCCGTCAGTTCGGGATCCTTGCCCAGCGACGTGCGCAGGGTGGTCTGGATCGACTCCAGCTGGACGGCGGTCAGCGCCTGGGCCGACACGACCTCGGCGGCGACCAGGCCCGTCTTCTTCGCGTACAGCGCCTCGAAGGCGGCGATCGTCGACGTCAGGTCGCGGGCGCGGCCATTCTGGGCCAGCAGGCCGAGGAAGTTGCGGGTCACGCCATTGAACTTCGCCTTGTCGGCGATGGCGACCAGACCCTTCGTCTGATCTTCCGACGTCAGCACCGGCGAGGTCGCCAAACGGCGCAGATCCGCACTCTCGATCCACGCGGCGCGCAGGGACTTCAGGTCCGCGCGCACGGCGTCCAGAGCGCCATTTTCGTCTGCCAGGTCGAACAGCGCTTGTGCATAGCGCTCACCGACTTCCGTCGTTCTGAAATCGTCAGCCACTTATAAGGTCCGCGCGGGTTAGCGTTCGGGTTGAGGCCGGCCGCGTCTCCGCGCCGACCAAAGGCTTGAAATGCTTGAAGAAAGCACTTTGGGGACGCGTTCAGTAACGCGCCCTCCGGCTCAGCCGGGCGCCTGATAGCACCCCTGCCCCCGCATCGCAACCGAGACAGGCCGCCGCATTGCGCCGGATTGCCGGACCTGCAACCGCGCAGGTACACAAGGCATTCAACGGCCAGCCCAACAGGAGCGCCACCCCCCGATGTTCGACTTCACCCCTCTTCTGAACGACCCGACCGCCTGGGCGGCTCTGATCACCCTGGTGGTGATGGAGGTGGTTCTGGGCATCGACAACCTGATCTTCATCTCGATCCTGTCGAACAAGCTGCCGCCGGAACATCGCCAGCGCACCCGTCGTATCGGTATCGGCCTGGCCCTGATCATGCGCCTGGGCCTTCTGGCCACCATCGGCTGGATCGTCGGCCTGACCGCGCCGGTCTTCAACCTCGGCTTCCATGGCGCCCTGCTGGATCCCGCGTGTATCGAGACAGCGGCCAACCATTGCGCCCGCAACTTCGACACCGCCTTCAGCTGGCGCGACCTGATCCTGATCGCCGGTGGCCTGTTCCTGCTGTGGAAGGCCACCAAGGAGATCCACCACGCCACGGACACGACGCCGTCCCACGCCCTTCTGGAGAAGGACAAGAAGGACGTCGTGATCAACAACGTCGGATCGGCCATCTTCCAGATCATCATTCTTGACCTGGTGTTCTCGATCGACTCGATCTTGACCGCCGTCGGCATGACCGACCACGTCGTCGTCATGATGATCGCCGTCGTCTTCGCCGTTCTGGTGATGCTGCTGGCCGCGGACCCGCTGGCCGAGTTCATCGACAAGAACCCGACCGTCGTGATGCTGGCGCTGGGCTTCCTGCTGATGATCGGCGCGGTGCTGATCGCCGACGGCTTCGGCGTCCACGTGCCCAAGGGCTATATCTACGCCGCCATGGCCTTCTCGGCCATGGTCGAGGGTCTCAACATGGTGTCCCGCAACGCGTCGGCGAAGAAGAGAGCCGCCGAAGAGGCTCACCAGGCCCAGCTCAACAAGGCCGAGACGGCCGAGCCCGGCGTCTGACCATGCGCGCGGCGGCGGTTGGAGTAGCCCTGCTGTTCCTGCCGATGGCGGCGGTCGCCCAGACCGCCGCCCCGCCCGCTCACACGCCCGCTCAGGCGCCCGCGACCGCAGAGGCCCCGCCGCCGGTCGCCATTCCCTTCCACGGGTTTGAGGTGGTCCGCGCCTGGCCCCACGACCGGGAAGCCTTCACCCAGGGCCTCATCTGGCACGACGGCGGCCTGATCGAGAGTACGGGGCGCTTTCCGTCCACCGTCCGGCGCGTCCGGCTGGAGGACGGCGAGGTGCTGCGGCTCCAGACGTTGGACACCGAGTATTTCGGCGAGGGCCTGACCGAACTGAACGGCAAGGTCTTCAGCCTGACCTGGCGCAACGGCCGGGGCTTCATCTGGAACGCCGGGACCCTCGAACGCACGGGCGAGTTCGCCTACGAGGGCGAAGGCTGGGGGCTGACGACGGACGGGACGCGCCTGATCCTGTCGGACGGCACAGACCGTCTGCGCTTCCTCGACCCGGACACCTTCGCAGAGTCCGAGCCTGTCCACGTCACCTTCAACGGCCAGAGCCTCACCCAGCTGAACGAGCTGGAATGGATCGACGGCGAGGTCTGGGCCAACGTCTGGCAGACCGACTTCATCGTCCGCATCGACCCGACGACCGGCGCGGTCAAAAGCGTGGTCGACCTGCGCACCCTGATGCCGGACCGCACCGGCATGGACCCGGCCGACGACGTACTGAACGGCATCGCCTGGGACCCGGAGGGCCGCCGGCTGTTCGTGACCGGCAAGAAGTGGCCGTCGGTGTTCGAGATCCGGCTGACCGGCCCGCAATAGCCATCGCGCTCAAGCAGCGAGCCGCCGCGCGGCGAGCGTTAGCGCCCTACAGGAAACTGTAGGGGTCCACGTCGACGTTCAGACGCACCGACGCCGGCACCTTCACGCGGCTGAGCCAGACGCGCAGGAAGCCTTGCAGATCCACATCCCGATCCGCACGGACCAGCAGGCGTTTGCGTCGCCGACCACGCACCAGCGCCAGCGGCGCATCCGCAGGCCCGTAGACCTCCAGACGCTCGGCGTTCGGGATGGCCTCGGCCAGTTCCCGCGCGACCTTCTCGACGGCCATGGCGTTCTCGCTGGAGAGGATCAGGGCGGCCAGCCGGCCATAGGGCGGCAGGGACGCGGCCTCGCGCTCGGCCATCTCCGCCTCGACGAAGGCGTCACGATCGCCCGCCGCCAACGCCTGAAGCACCGGATGCTCCGGCGTCCAGGTCTGCAGCAGGGCCCGGCCCGGCCGGTCGGCGCGACCCGCCCGACCGGTCGCCTGGGTCAACAACTGGAAGGTCCGCTCGGCCGCCCGCAGGTCGCCGCCGCGCAGGCCGAGGTCGGCATCCACCACGCCCACCAGCGTCAGACGCGGGAAATTGTGGCCCTTGGCGGCGGCCTGGGTCGCGACGAGGATGTCGATCTCGCCGTCCGCCATAGACTGGATCAGCGCACGCGCCGACTTGCCGTCCGTCACGGTATCGGAGCTGAAGACGGCCGTGCGCGCGTCGGGGAAGAGATTGCGGACCTCCTCCTCGACCCGCTCCACCCCGGGGCCGACCGGCACGAGACTGTCCTCGGCCCCGCAGGAAGGGCAGATGCGCGGCTTGGCCATGGAAAAGCCGGTCAGATGGCAGACCAGCCGGCCGGTGTAGCGATGCTCGACCAGCCAGCTGTCGGTGTCCGGAGCGGTCAGGCGATGGCCGCAGGCACGGCAGAGGACCACCGGCGCATAGCCCCGCCGGTTCAGGAACAGCAGGGCCTGCTCGCCCTTCAGCAGGGTCTCGCCGATCGCCTCGCGCAACGGCTGCGACAGCCAGGTCTGCGGGTCGGGCGGATTGGGACGGAGGTCCAGCAGGTCGACCCGCGGCAGGACCGCCGCGCCGTGCCGCGCGCCCAGCTTCAGCCAGCCATACCGGCCCTGATGGGCGTTCCACAGCGTCTCCAGCGATGGCGTCGCCGAGGCGAGGACCACCGTCGCCTCCTCGATCCGCGCCCGAGCCACGGCGAGGTCCCGGCCGTGATAGACCAGCCCCTCCTCCTGCTTGAACGAGCCGTCGTGCTCCTCGTCAACGATGATCAGGCGCAGGCTTGCATAGGGCAGGAACAGGGCCGAACGGGCGCCGACCACGATGTTGCACCGACCGGCCTGCACGGCCTCCCAGACCTGCCGTCTGCGCGGCGGGGCGACGCCGGAGTGCCACTCGGCCGGGGCGACGCCGAAGCGGGCGGTGATGCGCTCGATCACCGCCTGGGTCAGGGCGATCTCGGGCAACAGGATCAGGATCTGCGCCGATGGATCAGCCTTCAGCGCGCGGGCGGCGGCTTCCAGATAGGCCTCGGTCTTGCCGGACCCGGTGACGCCATCGAGCAGGAAGGGTTTGAACCCGCCGGTCGATACGGCCTCGCCTATCGCATCGGCGGCGGCAGCCTGGTCCGCATTGAGCGTCGCAGGGGCATGGTCCGGATCGGGCGCGTCGAAGGCGGCAATCGCCTCGATCTCGATCGTTTCCAGCACGCCCTCGTCAAGCAGGCCTTTCACCACGCCCGACGACACCCCGGCGGCGCGGGCGAGATCCGGGCCGGGCATGGAGCGTTCGCCCAGCGCCTCCAGCACCGCCGTGCGCGCAGCGGTCGGACGAGACGGCTGGCGATCACCGACGCGACGCACGCGGCGCTCGGGCTTGGGCCTCGGCGCGCGCAGGCCTTTCAGCGCGGCAGACGCCATCTCCCCCGGCGCACTGAGCGTCCAGCGCGCGGCCCATTCGACGAAGTCCACCGTCCGCTCCGGCAGGCGCGGATCGTCCAGCACATGGTCGATGGCCTTCAGGCGACGGTTCGAACCGGTCGTCTCGCGCGCCTCGGACACCACGCCACGCATGAGCCTCGGCCCCAGCGGCACGGCCACCTGATCGCCACGCGCGACCTCCAGCCCCTCGGGCACCTCATAGTCGAAGGCCTCGGGCACCGGTAGCGGGATGAGAACGGATGCGACTTTCACCTGATCCTCCCCCATCGGGGGAGGGGGACCGCCCGAGGGGTGGTGGAGGGGTTGGTTTGCGCCTAGCGCCCCACCGCGTGCAGCGCCGCGCCGTGCTCGCGAAGCCATTTGCGGAA
>NZ_BAAAGA010000001.1:867895-922094 GCF_039523815.1 Brevundimonas kwangchunensis | reverse complement strand
CCGATGGGGGAGGATTTGGCTCGCGCGCCAGCCCATCCCCCGCTAAATGTCCCGCCCATGAAACTCTTCCTCGACACCGCCGAAGTCCCCGTCATCAAGGACATGCTGCCCACCGGGATGGTGGACGGCGTCACCACCAATCCGTCGCTGATCGCAAAGTCGGGCCGGAACATCGCCGAGGTCATCGCCGAGATTTGCGCCCTCGTCGAGGGGCCGATCTCCGCGGAGGCCGTCGCGACCGATTTCGAGACCATGGTGAAGGAGGGCGACAAGCTCGCCGCCATCGCTCCGAACGTGGTCGTGAAGCTGCCCCTGACCTGGGACGGCCTGCGCGCCACCCGCGCCTTCGCGGACAAGGGCATCAAGACCAACGTCACCCTGTGCTTCTCGGCCGCCCAGGCCATGCTGGCCGCCAAGGCCGGCGCGACCTTCATCTCGCCGTTCGTGGGCCGTCTGGAAGACCACGGCGCCGACGGCGTGGGCCTGCTTGAAGAGATCCGCACCCTGTACGACATCCACGGCTTCGAGACCGAGGTGCTGGCCGCCAGCCTCCGCAATCCGGCCCATGTCTCGGCCGCGGCCCTGGCCGGAGCGGACGCCGCGACCCTGCCGGCGGACGTTTTCAAGGCCCTGGTCAAGCACCCGTTAACCGACAAGGGGCTTGATGCCTTCCTTGCGGACTGGGGCAAGACCGGCCAGTCCATCCTCTAGTACTGACCCTCGGGAGGGGTCGTTGAGCACCGCCACCGACCCTCTTTCGACGACCGAAGACGATCTGCACTGGCCGCGCGTGCGCGACTGGCTGCAGGCCCACCCCGACCTGCTGACCGAGGACCGGTCCCTGCTGGAAGAGCTGGGACTGAAGTCAACCGGTCCAAACGTGGTCGACTTCGGCAAGGCCGCCCTGACGCGTCTGGAAGAGGCCGCCGAGCGCGAGGCCGACGCCCGCAAGCGGATCGAGGCCATCGCCCGCGCCAACTTCGCCGCCCAGACCCAGACCCACGTTGCGGCGCTGGACCTGATGGAGGCGCGCAGCCCTACGGACCTGTCGCGCAGGCTGGATGGCGTGGCCCAGGGCCGGTTCGGCCTGGTCGGCGCCTCGGTGGCGCTGGAGAAGCCCGGCGGCGTGCCGTTCGGCTGGAAGGCGCTGGAGGCCGGCGGCGTCGACGCCCTGCTGGGCGACCACGGCCTGACCTGGCTGGGACCGAATTTCGAGGGGCTGGACCTGTTCGGCGCGGCCGAGGCCGAGGTGAAGTCGGTCGCCGTGATCCGCATGGCCCCGCATTTCCCGGGCTCGGAGACGCCGGCGCGCCACGCCATCTGCGCCTTCGGGTCACCCGACGAGGACGGCTTCACGCCCAGCATGGGGTGCGAACTGGTCGCCTTCATCGCGCGCGTGGTCGAGCGCACGGCCGAGCGATGGCCGATCCTCAGCTGACCACGGCCGATCAGGCGCTCGACGCCTGGCTGCAGCATCTGGCGCACGAGCGCCGCCTGTCGCCCCGGACGCTGGAGGCCTATGGCCATATCGGCCGGCTGTATTTGACCTTCATGGCGCGCCATCGTGGCGAGGCGCTGGGCCTGCGCGACCTGGGGACCGTCACCGCCGCCGAACTGCGCGCCCATCTGGCCGAGCGGCGCAGCGGCGACCGCCCGCTGAACGGTCGCTCGATCAGCCAGACCCTGTCGGCGATCCGGGCCTTCCACGGCTGGCTGGACCGGCGCTGCGGCGTGGATGCGCCTCAACTCGCCCTCGTGAAGGGGCCGCGCCTGAAGCCCACCCTGCCCCGGCCGGTGACCGAGGATCAGGCGCGCGGCCTGTTGCAGGAGACCGAGGCCGATCCGGACATCGAGCCATGGGAGGCGGCGCGGGATCGGGCTGTGCTCACCCTGCTGTACGGCTGTGGGCTGCGGATCTCGGAAGGCCTGTCGCTGACGCGGGCCGACGCGCCCCTGCCCGAGGCGCTGCGGATCACCGGCAAGGGGGGCAAGGAGCGGCTGGCGCCGGTCCTGCCGGCCGTGGCCGAAGCGATCGACGCTTATCTGGCCCTGCTTCCCTTCCCGCTGGCGCCGGAGGACGCCCTGTTCCGGGCCAAGCGCGGCGGCGTGCTGGGACCGCGACAGGTGCAGGCGGCGATGCAGAGATTGCGGGGACGGCTGGGCCTGCCCGCCAGCGCCACGCCCCACGCCCTGCGCCACAGCTTCGCGACCCATCTGCTGGGCGCCGGGGCCGACCTGCGCTCGATCCAGCAACTGTTGGGACACGCCAGCCTTTCGACGACGCAGAAATACACGGCCGTCGATGCGGAACGCCTGCTGGACGCTTATTCGTCGGCCCACCCGCGGGCCTGATCGCAATCACCGAACACTGATCGCGTCGGACTCGCACCGGAAACCGATCGGCGCCTAGAGTGTCTCGGATGTAACCGCACGGGGAGGCGGTCGTGATCGGGACAGACCACGCCAGAGGGGTCGACCGGAGACTGGTTCTGACCGGGTTGGCCGCAGGCCTGACCACGAGCGGGCTGGCATGGCCGGCCATTGCGGGACAGGAACCGTCGCCGGGCGCGGACGGCCCGGAGCAGCCGATCCAGTTGCTGGCCAATCTGTTCACCCGGGTCGGCGCCGAGGTGATGATCAACAATCGCGGGCCGTTCACCTTCGTGGTCGACACCGGCGCCGGCGCCACCTCGATCGCGGACACGGTCGCCGCTCAACTGAATCTGCCGGCCGGCCCCCCAATGATCGTTCACGGGATCACCACCGCCAGCGTGGTTCAGAGTGCGGCCGTCAGCCGGCTCCATGTCAGCGGGATTCCGTTCAACAATCTCCGCTGCCCGATCCTGCCGCGCGATCAGCTGGGCGCGGACGGTCTGATCGGCCTGGACGCCCTCGGTCGGTTCAAGCTGAAGTTCAATGTGTCACGCATGACCGCCAGCCTGACCCTTCCGGGCCTGACCGTCGTGATGGGCGGCACCATGTCGATCGGCTCCCGACTGCGGCGCAACGGCGTGCGCGCAATCCGGGGACGCTTCGGGCAACTGATCCTGACCGAGGTGGTGGTGGAGGGCCAGCCGGTCGCCGCCTTCATCGACAGCGGGGCGCAATACTCCATCGGCAATCATGCCCTGAGACAGGCGATGGCAGCGCGTCGGGTCCGTAGCGGCCGGTTTGTTCGCACCATTCCCCTGTTCGGGGTTACGGGGCAGAGCCTTCAGGCGGACCTGGCTCGCGTGGACGACCTGAGACTGGGGCCGTCGCGGCTGGGGCCGACGCCCCTGCTGTTCGCCGATCTGCATTGCTTCAACACCCTCGGCCTTGCGGACGAGCCGGCCCTGTTGATCGGCGCGGACCTGCTGGGTCGGTTCCGGGAAGTCACCCTGGACTTCCCGGCCAACCGCGTGGTGTTCGAGGGGCTGCGTCGGCAGACGACGCGAACCATCGAGGACGAGCTGAACGCCTGATCAGGCCTGCATCGTCCAGCCGTCGACGCCCATGGCGGCCTGTTTGACGGCTTCCGAGCGGGTCGGGTGTGCGTGGCAGGTGCGGGCGATGTCTTCCGAAGCCGCGCCGAAGGCCATGGCGATGCAGGCCTCGCCGATCATCTCGCCGGCCTGCGGGCCATAGATGTGGACGCCCAGAACCTTGTCGGTCTTCGCATCGGCGAGGATCTTCACGAAGCCCTCGGTCTCGTGATTGATCTTGGCGCGGCTGTTGGCGGCGAAGGGGAATTTCCCTTTCCGGAACTCGACGCCCGCGGTCTTCAGCTGCTCCTCGGTCTTGCCGACCCAGGCCACTTCCGGGCCGGTGTAGATGACGCTGGGGACCAGGTCGTAGTCGACGTGGCCCGCCTTGCCGGCAATGTATTCGATCACGGCCACGGCCTCTTCCTCGGCCTTGTGCGCCAGCATCGGGCCGTGGGTCACGTCGCCGATGACCCAGACGCCGTCCTTGCCGGTCTTCAAGTGGTCGTTGACCAGGAAGCCACGCTTGTCGGTCTCGATGCCGACGGTCTCCAGACCCAGGCCGGCCGTGTAGGGACGGCGGCCGATGGCGACCAGAACCACATCGCCCTTCAGGGTCTCGGCGGCGCCGCCGGCGGCGGGTTCCAGCGTCAGCTCGACACCGTCCTTGCCGGTCTTCGCGGCGGTGACCTTGGCGCCCATTTTGAACGTCATGCCCTGTTTGGTCAGGCCGCGCTGGAAGGCGGTGGCGACTTCGGCATCCATGCCGGCGCCGACCTTGTCGAGGAACTCGACCACGGTCACTTCGGCGCCCAGGCGACGCCAGACCGAACCCAGCTCGAGGCCGATCACGCCGGCGCCGATGACGATCAGCTTCTTCGGCACGGCCGACAGCGACAGGGCGCCGGTCGAGTCGATCACCTTGCCCTCGACGAAGTCGACGCCCGGCAGCGGGGTCGGCTCGGAGCCGGTGGCGATGACGATGTCCTTCGCGGTCAGGGTCGTGACCGTGCCGTCGGCGGCGGTCACCTCGACCTTGCCGGCGCCGGCGATCTTGCCCTTGCCCTTCACCCAATCGATCTTGTTCTTCTTGAACAGGAACTCGATGCCCTTGGTCAGCTGACCGACGCTGTCGGCCTTCTGCGCCATCATCTGGGGCAGGTTCACCTTGGGCGTACCGACCTCGATGCCGAGGGTGGCGAACTCCTTGTTGGCGACCTCGAACAGTTCCGAGGCGTGAAGCAGGGCCTTGGACGGCATGCAGCCGACGTTCAGGCAGGTGCCGCCGAGGGTGTCGCGCATCTCGACGCAGGCGGCCTTGAGGCCCAGCTGGCCGGCGCGGATCGCGGCGTTGTAGCCGCCCGGCCCGCCGCCGATGATGACGACGTCATAGGTTGCGGCTTCGGCCATGGGATCTCTCGTGTCTGAAACGTGGGCGCGGGGAGGCGGGCGGAACCTAGCGGCCCGCCCGGTTGGGTCAACCACATCTAGTCACGAACAGCGCCGGGCGAAACCGGCGACCATGGACGACCTTAGTAGGCGAACTGGCCCGCGACCCGTTTGCGCCGGATACGTCGGCTGGCGACGACCACCAGGATGCCAAGCACCAGGAGGGCGCCCAGCACCAGCCACAGCGGATCAACCGGCAGGCTGGAAGTGATGGATTCCGGTGCGGCCATCGTGGTCGGGCCGGTCGAGCGAGCGGCGATGTCGCCCGATCCGCCGTTCTGATCCAGCGCCAGCCGCAGGGCTGCGTCGGCGAGGAAACCGAGGAAGTAGGCGGTGGCCGCCTTCGGGTTGCCCGACCCCAGCATCAGGGCCGCAACGAGGTAGAGGACCACAGCGCCGGCCCAGAAGGCCCAAGCCGGGATCAGCCCGAACAGGTCCCCGCCCGCCTCGGCATTGGCTTCGGCCGCGACCTCGGCGACGCCGGGGCCACCAAAGATCAGCGGCTGGATGAAGGGCCAGGCCAGCCAGCCGGCATAGCCGAGCACGACCAGAACGATGATGAAACGCAGGGCCTTCATGGCCGTCCTCCCGGGAAACGTCGTTAACGTTTTATACCCCGATCACCGAACGTCGATAGCGAACTCGCCTCAGGCGGCTTGTGGCAGGGTCACCGAGATCTCCGCGCCTTCGCCGGGCGCACTGTCGATGGACAGGACGCCGCCAGACTGACGGGCGAAGGCATAGGCCTGCGACAGGCCCAGCCCGGCAGCGCCGTCACGGGTGGTGAAGAAGGGCTCGATGGCGCGGGCGGCCAGTTCGCGATCCATCCCGGGGCCGGAGTCGCGGACGCTGAGCCGCAAGCCGCCTTCCATCAGGTTCTCCAGTCGCACGGCGACAGAGCCGCCCTGCCCCACTGCGTCGACAGCGTTCTGGGTCAGCGCCTTGACCGCGCCCTCGAAGGCGACCGGGTCCAGACGAACTGGCGACGCCTGTAGAGGTCCCTCGATCATCAGGTCGACACCCGGCCCGGCGAGCGCGCGCAGGCGGGTTTCCATGCCGCGCAGCAGAACGCCGGCGTCCAGCACCCGCAACACCGGCTCGTCATCGCCCTGCGAGAAGGCGGTCAGGCGGCGGGTCAGGTCCTCGCCGCGGCGACCGGCCGACAGGGCGGCCTCGCCCAGACGACGGACCCGTGCGGGGTCGTCGGCCTGACGCAGCATCATGTCCAGGGCGCCCGTCATGACGCCCAGCAGGGCGTTGAAATCGTGGGCCAGGCCGCCTGTCAGGCGGCCGACATTCTCCATGCGACGAACGCCACGCAGTTCGGCCTCGGCGTCCTCGGTCGCCTTGCGGGCTGCGGCATGGGCGGCGTCCGCCTCGGCGCGGGCTGCAGCCGCGTCCGCCAGAGCGGCTTCGGCCTCGGCGCGAGCGGCTTCGGCCTCAAGCTTCAGAGCTTCGTCGACAATCACCACCGGCTCGGGCGCGGCCGGGATCGCGATGTCTTCGGACGGCTCGACCTCGGCCGGAGCCGCGATCGCCTCGACCGCTTCCGCGCGCTCTCCCGCCAGAAGGACGGCGTCGACTGCACCCTCTGCGTCGGTCAGAGGCAGCATGTTCCAGCGAATACCCTCCGGCGCCCCGTTTCGGGACACGAAGGCCTCAGCCTCGCCCGCCGGTGCGGCGAGCGCGGCGCGCAGGGCCTGACGACCCTCGACGCGTTCGTCATCGGCGAGGAACAGGTCGGCGAAATCGCCGTCGGCGCTGTCGCGGCCGAGCACCAGCATGGCGGTTCGGTTGGCCTCGCGCACCACGCCATCGGCGCCGACCACGACCAGGGCGCTGGAGGCGGCGTCGAACACCCGGCGCGTGATGTCATCGACAACGGCTGTCGGCGCGACCTCGACGACCACCGGCAGATCCGGCATGACGATCTCTGGCGTCTGAAGGCCCTCGATCTCGACGATGGCGGCGGTCGAGCCGGTGATCTGGCCCAGTTCGTTCTCGATCGGCATGGCGGTGACGGCGACCGTCATCTTCCGGCGCGTCGCCGGATTGGCCATCAGATGCTGGAACCCCTTCACCGTCTGGCCGCGCAGGGCGCGGGCGCTGGGCAAGAGATCCGGCGGCACCGGACGACCGTCCGGGAAGGTGATGCCCCAGGTGGCGGAATGGAAGCGCAGACCGATCAGCTCGGCGTCACGACGGCCCAAAAGCTGGTGCGCCGCGCGGTTGGCGAAAACGAATTTGCCCTGACGATCGGTCTCGACCAGCGCCACCGGAATGGCGTTCAGCGTCTCGAACAGACGCTTCTGGGAATCCTCGGCGACCCGCTGGATCAGATCCAGTTGATCGGTCGCGCTGACGTGCTGCGTGCCCTTGCGGACCGCGAACCACAACGCAACCAGACCGATGGCCCAGCCGACCGCCGCCAGTGCGCCCAGCACCCACATCCAGTTGATCTGGCCTTCGAGAAACATTCGACCTGACTGTCCCGTTCTGGCGCCGTCGCGCCGCTTCGGGAGACACCTTGCAAACGGCGAACCGTTCCGGCCCGCGCTCGCCCCCGAAGCGACCTAACCACACTCCCGAAAACGGTCCAGCTTGGCCATTAACCTTTTCGCGTTCGGCGACGAAAAAGGGCCGGACGTCGCCGCCCGGCCCTCGTTCAAAGCATCACACGCAGGCCTCAGAGCTTGAAGCGAACGCCCATGAAGATGTTGTAGCCGAACTTCTCGTACTCATACGTCCGCTCGCGGACGCCATAGTAGCGAACGCCGGCCGAGTCGGTCAGATTCTTGGCCTCCCCGAACAGCTCGATGCCGTTGCCGAAGTCGTAGCTGGTCGTGAAGTCGAGTTGTCCGCGACCCTCGACCCAGAGGTCCAGTCCGGCGCGATCGGCGTTGATCGCTTCGAGGAACTCGCTGCGGTGCGTGTACGAGAGACGGGCGCTGAAGCCGTGCTTCTCGTAGAACAGCGCCGCATTGTAGAGCGTGTCCGACTGGCCCGGCAGAACGAAGGTGTTCCGCTGCTGACCCGCCACACCGTAGCTGTTGCTGGTTTTGATCTCGGCGTCGGTGACCGTGTAGTTGGCGAACACGCCGAAGCCCGACATCCAGCCCGGCAGGAAGTCGAAGGTCTGCTGCCAGTTGAACTCGATGCCGGCCAGGTGACCGTCGGGCGCGTTCAGGCTTTCGGTGATGTTGGCGACACCCGTCAGATAGGGCGCGCCATTGGTGATCAGGGTGTACCGGAAGTCCGACAGGTCCTTGTAGAAGGCGTTGACCGAGACCACGCCCAGCGGACGCAGGTAGTACTCGAGACCGGCGTCGAT
This sequence comes from Brevundimonas kwangchunensis, assembly GCF_039523815.1. Classification (NCBI taxonomy): domain Bacteria; kingdom Pseudomonadati; phylum Pseudomonadota; class Alphaproteobacteria; order Caulobacterales; family Caulobacteraceae; genus Brevundimonas; species Brevundimonas kwangchunensis. The sequence goes on along the minus strand of NZ_BAAAGA010000001.1, from coordinate 913,850 downwards.
GTTGTTCGACAAGGTCGCCTCAAGGTTCGGATTGCCGCGCGAGACAGTCGTAACGCCGCCGTCGGTCGTCTCAAGGACGCGCGGCACGACATCGACGTAGTCCGGACGCGAGATCGAGCGCGTCAGGGCGAAGCGGCCGATCAGATCCTCGTTGAAGCTGTGACGGACCGTGAGGTTCGGGAAGAAGTCCGTCCGATCCGTCTGCATCGCCGTCGGAGTCTGGATGTAGCCCTGCACAGCTCCCGGAGTAGCCGCCGGCACCGCGAGGGCGCGGAACGAACCGGCCTCGAAGTCGGTCTGCTCAATGCGCAGACCGATCAGGACGTTGGTGGCCCCGATGTCGAGACGCGCCTGGCCGTAGGCCGACAGGATGTCCTCGTTCGCGGTGTAGTCCGCGGTCCACGACTGCGGAATCCGGCGTGAAGCGGCGTTGGTCGAGGTCGCACGGATGGCGGCCAGATAGTCACTGACCAGACCGTGGTCGAACTTGACGCCGAGATTGTAGTCATAGTTCTGCGACGGGCGGTCGCTGAGCAGCGGAGCCAGCAGACCCGGGTTCACCGGAGCCGTGGTGGTGCGGTCGCGGTAACGCTCCTCATCGGCGACGACGTCACGGGTGCTGTATTTGGCGCCGAACCGCAGGGTGACGTCGCGACCGGCAATGACTGTCGGCAGCTCGTAGTTCATCCGGAACGAGACATCTTCCTGATCGGTCGTGTTCGAGCGGAACGTGTTCTCGCGGAAGGTATAGCTCGTCGGCGTCTGATAGTACGTGGAACCGAACGCCGAATAGGTCGGATAGTAGTGGCTGCCTGAGGTGTCGTAGCTAAGGGTCTGCGATCCCGAGCGGTAAACCAGTTCGTCCCGATGGGGGTAGGTCTGCTCGCTGTGCGCCCAGGCCAGGGTGGCGTCCAGAACGCCGCCGTTGGCGAAGGTATACTCGCCCCCGGTGTTCAGGGTGGTGATCTTGTTGTCCTGCTCGCGGTGACGCAGAGCCTTGTAGATGCGGGCGCCTGTGTAGGTCGCCGTCTGATCCGTGACCGTACCGCTCGGATTACCGTCCGCATAGGTGAAGCGCAGGGTGTCGCGGTATTCGTTATCGTTGAACTCGGCGAACGAGCCTCGCAGCCATGCGCGCAGGTTGTCGTTCGGGCGCCATTCCAGAGCACCGCTCAGAGCCTGGCGGGTACGCTGAGTTTCGTAGTCCTTGAACAGCGATTCCTCGATCACGTAGTGATTGAAGGCCGGATTGACGGCGGCGCCGATCAGCGGGCGGGTATCGAAAATCCAGGCGTTCTCGACGTTGTCGGGGCGACGGTTGGTCTCCGAATAGCTGAGCGAGACCAGCGCGCCGAAGGTCTGGTTCGGACCGAAGACGTTCGAGATGGTTGCGCCCGCACGGGTGTCGGAGCCGCCGTAGTCGTTGTAGCTGCCGCCGGCGTAGCCGCTAACCGCGAAGCGGCGGCGATCGAAGGGCGAGCGGGTGCGGATGTCGACGGCGCCGGCGATCGAGTCGGCGTCCTGGCTGGGAAGCAGGGTCTTGGAGACTTCCACGCTCGAAACGATATCGCTGGGCAGGGTATCCAGGTCGACCGCGCGCGTCGTCGGGCTGACGGCCGGAACGGCGACCCCATCGACTGAAACTGCGGTGAAGGCTGCAGGAGCACCGCGCACGTTGATGTAACGGCCCTCACCCTGGTCGCGCTGGATGGCGATGCCCTGGACGCGCTGGAGCGACTCGGCGACGTTCGGATCCGGATAGCGGCCGATGGCGTCGGCCGACAGGACGTTCACCGTGCCGTCCGCGTTGCGTTGCTGGTTCAGCGAACGGGCGACGCCGTCGGTGATCACACCCGTGACGATGACTTCGCCGAGGTTGGAGGCGTCGGCGCCGAGGGTGACCGACAGGCTGACTGCTTCGCCACCGACAGCCGAAACGGTCTGGGTCGCGGTCGGCAGGCCGAGGTAGCGAACGTCGAAGGTCGAGGAGCCCTCGCGAACGTTCAGGACAAACTGGCCCTGGGCGTCTGAGACGGCGCGCTGGCCGGTCTCGCGGACGATGATCTCGGCGCCCGGCAGCGGCGCGCCGTCGGCGTTGATGACGCGGCCGTAAACGGTCGGCGCGGTCGAGACGGCGGCGGCGACCTCGTCATTGGCGGCCATGGCCGGACTGACGAAGGCGAGCGTCGCAAGGCTGGCGCCCATCAACAGGTGAAGCTTCATTTCGATGATCCCCATTCCCGGCGCGTTTCGGCTCGGGCCATGGGACCGGCCCGTTACAGCGAGCCGACGACGCCAAGGCGACGGAACAGCGACGCTGGCTTCTCGGTTTGCGGACAGGAAAGCGACGATCCCTCCCGACACGGACCAAGCGTCGCGGAACCGCTGCAAAATCGTCGCGGGAGCGCCGTTGACGGATCGCAGGGCCTCGACGATCAGCGCGGCAATACGCGGGGACCTGTTCAGATGACCTCCAGATTGATCCGGAACACCACCCTCGTCGCCATCGCCGCGCTAGTCGTCGCTGCCTGCGCCACGCGCGAGGTCGACTACCAGGGCGAGGGCGAGGGCGTGGTCGGACAGGGCGCGCCGGTGCAGGCGCCGCTGGAGACGCCGTCGGTCGGCACGGCCGGCGAGGACGCCGCCGACGATCCCGCCATCTGGGCCTCGGCGACGCCGGTGCGGATCGGCGGGGTTGAGACGCCGGGCTTCGTCGCCGGCACCGACAAAAAGGCCGGGCTCTACATCTACGGTCTGGACGGGAAGATCCTGCAATTCCTGCCCGAGGGCCTGCTGAACAATGTCGATGTGGTCGAGGGGCTGAGCGTCGGCGGGCGGCCGCAGGTGGTTCTGGGGGCCAGCGACCGGACGCCGGGCAGGACCGGCATCTCGCTGTATCTGTTCGACCCGGCCGGTGAAGGCGACAACGCTGTCAGACCTTGGGGCCGGATCGCGACGGACGTGGTCGAGCCCTACGGCTTCTGCTTCGCCCGTCGCGGCGCCGAGGTGCACGCCGTGCTGGTGGGACACGAGGGCGAACTGCGCCAGTTCGTGCTGACCGTCGGCGCAGACGGGCAGCCGGTATCACGCGAGGTCAGACGCGCGGAGATCGGCAGCATCTCGGAAGGCTGCGCTGCAGACGAAGCCAGCGGCTCGCTGTTCATCGGCGAGGAGAACGTCGGCTTGTGGCGTTACGATCTGGATCCGGCGACGGGCGACCGCCGCACCCTGATCCAGCCGATCGCGCCGGGCGTGATCGTCGCCGATCTGGAGGGGCTGACGGTCCTGCACGACGGCGACGCCCGCTATCTGATCGGCTCCAGCCAGGGCGACTCGACCTTCCCGGTCTGGCGCATCGACGGCCCGGCGCCCGTGCTGAAGGGCCGGTTCGTGGTCACTGACGGCGCCGTCGACGGCATCACCGGCACGGACGGTCTGGACGCGCTGGGCGGGCCGGTCGGCGAGGCCTTCCCGGAAGGCGTGGTCGTCATTCAGGACGACGTGAACGACGTCGGGACCCAGAACTTCAAATACGTCGACTGGCGCGACATCCGCGCGGCCTTGAACCTCTGATCAGGCGACGGGCGGCTTCGCCCTGCTGCGTCTCAGGATCAGCAGAAGCCCCAGCGGAATGATGTTGTAGGTCACGCCAGGCAGCCAGGGCGCGGCGGCCAACAGGGGCGTCAGGGCGATCGCGGCCGACAACAGGCCTGCCCCCGCCGACAAGGTCCAGGTGACCCACCACTGGTCCGCCGCCTTGCGGTTCGGAGAGCCGACCGACAGGGCCCGCGCCGCCTGCCGGAACAGGAGCACGTTCAAGCCCGACAGCAGGGCGAAGCCCGCGCCGTAGATCGCATAGGTCCAACGCAGGTCGGCGATGTCGCTCATCAGTCCGCCACCGGGCAGGACGCCGCCGGAGATGAAGTGGGTCGCCGTCTCCGTCAGCAGGCGCAGGGGGAAGACGAAGACCAGGATCGTGAAGACCAGCATCAGGCTGAGCGCCGTGGTCCATCCGTTGCGCGCCGGGCTGAGCTTCGACCACGTCCGGTGCGACAGCCAGAACAGGACGATCAGGCCGAAGCCGAAGGCGAAGGCCGGGGTCCGCGCCAGCGCCCTCGACAGGTCCTCGAACGAGGCCAAAGGCTCGGTCCCGCTGATAATCAGCAGGGAGACGGCGAAGGCGAAGGCGGCGTCGACGAAGGCGTCGAGTCTTTGCCAGTCATGCATGCCGTGGGGCCTGAGCCCCGGCGATCCGTCCATTGCCCCCTCCCCACTTTTCGTGTCGTCAGTGACCGCCGCTCGGATAGGGGGTGATGACCCCGGTGCTGATCATGCCCGGCAGCGCTTCGCCCAGTCCCATCAGGATGAACTGGATGGCCAGGGCACACAGGATCAGGCCCAGCACACGCACGACGATGGCCAGCCCGACCTCGCCCAGCAGGCGGCTGATCGGCCCGGTCAGGGCGAAGCAGAGGAAGGTGACCACGCACGCCGCGGCGATGGCGACCATGGAGGCGGCGGTGCCCGTCGGCCCCAGCTTGGCGGCCTCACCCGCCTGGATGATGATGGCCGAGATCGCGCCCGGCCCGATCATCAGCGGAATGGCGAACGGCACGACCAGTCGCTGGAAGCGACGCTTGGCGTAACCGCGCACGTCGGCCAGATCGCTGGCGGCGTCCTTGTCGACGAAGCTGGAGATGAAATCCCCGCGCGCCATCTCGAGGCCGAGCAGCAACAGCAGGATGCCGCCCGCGATCCGGAAGGCGGCCATGGAGATGCCGAAGAACTGCAGGGTCCACAGGCCGGTGAAGAAGATCAGCACCATGAACACGGCCGCGAACAGGCAGACCCACCACGACACGGCCACGCGCTGCTTGAGAGAAGCTCCCGCCGTCGCCGCTGCGAAGATCGGCAGATTGCCGATCGGATCGAGCAGGGCGAACAGGATCACGAACAGGTTGACCCCCAGTTCGACCGCGTCCATGTGCTGACCTCGCCCCTGAAAACCCCGACCGGCGACACGCGCGCAGCCCTCCTGCCCAAGGTCTAGCCGGTTCGCCGGAGTCCGTCGATGACCGACCACGCCCTTACTGTCGACGTCGCGCCGAACCGTGAGCCGGACCCGCGGCTGATCTGCGCGCTGGACGTCCCGACCACCGACGAGGCCCGCGCACTGGTCGACCGGGTTCAGGACGCCGTTGGTTTCTACAAGATCGGCCTGCAGCTGTTCGCCACGGACGGCATGAGCTTGGCCCGCGCCCTGAAGGGCGACGGGCGCCGGGTCTTCCTGGACTGGAAGCTGCACGACATCGGCGCGACGGTGGAGAAGGCCGCCGCAGGTCTGGCGGGCGCCGGCTGCGATCTGCTGACGGTGCATGCCCGGCCGCAGGTCATGACTGCAGCGCGCCGCGGCGCCGAGGGTTCAGGCCTGAAGGTGCTGGGCGTGACTGTCCTGACCAGCCTGTCCGCCGAGGACGTGGCCGCCGACGACCACAGCCTGTCGCCGGCCGAACTGGTCGAACTGCGGGTGCGTCAGGCGCTGGACGCCGGGATCGACGGGGTCGTGTCCAGCCCGCAGGAAGCGCGGCGCGTTCGCGAGATCGCCACGGCCGCCGGTCGTCCGGACTTTCTGATCGTGACGCCGGGCATCCGGCCCGTCGGTGCAGCGATGGACGACCAGAGCCGCGCCGCGACGCCGGAGCAGGCCCTGCGGGACGGCGCGACCCATCTGGTGGTGGGTCGCCCGATCACGGCCGCGGCCGATCCGCGTGAGGCAGCGCTGGCGATCGCGGAATCGATCGCCCTGATCTGATCTCAGCCCCGCTCGCCGGGCTCCTGACGATAGATCTGGCGCGGCAACTCCTCGCGGTGCGGGCGGTAGTGGCCGCGATCCGGCGCCGGACGGCGCGGCGGGTCATAACGCGGGGGCTCGGGCAGGTAAGGCGGCGGATAGGGCGCCGGATCCCGATCCCGACGGCAGTCGCAACCCCGGTCGTAGTCGCGGTCGTAGCCGTCGTAGGCATAATCGCCGCGGTCCTCGTAGTAGGCCGAGGCGCCGTATTCCTCGTACCGCTCGCGGTACTCGTAGCGGCTTTCCTCGTAGCTCTCGTGCCGGGTGCTGTAACCGTAGCGGCCGCCGCGGTCGTAACCGTCGTCGCGACCGCGATAACCGCACCAGCTCGGGCGGCGTTCGTCGCGCCCCATACCGGTGACGATGTAGCCGAACGGAGCCGACGGGCAGGCCGGACCTTCCCGCGCGCGCTCGTCATAGATCGCGCCACCGCCGACGTAGGCGCCGGCATCCCCGCCGTAGCCACCACCGGTGTAGATCACGCCGCCGTAGCCGCCATGACCGCGGATCGATCCGACGTCATAGGCGCGGGCGTTGAAGTACGACCCGGCCGAGGCATAGGCCTGCGCGCTCGCCTGGGCGTTTACGTTGACGTTCACGTTCGTATTGCCGCCGCCGTGGTGGCAGCATGGCGCGGGGCGCGGGGGCTGGGGCGGCTGCGGGTGATGTCCGCCGCCGCGACCGTCGCGCTCTCCGGCGAGGGCGGGGCCGGCGACCAGAACGAGAAGGGCGGCGCCGACGGCCGCGGTGAACCTGCGCATGTGACGGACTCCGTTTCAGGAGCCGTTATCGACGCTGGAAACCAGAAGGCCCGCGCTTGCACCGCAGGCGCGAGACCGATCACCGGTATTCCCCGGAGAGGGGCCAATTTAACCCTGTTCAGCCCTACCGGTCGTAGAAGTAAGGGGCGTCGGCGTCACGATAACGCCCGCGATTCACATAGCCTTGCCGACCGGACCGGGCGCGATCATCGTTGTAGCCCCACTCGTCGCGATAGCCTTGGTAGGGCCGGCTCTGGCCCCGATCACGCCAGCCATGGCCATAGCGATAGCCGGACCGATATCCGTCGTAACGATAGGACGACGCCTGACCGGGGACGTAGACGTAGGGCCGCTCGTGATAGCCGTCGGCCCAGCGACCCGTCTCGAGGTAGGACCGGGTTTCGACCTCCGAAAGCGGCGTGCCGCCGACCGGGCGACCCCAGGCGTCGAGATAGACCGGCTGCCCCCACGACGGGGCGAAGGTCTGGGCTGAGGCGGCGCCGGCGCAGGCCAGAATGGAGACGGCGGCGAGGGCGGCGAAGGTGCGGATCATGGAAGGGCTCTCCTGAACGACACAGTTAACGCCGTTCGGTCAGATCCGTTCGCCGCGATCAGAAGTCGACCGCGAGGCCCTTCTTCTCCCAGTCGCCGTACCGGGTGGGTTCCGGACCGCGCGGGCCGCCGTGTTCGGTCGCAAGGTCGGCCTGATCGGCGGCGGCGCGACGTTCGGCCGCCTCCAGCAAGGCGCGGCGCGCGGCTTCGCTCAGCGGGCGCTCGGGCGTCGCGTGGGGCACGTCAGCATTGAACGCGGGCGCGATTTCCGCGGCGGCGTCGGTCTCGGTCGGGGCGTCGGGGGTGGGATGATCGGTCACAGCGTCCCTGCCTTGAGCCAGTGCGTTGCAATTCGCAAATTGGATGAGCGCGCTTCACGCGCCAGTGACCGGTATTCGAGCGACGAATGAACCATCTCAGGACCTTCGCCCTGCTGGCGGCGCTGACCGCCATCTTCATGGGCATCGGCTTCATGATCGGCCGCGTGCCGGGCATGCTGATCGCCCTGCTGTTCGCGGGCGGGATGAATGTGTTCAGCTACTGGAACGCCGACAAGATCGTCCTGAAGATGTACCGTGCCCAGCCGGTGGACGAGAGCCACCCGAACGCCGTGGTGCGCACCTACGTCGCCGACACCCTGCAGATGGCGCGCGATGCCGGCATGCCGCGGCCGATGATCGCCATCATCCCGAACGACCAGCCCAATGCCTTCGCCACTGGCCGCAATCCCGAGAACGCCGCCGTCTGCGCCACCACCGGCCTGCTGGACATGCTGACCCGCGAGGAGATCCGGGGCGTGATGGCCCACGAGCTGGCCCACGTGAAGAACCGCGACACCCTGACGATGACCGTCACCGCCACCATCGCCGGGGCCATCGCGGCCCTGGCCAACTTCGCCCTGTTCTTCGGCGGCGGCGATGATCGCGAACGTCCGGGCGGCATCATCGGCACCATCGCCCTGATGCTGCTGGCCCCGATGGCCGCCGGTCTGGTGCAGATGGCCATCAGCCGCGCCCGTGAGTACGAGGCCGACCGAGTCGGCGCCGAGATCGCACAGGACCCCAACGCCCTCGCCTCGGCCCTGCAGAAGATCGAGGCCTATGCCAAGCGGATCCACAACCCGACCGCCGAGCGCAATCCCGCCTCGGGTCAGCTGTTCATCATCAACCCGCTGGCGGGCAAGGGCGCGGACAACCTGTTCTCGACCCACCCGGCGACCGGCAACCGCGTGCGGGCGCTGACCGAACTGGCGATGAAGATGGGCCGTACCCCGGTTCGTCCGGCGCCGGTGATGGAGGCCGTTCCGGTGACCCGGCCTCGACCGGCATCGACCGCCGTCCCGACCTCGGATGCGCCCGGCTCCAACGTCAAACGCGGCCCTTGGGGCTAGGTCAGGCGGCGGCCGACAGCGCCGCCAGAACGCCCTTGCCGTAGCGCTCCAGCTTCGACTGTCCCACGCCAGGGATGTGCTCCAGCGCGTGCAGGTCGCCTGGCTCGGCCAGGGCGATCTCCAGCAACGTCTTGTCCTGGAAGATCACATAGGGCGGCACGCGCTGTTCGGCGGCGCGTTCGCGACGCCAGTTGCGCAGGGTCTCGAATCGGGCGCGGACGTCGGCATCCATGTTTTCCAGCGCGGCGTTGCGGCCGTTGCGGACGCGTTCGCGCGGGGCGGCGACGCGGGCGGGGGTCAGGCGGACCTCGATGACCCGCTCGTTGCGATAGACGGCGCGCACCGCCTCGGGATCGCCCAGCCTGACCAGCGGCTTGTTGTCGTTCGGGTCCTCGACCAGCAGTCCCTCGAACATCAGGTGGTCGATCACGTCGCGCCAGGTGTGCAGCGCCGTATCCTTGCCGATGCCCCAGGTCGACAGGCCCGCCTCCCACGGCTGGACGTCCCTGGTCCGGCCGGTCAGGTGATCCAGCACGCGGGTCTTGCCGAAGCGCTCGCCCAGCCGCTGAACCGCCGCCAGCGCCTTCTGGGCCAGGACGGTGGCGTCGAACATCGCCGGCGGGTCCTGACACAGGTCACAGACGCCGCAGGGCTGCGCATCCGCCTCGCCGAAGTAGCGCCGCACCGCTTGCGGACGGCAGATCGCGCCGTCCAGCATGGCGAACAGTTGGCGGGCCTTGCGGACCTGCACCGCCTTGACCTCCTCGGCCATCGGCCGGCCATCGAGACGTTTCAGCGTCCAGGCGATGTCGGAGGGGCCGTACAGAGTGATGCCCTCGGCCGGTTCGCCGTCGCGACCACCCCGGCCGATCTCCTGCCAGTAGGCCTCCAGCGAGCCCGGCGGATCGGCGTGGATGACGAAGCGAACGTCGGCCTTGTCCACGCCCATACCGAAGGCGATGGTCGCCACCATCACCGTCCCGTCCTCGGCGAGGAAGCGTTCGAGCCGCTTGTCGCGCTCCCTCGCGTCCATGCCCGCGTGGTAGGCGATGGCGTTGGTCCCGGCGTCGCGCAGGGCCTGCGCCACCCGCTCGCAGCCGTCGCGCGAGCCGCAGTAGACGACGCCGGACTTGCCCCGGCGCTGACGCACCAGATCGATGACCGCGGCGTCCGTGCGGGCGCGCGAGGCGTTCTCCTTGCGGATGGCCGAGAGCTGCAGGTTCGGGCGGGCGAAGCTGTCGACGATGACACGCGCGCCGTCGAGCCGCAGCGAGCGGACGATGTCCTCCCGCGTGCGGGCGTCCGCGGTGGCGGTCACGGCGATGCGGGGTACGCCCGGGAAAAGCTCGGCCAGTCTGCCTAGCGTCCGGTAATCCGGGCGGAAATCGTGTCCCCATTGCGAGACACAGTGCGCCTCGTCGATGGCGATCAGGCTGAGTGGAAGGTCGTGCAGGCGATCGATCAGATGCGGCTGGGCCAGTCCTTCAGGCGAGACATACAGGAGATCCAGTTCACCCGCCCGCGCCGCGCGCCAGATGGCCGATCGGTCATCCATCGACACGCCGGAGTCCAGTCTCGCTGCCGAGACACCCTGCTGTTTCAGCGCCTCGACCTGATCGGTCATCAGAGCGATCAGCGGCGACACCACCAGTCCGAGACCGGGCCGGAGCATCGCCGGGATCTGGTAGCAGACCGACTTGCCGCCGCCGGTGGGCAGCACCGCCAGCACGTCCCGGCCGGCGAGGATTTCGCCGACGACCTCGCTCTGCAGCCCCCTGAAGTCGGTATGCCCCCAGACCCGCTCCAGAGTCGCGCGCGCATCGGCCAGCGTCGGCGCGGTCGGGGCGGAAACTGAATCGGCGAGCATCGCGGGGTTGTGCCGGATTTGTTCCGGGGTGTCACTGTGGATGCAGAGCCCACGTCGGCCCCCTCCGTCTCGTCGCGCAAGCGCACAGATTCACCTCCCCACTGCGTGGAGAGGTGAATCTGTGTCCGCTCACCTCTCCGCGTAGCGGGGAGGGGGACAATGCGCAGCATGGTGGAGGGGTCGTTCCCCCGCCTCACCGTTCCAGCTATAGCGCCAGGATGACCACGCTTCTCTATGGCCGGCCGCCGGCGGTCTTCGATCCTCCCGGCGCGGCGACGCAGGTTTCGCCACTGATCCCCGGCGCGGCCGCGCTGGAGGATGTGGCCGAGGGTTCGGTCGACGACATCATGGTCTATGCCCCGCCCGGCGTGCTGGAGCGGCGATACACCCTGGCGCTGGCGCTGCGGGCGCTGAAGGTCGGCGGACGGCTGGACGTCATGGCCCCCAAGGACAAGGGCGGCTCCCGGCTGAATAAGGAGCTTCACGCCTTCGGCGTCGAGATCGGCGAGACTGCCAAGGCGCACCACCGGCGTTGCGTGGTGATCAGACCAGAAACCCTGACCGGCATCGACGAGGCCATCGCGGGCGGCGCGGCGCGGGTCGTGCCGGGGCTGGAGGCGTGGTCGCAGCCGGGCGTGTTCGCCTGGGACAGGATCGATCCGGGCTCTGCTTTGCTGGCGGAACACCTGCCGCCGATGAAGGGCGCGGGCGTCGATCTGGGCTGCGGCTACGGCGCCCTGTCGGTCGTGACCCTGCGCTCGCCCGCCGTGACAACCCTGCGCCTGATCGATCTGGACCGTCGCGCGGTCGAGGCGTCCCGTCGCAACGTCGAGGACCCGCGCGCAACCTTCGAACAGGCCGACGTGCGGCTGATCGAGGAGACCGGCGACCGCGATTTCGTGGTCAGCAACCCGCCCTTCCACGACGGCGGGGCGGAGGATCGCCGACTGGGTCAGGCCTTCATTCGAAAGGCCGCAGGCCTGCTGAAGAAGGGCGGCGTCGCCTGGATCGTGGCCAACCGCCATCTGCCCTACGAGGCGGAGCTGAACGAGGCCTTCAAGCGCGTGCGGATGGTCGCCGACGCGGGCGGCTACAAGCTGTTCGAGGCGTTGAAGTAGGTGGCGAAGGTACCCACCTCCCGCGTCGACAAGCTCCTCGGCTCGCTGGGCTATGGCTCGCGGGCCGAGATGGCGCGGATGGGCAAGGCGGGCGGGATCGTGCTGGACGGCGTCGATCTGACCGACGTGTCGAAGCGGATCCCGGTGACGCCGGACCTGCCGTCGCGCATGGAGATCGACGGCGAGCCGCTGGATCCGCCGCAGGGCATCGTCATCCTGCTGCACAAGCCGCTGGGCATGACCTGCTCGCACAAGGAGGACGGGGCGCTGGTCTATGACGTCCTGCCCGACCGCTGGCGGCGGCGCGATCCGGCGATCTCGACCATCGGGCGACTGGACAAGGAGACCTCCGGCCTCCTGCTCATGACCGACGACGGCGACCTGCTGCACCGGGTGATCTCGCCGAAGAAAAATGTGGCCAAGATCTATCGCGCGACGCTGGCGCGGCCGCTGGTTGGGACGGAAACGGCCCTGTTCGCCTCGGGCGAACTGCTGCTGGAGAACGACGACCGGCCGCTGAAACCGGCCGGGCTGGAGATCCTTTCGCCGACCGAGGCACGGGTCTCGGTGACCGAAGGCCGCTATCACATGGTGCGCCGGATGTTCGCCGCCGTGGGCAACCACGTCGAGGCCCTGCATCGCGAGCGGCTGGGCGGACTGGCCCTGCCCGACGATCTGGCGCCGGGTGAGTGGCGGCTGCTGAGTCAGGACGAGATCGACGCGATTTTCTGCTGATCCGGAACCCGGTTCGCCGACAGTCGCTTAAGGCTCCGCTTCGACGGAGATGGAATGACCGGCGCGACCCTCAAACGCGACCTCAGGACGGGGCGCTCGCTGTGGGCGGACAGCCCGGGGCTGGGCGTGCCCGTGCGGCCGCTCAGGGCCGCCGTGGCCGTGGATGTGGCGATCGTCGGCGCGGGGATCAGCGGGGCCTTCATGGCGCACGAACTGAGCCGCGATCACTCTGTGGCCGTGCTGGACCGGCGGCCGCCCCTGATGGGATCGACCGTCGCCTCGACCGCCCTGCTGCAATGGGAGATCGACCTGCCGCTGACGACGCTGGCGGACAGGATCGGTCCGGCAAAGGCGAAGCAGGCCTATCTGCGCTCAAGATCGGCGGTGGACGCGCTGAAGCGGATCGTGGCCGAGGAGCGGATCGTCTGCGGGCTGAAGGACAAGGCGGCCCTGTATCTGGCCGGCGACGAATACGGACATCGCGCGCTGGAGGCGGAGGCCGAGGCGCGGGCGGGAATCGGACTGGAAAGCGAGTACGTCGGGCCGGCGGATCTGCGCGAGCGGTTCGGGATCGACCGGACGGGCGCGATCCTGAGCCGGGGCTCGGCGAGCGGCGATCCCGCGCGGCTGGCGGCGGGCCTGCTGCGGCGGGCGCAGGCCAATGGCGCGACCGTTTACTCTCAGGTCGAGGTGCTGGAGGCCGCCAGCGACCCGGAGGGCGTGACCCTGCTGACGGACGCGGGGCACGCGGTGCGGGCGAGGACGGTTGTCTTCTGCTGTGGCTACGAGTTTCCCAAGGGCGTCCCGACGCCGGGGGCCGAGGTGATCTCGACCTGGGCGATGGCGTCGAAGCCCAGGCAGCGCTGCCCGGCCTGGCTGCGCGACACCCTGGTCTGGGAGGCGTCCGATCCGTATCTGTACTTCCGCATGAGCAGGGACGGTCGGCTGATCGTCGGCGGCGAGGACGAAGCGTCAGCGACCGCCCATGCCGACGCGGCAAAGCTGAAGCGGAAATGCGCGGCGATCGCGGGCAAGCTGAAGCGCCTGCTGCCGGAGCTGGAATTCGAAATCGACTACAGCTGGGCGGGCGCGTTCGGCGAGAGCGCGACCGGCCTGCCGTCCATCGCGCGAGTGCCGGAGATGGATCACGCCTGGGCGGTCATGGGCTTCGGCGGCAACGGCATCACCTATTCGGTCATCGCCAGCCAGATCGTGTCGGCGGCGATACGCGGGACCGCCGATCCGGACGCCGATCTGTATCGGCCTTGACCCTGTCGGACGGCGGGCGCAGGTGCGGCCGATGACGACGCGCGCGAAGATCTGCGGCCTGACGACGCCGGACACGCTGGACGCGGCCCTGGCCGGCGGGGCGGCGTTCGTGGGCGCGGTCGTGTTTCCGAAAAGCCCCCGGCATATCGACCCGCTGCACGCCGCCACCCTGTTCGATCGGGCGCGGGGCAAGACGGGGGTGGTGGCCGTGACGGTCGATGCCGACGACGCCCTGCTGACGGAGATCGCCCTGATCCTGAAGCCGGACCTGATCCAGCTGCACGGGTCCGAGACGCCCGGGCGGGCCGCTCAGGTGCGGACCCTGACCGGCGCCGGGATCATCCGGGCGCTGTCGGTGCGGACGGCGGCGGATATCGAGGCGGCGACCGTCTGGGCGCCGGTCGTGGATCATCTGATGTTCGATGCGAAGCCGCCCGAGGGCTCGGCCCTGCCCGGCGGGGTGGGCGCAACGTTCGACTGGACGCTGTTGGCCGGCCGGACGTTCCCGCGGCCCTGGTTCCTCGCCGGAGGACTGGACGCCGGCAATGTCGGCGAGGCCGTGCGGATCACCGGCGCCCCCCTCGTGGACGTGTCCTCTGGCGTGGAAAGCGCGCCGGGTGTTAAGGACCCGGCCCGGATCGCGGCGTTCCTCGACGCTGTGACTTCCGCCTGATTTCCGCCGCTCCCCCGCGCCAGAGACTGTCCCGTGAACGCCATCCTGCCCAACAGCTACAACTTCCCTGACGACGAAGGCCGGTTCGGCCCCTACGGCGGGCGGTTCGTGGCCGAAACCCTGATGCCGCTGATCCACGAGCTGAACGACGCCTACGAGGCCGCCAAGGCCGATCCGGCGTTCCAGGCGCAGCTGGACGGCTTCCTGACCGATTTCGTGGGCCGGCCCAGCCCGATGTATTTCGCCGAGCGCCTGACGGCGCACCACGGCGGGGCGGACATCTGGTTCAAGCGCGACGAGCTGAACCACACCGGCGCTCACAAGGTGAACAACTGTATGGGCCAGATCCTTCTGGCCATGCGGATGGGCAAGACGCGGATCATCGCCGAAACCGGCGCCGGCCAGCACGGCGTGGCGACAGCCACCGTCTGCGCCCGCTTCGGCCTGAAATGCATCGTCTACATGGGCGCGACGGACGTCGAGCGGCAGTCGCCGAACGTGTTCCGGATGAAGCTTCTGGGCGCCGAGGTGGTGCCGGTGACCTCGGGTCGCGGCACGCTGAAGGACGCCATGAACGAGGCGATGCGCGACTGGGTGACCAATGTCGAGGATACCTACTATCTGATCGGCACGGCGGCCGGTCCGCATCCCTATCCGGCGATGGTGCGGGATTTCCAGTCTGTGATCGGCCGCGAGGTTCGCGCCTCGATGCTGGCCCGCAAGGAGAAGCTGCCGGACGCCTGCGTGGCGGCGATCGGCGGGGGTTCGAACGCCATCGGCCTGTTTCACCCCTTCATCGAGGACGCCGGGGTGCGCCTGATCGGCGTCGAGGCCGCGGGCCACGGGCTGGACGGCCCTGACCACGCCGCCTCGATCCAGGGCGGCCGGCCGGGCGTGCTGCACGGCAACCGCACCTATCTGCTGCAGGACGAGGACGGACAGATCCTTGAGGGCCACTCGATCTCGGCCGGTCTCGACTATCCCGGCATCGGCCCCGAACACGCCTGGCTGAAGGACATCGGCCGGGCCGAGTATCGCGCCGCCACCGACAAGGAAGCGCTGGAGGCGTTCCAGCTGTGCTCGAAGCTGGAAGGCATCATTCCGGCGCTGGAGCCCAGCCACGCCCTCGCCCGAGTCGGCGAGATCGCGAAAGAGGTGGGCAAGGACGGCGATGTCGTGCTGAATATGTGCGGTCGGGGCGACAAGGACATCTTTGCGGTCGCAAAGCATCTGGGCGTGGAGCTCTGAAAAGCATGAAGTTCGTCATTCTGGCCGCGATCGCGGCCCTTCCGGCCTCTGCCGCCATGGCGCAGGACGCCGCGCCGGCGGCGCCGACCCCGCCTCCGGGCGTCACGGCCGAGCAACTGGTGCTTCCCGGCGCGACCCTGTCGCCCGATTGCGGGAACCTCTACGGCCTGGCGGGCCGCGCCTTCTGCGTCAGCGCACCGCTCGCCTCGATCGGCGGTCTGGCCGAGTCCTACATCAGCGCCCTGCAGGGTCAGGGCTGGATCCCTGCTGGCGGGGACGACAACCGCGTCGTCTTCGTGCGCCGTCGCGAGGCCGGCGGCTGCGACGGTCTGCAGATGCAGGCCTTCTACGACACCTCGCGGCCCAGCGGCCCGGAATCGACCGGCTACCTCGGCTTCGGACCAATCCCCGGCGATGTGTGCGCCGCCCAGGCGCCTACGCCCCAGCCCGCCAATCCGGCCGGACCTCCCGCGCAGTAAGACATGACCACCCAACGTATCGACGCCCGCTTCGCGGCCCTGAAGGCCGAGGGACGGGCCGGCTTCGTCGCCTATGTGATGGCAGGCGACCCCTCCCGTGACGAGGCGCTGGAGATCCTGCGCGGCCTGCCGGCGGCCGGCGCCGACATCATCGAGCTGGGCTTCCCCTTCTCGGATCCGATGGCCGAGGGCCCGCCGATCCAGCGCGCCGCGCTGCGCGGCCTCAAGGCCGGGCTGACGCTGAAGGGGACGCTGGCGTTAGCCCGCGCCTTCCGCGATGGCGACGACGCCACGCCGGTGATCCTGATGGGTTATCTGAACCCGATCGAGAGCTATGGCCATGAGGCCTTCGCCCGAGACGTCGCCGCCGCGGGCGTGGACGGGGTGATCGTGGTGGATTGCCCGCCGGAAGAGGCCGGGCCGCTGACCGATGCACTGGATGCTCACAGCCTGTCGCTGATCCGGCTGGCGACGCCGACCTCGGACGACGACCGCCTGACGGTGATCGCCGAACGCACCTCGGGGTTCGTCTATTACGTCTCCGTCGCCGGGGTGACCGGGGTGAAGGAAGCCCAGGCGGGGTCGGTCGCGCCGGCCGTGGAGCGGGTCCGCAAGGCCTCGGGCCTGCCCGTCGCCGTAGGCTTCGGCATCAAGACGCCCGAGCGCGCGGCCGAGGTGGCCCGCGTCGCCGACGCCGTCGTCGCCGGCTCGGTGTTGGTGGACGAGGTCGCCGCCGCGCTGGACGCGAACGAACCCGCCGGGCCGCGCGTTCTGGCCAAGGTGCGCAGCCTCGCCGATGCGGTGAAGGGTGCGCGCACGGAAGAAACGGTCTAAAGCGCCCCGATGGTCGACAAGAACAAACCTCAGCAGGAAAAACGCGGCGGCTGGCTGTCGCGCTTCGCGCCCGGCGTCCGCAAGATCGTCAGCCGGCGGGACACGCCCGACAATCTCTGGGTCAAGGATCCGGACTCGGGCGAGATGCTCTATCGCTCGGACCTCGAGGCCTCGCTTTGGGTCACGCCGTCGGGCCGCCACATGCGGATCGACGCGCCGACCCGCCTGCGCGCGACCTTCGACGACGGTGAGTACGAGGCGATCGACACGCCGGACGTGCCCGAAGATCCGCTGAAGTTCTCGGACGGCAAGCCCTACAAGGATCGTCTGAACGCCGCTCGCAAGGCCGCCGGCCGCAAGGACACCATGGCCATCGGCTTCGGTGAGTTGGACGGCGTCGAGGCCGTCGTCATCGTGCAGGACTTCACCTTTATGGGCGGCTCGCTGGGCATGGCCGCGGGCGAGGCCTTCATCGCCGCGGCCCGCGCCGCGATCGCGCGTAATGTCCCGCTTGTCTGCTTCACCGCCGCCGGCGGCGCCCGGATGCAGGAAGGCGCGCTCAGCCTGATGCAGATGGCTCGCACCACCTTGGCCATTCAGGAACTCAAGGCGGCGCAGCTGCCATTCGTCGTGGTCCTGACCGACCCGACCACGGGCGGCGTGACCGCCAGCTACGCCATGCTGGGCGATGTCCATCTGGCCGAGCCGGGCGCCCTGATCGGTTTCGCCGGTCCGCGCGTCATCGAGGCGACCATTCGCGAAAAGCTGCCGCCCGGCTTCCAGCGCGCCGAATATCTGCAGGAGAAAGGCATGGTCGACCGCGTGGTCGCTCGCTCGGACCTGCCGAAGGTTCTGGGCCAGATCCTGTCGATCCTGATGGGCGGGAAGCGCCGGGCCGCGTAAAAGCGCGGCCATGGATCCGATTTCCGAACGCCTGCGCGCGCGCCATCCGCAGCGCATCGACCTGTCGCTGGACCGGATGCGGGCGCTTTGCGCGGCGCTGGGCGATCCGCAGCATCGCCTGCCGCCGGTGGTCCACGTCGCCGGCACCAACGGCAAGGGCTCGACCGTCGCGTTCATCCGCGCCATCACCGAGGCGGCCGGGCTGCGGGTACACGTCTACACCTCGCCCCACCTGGTGCGCTTCAACGAGCGAATCCGCCTGGCCGGCGAGCTGATCTCCGATGAGCAGTTGAACGACATCCTCGACCGGATCGAGGCTGTCGCGACCGAGGCGACGGTATTCGAAAGCACCACCGCCGCCGCCTTCCTCGCCATGAGCGAAACCCCTGCGGATCTGGCGATCATCGAGGTGGGACTGGGCGGCGTGCTGGACGCGACCAATGTCATCGAGCGCCCGTTGCTGAGCGTCATCACGCCCGTCGATCTGGACCATGCAGAGTTTCTCGGCACGTCCCTGCGAGGCATCGCGGTGGAGAAGGCCGGCATCCTGAAAGCGGGCGCGCGCGGTCTGATCGCGCGCCAGTCGGAAGAGGCGATGGCGGCGATCGAGGTCGCGGCGCTGGGGGTCGGCGCGCCCCTGACCGTGATGGGCGTGGACTTCGACGCCTGGGCGGAGCGGGGCGGGCTGGCGTTTCAGGATCAGGAGCAGTTCCTCGATCTGCCCGCGCCAGCCCTCGCGGGGCCGCACCAGATCGAGAACGCCGGCCTCGCCGTCGCGGTGGCGCTGGAACTGGCCTTGCCGGAACAAGCGATCGCGGAGGGGCTGGGCGCGGTGCGCTGGCCTGCACGGATGCAGCGGCTGGCGACCGGCCCGTTTGGCGAGGCCGCCCGCGCAGCGGATGCCGAACTCTGGCTGGATGGCGGCCACAACCCGCATGCCGGGCGCGCGCTGGCCGTCGCTTTGGCCGAACGACAGGCGAAGGCGCCGCGCCCGACCGCCCTGATCGTGGGCATGCTGGCCAACAAGGACGCCGGCGGCTTCTTCGAGGCGCTACGGGACAGCGAGGCCTCGGTCTTCACCGTGCCGTTCGACGGCGCCGCGGCCGAGCCCGAAGCGCTGGCCGCCGTCGCCCGGGGGCATGGGCTCGGCGCACAGGCGTCATCCGATGTCACGCAGGCGCTGGAGCACGCTCTGCGGCTGGGCGCCGGGCGCGTGGTGATCTGCGGATCGCTCTATCTGGCGGGCGAGGTGCTCGGAGCGGCCCGGGAAACCTGGCCGGCCTGACGGACCTCAGTTGCCGTCCGGTAAACGGACCCGCTGGTTGTCGCGCATGAAGTCGCGCGTCACCTGGTCCTGGATCGCGTTCACGTCGACGTCGCGGCAGACGCGGACACGGCGATTGGACCCGGTCGTGGTTTCGAAGCGGCAAACCCGGCGTATGTCCGGATTCGACGGCGTCGCCGCCTGGGCCACGGTCACAGGCGCCGGAGCGGCCTGGGGGGTCTGCGCGGCCTGATCGAGGCCGAACGACAGCACAAACGCGAGAGAAGCGATCAACATCGGGAGAACTCCACTGGATCAGTCGTGGAGCATCTTTCGCGCTCCGATACGGTTGGCAAGCAGTTTGCGATCAACCCGCGGGGCCGGCGGGCACATAGGCGGCGTTGTTGTCCGGCACCCGCATGCGCTGGAGGTTGCCCATGAACTCGCGCGTCTGCTGATCCTGAACGCCCCGGACAGGGCGGTCCCGGCAAACGCGTTGCTGCATGGTCGAGCCGGTTGCGCGCTCGTAGCGGCAGATGCGGCGGGTTTCACCGGCCGCGGTATCAGCGGCAGGCGCGGGCGCGCGAGCGATGACGCTGACCGCCTGGCTGGAAATCACAGGGGTCGAGCCGAGCAGGACGGCGGCGATAGTAGCGGCGGTCAGCATGGGCGTTCTCCTGTGGCCCCGGACTCCGGAGCCGGCAGAAGAACACCGTTCAGCAATTATCGCAACCTTGGCGCGATCAGACCGTCGGCGCGATCCCGGCCTCTGCCAGCCATTCGACGATCTTGCCCTTGGGCATGGCGCCGACCTTCATCGAGGCCATCTGGCCATCCTTGAACAGCATCAGGGTCGGAATACCCTTCACGCCCAGCTTCGACGGGATCATCGGGCTATCGTCGATGTTGACTTTGGCGATGGTCACCTGACCCGAGAGCTCATCCGAGATCTGCTCCAGAGCCGGGCCGATCTGCTTGCAGGGCCCGCACCACTCGGCCCAGAAATCCACGAGCACAGGGGTCGAGGATTTCAGGACGTCGGTCTCGAAGCTGTCGTCGGTGACCTTGACGGTGGCCATGTGGAAGTCTCCTGAAGGGCGGCCGTCGGGCCGCGCGCTGCACCTGATCTCGGCTGGTCATCCTAGGTGATTCCGGCCCGTTCCCGAACCATGTGGGCGCAGCGCGCGCCCAAATCAACGCCCCTCAGCGCGCCAGCGCCGCCGTCAGCATTTCGTCCGGGATCGGCATCAGGTTGGGGCCGTCGGTCCACACCAAGGCGGCCTCCACCCGATGCGTCGGATACAACTGCCTCAACACTGAGACATAGACCGCCATCTGGACAAGGTAGGCCGGGTCGGCCTCCTCGATCCGCAGCGGGGCGGGGCGATTGGTCTTGTAATCGACGACCAGAACACGATCCGCCGACACCACCAGCCGGTCCATCCGGCCGGAGACGGTCGCGGAGCCGACCCGGCCGGTCAGCGCCACTTCGGCCCGGGAGCCGGGACCGAAGACGGGTGCGAACCGCGCGTCGGTCAGGATGCCGAGCGCGGCGTCGATCATTTCCTGCTTTTGCTCGTCGGACAGGTCCCGCTCTCGGGACATAAGGCGGACGGCCAGATCGGCGCGCAGATCGACCGCTACATCCGGCAGGCGCTCCAGCAGTCGGTGGATCAGATCACCCCGACGGAAGCGGCCCAGCCCTCCTCCGCCCGAGCGGGCCAGAGGCGAGGGAGCCGGCGCGCCGTCGAGGCCGCCCATCCGCGAGGGGGACAGGGTGCGCTCCCCCGGCTCCGCCGACACGACGCGTCCCAGCCAATCCGGCGCGGCGACATCGGCGGCGCTCGCGGCCTCGATCCGGGGGTAGGATTTCGGGTCCTCGCCAAAGCGGCGGATGCGGCCGTGCACGCCCTCGACCTCACGACCGCCCAGCGACCCGATGGCCTCGTCCAGCGGTCCCCACCAGGCGCGCAGGTTCTCCAGCTTGCGGTTCGAGGCATAACGGCCGCCGACGATCAGCCGGTCGCGGGCGCGCGTCAGGCCGACGTAGAGGAGGCGCATCGACTCCTCCTCGTTGCGGCGCTTGCGGGCCTCGCGCGCCTCAGCCGACGCGTCGCAGTCGGCCTTCGAAGACCCGCACCACAGGAAACCGCCCTCCTCGGTCTCCAGCAGGGCGTCGCCCTTGGGCTCCTCGAAGATGGTGTCGGGCAGGATGACGATCGGCGCTTCCAGCCCCTTGGACGAGTGGGCGGTCATGACCCGCACCTCGCCGCGAGGCTCGTCCATCTCGCGCTTCACAGTCTGGGTCAGGGAAGCCAGCGAATGGCACAGCCGCTCCAGATCCATGACGCCGCGCATCTCCGCCGCCTGGGCCTGATCGAGGAAGGCGTCCAGCGCATCGGCCGCCTCCCCGCCCAGCCGGGTCAGGAAGCGCTGGCGCATCGTCAGACCGTTAGCGTCTAGGCGGTTCAGCAGGCCGGCGTAGAGATCGAAAGACGTCCGGTCGCGGGCGGCGGCGCGGAAGCCGGCGATCAATTCGACCGCCGCGCGGGCCGCGTCTTCGGTCTCGGCCCGGCCACGCAGCACCCGCCACAGGGATGCGCCGTCCCGGCCGTGAGACAGATCGAACAAGGCCTGTTCGGACACGTCGCACAGGGGGCTGCGCAGCACCCCGGCGAGGGTCAGGTCATCCTCTGGGAACAGGGCGGCGCGGCCCAGCGCCAGCAGGTCCTGAAACACCGCATGCTCGGACAGTTTCAGCCTGTCGGCGCCGGCCACCGGCACCCCGCCCTGCTTCAGCGCGCGCAGAATCTCCTCGAACATAGGCCCGCGCTTCTTGACCAGGATCAGGACGTCGCCCCAGTCGGCGGCGCGCCACTGGCGGGTCTCCTTGTCGTGGACGCCCTCGTTGCGCTCGACCATGCCACGGACCTCGGCGACGATGCGGTCGGCGACCTGACGGCGGGCGCCGCGGGTGGCGTCGGCGTCCATCGGCTCGTCCCAGGCCCGGCGTTCCTCGGACTTCTCCTCCTGAACGGCGTCCCAGACGTCGATGGTCCCGAGACCGTCAGTGCGGGCGGCGACGTGCTCGATGCGGGTGTCGGCGCGATCGTCGAGCAGGCCCCGGCCGGGGCTGAGCGCCTGCGCCCGCTCCTGATCGAGGAAGACGCGGTCGACGAAGGCCAGCACCTCGGGCGTCGAGCGCCATGACTGCAGCAGTTGCACATCCTCGAACCGGCGGCCGACGCCTGCGATCTGCTTCCGGTACCACTGGCTCTCGCGCAGCAGACGTTCGGGCGCGGCGCCCTGGAAGGAGAAGATGGACTGCTTCTCGTCGCCGACGACGAACAGGGTCCGCTCGACCCCGCCCTCGCGCGCGCCGGCGCCGCGGAAGAACTCGTCGGTCAGGGCGCGGACGATCTCCCACTGCTCGGGCGAGGTGTCCTGCGCCTCGTCGACCAAGATGTGATCGACGCCGCCGTCCAGCTTGAACAGCACCCAGGCCGCGCCGGTCTCCTCATTAGTCAGCAGCTCCTTCGCCGCGCTGATCAGGTCGGAGAAGTCCAGAGCGCCGCGCGCCGCCTTGGCCGCCTCGTACTCGGCCGAATAGGCGCCCGCGAGAGTCAGGGCGTAGAGGGTGTCGCGGCCGACGCGGCAGGCGCGAGCCTTGGCCACGACCTCAATCAGCCGCGCCTGTTCGCGGACAAGCCACTCCAGTGTGACATCGTCGACGGCCCTGGTGCCCAGCTTCGCGCGGGGTCCGCCGTCGCCGCCGTCGGTGAAGAACAGCGCCTTCACCTCCTGCACCGGCGTCGCGCCCGCGCGGATCGCTTCGGCTACGGCCTGCATCTTCAGGCCCATCGGCCGATCGGACTTCTCCGAGCCGCGCGTCAGGCCGCCGGCCGCGGCGAACCAGCGGTCGAGGTTCAGGGCCGGAGGGCTGACCGCCTCGGCCTCGAGCGTGTCGGGGTCCTCCAGCCGCTCGACCCCGACCTGATCGGCGATGCGTTGCAGCAGGGTGGTGGGGCCGCCGGCATGGGAGACCCATGCGGCGATGGCGGCGCGTTTCTCCTCGAAGCGGACGAACATCTGCTCGAAGGCCTGGAAGTCCAGCTGCCCGGCCATGCTGGCGTAGGCGTCGGACAGGCCGGCGTCGCCGGACAGGGAGCGTTCGGCCACCCGCTCACGGGCGCGGACCCGGATGGCCTCGGCCTCGACGTCGTCGACGACGCGGAACAGGGGTGAGACACCGGCCTCGATCGGGAAGCGGCGCAGCAGCTGTTCGCAGAAGGCGTGGATGGTCTGGATCTTCAGCCCGCCCGGCGTCTCCAGCGCGCGGGCGAACAGGGTGCGGGCGTGGGACAGCTGGCCGCGGTCGTAGGAGCCGGGGTCGCGCTGCTCCAGCTTGCCGAGTTCGACGCGCAGCTCGGCGTCCGGCGCGACCGCCCATTTGCCCAAGCGTTCGTAGAGGCGGCGCTGCATCTCGGCAGCGGCGGCCTTGGTGAAGGTCAGGCAAAGCACGGCGTCCGGGCGCGAGCCGCCCAGCAGCAGGCGGGCGACGCGGGACACCAAGGTCGTGGTCTTGCCCGAGCCGGCATTGGCCATGACGAAGGCGTTGACGCCGGGATCGGCGGCGAGGCTCTGGGGATCGAGCACGGCCATCAGCCCTCTTCCCCGTAGCCGGCGGTGGACCATTCGGCCACGCGGGCCAGATGGTCGTAATCCGACGGCGGCTGTTTGACGAAGGCCGGGGCGGTGCGCGAGCCGTAGCCGCGGGTCGGGTCGGCGTACTCAATCACCCGCTTCTTCAGACCTGCCACGGCCTCGTCGGCGGTCATGGCCGCGCCGTCGTCGCCGGCGCGATCCTCGATGCGCGCGGGTGGGTTTCGTCCCGTGACAGAGACATAAAGTAGTTCAGAGGGTTCGCCCTGGCCTTCCGGGCCGAATGCGCCGTCCCGCGCCATGGCTGCGGTCAGGGGCAGCTGGGACGAGAAGCCGGTCTTCACCTGTTTCGCGCTGGGGGCCGAGCCGGTCTTGAAGTCGATCACCGAGACCTTGCCGTCGCGCACCTCGACCCGGTCGGCGTCGGCGGTCAGGGTGAAGTCTGTCCCGTCGATGGGAATAACCCACTCCGCGTGCTGCTCCAGCAGGACGCGCGGCGCGCCCGCACGGCGGCTGGCTTCCCACTCGGTGACCCAGACGCCGGCGTTTCGACCCAGCACCGCCTCGCGGGCCAGAGCCGATTCCGCCATACCCGCAGCAAGAAGTTCGTCGAGATAGAGCTTCGAGAACCGCGCCGGTCCATCCGCGCCGCCCTTCGTGTCCCACTCTTGGGAAAAAATCTCGAGCGCCTTGTGAATGGCCGTGCCGCGGATGCGGGCGTCGACGCGTTCGTCGGGCCGTTCCAGCTGGAACAGCTTGAGGATGAAGCGGGCGTAGGTGGCGTAGGGATCGCGGACCCATTCCTCGATGCGGGTCACCGACATCCGCGTCGGCCGGGCCTCGACCGGGGGCGTGGGCGACGGGCGGGTCGCGGGCTTCAGGCTGGCGGGCGGTGAGGCGGCCGGTCGGTCGAGCGCGCGGGCCCAGGCTTCGACCTGCGGCAGGCCCGGCAGGGACAGACCCGCGCCCTTCACCAGCGTCTCCAATCGCCAGAGCCAGCGGGAGCGCACCGAGGGTTGACCGCCCCGGCGTTCGGCATGCAGCAGGATGACCTCGGGCGCGCAGGCGGCCTGGGCGAAGTCGTGGGCGGACAGGCCGACCCGACGCTCGGGCGACGGCAGCTTCAGCGTCTGGCGCATGGGTCGCGACAGGAAGGGATCGGCGCCACCGCCGCGCGGCCAGACGCCCTCCTCCAGACCGGCGAGGATGACCCGGTCGGCCCGCACCAGCCGCGCCTCGATGGCGCCGAGGATGCGCAGGCGCGGGTGGGCCGCGCCGCCGGTGCGCACGATCTCCTGATCCATGAGCCGTTGCAGCAGGTCGGCGAAGGCGCGGCCGGTCATGGGGGCGGACGCCGCGCCGTCCTCGATGAGACCGGCCAGCAGACGGGCCGCGGCCTCGCCCTCCGCGCCGCGCCAGGCCTGATCCGGACCGCCGGCAAGCGCTTCGACGGCCGCCGCGAGGTGTGTGGCCTGCTCGTCCACCCCGCGCGGCGCGTCCGAGTCGGCGAGCACGGGCAGAAGGACTCGCTCCAGATGGTCCAGAAGGGTGCGGGCGGCGGCGATGCGGGCCTGCACATGTTCGGTCGCGGGCTGGCCGCGGCGGCCTTTTGTCGCCTGCTCCAGCCTGCGGCGGATGGCGGCGAAGTCGGCGGGGTGCGGGCCGCGAAGGCCATGCCGCTCAAGTCCGTCCCGGTCGCGGGACAGGTCCGCCGGATCCAGTCCGAGACTGACCAGAGGATGTTTGAGCAGGGCCAGCAGGCCGACCGCGCCGAAGCCGTCGCCAGCCAGTTCGACGATCTGGCCCAGCAGGACGCCGGTGGGGGTACCGGACAGGGGCGTGCCGGCCGAGGAGTCGGCCTCCAGCCCCCAGCGGCCGAGGCGCGCCTGCACCCGGCGAGCGATCTGGGCGTCGGGGGTGACGAGAGCACAGGTGCGGCCGGGCGTCTCGACCGCTTCGCGCATCAAGACGGCGGCGAGGGCGGCGACAGCCTCCTCGGTGCGACCGGTCAGGACTGAAAGGCCGGACAGCCCCTCCCCGATCGGATCGGCGCCGCCCGCCTGCATGGCGTCGATGGTCTCGCGCCAGTCGGCGGTGGAGCGTGGCGGCTTCAGGGCCTCGGCGATCAGGCGCCGGCGGGCGCGACCGGCCGAGGCCTGGGCTTCCGTTTCGGGCGCGGGCCAGCGGCGGACGGCGGCGCGATCGACCTCGTGGCGGGCCAGCAGAGCCTTGAGCGCACCTTGCGGATGCTGGTCGCCGACCTCGTCCCACGCGCGGGACTCCAGATTCAGATCGAGACCGGGGAGCACCACGCAGCCCTGCGGCGCCCTGGCGACCGCGCCGATGACCTCGGCGGCGGAGGGGACGGTGCCGGTTGAGCCGGCGGCGATGACCGGACCCTGCGGCGGTCGGTCAGCCCAGGTCGCGGCCAGTCGTTTCAGGAGGCGGACCTTGCGTTCCTGCGGGTCGATCAGACCCAGTTCCCTGAGCCGGGCGGGCCAGGCCTCGACGGCGATGGAGAGGAAGGCGGCGGAGGCCTGCCAGTGGGCGGCGAGATCGGCCTCGACCAGCGACTTCACGCGTCCCGGTTCCGTGACTTCCTCGATCTGACAGGAGTCCATGAAGCCGGCGAGGGCTTCGGCCATCTCCAGCGCGCGCAGGGACGGCAGCACATCCTTGTGGTGGCGCGCGATCATACGGGCCAGTTCGAACCGGCGCTGCAGGGCCGAGATGGCGGGCGGCAGGTCGGCCTCGATGTCACCGGGGGCGAAGGGCGGCTCGTCCTCCTCAAGATCACCCAGCGGGCGAACCTGCGGAAGCAGGAGGGTCCGGCCCTCGGCCCGCAGCGACAGGGCCTCGGTGAAGGCGCGCGCGGCGCGGCGATTGGGCAGCAGGACCACGGCGTCGGCCAAGGCCTCGGGCGGCAGGCCCTGCATCCAGTCCAGCACGCCGCTGGCCAGATCCTCGAGGAACGGCCGGTGCGCCTCGATGGCGTACCAGCGGGGGGCTTCGCCGGTGAAGGGATCGAAGCGCGAGGTCATGCCTGCCGGGTGAGTTTCGCCTCGGCCTCGTCGCGGGCCTGAGGATCGCCGACGTGCATCCAGTCACCGTCCAGCACGCAACCGAACAGGCGGCCCTCGGCAGCGGAGCGGCGCCAGAATTGGCTGAGCGAGAAGGGGCCGTCAGGACCGTCCGCGACGTAATCCGGTCGGCAGATGTGGACGCCCATATAGGCGTAGGGGGCCGACGGGGCGTCGCCGCGGAAGGCCAGGTGGCCGTCGTCGGCGAGGAAGAAGTCGCCGTCGCCCTCGAAACCGATGGAGCCTTCGCGCCTGGCCAGCAGCAGGGCGGCGTCCATGCGTTGCGGGTCCCAGAGACGGGACAGATCAGCGAGGGCGTCGCCGTTGTCGGTCCAGACGCTGTCGATGTTGGCGACGAAGACGGGGTCTGAACCCAGCAGGGGCGCGGCCTTCTTCAGGCCACCGCCCGTTTCCAGCAGCTCGGCGCGTTCGTCGGAGATGACGATTTCCGGGCCGCGGCCGCGGGCGGCGAGGTGGGCTTCGAGGCGGTCGGCGAACCAGTGGACATTGACGACGGCCTTCTCGACGCCGGCGTCGGCCAGGCGGTCCAGCACATGGTCGATAAGGGCGCGGCCGCCGACCTCGACGAGGGCCTTGGGGCGGTCGTTGGTCAGGGGGCGCATGCGGGTGCCGAGCCCGGCGGCCAGCACCATGGCGGTCCTGGGTGCTGATTTCATTTGCGTCTCGCCTCAGGGACATGCCGATCGAACCAGGCAGCGACCGTCTCCAGACCCGGCTGTTTCAGGTTGACGTTCAGGTGGTCCCACATGCGGGGCATGAAGGCGGCGTAGCGCGGCTTGCCGTCGCGGACGATCAGACGGGCGAAAATGCCGAGAATTCGCGCTTCGTTCAGGGCCGCCAGACCGGCGTAATCACGCATGAAAACCGCGCGATCGATCTGTGGATAAAATTGGAAATAGTGGTCCAGAGCCTTCGCCTCGAGCGCGGGCGAAACATCCCGACGCGCGTCCTGAAGAAGCGAGTGGAGATCCCAGGATGGATGCGCGCGGACGGCGTCCTGAAAATCGATCATGCCGACCATGGGGGCGCCCGACCGGCCGGAGAGGCGGATGAGGTTTTCGGCGTGGTAGTCGCGGTGGGCGATGACGGTGGCGCCGGCGGCGCCGCGGGCGACGACGGGGGCCCAGGCGGCGCGCCAGTCGGCGACGGCCTCGGCGTCGAAGGCAAGTTCCGGGTCGAGCTTCGGCAACCATTCGACGAAGAGGTCCGCCCCGCCCTGAAGCGCGGTCTCGTCATAGACCTGGAGCGGCCAGTCGCCGGCGGGGCCGATAAGGACTGCCGGAGTTTCGGCAGCGTGGAGGGTCGCGAGCGCCTCGACGGCGGCGAGGTAGAGGGGCTCCTCGGGCTCGCCGCGCTCGATGACGCGGGCGAAGAGGTCGTCGCCGAAATCTTCCAGCACCGCGAGGCCGGCGGCGGCGTCGACGGCGATGATCTCGGGGGCGGACAGGCCGAGGCGGCGCAGGTGGTCGGCGACGGCGGCGAAGGCCTCGATCCGGCCCGCGGACAGGCGGGCGGTGGCGTTCCAGCCGGCGGCGAGCCGCTGCTCGGGTGTCCAGGACGGATCAGCCGGCGGGCTTTCGGCCGAGGCAGCCTGATCCATCAGCATCAGGGAGCGGCCGTCCGGCGTGGTCAGGCGCTCGTAGCGGCGCGTCGAGGCGTCGCCGGGCAGCGGGTCGCGCGTGGCGTCGGCGAGGCCGGCGGCCTTCAGAAAGTCGAGAAGGAGCTGTTCGCGATCAGACATGGAGTTCCTTGAGCCGCTCTTCCCACGCCCCTGCGGCAAAAAATGTCGCACCACGACCGCCATCGCGTTCGGAGATGACGACGGCGAGGCGGTCGGGGCCCAGCCAGTGGCCGGGATCGTCGCCCAGACGCTCGGGCCATTCGATGACGGCGCAGCCCTCGTCCAGCGCCTCGTCCAGCCCGATCTCGGCCGCCTCTTCGGGGCGGGTCAGGCGGTAGAGGTCGAAATGGGCGACGGGCGGATCGCTCTCGTAGAACTGGACCAGGGTGAAGGTCGGGGACGGCACGTCCTCGTCGGGCGTGGTCAGGGCGCGGATCAGGCCACGGGCCAGCGTCGACTTGCCCATGCCCAGCGGGCCGTAGAGCAGCAGGGCCTCGCCCGGCCGCAGCAGGGGGGCGATGGCGGCGCCCAGACGGGCGGTCGCCTCGGCGTCGGGAAGGGAGACTGTCAGCTCAGGCAAAGTCGGCGTCCGGCTGGCTGGGCAGGACCCGCTCGGTGAAGGCCTTGAGCGCATAGGTCGCCTTCGCCGCGTCGATATCCAGCCGCGAGGGTGGGATCGGCTTGCCGACCTTCAGGGCGAAGGGCTTGCGCTTCTTGTTCAGCAGCTCGTGGAACAGGGTGATGTCCCGAAGCTCTTGCGAGAAGCGGTCGAACCAGTGGAACAGGCGCGAATAGGGGCCGGACACATGGATCGGCACCACGGGCGCGTCGTATTTGCGAGCCAGAGACGCGGCGGTCGCCGCCCATTCCGGGTCCGTGACCGAGCCGTCCTTGCCGATGCGGGCCAGACGGCCGGCGGGGAACATGACCACGCAGCGCTCGGCCTCGAAGGCCTCCTTCGCGGCCTGAAGGGTGGCGCGGGTCTTCTCGCGGGTGCGCTTTTCGTGGACCCATTCGACCGGGATGATCGCCTCGCCCAACCGGGGCGAGACGCGCACGGCGTCGGCGTTGGCGAAGAAGATGGCGTCCGGCCGCCGGGCCTTGATGGCGTCGAAGACGGCGATGCCGTCGGCGATGCCCGTGGGATGATTGGCCACGACGATGCAGCGGCCGTCCGTGGGGATGCGGTCGCCGTTGAGGACCGAGACCTTCAGGTCCAGCAGGTCGCTCATATAGTCCAGCGCCTCGGCGCCCGAGAGCGGCTGAACCGCATCAGCCATCCGCACCGCCTGCCGGTAGTTGAGAGCCTTGTAGAGAAACGGCCGGACCAGCGGCCAGAACGGCGAGGCGGTCAGTCGCGGCGCGCGCTCGGCGATCAGCACGTCGACGACGTGCGGTGCGGCTTTGGCAGTGGCGAGGGCGTCGGCGGTCATTCGACGCCGGTTGTCGCCGGTCGCGCGAGGGACGGCAAGCGGGATGACGGCCGGATCGCACGGCTTTGTGAGTACAGGCGTCGCCGCTTTCGTCGCCGGAAAGGCGGTGCTACGCCAACGCCCGAAGACAAAGGAACCTGCCCATGCGTCACCGCTCCCTGCTTTCGTGCGCCGTCGCCGCCATCGCCCTGGCGACCGCGGTCCCGGCTCTGGCCCAGACCCCGGCTGCTCCGGCCGCCGCCGAGGCCGCCGCGCGCGAGGCATTCGACTACAACGACATGATCTCGGCCAACCGGCTGGGCGACCCGCAGGTTTCGCCGGACGGCCGCTGGGCCACCTATTCGCTGACCACCACCGACGTGGGCGCCAACCGTCGTTCGGGCGCCATCTATCTGGTCGATCTGCAGAACCCGGCCGAAGGCCGCCGACTGGCCCTGAACGAGGGCGGCGCCAACACGGCCCGCTGGGGCTCGGACGGCAAGATCTGGTTCCTGTCGGGCCGCTCGGGCTCCAGCCAGGTGTGGCGCGCCGAGGCCGACGGCACGGGCGCGACCCAGGTCACCAACCTGCCGCTGGACGTGAACGCCTACCGCGTCAGCCCCGACGCCTCGAAAGTGGTGGTGTCGCTGGCGGTCTTCCCGGACTGCGCCGACCTGGCCTGCACCGTGGACCGCGCCAAGGCCGTCGCCGACGATCCGGCCACGGGTCAGGTCTATGACCGCATGTTCGTGCGCCACTGGGACACCTGGAACGACGGCACCCAGAACCACCTGTTCTCGGTCAACGTCGACGGCTCGGGCGCGCCGGTGCACCTGACGCGCGGCTTCGACGGCGACACCCCGTCCAAGCCGTTCGGCGACGAGAGCGAGTTCGTTTTCACCCCGGACAGCCAGGGCGTGGTCTTCTCGGCCCGTCACGCCGGCAACAGCGAGCCGTGGAGCACGAACTTCGACCTGTATCAGGTTGCGATCTCGGCGCCGGGCGAACTGACCAACCTGACCGACGCCAACGACGCCTGGGACACGGGTCCGGTCTTCTCGCCAGACGGCAGGACGCTGGCCTGGCGCGCCATGGCCCGTCCGGGCTTCGAGGCCGACAAGTACGGGATCTTCCTGCGTGACGTGGCGACGGGCGAGACCCGCCAGATCGCCGCCGACTGGGACCGTTCGGCCGACACCCTGCAATGGTCGCGCGACGGCCGGATGCTCTACACCACCGCCGGCGACGTGGGTCAGACCCGCATCTTCGGCATCGACGTGCGTCGCGGCACGGTGACCCCGCTGACCGGCGAGGGCCATGTCTCGGCCTTCCAGCAGACGCCCTCGGGCTTCCTGTTCGCGCAGGACACCCTGCGTCGTCCCAGCGAGCTGTTCGTGAAGACCTTCCGCGGCCGCGAGATGCCGCGCCAGATCACCAATGTGAACCCTCAGCTGGACGCCATGGCCTTCGGCGAGGCCGAGCAGTTCAACTTCCCGGGCTGGAACGGCGAGACGGTGCACGGCTACGTCATCAAGCCAGCCAACTATGTCGAGGGACAGAAGTATCCGGTCGCCTTCCTGATCCACGGCGGGCCGCAGGGCTCGTTCGGCAACAGCTGGTCCTACCGCTGGAACCCTTCGACCTATGCGGGCGCGGGCTATGCGGTCGTGATGATCGATTTCCACGGCTCGACCGGCTACGGCCAGGCCTTCACCGACTCGATCAGCCAGCACTGGGGCG
The DNA here is from genome assembly GCF_039523815.1 of Brevundimonas kwangchunensis. NCBI lineage: Bacteria > Pseudomonadati > Pseudomonadota > Alphaproteobacteria > Caulobacterales > Caulobacteraceae > Brevundimonas > Brevundimonas kwangchunensis. The sequence continues at coordinate 882,370 of NZ_BAAAGA010000001.1, read as the reverse complement.
ACCGCCCGCTGGAAGATCTGCAGAAGGGCTGGGCTGCGGCCCAGGAGCGCTACAGCTTCCTGGACGGCGACAACGCCTGCGCCCTGGGCGCCTCCTACGGCGGCTACATGATCAACTGGATCGCGGGCAAATGGCCGGGCGAGTTCAAATGCCTGGTCAACCACGATGGGGTGTTCGACATCCGCGGCATGGCCTACGGCACCGAGGAGCTGTGGTTCACCGAGTGGGAGTACGGCGGCACCCACTACGACAACCCGGAAGGCTACGAGGCCTTCAACCCGGTGCACCACGTGGCCAACTGGCGTGACCCGATGCTGGTCGTGCAGGGCGACCTGGACTTCCGCATCCCGACCTCGCAGGGCCTGTCGACCTTCACGGCGCTGCAGCGTCGCGGCATCGAGAGCCGTCTGGTCTTCTTCCCGGACGAGAACCACTGGGTCCTGCGTCCGGCCAACAGCCTGCAATGGCACAACGAGGTGTTCGGCTGGCTGAACAAGCACCTGAACGCGGCCCCGGCTGCCGGCCAGTAATCGGGCCGGTCTCCGGACAGGAGAAAGGGGGCNCTCCCCCTTTTCCTTTGGCGTCGATGCTGACCCTAGCTGGCGCGGGCGAAGGTGGTGGCCGCTTCCTTGTAGCGGGCGAACTCGCGCGCGGTCATGCAGCGCGGGGTCGTCCAGCCGGCGTCCGAGCCCTGGATCGAGAGGACCTCGCGGGCGGTGATGAACTGCGGCGCGGCGCCATGCTCGCGGGTGAAGGCCCGGCGGGTAGCGGCGTCGGTGGCGCAGACCAGCACAGGGCGCTCGGAGGCGCGCGTCTGGTTCTGGACGGGACCGGCGATGGCGGAGCCGGCGGTCAGGCCGGCGATGATCGCGAGGCCGGCGATAGCGGAAAATCGACGCATCGGATTCTGTCTCCAAACCTCCTGAAATGGTCAGGGCCCGGACGGAATAATGCGCGCATTTCTCCGAATGTAAATATTATACGACAGTTCGGCGTCTGAAATTTTACACCCGTGCTGGAGAGGCGGGAACTGAGCCTTCCCGGAGGTTGTGCGTTCTGTGGAGTTCCACGGAGTCCGCCGCTTGCCCAACCCGCTGAAAGACAATCGGAACTGGCTGGCGGTGCGGGACCGGGCGCTGGTTCCGGCTGGCCAGCGGATCGGCGCATGGCGCGACTGGATCGTCGCCAATGACCCCGTTTACGCGGCCGCACGCCGGCCAGGTCCGGCGGAAAAGATCGCCGCGAGCGTCACTCTTGTGCTGATCCTCGCCGTTGTTCTGTTCCTCGCGCTGTTCGACTGGAACATGCTGCGCGGACCGATCGAGCGCTGGGCTTCGGCGAAATACGACCGCCAGATCGAGCTGAATGGCGATCTGGACGTGAATCTGTTCAGCTGGACCCCCTCGGCCCAGATCCGCGAGCTGCGCATCGGCGGGCCCGACTGGGCGCGCGAGCGCGATACGCTGAAGGTCGACGACCTGCAGGCGTCGGTGAGGCTGCGCTCGTTGTTCGCGGGCCAGCTGGAGATGCCGCTGGTCGCCATCACCCGACCGGAGGTGGTGTTGATCGCCACCGAGGACGGCCGGCGCAGCTGGCAGCTGAACCCCGACGACCCCGACACAGGCGAGGGCATGAAGCTGCCGCCGATCCATCGACTGGTCATCCGCGACGGAACCTTGTCCCTGACCGAGCAGCGGCGCGACATCCAGCTGGAGGCCACGATCAGCGCCCGTGAGGGCACGGATGGTGAGGCCGGCTTCATGCTTGACGGTCGTGGCTCCATGAACGGCACGCCCCTGACCCTGACGGTGAAGGGCGGGCCCTTCATCAACATCCGGCGCGACCGACCCTACGGCTTCCAGGCAACGCTGGCCGGGTTGGGCACGCGACTGGTGGCCGACGGTTCGATCACGCGGCCCTTCGACCTGGGCCAGTTCACCGCGACCCTGAGCCTTCAGGGTCAGGATCTGGCGGACATCTATCTGCTGACCGGAATCACCACGCCGAACACCCCACCCTACCGGCTGTCGGGGACCCTGACGCGCGACGACGCCAAATTCACCTTCGCCGATTTCAGCGGCCGGGTGGGCTCGTCGGACCTGTCGGGCGATCTGGTCGTAGACAAGCCGGGCGAGCGGCGTCGGGTGGATGCGGACCTGCGCTCCAGCCTGCTGGACATCGACGACCTGGCCTCTGTGCTCGGCGCGCGGCCGCAGGTGACGCCGGCGGGCAATACGGTCGCGACCTCGGGCACGCCGGGCAAGCTGCTGCCGGATGCGCCGCTGAACGTCGAACGCCTGCGAACCATGGACGGGACGCTGCGCTATCGGGCGGCGCAGGTGAAGCGGAACGAACTGGATATCCGACAGGTCGATCTGGGCGCCGATCTGAAGGACGGCATCCTCAACCTCGATCCGGTGGCGTTCAACTTCAATCGCGGCGAACTGCGCGGGACCGCGAAGATCAACGCCACGCGCGACACACCGTACAGCGCCGTCGATTTCCGCCTGCGCGGCTATCCCCTGGAATCGATCATTCCCGCCCGCGGCGGCGCGCCGACGGTGACGGGATCAGCGCTGGGCCGGGCGCAGCTGGAAGGACCGGGCGCCTCGATCCACGACTTCGCGGACAACTCCAAAGGCACGATGAGCCTGGTGGTGCCGCAAGGCCGCATCCGCTCGGCTTTCGCCGAACTACTGGGCATCAATGTCACCGCGGGTCTCGGTCGCCTGCTGGGCGGGGACGAGTCCTCGTCGGAGATCCGCTGCGCCGTCGCCGACTTCACCGTGGCCGGCGGCGTGGCCACGGCGCGGACTTTCGTCATCGACACCACCCCGGTGCTGGCACAGGGGACAGGCACGATCGATCTCGGCGCCGAGACGATGAACCTGCGGATCGACGGCGAGACCAAGGAGGCGCGGCTGGTGCGTCTGTGGTCGCCGATCGTGGTGCAGGGTCCGCTGACCGCGCCGCGCGTGGGCATCGACGGCGGTCAGGTGGCCGGTCAGGTCGGTCTGGGCGCAGCTCTGGGCGCGCTGATCAATCCGCTGGTCGCCCTGCTGCCCTTCGTCGATCCCGGTCTGGCCGAGGACGCCAACTGCGGCGCTCTGATTTCCTCTGCGAGATAAACCGGCGCACCGTGGTCTGGTCGACCGGATCGTGCGTATCTGGCGCATGACCCGAAGAGGCCTGTTCGTCCCCGTGCTCGGCGCCCTGGCCGCCGCCTGCTCTCCTCTCGCCCTGCTGAACGGGCTGGGACCGCGCGATGGCGGGGTCAGGCGTAGCGCGCGCGGCCTGCCCTACGGCTCCGACGCGCGGCAGACGATGGACGTGTTCGCGCCGACGGCGGCGGCCAACGGCCCGCGTCCGGTGCTGGTGTTCTTTTACGGCGGCGGCTGGGATTCGGGGTCTCGCGAGGTCTACGGCTGGGCCGCTCAGGCGCTGGCGGCGCAGGGCTTCGTGGTCTTCGTCCCGGACTACCGGATCGTGCCGGAGGTCCACTTCCCGGCCTTCATTCAGGACGCGGCTGCGGCGACGGCGGAGGCCGGAAAGCTGGCGGCGCGGTACGGCGGCGATCCGGCAAGGCTGGGCGTGATCGGCCATTCGGCCGGCGCACATCTGGCCATGATGATCGCGCTGGACCGGCGCTATATGGCGGGCGTCGATGCGCCGAACCTGATCAGGGCGGCGGCGGGACTGGCGGGTCCCTATGACTTCCTGCCGTTCGACGTGCCGGCCTCGATCAACGCCTTCGGCCGGGTGGCGGACCCGACCCTGACGCAGCCGGTTTCCTTCGTGCGCGCCGACGCTCCGCCGCTGTGGCTTGGGCACGGGACGGACGACGTCGTGGTCCACGCCGAGGACACCACCATCCTGTGCGACCGGATGCGCGCAGTCGGCGGCCGGTGCGAGGCGAAGCTCTATCCGGGTCTGAACCACGCCGACCTGATCGCGACCTTCTCGCCCCTGTTCCGGAAGAAGGCGCCAGTGCTGGCCGACGTCAGCGCCTTCCTGCATCGCGAGCTGGGCTGACGTCAGAAGGCGTCAGTGGTCTTGCGGCGGCCGACATGGATCATGTCGCGCGGAGGGCCCCATGAAGATCGCGCTCGCACCCGTCGCCCTGTTGCTGCTGACCGGCTCCGCGGAGGAGCCGATGCCGCGCCCGAGCTTCGAACAGCTGGGCCGGACCTGTCTGCCGATCAAGCTGGATCAGGGCTGCGCGGTGGCGTCCGCCGGCTTCCTCAACGACGCGCCGGGCGGCGGGCGGCTCTACTGGCAGATCCAGCAGGGGGCGAGCGCGGAGGATGGGGTCGGCGGCGGGATCGTCCTTCTGCGCGAGGACGGACCGGGTCTGCGGCCGGTGCTTCAGGCTTTCGGCGCCTGGCGCTACGAGGCGCCACAGTGGGTGACGGACGAGGACGGCGTTCCCCTGCTGATCCTTCGCGCCACCAGCGGCGGAACCTCGGCCAGTCCGATGGACAGCCTGTACCGCTGGGACGATGCGGAATGGCGGCCGGTCGATACCGACCAGTGGCAGGATCAGGTGGCCGACATGGCCGACGGGCTGACAATCCAGAGCGGGGTGCGGATCGATTTCGAGCGTATGCGGGCGGTGACGCCGCTGTGGCGCGAGCGGGACGGGCATTGCTGTCCCACCGGCGGCTGGGCGTCGCTGCGGTTCGAGATCCGCAACGACGTCCTGCATCTGACCGAGGTTCGTCACACGCCGTAACGCGTGTTCAGCGTAGCCGTCTCGCCAACGTCACGACCTTCCGTTAAGGGAGGCCATGACAAATACGATGACAGCACAGGCGGCGCTGGACCGCCTCGAAACCCTCTACACCCAATCGGTCTCCAACCTGCGTGACGCGGTGAAGACCTTCCTCGCAACCGGCGAGCGTCCCGACGCCGAGGCGCGGGCCACGGGTCTCTTCTCCTACCCTGAACTCCGCATCAGCTGGTTCGGCGATCGTCCGGCCAATCTGGCGACGCGCGCGTACGCCCGTCTGTCGCGGCAGGGCGTCTACTCGACCACCGTCACGCGTCCGGACCTGTTCCGTCCCTATCTGACCGAACAGCTGAACCTGCTGCAGGAAGACTATGGCGCGACCTTCGATGTCGTGCCGTCGGAACAGGAAATCCCCTTCCCCTATGTTCTGGACGGCTCGGACGTGGTGCTGGACGCCACGATGACGGCGGCCATCGCCCGCTATTTCCCGACCACCGACCTGGCCCACATCGGCGACGAGATCTCCGACGGCCTGTTCGATCCGGCCGAGGACTTCCCGCTGTCGCAGTTCGACGGCCTGCGCACCGACTTCTCGCTGGCCCGGCTGCGTCACTATACCGGCACGCCGGTCGAGGATGTGCAGAGCTACATCCTGTTCACCAACTACAACCGCTACGTCGACGAGTTCGTGCGCTGGGCCGTGGCGCAGCTGCAGGACCCGAACAGCATCTACGAGACCTTCTCCACCTCGGGCGGGGTGGTGGTCACGCGCGATACGCCGAACCCGGACGCCGTCATCGCCGACGCGTCGTGGAAGAAGCATCAGATGCCGGCCTATCACCTGACTGCGCCGGGCCATGCAGGCATCACCCTGGTCAACATCGGGGTGGGGCCGTCGAACGCCAAGACGATCTGCGACCACCTTGCCGTCACCCGTCCGCACGCCTGGATGATGATCGGCCACTGCGGCGGGCTGCGTCCCTCGCAAACGATTGGCGACTATGTGCTGGCCCACGCCTATCTGCGCGACGACCACGTGCTGGACGCGGTGCTGCCGCCGGACATCCCCATCCCGTCGATCGCCGAGGTGCAGCGCGCCTTGTACGACGCCGCCAAGATCGTCTCGGGCGCGCCGGGCGAGGAAGTGAAGAAGCGCCTGCGCACCGGCACCGTCGTCACCACCGACGACCGGAACTGGGAGCTGCGCTATTCCAAGTCGGCCCTGCGCTTCAACCAGAGCCGCGCCGTCGCCATCGACATGGAAAGCGCCACCATCGCGGCCCAAGGCTATCGCTTCCGGGTGCCCTACGGGACGCTGCTGTGCGTGTCGGACAAGCCGCTGCACGGCGAGATCAAGCTGCCGGGGCAGGCCAACCGCTTCTACGAGGGCTCGATCTCCGAGCACCTGCAGATCGGCATCCAGGCCATCGACCTGCTGCGCGCCGAAGGCAACCGCCTGCACAGCCGCAAGCTCCGCGCGTTCGACGAGCCGCCGTTCCGTTGATGGACTGAAAATCACCCTCCCCCGCCGGGGGAGGGTGGTCGCACAGCGACGGGGTGGGGAGGGCCAGCGCTTGAGTCGTCGCGCCCCTCCCACCCTGTCGACGCTGACGCGCCGACGTCCCTCCCGCGAGCGGGAGGGAGATTCCTCTTACTTCTTCAGCCGCTTCGCGTTGGCGACCGCCGTCCGGTGGATGGGCCGCATCGCCTCGGTCTGGCCTTTCAGCAGTTCGCTGTTGAGGGTCAGCATCTGGCCGGCAGCGCGGGTCCACCAGCCGACGGCGTAACTGTACTGGGCCTGCAGGGCGCCGGCAGGCGTGGAGGCCGAGGCGCTCGAGGTGGCGGCCTGCATGGCGAGGCCGGCCTCGGTCATGGCGCTGGAGCTGACGCGCCCCCCGATGTCGCCGAAGGTCTTCGCGATGGCGGAAGCCGACGCCGACAAGGCTTCCACCTTCTCGGTGCTCATCAGCGACATTTCCTTCAGGTCGAGCTTGCTCGGATCGGCCATACCGGCGGCCATGATCTCGAGCCGGGCGTTGATCACATCGCCCGCCGCCTGAAGCATCTCGCCTCCGGACAGGGCGCTGTTGGCGGCCCGCGCGCTATCGCGCGTAAGGCGGCGGCCGGTCTGAATGGCTTTGTCGAACTGGGTCATGCGCCAAGCCTTGGGCCTCAATCAGGTCCCCGGCAAGGCCTCATCGGTAAAGGCCTGCACGTCCCTCAGCAGGGCGGGGACGGCCAGGTCGATGATCTGCTGCCCCTTCTCCGGTGAAGCCTGGGCCGGGTCCGAGCCGATGCGGCCGTCGGGGAAGCGGGCGCGATAGTCCAGAGCGTCGCGGATCGGCCCGTTCGGCGCGATCTGCGGGCTGTAGTCGGCGGTCTTGATGCGGTCGGGATAGGCCGCCTGGGTCACGGCGATCTCGGACGGGGTGGCGTGGGCGCCGTGGCCGGTCGGGAACAGGCGGTTGCACAGGGGCGTCACGCCCGGCAGGTCCCACCAGTTGCGCAGTTTCATGATCGTGCGCGACTTGCGTGCCTGGAACGACGGCGCGGCGTAGATCTCGCTGAAGGTCGCTTCGATCGTGGCGATGTTCCCGCCGTGCCCGTTCAGGAAATAGATGCGCTCGAAGCCGTGACGACCGAGCGAATGCACCCAGTCGGTGATCGCGGCCATAAAGGTCGAGGGGCGCAGGGAGATGGTGCCGGCGAAGGCCAGGTGATGCTGGGCCATGCCGATGTTGAAGGTCGGGGCGACGATCAGGCTGTCGTCGGTCTGCTCGGCGGCATGGGCGATGATCTCGGGGCAGAGCCAGTCGGTGCCGAGCAGGCCGGTTGGACCATGTTGCTCGTTCGAACCGATCGGCACCACCACCGTCTTCGTGGACTTCAGGCGCGCGTCGATCTCGGGCCAGGACGACAGGTGCATCAGCATGGGGCGGTCTCCGTGAGTTGGGCCGGGTCTAACCCGTACACTCACGATCGTCATCCTCGGGCTTGACCCGAGGACCGGACGGCGTGGCGAACTGTGCCTTGCCGATGCGGCGCGTTCAGCGGGCCGGAACTACGGGATGCGCAGCCCTGCGTCCGGCCCTCGGGTCAAGCCCGAGGGTGACGGCGTTTTCTGGAGGGATGGGTTCAAGGCTGGAACGCCCGGATGAAGCGGCGGGCGGTTTCGGCGGCGCGGGCTTCCGGATCGAAGGCCGGATGCGGGACGCCGAGCACGCTGCGCAGATGGCCGTGGCCGAGGGTCATGCCGACGAACATTTCAGCGGCCAGAGCCGGCTCCGGCACGGACAGGGTTCCGAGGCGGTTCTGCTCGGCCAGCCAGTCGGTCAGTCGGCGCAAGCCCTGCGCGGGGCCGGCGTCGTAGACCGCGCGGGCCAGATCGGGGGCGGTCGGCGACATCAGGGCCACGCCGCGCATCGAGGTCCGGCCGTCGTCGCCGCAGATCTTCTGCAGCAGGCTGGAGGCCATGGCGGTCAGGACCGCCTGCGGATCGCCGCCCGAGCGCAGCGGCGCGCTGATGGCGTCCGAGCGGCGCTCGGCGAGGGCCCGGCCGATCTCCACCTTGGACGGGAAGCGGTTGTAGAGGGTCTGGCGCGAGACGCCGGCCTTGCGGGCGATGGCGTCCATCGAGGTCGAGACGCCCTTCTCGGCGAACAGCGCCATCGCCGCCTCAAGGATGGCCTCGGTCTTGGTCTCGTCGATCTGGCCAGCGATCCTGGGCATCAGTGGGCGTCCACGGGCGGGGCGCCGGCCTGCGGCTTCACCGGGCGGGCGAACAGGGTGATGAAGGCGGCGATGGCGCAGCCGATGGCCAGCATCGCGAAGGCGTCGCCGAAGGCCAATGTGGTGGCCTGCCGCATCAGCATGCCATGAACCGCCTGCATCGCCGCGCCCGCCGGATCGGCCGAGCCGGCGAACCGCTCCTGCATGCCAGCCAGCAGGTTCTGCATGCCCGCGTTGGTGACGGAGATGTTCTGCGTCAGCTCGCTCATATGCAGGGCCGTGTTGGTCGTCAGCGAAGTATTCAGGGTCGCCAGACCCACGGCCCCGCCGACGTTGCGGAACAGGTTCACCAGACCCGAGGCGTTCTTCACCATGTGCGGCGGCAGGGTCGACATGGTCACCTGCTGCGAGGCGATCATGGCCAGCATGACGCCGACGCCGCGCAGGGCCTGAACCCCGGCGAACTCCCAGAAGCCCCACTCGCTGGTCACCGCATGGGCGTCCCACATGCCCCAGGCGCACAGCATGAAGCCGCCGAACATCAGAACGCGCGGATCCACCGCCCGCGCCAGACGCCCGGCGAAGGGGCCGGTGGCGAACATGGCCAGACCCGAGACGACCATGGTCGTGCCGACCTCGGCCGCCGAATACTCGCGCACCCGGCCCAGGAAGAGCGGCAGCAGGAATGTGCCGCCGAACAGGGCGAAGCCGACGGTGAAGGTCATCACCACGCCGACGAGGAAGTTGCGGTTTTTGAACGCCCGCAGTTCGACGATCGGATTCCAGTAAGTCAGCACCCGCCAGATGAAGGCCGGGCCGGTAAGCAGCACGACCACGGACAGCAGCAGGATGTGGTCGTCGGCGAACCAGTCGTTCTTCGCCCCCTCCTCCAGCACGAACTGCAGGCTCATCAGGAAGACGGCCATCAGGCCCAGGCCGAACCAGTCGAAGCCTTTCGACAGCGACGGGTCGCCCTTGTCGAAGTTGGCGTAGCGACCGACCAGGAACAGCACCAGCAGTCCCGGCGGGACGTTGATGAAGAACAGCCATCGCCAGCTGAGCTGCTCGGTCAGGTGGCCGCCCAGCGTCGGGCCGACGGTCGGCGCCAGCGTGACGATCAGACCCATGATGACGCTGGCGGTGATGCGCTGTTTCGGCGGGAAGGCGGTAAAGGCCACGGCGAAGACGGTCGGGATCATGGCCCCGCCGACGAAGCCCTGGATCGCGCGGAAGAAGATCATCTGCTCGACCGACTGCGACAGACCGACGGCAATGCTCATCAGCAGGAAGCCGGTGCAGGAGGCGAGGAAGACCTTCTGCGTTCCCCACAGCCGCGACAGATATCCCGACAGGGGAATCATCACGACCTCGGGGATCAGATAGGCGGTCTGGATCCAGCTGATCTCGTCGGCCGAGGCGCCGACGCCGGCCTGGATCTGGGGCAGAGAGCTGGCGACGATCTGGATGTCCAGGATCGCCATGAACTGGCCGATGACCATGCCGGCGAAGCCCAGCAACAGGACGGTCCAGTTGACCTTGGGCTCGTCCGTGGGGGCGGCGGCGGATACTGGAGCGGCTGTCATGGATTGAGCGCCCCGGCGCAGGCCGGCATCTGGCTTAGCGTTCCGGGGTTCATCACCAAGGACACCAAGGGTTCACGAAGAGCTCTGCTCTCGTGGTGTCCTTGGTGACCCCTTGGCGTTCTTTGCGATGAACCCGCTTCGCGGATTCTCCGGCCTTCGGAAGCCGGGCGGGACAGAACAACCATGATGGCGGCCTAGTTCAGCGCCGCGTTCTGGACGGGCGCGGCGGCGGCCTCGGCGAAGCTCAGGCCGCCCTCGCTCTTGAGGTCGACCTTGACCTCGACCGACAGGCCGGGGCGCAGGGCGGCGCCGGCGGTGCGGTCGACGCGGATGCGGACGGGCACGCGCTGGGTGATCTTGGTGAAGTTGCCGGTGGCGTTCTCGACCGGGATCAGGGCGAACTCCGAGCCGGTGGCCGGGGCGAAGCTGTCGATGTGGCCGGTCAGGCGCTGGCCCGGGAAGGCGTCGGCGCTGATCTCGACCGTCTGGCCCAGACGCAGGCGATCCATCTGGGTCTCCTTGAAGTTGGCGACCACATAGGTGTCGCCCAGCGGCACGATCGACAGGATCTGGCCGCCCGGACGGACATACTGGCCGACGCGCACGCCGCGGGCGCCGACGACGCCGGCGACCGGCGCGCGGATCACGGTGCGCTCCAGGGCGATGCGGGCCTTGTCGACGGCGGCCTGGGCCTGCTGGACCGAGGCGACCGACTGGCTGCGGGTCGAGCCCAGCACGCCGGCGGCGCGCTGTTCGGCGACGAGGGCGGCCTGGGCTTCGGCCACGGAGGCCTGTGCGGTGCGGACGCCGGCCTGTTCGGTCTCGATACGCTGTTGCGACACCCAGCCCTGCTCGGCCAGACGGCCGTAGCGGGCGACCTGCTGGCGGGCCAGATCGGCCTGGGCCTGCGCCTGGCTGACGGCGGCGGCGCGGCTGGCGATGACGGCCTGTTCCTGCTCGGCGCGGGCGTCGACGTTCTGCACCCCGGCCTGCAGGGCGGCCAGATTGGCCTCGGCCTGGGCGAGGTTCGCCTTCGCGTCGGCGTCGTCCAGACGGATCAGAACCTGACCGGCCTCGACCCGCTGGTTGTCGCGCACCAGCACCTCGACGACATAGCCGTCGATCTGGGGGCTGACCTCGGTGGTGTCGGCCTGGACGAAGGCGTTCTCGGTGGCCTCCCACCGCTGCTTGCCCTGCCACCAGACCACACCGCCGACGACGAGGCCGATGGCTGCGACGCCGGCCACGATCAGGGGCAGGCGCTTCTTGAGAACGGGATTCAGGGCCATCTGGCGCACTCGCATATGAGCGTTCGGGGAGGAACGCGGCGCATAAATGGACAGAACCGTCCAAAAATCAATCCTGCAAAAAGTACGATGCCGCGCACGTGATATTTCAATGCATGACGCCGCGGCGCGAACGCCTCTTGGTGAAGTCGAATCCGGCGTCTAGGTTCGCCGCAGAGTTGTCAGCGTCGTCGGGGCGGTCGGGTGATTTTCAGGTCTGTTTCGGTCGCCCTCGCGGCGGCGATGGCGCTGTGCGTCGGCACGCCGGCGGAGGCGCAGCGAAACCCGCGCGCCAATGAAGTCATCCGCACCGACCCGGCCGTGCGGCAGGGTCGCCTGCCCAACGGCCTGCGCTATGCCCTGATGCGCAACGACCGGCCGGTCGGCGGCCTGTCGATCCGGCTGCGGTTCGACGTCGGCAGCTATGAGGAGCCGGACGAGTACCGGGGCATCGCCCACTTCCTCGAGCATATGGCCTTCAACGGCACGCGCGGCATCCCCGAGGGCGAGCTGGTGCGCCGCTTCGCCGAGGCCGGCGTCGCCTTCGGGCGGGACCAGAACGCCAGCACCTCGATGTTCGCCACGACCTACGATCTGGAGCTGCCCCGGTCTGACGCGGCGTCGCTGGACCTCGCCTTCGGCTGGCTGCGCGACATCGGCGACGGCCTGACCCTGACGCCCGAGGCGGTCGCCCGCGAGCAGGGCGTGATCATCGCCGAGCACAACGGCCGTCTGGGCCCGGCGCGGGACTGGTACGAGGCCTATCAGGCTTTTGCGGCGCCGGACGCCCGCAGCCGGGTGCGCTCGCCGATCGGGACGTCGGAGACCATCCGCGCCATCGACGCCGGGGCCCTGACCGCCTTCCACCGCGCCTGGTACCGGCCGGACAACGCCATTCTGGTGATCGCCGGCGATTTGCCGGTCAACCAGATGGAGGCGCGGGTGCGCCGGGCGTTCGGCGACTGGCGGGCCCCGTCGGAGCCCATGGTTCGCGCCGAGGCCACGCCGCTGGATCCGGCGCGTCCGCTGGACGTGCTGGTCTACCCCGAGAACCACCTGACATCGACGGTCGGCCTGTGCCGGCTGTCGCCCTGGCAAACCCTCGGCCCGGACACGCGCGAACGCCGTCGCCACTACATCACCCGCGGGCTCTGGGCCGGGATTCTGAATCGGCGTCTGCAGCTGCTGAGCCAAGGGGCCGACGCGCCGTTCGCCGGGGCGTCGGTCTCGATTTCGCCGTGGACACGCGAGGCGAACGCCGTGTGCCTGAACGTCACGCCGCCGGTCGACGGCGACTGGCGCGCCGCGACGGCCGCCGCCCTGACCGAGGTGCGCCGGATGGAGGCCCACGGCGTCAGCGATCCGGAGATCAAGCGTCTGGTCGATCTTCAGAAGCGCAGCAACTCCACCAGCATCCGCCGGGCCGATGACAGGTACTCCAGCAGCCTGGTGCAGGGCCTGCTGGGCCTGTTCCCCGTCCATGGGCTGGACCCGAGCGGGTTCGTTCGGCCGCGCGACATCCCGGCGATCTACAACGGCGTGGTCGCGGGCATCGACGCGGCGGCGGTTCAGGCCGATTTCGTCAGCGCCTGGAACGGCTCCGAGCCGCTGATCGCCGTGCGCATGCCCGAGCCGCCGACGGCGGACGAGGTCCGGGCGGTCTGGGCCGAGGCCATGGCGGCGCCCGCGCCCGAGCCACGTCCGGCGGACGAGGAATTGGCCGGCTGGGCCTATGAGGACTTCGGCCCGGCCGGCGAGATCGTCTCGCGCGAGACCATCGCCGAACCCGGCTTCACCCGCGTGACGTTCGCGAACGGCGTGGTGCTGAATGTGAAGAGCGTGCAGTTCACCCGGTCGCAGATCAACGTCTCGGTCGAGATGGGCGGCGGGCGCAACGCCGTGCCGGACGCCGACTTCCAGACCGCGTCGATGGGGGCCGGTCTCGTCTGGTCGGGCGGCCTCGGCCAGCACAGTTTGCGGGAGATCCAGGACCTGTTTCCGACGCGGCGGATCGGCGTCGGCGTGCGGATGCAGAACGACACCTTCCAGATGTTCAGCACGGTCGCCCCTGCGGAGTTCGAACTCCAGCTGCAGGCCATGACGGCCCTGCTGACCGATCCGGGCTTCCGCGACGACTTCCCCGGCCAGCGTCGGCAGATGATCGACACCGTCTATCGCAATGTCCGCACCAGCCCGGCCAACGTCCTGACGCTGGCTGTCGGCGAGGCGCTCGCGCCGGGCAATCCGCGCCTGCTGCCGCCGCGCGAGCAGATGGACGCCCTGACCATGGCGGACATCGAGCGCATCTATCGCCCGATCCTGACCGAGACGCCGATCGAGGTGACCATCGTCGGCGACCTTTCGGAGGAGCGGATGATCGAGAAGGCCGCGGCGACCTTCGGCGCCCTGCCGCCCCGCACGCTCGTCAGCCCCGATGCGGGCAGTTACCTGATCCGGTACGGCGATGCCCGGCCGCAGGTGCAGGCGACCCACGAGGGCGCGGCGGATCAGGCGATGTTCACGGCGACCTGGCCCCTGTTCGTCGGCGACGCCTCCCGGCGGCGCGAGCAACGCGCGCTGGAGCTGGTGCGGGGCGTGCTGCAGAACCGTATCCGCGACGAGGTCCGCGAGACGCTCGGCGCGACCTACAGCCCCGGCGTCGGCACACGGTTCGAGGACGGCGGCGACGACGGCTCCCTGAGCGTCAGCGTGGCGACCTCTCCAGCAGACATCGAGCGGGTGCGCGAGGCGGTCCGCCGCGTCGTCGCCGAGGTCGCAGCAGGCCAGATCACCCAGGCCGAGCTGGACAATGTCCGGGGTCCCATCCTCGCCCGCATCCCGGAAACCCGCGCGACCAACAGCTGGTGGTACGGCGTCCTGAACGGCTCGGTCCGCGAACCACAGAAGCTTCGCGACGCCGTCGAGTGGGAGTCCGACTATCGCGCCATGACGCTGGACGAGCTGAAGGCGGCGGCGGCGCAGTGGCTGTCGGGCGAACCGATCGAGGGCGTGGCCCTGCCGCAACCCGCCTCTTGATCCGGAGGCGGGACGGCGCAACAGGTCGCCGCCCGCTTCGTTGAGATCGCCATGACCGACCGCCTGCCCGCTACCCTCGACCTGGCCATCATCGGCGCCGGCGCGGCCGGGA
>NZ_BAAAGA010000001.1:786554-867863 GCF_039523815.1 Brevundimonas kwangchunensis | reverse complement strand
TCGCGGCGGCGCGCGCCGTGGCGGGGCAGCCGATCACGGTCGCCATCCTCGAGGCGCGGGAGCGGATCGGCGGCCGGGCGCATACGGTCGGGTTCGACGGCATCGGGCTGGACATGGGCGCCGGCTGGCTGCACTCGGCCGACGAGAACCCGCTGGCCGAGCGGGTCGAGGCCGAGGGCTTCACCATTGACCGCACCCCGCCGCCGTGGGAGCGGCAGGCCTTCGACCACGAGATGAGCCGGGCCGAGCAGGCCGAGTTCCGCGAGGCCTTCGCCGCCTTCGAGGAGCGGGTGACCGAGGCCGCGGCGAAGGGCGAGGAAGGTCCGGCGTCCAGCCTGTTCGAGGCGGGCGATCGGTGGAACCCGCGCATGGACGCCATCTCCGGCGCCCTGAACGGCGCGCGGTTCGATCAGGTCTCCATCCGCGACTACGACGCCTATCGCGACACCGGCGTGAACTGGCGGGTGGCCGAGGGCTATGGCCGCTTCATCGCGCATCTGGGCGAGCGCCTGCCTGTGATCACAGAGTGTCCGGTGACACGCGTCGACCGTTCGGGGCCGGTGCTGAAACTGCACACCCCGCGCGGCGTCATCGAGGCGCGGGCGGTCATCGTCACCGTGCCCACCGACCTGGTCGCCCGCGAGCATCTGCGGTTCGATCCGCCCCTTCCGGCGGTGGTCGAGGCGGCGGCGGGCCTGCCGCTGGGGCTGGCGTCCAAGCTGCACATGACGGTGGCTGGTCATCAGGACTTCCCGCCCGACAGCCAGCTGTGGGGGCGGACTGATACGGCGGACACCGCCGGCTATCACCTGCGTCCGTTCGGCCGGCCGATGATCGAGGCCTGGTTTGGCGGCGACATCGCGCGGCAGCTGGAGGCCGAGGGGCCGGTCGCCTTCCATGCCTTCGCCAGCGACGAGCTGGTCCACCTTCTGGGCTCCGACATGCGCAAGCGGCTTGAGCCGGTCGTCGCCTCGATGTGGGGCGCCGATCCGTGGTCTCTGGGGGCCTATTCCCACGCCCTGCCCGGCCACGCCGACGACCGCGCGCGGCTGAAGCGCCCGATCGAGGACCGCATCTTCATCGCCGGCGAGGCGACGGCGGACGGTTTCTACGGCACGGTCCACGGGGCGTGGATGGAGGGCGAGCGGGCGGCGCGCGAGGCGCTGGCGGCCATCGGTCTTGACGCTGGCCCGGCGCCCGGCGACGAGAAGGCATGAAGCCGCCGGCCAAGGCCCGAAAGACACCCGCGCCCAAGCGTCCCGCCGTGATGACCGGCGCGGCGATCCCGATGTTGCGCTGGCCGCCGGACGAGGACCGGGTCGAGACCATCTTCGAACGGCTGGCGACCTTCATGCCGGACCCGAAGACCGAGCTGAACTACACCAACCCCTTCACCTTCGTGGTCGCCGTCGCCCTGTCGGCCCAGGCCACGGACGTCGGGGTCAACAAGGCGACCGACCGGCTGTTCAAGGTCGCCGACACCCCGGCGAAGATGCTGGCGCTGGGGGAGGAAGGGCTGATCCCCTACATTTCCTCGATCGGCCTGTACCGGAACAAGGCGAAGAACGTCATCGCCCTGAGCCGGATCGTGCTGGAGCAGCATGGCGGGGAGATTCCGCTGGATCGCGAGGGGCTGCAGGCCCTGCCCGGCGTGGGGCGGAAGACCGCCAGCGTGGTGCTGAACGAGATGGGCGTCGAGCCGGCGATCGCGGTGGACACCCACGTCTTCCGCGTCTCGCACCGGCTGGGTCTGGCCAACGCCGGCACGCCCGACAAGGTCGAGGCCCAGTTGCACCGGGTCGTGCCCGAGGACTGGCTGCCCAAGGCCCACCACTGGCTGATCCTGCACGGTCGCTACACCTGCACGGCCAGACGGCCCAAATGCTCGGCCTGCGTGATCAATGACCTGTGCCCGAGCCGGGCGGGGCTGGCGGCGCTGGGTGAGGCGGCGTAGCGCTTCCTTCTCCCGATGGGAGAAGGTGGCGGGGCGGAGCCCCGTCGGATGAGGGTCGATCACGCCGGTCGGCGCAACCCGTAGCACTGTCGTCAGAGTCGCGGCTCACGCCGACTGCAGCAGCCGACCCTCACCCTTTCGCCTTGCCGATCGCTTCGCTCCCGGAGGCTCAAGCCCTCTCCCATCGGAGAGGGTTACAGCCTCGCCTTCACCGCCTCCGCGAACCGAGCCCCGCCCTCCGGCTCGGAGCCCAGGTAGAAGTCCGGCTCGATCAGTTCGGCTTCCATCAGCAGCCAGGCGCCGTCGGCGTCCGGGGCCATGTCGATGCGGGCGTAGAGGAGGTCCTCGTCGAGGGCGGCGAGGGTCTGCTCAGCCAGCGCGAGCGCGCCGGCCGGCGGTTCGGGCAGGGCCACATACTGGCCGCCGAACTGGACCTGGATGCGGAACTCGCCATCGACCGGTCGCTTGTTGACGACGTGGCTGAGCTGGCCGCCGAAGAAGAGCAGGCTGGTCTCGCCCTCGGTTTCGATGGTCGGCAGATAGGGCTGGATCATCGCCGGCCCTTCCGGAGCGCCTTCCAGCCGGTCGCCGCGCGACAGGCGGATCGTCTTCCAGGCCCCGCCGGAGACACGCGGCTTCACGATCAGGGTCTCGACGCCGAAGTGGTCGAAGGCCGCGTCGACGTCGGCCTGGGTCACGCCCTCGACCCAGACCGTCTGCGGAATGGCGACGCCCCTGTCCGCCAGCCGGCCGAGGTAGCTCTTGTCCGAGTTCCAGCCGATCACTTCGGCCGGGTTCAGCATCCGCACGCCGGCCTCAGCCCACGTCCGGCAGGCCTGCATCCAGCGGTCGTGATCGCGGTGATAGCCCCAGACGATCAGGGGCAGGACCAGCGGATAGCCGGTCAGGCCGGACGCGTCGTCGATATGGTCCGTCCAGGGGACCGGCGTCGCCTCGATCCCCGCGCCAGACAGCGCCCCCTGAAGGCGCTCCAGTACACCGGGCCACTGGCCAGAATAGGACGGATCAGCGGGGTCGGGCGTGAGAACGGCGATGCGGGTCATGCGACCCTCATATCGCGGGTCGGGCAGACACATAAGGTTTTCCTTATGGAACTTCGGATCGTGCTCGGCTAAGGGGCGCCATGACCCAAAGCGCCCCCACCTATGACGTGATCGCCGTCGGCAACGCCATCGTCGACGTCCTCGCCCCCTGCCAGCCCGCCTTCCTCGACGCCCAGGGCCTCGTGGCCGGGTCGATGCAGCTGGTGGACGCCGAACGCAGCGCATCGCTCTACGCCGCCATGGCGCCGGGTGTGGAAGCCTCGGGCGGTTCGGCCGGCAATACGGTGGCGGGCGTCGGCAGCTTCGGCGGCCGCGCGGCCTATATCGGCAAGGTGGCCGACGACCAGCTGGGCGGCGTCTTCACCCACGACATCACCGCCGCTGGCGTCCACTTCGACACCCCGCCGCTGCAGAACGGCGCCGCGACCGGTCAGGGCACCGGCGTGTGCATGATCAACGTCACCGATGACGGCCAGCGCACCATGTGCACCTTCCTGGGCGCCGCGAACCAGCTGACCGTCGAGGACATCGACGCCGACCTGATCGGCGCCTCGGCCATCGTCTATCTGGAAGGCTATCTGTTCGACCCGGCCCCGGCCCGCGCCGCCTTCGAGGCCGCCGCCGCCGCCGCCCACGCGGCCGGGCGCAAGGTCGCCATCACCCTGTCGGACAGCTTCGTCGTAAACCGCTGGCGCGCCGAACTGCTGCAGTTCATTGAGGCCTCGGCCGACATCGTTCTGGCCAATGAGGCCGAGCTGGCCGCCCTGTTCGAGACCGACTTCGACGCCGCCGCCGACCGTCTGGCCGCAATGGTCGAGGTCGCAGCCGTGACGCGCGGCGCCGACGGTTCGGTCGTCATCGCCGGCGAACAACGGGTCAAGGTCGCCGCCTTCCCGGTCGACAAGGTCGTCGACACCACGGGCGCCGGCGACCAGTACGCCGCCGGCCTGCTGCTGGGCCTCGCCCGCGGCCTGTCGCTGGAAGACGCCGGCAAGCTGGGCTCGCTGGCCGCCTCGGAAGTCATCGCCCACTGGGGCCCGCGCCCGATGACGACGCTGGAGACGCTGGCGAAGGACAAAGGGCTGACGCTTCAGGCCTGATCAGGCCTCGGTCCCGGCGCTGGCCATCAGCCGCAAACCCTCGGACGCCTTCCAGATCGCCTCTTTCCGATCCGCCGGCGGCAGGCCCTTGAGGGTGTTGGCCAATCGGACGGCGTCCGTCTTCGTCACGCCGTCCCAGGCCCGGAGATAGCGTAAGGGCGGCACCTTGCGGCCGATGACATCGACGTCGCCCTCGAACCTTTGCGACGGGTGCGCGATCACGAAGGATCGCCACTCGCCGGTCAGGGTCTGGATGGCGACGAGACAGGCCATGCGTCAGCTCCTCCGGATCGTCACATAGAGCGCCCCGTCGCCGCCGTGGTGCCGCGCGGCGGGGGCAAAGCCGGAGACGACGGTGCGAAGGGCCGGCGCGGTCAGCCATTCGTGGACCGAGGCGCGGATGACGCCCGTGCCGCCGCGCCGGCCCTGTCCGGTCACCACCAGCACCGAGCGATAGCCGCGGGCCTGCGCGCCCATCAGGAAGGCCGTCAGGGCATCCTGCGCCTGGAAGCGGCCATAGCCGTGCAGGTCGATCTTCGCCTCGATCGGGTCGCGCTCGCGCGACAGTCGGCGCTTGCGGCGCGGCTCCAGCTCCTCGGGCAGGCCGCGGCTGCGCGCCGGCTGGGGCGGTGGAGCGAAGACGGGCATGGGGACAGGCGCAGGCTTCGCCGCCTTCGGCTTCGCCTTGCCGGTCGGGCGCGGCGCGGCGGGCGGATCGGGCTCCACCGCGCCGACGATCAACCGGGCGGCCTTCTTGCGAACCTGCGGCGTGACCGAGCCTGCGATCCGCGCCCAAATTCGGCGATCGTCCGGGCTCAGGTCGTCCCGACGGCTCATTCGCCGGCGGTCTCCTCGCCGCCCGGGTCCTGCGGGCCGGGCGCATAGCCGAGGAGGTCCCCGGGGGTGCAGTTCAGCTCGCGGCACAGGGCGTCCAGCGTCGTGAATCGGATCGCCCGAGCCTTTCCGGTTTTCAGGATCGACAGATTAGCCAGGGTCACGCCCACGCGGTCGGCCAGCTCGGTCAGCGACATGCGCCGTTCGAGAAGGATACGATCAAGCTGTACGCGGATGGCCATTGTGATGCTTTAGCTCAGGCGGGTCAGATCGTTAATTCGGATTCGCGACGCAGCCGGGCGCCCTCGCGGAAAACCTGCGCCAGGACGAAGACGACCAGCACCGAGAAGGCGGGCGTCACCAGATCGAAGGGGCTGGGCGGCTCCAGCGCGCCGCGGACCAGTCGCGACACCAGCGTCTGGCCCACCCACGAGCCGCCGGTGACGATGAACAGGGTCCAGCCGATCTGCTTCAGACGCGAAACGTTGCCGGGGTCGAACGGGTCGCCGATGCGCAGGGTGCGCACGATGGCGCGCAGGTGCCGGAGCACCAGGGCGAAGCCGCCGAGGTAGGCGATGATGGCGCCCAGGGCGAACAGGATGTAGGCGCGCGGCACGGGCACGGTGGTGCCTTCGTCGCCGGCGGTGACCGTCAGACCCATCGGGCCCAGCGGAACGAATGTCGTGAAGATGAAGGCCAGCAGCACGGCGGCGGCGGCAAGGGCCAGGGCCCAGAAGGCGGCGCCGAGCGCGGCGTCCAGCAGGCGGGTCATCGACCCCGGCGTCAGACCCGGCAGATCCGGGGTCCGGGGCAGGCGTATCCCGAGTGCAGGCATCTTCGGGACGCGCATGAGAGAGCCTTTCTCAGGCCGGACGTCGGGGCGCGATCGCCGCGCGGGGTCCGGCGAACCCACGCGCGGTCTTATTCTTCGCGGTTGTCATGCCGATCGTCAAAGCTCCGTAAGCCGGACTGGATTACAGGCCCTGGATCAGCGTGGCGACCAGAGCGGTCGGCAGAGCGGCCAGAAGGAAGGTGTTCAGCACGCCGTGGCCGACCTTTTCGATGAAGTAGGAAGCGTTCATGGTGGACATTGTCGTTCTCCGTCGGTCCTGAGATGAGAGGTGTTTTTCACCCCTTTTTCGTTGCTCCGCTGGTCGATCTTGCCGGTTACGGTTTTGATCGGGGAACGTCGCGGCGTCCGTTCTTGAGATAATAGATAGGACGTGCACCCATGGAAGTCATGTTACATATCGTTTAACGATATTAAACTTGTGCAATGAAACGTAACGGCGGCGCTTGAGGCAAAAATGTTGAAGTTGATCAAGGGGATGCGGATCGTCGCGGCCACCCACAATCCTGGCAAGGTGCCGGAGATCCGGGCGCTGCTGGGCGGACATTACGAGGTGGTTACTGCCGGGAGCCTCGACATCCCCGAGCCGGACGAGACCGAGACCACCTTCGTCGGCAACGCCTTGCTGAAGGCCCGCCATTCCGCCGACCTGTCGGGCGAGGTCGCGCTGGCCGATGATTCCGGCCTGTCCGTCGCCGCGCTGGACGGGGCGCCCGGCATCTATTCCGCCCGCTGGGCCGGGCCGGACAAGGATTTCGCCTTCGCCATGCGCAAGGTGGAGGAGCGGCTGGAGGAGATCGGCTCGGATGACCGCCGCGCCTGGTTCACCTCTGCGCTCGCGGTGGCCTGGCCCAATGGCCCGGCCGTGGTGGTCGAGGGCCGCGTCGACGGCTTGCTGACCTTCCCGCCCCGCGGCGACCGGGGCTTCGGCTACGACCCCATCTTCATTCCCGAGGGCCACAGCCAGACCTTCGGCGAGCTGGACCCGGCCGTGAAGGACTCGCTCAGCCACCGGGCGCGGGCGTTCGAGAAGCTCAAGGCGGCGCTGATTGACTGACGCCTTTCCCGATCCCGGCAGCGACGTCGGCCTCTACGTCCACTGGCCCTACTGCGCCCGGATCTGCCCCTATTGCGACTTCAACGTGGTGCGCGATCGCGGGAAGACAGCGGAGCAGGCGGCGCTGGCGGAGGCCATCGTCGCCGATCTGGAAGCGCAGGCGGCCCTGACCGGGCCGCGCCGTCTGGCGTCCATCTTCTTCGGCGGCGGCACGCCCTCGCTGATGGCGCCCGAGGCGGTCGGCCGGGTGATCGAGCGCGCCCGCGCCCTGTTCCCGCCGCGCGGCGAGATCGAGATCACGCTGGAGGCCAATCCGACGGACGCCGAGGCGGGTCGTTTCTCCGCCCTGTCCGACGCCGGGATCAATCGTCTGTCGATGGGGGTGCAGGCGCTGGACGACGCCTCGCTGCAGGCGCTGGGGCGCAACCATTCCGCCGACGAGGCCCGACGCGCCGTGGCCGTGGCCGCCCGCGCCTTCTCCCGCCTGTCCATCGACCTGATCTACGCCCGCCCGGGCCAGACCGTCGCCGCATGGACCGACGAACTGCGACAGGCGCTCGACATGGGGTTCGAGCACGTGTCGCCCTATCAGCTGACCATCGAACCCACGACCGCCTTCGGCCGCGCCTTCGCCCGCGGGACGCTGGTCCCGCCCGACGAGGATCTGGCGGCCGAACTCTATGAGACGACGCAAGGCCTGCTCGAGGGGGCCGGGTTCGAGACCTATGAGGTCTCCAACCATGCGCGGGGCGAGGCCGCCCGGTCGGCGCACAATCTGCATGTCTGGCGCGGCGGAGACTATGTCGGCGTCGGCCCCGGCGCGCATGGCCGGCTGACGCTGGACGGGGCGAGGACGGCGACCGTCGCGCATCGCGGGATCGCCGATTACATCGCCGGCGTCGACGCGGGTGCGCCGTGGGTCGAGCGAGAGAGCCAGTCGCCGGACGAGGCCGCCGAGGAGCGCATCCTGCTGGGCCTGAGGACGGTCGAGGGCGTGACCGTGGCCGACCTCGCCGCTCTGGATCTGAGCCCGGACGAGGGACGCCTCGCCGATCTGCTGGCCGACGGTTTCCTCGACCGGTCCGGCGACCGGGTCGCTGCGACCGCAAGGGGCCGTCCGGTGCTGGACGCCATCCTGAAGGCCCTGCTGACCTGAGGCCTTGAGCGCGGGCCGCCCGTCGGGCACGGTCCCGCCGATGTCAGAGCCCGCGTCCCTCCCCGCCGTCGTTCCGCCCGCGCGTCCGGTTTCGCCGGGCCTGTATCTGGTGGCGACGCCGATCGGGAACCTGCGCGACATCACCTTGAGGGCGCTGGACGTGCTGGCCGCCGCCGATCTGGTGCTGGCCGAAGACACGCGGGTGACCGCCAAGCTGCTGTCGGCCTATGGGCTGAAGGCGAAGCTGGAGCGGTGCGACGACCATGCGTCTGCCCGGGCCGCCGAGATCGCCGTCGAGCGGCTGCGCGAGGGCGCGGTCGTGGCTCTGGTGTCCGACGCTGGCACCCCCATGGTTTCCGACCCCGGCTTCGTCGTCGCCCGCGCGGCCATCGCCGAGGGTCTGCCGGTGCATCCGATCCCCGGCGCGTCCAGCCTGCTGGCTGCGCTTTGCATCGCCGGCCTGCCTGCCGACCGGGTCACCTTCGCCGGCTTCCTGCCACCGAAGTCGGGCGCGCGCCGCACGGCGCTGGAGGAGCTGCGCACGGCCCGCCAGACCCTTGTGTTCTTCGAGAGCGGCCCGCGTCTGGCCGACAGTCTGGCGGACATGGCCGAGGTGCTGGGGCCGCGTCCCGCCGCCGTCGCCCGGGAACTGACCAAGCTGTACGAGGAATGCGTGCGCGGCTCCCTGTCCGAACTGGCCGTCGATCCGCGTTGCCAGTCGCCCAAGGGCGAGATCGTCATCGTCGTCGCGCCGGGCGAGGTGGAGGCGGCGTCCGAGGGCGACGTCGATGCGGCCCTGACCGAGGCCCTGACACGGCTGCCGCCCGGCGAGGCTGCGGCTGAGGTGTCGAAGGCGCTGAACCTGCCCCGCAAGCCGCTCTACAAACGGGCGCTGGAGCTGCAGGGCCGGTGACGGCCCCTCGCCCCGTGACCCGGCTGAAGGCGCCGAAGGTCGCGAGGGCGAAACGCGGCTGGCGCGTGCGGCTCGGAGGCCTGTCGCACCGGGCCGGGCACCGCTCGGAATGGCTGGCGGCGGCATTGCTGATGCTGCGCGGCTACCAGATCCTCGGCTTCCGCCTGAAGACCCGCGCGGGCGAGATCGACATTCTCGCGCGACGCGGAAAGACGCTGGCCGTGGTCGAGGTCAAGCGTCGCGCCGACATTGAGGCCGCCACCCGCGCCCTGACCCCGGATCAGTACGATCGGCTGTTGTCGGCGGGCCGCGCAGTGTTGCGCCAAAGACCCAGCTTGGCCGGTCATGCGCTGAGAATCGATATGGTGGCGCTGGCTCCCGGCCGATTTCCGCGCCATCGTCGCGGCGTGGTTCCCTGGGGATGGGCGAGGGATGACGCGTGACGAAGCAGAAGCGCTCCTGACCGAGGCCGGTCAGGCGGACGACGCCGACTTCCCGCTGCTTGAGGCGGCGATCGCCTGCGCCATCCACGACTATCCGTTCCGCGACCCCGAACCCGTGCGCGTGCTGGCGGCCAATGCGGCCCAGCGGCTGTCCGAACGGATCGGCGAGGAAAGCCCCGACGACGCCCTGACCGAGACCATGGCGGCCGACCTGAGGCTGAATGGCGACCTGATCAATTTCGACTATCCGGGCAATACCGACGTCATCGACGTCGCGGAACGGCGGCGCGGCCTGTCAGCGGCGCTGGCGGTCTTCTACATCGACGCGGCGCGCCGGGCGGGCGTCAAATGCCAGGGCGTCGACTTCCCCGGCCACTTCCTGCTGCGCGTCGAGACGCCCGAGGGGCCGGTGGCGCTGGATCCCTTCAGCCAGGGCCGGCTGGTCCTGCCGTCCGAGCTGACCCGCCGGGCCCTGCGCGCCGGCCTGACGCCCCACGTGGCAGACCGGCTGGACGTGCTGATGGCCCCGGTCAGTGATCGCGAGTGCCTGATCCGTCTGCAGAACCTGCTCTTCATCCGCGCCCTCAAGGCGCTGGACTATGAGAGCGCCGAGCGCTCGGCCCTGCGCCGCGCCCTGCTCGATCCCGAAGACCACCGTCCGTGGCTGGACGTCGCCGCCGCCCGCGAGAAACAGGGCGCCCTGACCGGCGCGCTGGAAGCCCTCGCCCGCGCCCGCGGCGTCGACGACCCCGCCGAGGCGCGCCGGCAGCTGTCGGTGGACCGGGTGCGGATGCAGCTGAACTAGATACAGGTCTCGTTGGCCACGTCCGCCCAGACCGTATTGGGCGCAGGGCGGGAGAATGGCTGACCACCGGGTTCGTAGTTCACATCCCGCTCGACCACATCGCCCCTGATCACGGTCAGTCGCCGAAGCGACAGGGCATCGTTCTGGCGACAGGCGACCCGGTATTTGTAGATCGTCGTTACATCCGGCCCCTGCACGGAGAAACGGAACTCGAAGACCTCGTCCCCGACCTCGCGGACCGTTCCGTCGTCGTAGAAGTACCGGTAGCCGGGTTCGGCGTGGGGGCTGGTATAGCTGGCCCACCTTTCACCATTCTCCCGGGGAGGCAGTTGGGAGCCCACGGGCCGGGGTGGCATCGGCGGGGGAGGCGCGACCGCCTGCGAAGCCGACATGGCCGCCCACCAGAGAAACACAATCGCCGACGACATCTCCACCTCCCGTCAGGCCCAGCCTTGGCCCGAACCTAGCGTGTCCGGACGAGGACGCCACTGCAGAACGACAAGCTGGCCCGCCATGCTGGTTTCGCACACGGACACCGCCTATCTCTGCACTGCTCCAACCCTCGACTCCCGGACCTCCTCATGCGCGTCGCCATCCAGATGGACCCCATCGAAGGGGTCAACATCGAGTCGGACACCACCTGGCTGCAGGCGATGGAGGCCCAGAACCGAGGCTATCCGATCTGGGTCTATGACTTCCGCACCCTGGCGCTGGAGGACGGCCGTCTGTACTGCCGCGCCCGGCCGGTGACCCTGAGACAGGTCGTCGGCGACCATGTGACCTTCGGCGACGAGGCGAAGCTGGATCTGGGGCAGGACGTCGACGTCATCCTGATGCGTCAGGATCCGCCGTTCGACATGGCCTATGTCACCGCCACCTATCTGCTGGAGACGGTGCATCCGAAGACTTTGGTGGTGAACGACCCGGCCGAGGTGCGCTCGGCGCCCGAGAAGCTGCTGGTCACGAAATTCCCGGCCCTGACGCCGCCGACCCTGATCAGTTCGGATCCGGTGGCGCTGAACGACTTCCACCGCCGCCACGGCGAGGTGGTGCTGAAGCCCCTGCACGGCGCGGCCGGCTCGGGCGTCGTGCGGCTGAAGGCCGACGATCCCAACCTGGACGCCCTGGTCGAGATCCACGCCATGGGCTCGCGCGATCCGCTGGTGATCCAGAAATTCCTGCCGGCGGTGTCCAAGGGCGACAAGCGGATCATCCTGATCGACGGCGAGCCCGTCGGCGCCATCAACCGCGTTCCGGCCAAGGATCAGGTGCGGTCCAACCTGCGCGTCGGCGGCTCGGCCCAGCCGGTCGAGTTGACGGAGCGGGACCGCGAGATCTGCGCCGCCATCGGCCCGACGCTGCGCGAGCGCGGCCTGATCTTCGTCGGCATCGACGTGATCGGCGACTGGATGACCGAGATCAACGTCACCTCCCCCACCGGCGCCCAGCAGCTGCTGCGCTTCAACGGGATCAACGCCGCCGCCCTGATGTGGGACGCGATCGAGAAGAAGCGCGCCGCCTGAGCGGTAATTTGTAATTACAACTCATGAGTGTTTCGCTCGCCTCCTGAACGGGGAGGGGCGCGATGCACGCCAGCGTGGCCACGGTCGCCTTCGACGGCGTCGAATGTCGACGCGTGGACGTTCAGGTCCAGCAGCTGTCGGCGGACAACGGCATCTTCACCATGGTCGGTCTGGCGGACAAGGCGGTGGCCGAGAGCCGCGACCGGGTGCGCGGGGCCTTCGCCGGCATCGGCCTGGCCCTGCCGTCGCAGCGGATCATCGCCAATCTCGCCCCGGCCGACCTGCCCAAGGAAGGCAGTCATTTCGACCTGCCGATCGCCTTGGCCCTGCTGGCCTCCATGGGCGTGATTCCGCCAGACGCCCTCTCCGGGTGGGTCGCTATCGGGGAACTGGGGTTGGATGGCCGCATCGCTCCGGTCGGCGGCGCCCTGCCCGCGGCCATGGCCGCCGACGGCATGGGCCTTGGACTGATCTGTCCTGAAGCGAACGGGCCGGAAGCGGCCTGGGCCGGCGATGTGCCGGTGCTGGCGCCCCGCTCGCTGATCGGACTGGTGAACCATTTCAAGGGCGCGCAGGTGCTGGCGCGGCCCAAGCCCGGCGACCTTCGCTCCGGCGATCGCCCGCCCGACCTGCGTGAGGTCAAGGGGCAGGAGGGCGCCAAGCGGGCGCTGGAGATCGCCGCGGCCGGGGGCCACAACCTGCTGTTCGTCGGCCCGCCCGGCTCGGGCAAGTCGATGATGGCCGCCCGCCTGCCCGGCCTCTTGCCGCCGCTGACCTCGCGCGAGCTGCTGGAGACCTCGATGGTCTGGTCAATCGCCGGGCTGATCGAGCGCGGCGGCCTGACCCGCGACCGTCCTTTCCGCGCGCCGCACCATTCGGCCTCCATGGCGGCCCTGACCGGCGGCGGCCACAAGGCGAAGCCGGGCGAGGCGTCGCTGGCGCACAATGGCGTGCTCTTCCTCGACGAACTGCCCGAGTATGGCGCGCAGGCGCTCGACTCGCTCCGCCAGCCCCTCGAGACCGGCGAGATTGTCGTCGCCCGCGCCAACGCCCACGTCCGCTATCCGGCGCGCTTCCAGCTGGTGGCGGCGATGAATCCCTGCCGGTGCGGCATCGGCGGTGGGGGCAAGGGGGCGTGCGGCAAGGCTCCGCGCTGTCAGCGCGACTATCAGAACCGCATCTCCGGCCCGATGTTCGACCGCATCGATCTGACGGTGGAGACCCCGCCGGTCACCGCCGCCGACATGGCCCTGCCGGCGCCGTCCGAGGGCACGGCCGAGGCGGCGGCGCGGGTCGCCGAAGCGCGCGCGATGCAGATGGCGCGTCTGGCGAAGGCCGGGGTCGATCCCGAGACCGCCCGCGACCAGACCATCAACGCTCGCGTGTCGGGAGAACTGCTGGACCGGTTCGCCGCGCCGGATGCGCCGGGCAAGTCCCTGTTGATGCGGGCGGGCGAGAGGGGCGGAATGACCGCACGCGGCTGGACCCGGACGCTGCGGCTGGCCCGCACCATCGCCGATCTGGACGGCAGCGACGGCGTGCTTCGCCGTCACATCGCAGAGGCCCTCATCTATCGCCGCGCCGGCTTCGGGTCGGGCGACACGGCCCCGGCCGGCCCCGTGACGACGCCCGTCTGGTGACCCCTGCCGGCGATTAAGCCGCTCTTGAGGGATTGGCGCTAGCATCTCCTTGAATGTGACCCGCCAGGAGTAACCCGGCATGCCCCGACGCAAGGGCGAACAGGCGAAGACCGTGACGGACGGCTCGGCCGAGCATCAGTTCCTGCGTCTGATGAGTCACGAGATGCGCACGCCCCTGAACGGGGTGATCGGCATGATCGGCCTGCTGCAGCGGACCCGGCTCGACGGCGCCCAACGCGCCTATGCCGACGCGGCCCGCTCGTCCGCCGAACACTTGCTGGGACTGGTCAACGACCTGCTGGACTATGCCCGTCTGGAAGCCGGCAAGCTGGAGTTCGATTCCGAGCCGGTGGATCTGGAGGCTCTGGTCCGCGGCGTCGCCGAACTGCTGAGCCCGCGCGCCCACGACAAGGGTCTGGAGATCGCCTGGTCGGTCGCCGGCGACGCGCCCGACGTGCTGGGCGACGAGGGCCGGCTGCGGCAGGTGCTGTTCAACCTCGCCGGCAATGCGGTGAAGTTCACCGAGACCGGCGGCGTCCGCATCGCGGTCGAGCGCACGGGCGGGACCGACGCCCGCCCGCGTCTGGCCTTCACCATCGACGACACCGGCCCCGGCGTGCCGAAGGAGGCGCGCGAGCGGATTTTCGAGGAGTTCGGCCACGTCGACGCCTCGGACGCCAGCCGCTTCGGTGGCGCGGGCCTGGGTCTGGCGGTCGTGCGCAAGCTGGCCGTGGCGATGCAGGGCGTGGTCACCGTCGGCGATCGTCCCGAGGGTCCCGGCGCCCGCTTCCGGTTCGAGGCCGTGTTCGACGCCGCGCCCGCCGCCGAACGAGGGGCGCCGCTGGCCGGCCATGCCGTTTCCATTCTGAGCCCCGATCCGTTCGTGCAGTCGGCCGCCGCGGCCCAGATCGAGGCCTCGGGCGGCGCTGTCGCGGGCGACGCTCCGGTGGTGCTGGTCGATCACTCGGGCCGTTCGTTGGCTCAGGGTCTGGCGGCGCGCCCGGTCGAGGGGCGCGCCATCGTGCTGTTGAAGCCGTCCGAGCGGGACCTGATCGCCCGCTACCGATCGGCGGGTTTCGCCGGCTATCTGATCAAGCCCCTGCGCCGCGCATCGCTGGCCGAGCGGGTGCTGGCCGCCGCCGGCAAGTCCGAACAGCCCGGGCCGCCGCCCCCGCCGCCCCCGGACGACGACCGCGTCGTGCCGGGCCGCTTCTCGGGCACCCGGGTGCTGCTGGTCGAGGACAATCCGGTCGGCGCCCTGCTGGCCGCCACCCTGCTGAAGCGCGAGGGCTGCACGGTCGAGACGGCCGCCAGCGGCGACGAGGCCCTGACGGCGATGAAGCGCGCGCGCTACGATCTGGTCTTCATGGACATGCGGATGCCGGGCATGGACGGCCCCACCGCCGCCCGCCAGCTGCGCGCAAGGGGCGACAACACGCCGATCATCGCCCTGACCGCCAACGCCTTCGCCGAGGACCGCCGCGCCTGCCTCGAGGCCGGGATGGACGACCATCTGGTCAAGCCGCTGGAGCTGCAGTCGCTGCGCGCCTCGCTGTCCCGCTGGACGAACCGCGCGGACCGCGCCAAGGTCGCCGTCTGAGAAGAGACGCCAAGCTCACGGGGGGTGGGGGCGTCCGGAGACGCGCCAGTGACCGACAACAAGACCCCGGCGGCCGAGGTCGCCGCGCTTCAGCCCGCTCCGCGCGGTATGGGCGTTCTGAAGGCCGCCTTCAGGGAACGTCGGACCCTGGCGATGCTGCTGCTCGGGTTCTCGGCCGGCCTGCCCTTCGCCATGCTGATCGGCACGCTGAACGCCTGGCTGACCGAGGAGGAGATCCCGGTCGCCACCATCGGCATCCTGAGCTGGATCGGCCTGTTCGGCGCATTCCGTTTCCTGTGGTCGCCCGCCGTCAGCTGGACCCCGCCGCTGATCGGCAAGCGTTTCGGACGGCGGCGTAGCTGGCTGATCGTCCTGCAGATCACCATCGCCATCGCCTTGGGCCTTGTCGCCCTGTCGCACCCGAGCGCCGGCACGCTGGCGCCGCTCGCGATGGGCGCCGCGCTGGGCGCGTTCGCATTCGCGACCCAAGACATCGTCATTGACGCATGGCGGATCGAGGTCGCGGACGAAACCACGCCCATTGATCTGCTTTCGACCATCTACCAGTTGGGCTACCGGACCGCAGCCCTCACGGGCGGCGCGGGCGCGCTGCTGCTTGCGTCGGCCATCGGTTGGCCCGGCGTGTTCGTCGTGGGCGGTCTTCTGATGGGCGTCGGCATTCTCGGCACCCTGATCGCCCCGGAGCCCGAACCGACGTCCCGGAGCGCCGTCGCGCGCGAGCGTCGCGGGTCACCGCGCATGCGCCTGATCGTCCTGGTCGCCACCCTGACCGCCTGGGCATGGGCCGCCTTCATGCTGGTCCGCTTCATGGTCACGGCGCTGACGACATCGCCCGCGCCGAGCGCCGGCAGTTTCACCGCGGCCTGGGGGCCGTGGATCGTGGGCGCGACCGTCGTCCTGCCCGCCGTGCTCGCCGGGCTGATCGTCTGGAAAGGCAGCGCGCCTGCGGCCGCCACGGAGGCGACAGGCCGATCCAGCTTCGCCGACACCCTGTACGACGCCATCCTCGCGCCGCTTGTGGAATTGATGGGGCGGCTCGGCTGGGGCGCGGTGATCGTGCTCGGGCTGATCCTGACCTACCGCATCACCGACGGCGTCTGGGGCCCGTTCGCCTTCCCGTTCTACATGGGCGATTCAGGCGGCGCGCTCGGTCACACCAATGCCGAGGTGGCCCTGGCGTCCAAGACCTTCGGGGTCTTCATGACCATCGCCGGCATCGCGCTGGGGGGCTGGGCCCTGCTGGTCATCGGCCGGATGTGGAGCCTGCTGATCGGCGCGATCCTGTCGGCGGCGACCAACCTGCTGATGATGGACCTCGCCATGGGGGCGCCGGTCATCGGCGGCTTCATGCAGTCCACGCGTCTGTACGACCTGTTCGGAGCCTTCCAGATCGGCGAACCCCTCGCGAGACTGATGCTCGCCATCGCCGGCGAGAACATCGCCGGCGGGTTCGCGGGCGCAGCCTTCGTGGCCTATCTGTCCGCCCTGTCGAACAAGACGTTCGGCGCCGTCCAGTTCGCGGTCTTCATCTCTCTGGCCCTGTTGATCGGCACCCTCGGCCGCGGCGCGCTGGGCGAGCTGGTGGACGCGCAGGGCTATGCGCCGATGTTCGCCATCGCCGCCTGGCTGGGTCTGCTGGCCGTCGGCTTCTGCGTTCTCGAATGGGTGCGCGACGCCGCCGAGCGTCGGAAGGCCGCCGCCCGGGGCTGACCCCGGCGGCGGCTACGGCTCACTCCCCCTCGGCCGCGCCTTCCTCGTAGGCGGCGAAGGTGGCGGCGGTGATGATCTCGCTGACCGAGGCGCCCAGCGAGACGATCTGCACCGACTTCTCCAGACCGACCAGCAGCGGGCCGATCACGGTCGCGCCGCCCAGCGACTGGACCAGACGCGTCGAGATGGCGGCTGAATGAATGGCCGGCATGACCAGCACGTTCGCGTGGCCGGTCAGGCGCATGAACGGATAGGAGCCGCGCAGCTCCGGCTCCAGCGCCAGCTCCGGCGGCATCTCGCCCTCGTATTCGAAGTCCACGCCGCGGGCGTCGAGGATGCGGATGGCCTCGCGGACCTTCTCGCCGCGCTCGCCCGGCGGGTTGCCGAAGGTCGAGTAGCTCATGAAGGCCACGCGCGGCACCTTGCCCAGCTTGCGCACGGTGGCGGCGGCCTGGATGGCGATCTCGGCCAGTTCCTCGGCGTCCGGCAGTTCGTGGATCGAGGTGTCGGCCACGAACAGGGTCCGGCCCTTGGCCAGCAGGATCGACAGGCCGATCATCCGCTCCTTCACGTCCAGGACGCGGCGGACTTCCTTCAGCACCATGTTGAAGTTGCGGGTGACGCCGGTGACCATGCAGTCCGCCTGGCCACGCGCGCACATGGCGGCGGCGAAGTAGTTGCGGTCCTGGTTGATCATCCGCTGCACGTCGCGGCGCAGATAGCCCCGGCGCTGCAGCTTGTCGTACAGCCAGTCGGTGTACTCGGTGTTGTGCTCCGAGACGCGGGCGTTGACGATCTCGATCCCCATGTCGTCGAAGTTCAGACCCGCCTCGGCGGCGTTCTTGCGGATCAGCTCCTCGCGGCCGATCAGAATCGGCGTGCCCAGCTCGGCCTGTTTGAAGCCCCAGGCCGCGCGGATGACCGCAGTCTCCTCGCCCTCGGCGAACACCACCCGCTTGTTCGGCGCGGCGCGCACGGCGCCCGAGATGTTCTGCATCAGGGCGGCCGACGGATCGAGGCGGGCGCGCAGGCCGATGCGATAGGCGTCCATGTCCTCGATCGGCATCCGCGCCACGCCGGTGTCCATCGCGGCCTGGGCGACGAAGGGCGGGATGTACCAGATCAGGCGCGGGTCGAACGGGGTCGGGATGATGTAGTCGCGGCCGAACTTCAGCTTGCGTCCGCGATAGGCGGCGGCGACCTCGTCCGGCACGTCCTCGCGGGCGAGGGCGGCCAAGGCCTGGGCGCAGGCGACTTTCATCTCGTGGTTCACCTGACGGGCGCGCACATCCAAGGCGCCGCGGAACAGGTAGGGGAAGGCCAGCACGTTGTTGACCTGGTTGGCGTAGTCCGACCGGCCCGTGGCGATGATGGCGTCAGAACGCACCGACTGCACGTCTTCCGGGGTGATCTCCGGGTCCGGATTGGCCATGGCGAAGATGATCGGATTGGGCGCCATGGTGGCGACCATCTCCTTCGTTATCGCGCCCTTGGCCGACAGGCCGATGACCACGTCCGCGCCGACCATCGCCTCGGCCAAGGTGCGGTGCGGGGTGTCGGTCGCGTGGGCGGCCTTCCACTGGTCCATCTCGCCGCGGCCGCGATAGACGACGCCGTCACGGTCCACGATCACCGTGTTCTCGTGCTTCACGCCCGCCGCCTTCATCAGGCCGATGGAAGACAGGCCCGCGGCGCCGGCGCCGGCCAGAACCACCTTCAGGTCTTCCAGCTTCTTGCCCGCGATATGGGCGGCGTTGATCAGGCCGGCGGTCGAGATGATGGCCGTGCCGTGCTGGTCATCGTGGAATACCGGGATGTCCAGCAGATCCTGCAGCTGGGCCTCGATCTCGAAGCATTCCGGAGACTTGATGTCCTCCAGATTGATGCCGCCCCATGTGTCGCCGATGTTCTTCACCACGGTGATGAACTCGTTCGGATCGGTGGTCTTCACCTCGACATCGAAGCTGTCGACGTCGGCGAAACGCTTGAACAGCACCGACTTGCCTTCCATCACCGGCTTGGACGCCATGTGACCCAGGTTTCCGAGGCCGAGGATGGCCGTGCCGTTCGAGATGACGGCGACCAGATTGCCCTTGGACGTGTAGTCGTAAGCCTTGTCCGCATCCGCGGCGATGGCCAGCACCGGCACGGCCACGCCCGGCGAATAGGCCAGCGACAGGTCGCGCTGGGTCGCCATCGGCTTGATCGGCGCCATCGAGATCTTTCCGGGGGCCGGCAGCTGGTGGAAGTCCAGCGCGTCCTGATCGGAGAAGGTCTGTTTGTCTGTCAGGTCGGGCATGTCGGTCGAGCGTTTCCGGGCGCGTGGTCGCGCATCTGCTGGTTCAGCCCTGTTCCTAGTGCGGGCGCTGCGGCGGGACAACCGCTGACGCAAGGGAAGCGCGACCGGGCTTTGGTCCGTCATGCGACGCGAAATGTCCGGAAAAGGTGACGGCGACGCGCCGATCCGGGCGGATTCCCGCCCTGCGCCGCACGGGGCCGTGCAGGAGCGTCCGGCCAAGGTTGTCACCTCACGACGCGACTGATAGTGCGACCCGTTCTCAATCGCACCTCCCCAAGGCGACCTCCGTGACTCTCCGCTCGATACTGCTTCTCTCCGCCGCCGCGACCCTGCTGGCCGGCCCCGCCCTGGCCCAGGACGCCCAGACCACCGAGCTGGGCGAGGTGGTTGTCACCGGCTCCCAGGTGCGCCAACCTCCCGCCTACGCCGGCGGTCAGGTCGCGACCGGCGGCCGGGTTGGCATGTTCGGCTCGCAGGACGTGATGGACACGCCTTTCGCCGTCACCAGCTACACCGGGGAACTGGCCCGCAACCAGCAGGCCCGCAGCGTCGGCGACGTGCTGCAGAACGACCCGGTCGTGCGCGTCACCAAGGGCTTCGGCAACTTCCAGGAGCTGTACGTCATCCGCGGCTTCCCCGTGTACTCGGACGACATGACCTACAACGGCCTCTACGGCGTGCTGCCGCGCCAGTATGTGGCGTCGGAACTGGTCGAGCGGGTCGAGGTCTTCCACGGCCCGACCGCCTTCCTGAACGGCGCGGCCCCGGGCGGCTCGGCCATCGGCGGCGCCATCAACCTGACGCCCAAGCGCGCAGGCAGCGCGCCGCTCAACCGTCTGACGGCGGGCTGGGACGGTGGTGACGCCCTGTACGCCGCCGCCGACTTCTCGCGCCGCTTCGGCGTCGACAACGAATGGGGCGGCCGCCTGAACGTCGCCGCCCGCGACGGCGAGACGACCATCGACCGCGAGAACCGCGAACTGCAGGTGCTGGGCCTCGGCTTCGACCGCCGCGGCGACCGCGCCCGCTTCTCGGCCGACCTCGGCTGGCAGAACCACCGCATCAACGCGCCCCGCCCGACCGTGACCCCGAACGGCGCGATCCCGACCGCGCCGTCGGCCGACATCAACTTCGCCCAGCCCTGGACCTATACGGACGAGGAACAGCTGTTCGGCGTCGTGCGCGGCGAGTTCGACGTTTCGGACGACATCACCGTCTGGGCCGCGCTCGGCGGCCGCAGCGGCAAGGAGGACAACGTCCTCGCCAATCCGAACGCCAATCCGGACGGCAGCCTGACCGCCTACCGCTTCGACAACGTGCGCGAGGACCACGTCTTCTCGGCCGACGTCGGCGTCCGCTTCGACGTGACCACCGGCTCGGTCGATCACCGCATCGTGGCCTCGGCCTCGCAGGTGCAGCTGCGCTCGGAGAACGCCTACGCCTTCTCGAACTTCTCCGGCTTCGCCAGCAACCTCTACGCCCCGGTCGATGTCGCCCCACCGGCCCCGGACTTCTTCGTCGGCGGCGACCTGGACGACCCGCTGACCACCGAGCGGTCGCGCGCCTCCAGCTTCGCCATCGCCGACCAGATGTCGTTCCTCGACGGCCGCCTGCTGGCCACCGTCGGCGCCCGCTATCAGGAGATCGAGACCGGCGCCTACGACTACAGCACCGGCGCGAAGGGCTCGGGCTACGAGGGCGACGCCGTCACCCCGGCCTTCGCCGTGGTCTTCAAGCCGAGCGACCGGATCTCGCTGTACGCCAACTACGCCGAAGCCCTGGTCCCCGGAAAGACGGCGCCGACGGTGGTCAACGGCACGCCCGTCGCCAATGCCGGCGAGGTGCTGGATCCGTTTCGTGGCGAGCAGGTCGAGGCGGGCGTGAAGTATGACGCCGGCACGTTCGGCGCGACGCTGAACGTGTTCCGCGTTGTCCTGGCCAGCGAGACCTTCGACCCCGTTACCCGCATCTACGCCGCCGACGGCGAGCAGGAGAACCGGGGCATCGAACTGTCGGTCTATGGCGAGCCGGTGGAGGGCCTGCGCATCCTCGGCGGCGTCGCCCTGCTGGACACCGAAATCCCCTCCCGCGACAGCGCGATCGGCGTGCCGAACTTCCAGACCAACCTGAACGTCGAATGGGACGTCGCCGCCCTGTCCGGCCTGACGGTGGAAGGTCGCGTCGTGCACACCGGGCCGCAGGCCGTCAGCGCGACCGTTGATCTGGACAGCTGGACCCGGTTCGACGCCGGCGTGCGCTACGCCTTCGAAGCCGGCGACCGTCCCGTCACCCTGCGCGCCCGCGTCGAGAACCTGGCCGACGAGAACCAGTGGGTCGCCGTCGGCGGCTATCCGGGTTCGAACTATCTGACGCTGGGCGCACCGCGCACCTTCCGCGTCTCGATCTCGACGGACTTCTGATCCGGATGAAGCCGGGGACGATCCGGGCCTGGACGTGGGTGCACAAGTGGTCGAGCCTGGTCTCAACCGCCTTCCTGATGATGCTCTGCATCACCGGCCTCCCACTCGTGTTCACCCACGAGCTGGATCACCTGCTGCTGGAGGAAAGCTGGGCGCCCGCCAATCCTGACGGGCCCAGGCTGAATCTGGATCAGGTGCTGTCCACGGCGCTCGCCCGGCATCCGGGCGACGTCCCCGCCTTCATGAGCTTCGACGAGGACCGGCCGGTGGTGAACGTCACCAGCCGGGCGCCCGACGCTCCCGAGGGCCAGTTCAACTTCCAGCCCATCGACCAGACCAGCGGCGACGCCGCGCCCCTGGTCGCCGGGCACCCGGTGATGGAGTTCATTCTCCAGCTGCACACCGACATGTTCCTGGGCCTCGGCGGCATGCTGTTCCTGGGCGTCATGGGCCTGTTGCTGGTGGCGGCGCTGGTGTCGGGAGTGGTGCTCTATGCGCCCTTCATGCGCCGCCTGCCCTTCGGCACGGTGCGGGCTGGCAAGGCCGCGCGGACGCGGTGGCTCGACTATCACAACCTGCTGGGCGTGGTGACGGTGGCCTGGGTGCTGGTCGTCGGCGTGACCGGGGTGGTGAACACCCTGGCCGTGCCGATCATCGCCTACTGGAAGGACACGGCGCTGAAGGAGCTGACGCAGGCCTATGACAGCCCTGCCCCGCCGTCCGGGCGCAGCTCGCTGGACGCGGCGGTCGAGCGGGCGAAGGAGGCTCTGCCCGGCATGACCCTGCAGTTCGTCGCCTTCCCGGGTTCGAGCTATTCGACCGACCACCACTATGCGGTCTTCTTCCACGGCGACACGCCGCTGACCGAGCACCTGACCACCCCGGCTCTGATCGACGCCCGCACCGGCGAGCTGGCGGCGGTCACGCCCGCGCCCTGGTATGTAAAGACCCTGTCGCTGTCCCAGCCGCTGCATTTCGGCGACTACGGCGGCATGCCACTGAAGATCCTCTGGGCCATCCTCGACATCATCACGATCATCGTGCTGGGCAGCGGCATCTACCTGTGGCTGGCCAAGGGTCGGGCGAAGAAGGCGGCCGCATGAGCAAGCCGGGTCACTATTCGCTGAAGGCCATCTTCGCGATCCCGGCCATCGTGGCGGTCATGTCCCTGATCGGATTGGTCGGCGCCCTACTGGGCGACGGCGTCTGGGACTGGATCGGCTGGAGCGGTCTGGGCGCCTGTGTGGTGGTGATGGTCTGGGCGCTGATCGCCCGGCGGCATCGGTAAGACGGCAAGGCCCCTATTTGATCTCATCCGGCGTCGGCCAAGATTGATGAACTGTCGAGGTTGTCGAAGACGCCACGATGTTGATCGTCGTGGTCGGCTCGGGAGGCTCTTCCTCGGCTGGCGCTACCCCGCCTAGAATTATGGGGACCAAAATCAGCGTTGCGATGAACATGAACGCTTGAAAGATCGCCACCCCACGCAAGGCGGGGTCATCGATCGCTCTCAGCAGCACCTTTGACTGCGGCGTTTCCAACTTTCCGAGAATAGAGATGAAACGCCCCTGAACGGCCAAACCGGCGAAGACCGCAAGGCCTCCGGTAATCCAGCAAATGGGCAGCAGAATCCCGACCGCCGCGGTTCGCTCAGGCTGATCCCCGATAAACCCACCCAATATGGCGAGCATCAAGGCGGACGTGGCCGTAAGATTACGGCTGTACTCGACGATTGCGTCGGCGGCCTTTTCGAGCGCGACCGTCAACAGACTGGCCAGAAGCCGCAGAAGCGTGCCTGCTCCTTGGCGAGCAGGAGCGCTTCGCGAGTGACGGTCAGCCCCGGCCGACCGCCCGGGCCAATAATCTGCTGATACACCTCGGGCATTCGCCGCAACGCTTCCGCAACCGCCGCTTGTCGTTCGTCGG
Organism: Brevundimonas kwangchunensis; assembly: GCF_039523815.1. NCBI lineage: Bacteria > Pseudomonadati > Pseudomonadota > Alphaproteobacteria > Caulobacterales > Caulobacteraceae > Brevundimonas > Brevundimonas kwangchunensis. The sequence goes on along the minus strand of NZ_BAAAGA010000001.1, from coordinate 844,548 downwards.
CGCCTTTCGTGAGGTTTATGATACGGCGCGCGGTCATGCCGGACAGCGCGGCGAGTGCGGGCGGGGTAAAATAAATTGAGTGCCCGTTCTGTCGGGTAAGCCCCGCCAGAAGCGCGCTATGAGTGCGTCTGCGTATGCGGATTTTGGAACCCTGACGCAGCCCGGACATCACAGAACGAGTGACCAGACCCGTCGCGGACTTTCGCTTTTCAACCGGCAAAGGCTTCCCCCACAATGGTGAAGCTATGATGGCGCGGCACAACTAGAAGGACAATACTCCCGTCCGCTCGACCTCGACCGGGCCGGTCATGAAGACGTGGTCCGAGGCCTCGTCCCAGTCGATCACCAGCCGCCCGCCGTCGACGTCCACCGTCGCATGACGCCCGGTCACGCCGCGCCGCGCCGAGGCGACCAGAGCCGCACAGGCGCCGGTGCCGCAGGCCTTCGTCAGACCCGCGCCGCGCTCCCACACCCGCAAGCGGATGTGATCGGGCGAGATGGCGTGGACGAAACCGACGTTCACGCCCTCCGGGAACAGCGGGTGATGCTCGATCAGCGAGCCCGAGCCGCGCACGAAGCCGTCGTTCGGCGCATGGTCCATGAAGAAGACCACGTGAGGATTGCCCATCGAGACCGCGCCCGGCGTGTGCAGCACCGGGTCGTCGATCGGCCCGATCTGCAGCTCGATGCCACGCGTGTCCATCTCCTCCTCGAGCGGGATCTGGGTCCAGTCGAGACGGGGCGCGCCCATATCGACCGTCACCTGTCCGTCGGCGGCGCGGCGCGCGGTGGTCAGACCGCCCAGGGTGTCGATCCGCACCTCGGTCTTGCCGGTCGATTCCATCAGCACCCAGCCGACGCAGCGCAGGGCGTTGCCGCAGGTCTCGACCATACCGCCGTCGGCGTTCCACACCCGCATGAAGGCGTCGGCCTGTTCCGAGGGTTCGATGGCGATCAGCTGGTCGCAACCTTCGCCCGTCTGCCGGTCGGCGATGGCGCGCACCTGATCGACCGTCGGCTGGAACGGCGTCTCGAGCGCGTTGACGACGACGAAGTCGTTGCCGGCGCCGTTCATCTTGAGGAAGGGACGGGTCATGTCGGTGCGCATATAATCACAGGCTGGACCTGAGGCGAGAGAACCGCGTTAAGTCGCTCCATGAGTCGCGCGAAGCCCGCCCCGAAAGCCGAAGCCCCGACGAACCCGCCGAAGGCCGAGGGTCTGCGGCTGCGTGCCCGACTGCGCTATCTGTATCACGGCACGTCGCCGCTGGCGGTGAAGTTCCGACTGGCGGTCATCGTCATCGACTTCGCCATTATCGGCTTCTTCCTCGCCGCGCCGATCCTGCACGAGGCGGGTCTGGTCTTCTATGTCGTCGACTATCTGATCGCGACCGTGCTGGTGCTGGACCTGACCGCGCGAGCGCTGGCTCACACCGACATCAAGGACTGGCTGAAGAAGCCGGCGACCTGGGTCGACCTGTTCGTGCTGGCGACCCTGCTGTTCCCGACACTGTTGTTCAACTTCGGCTTCCTGCGCCTGCTGCGGCTCTGGACCCTGCTGCACTCGGAGTTCTTCTGGCGCACCATCGGCCACAAGTACGATGACACCCGGGTGGAGGAGGTCACCAAGGCGTCCGCCTCACTGGTCACCTTCGTTTTCGTGGTCACCGGCTTCGTCTACGCTACCTTCCGGGACAGCCATCCGGGCATAAGCGGCTATCTGGATGCCCTGTATTTCACCGTGGCGACCCTCACGACCACCGGCTTCGGCGACATCACCCTGCCGGGCAACTGGGGCCGGGTGCTGTCGATCGTGGTCATGCTGACCGGCATCACCCTGTTCCTGCGGCTGGCCCAGACGATCTTCAAACCGCACAAGGTCTTCCATCCCTGCCCGACCTGCGGTCTGCAGAAGCACGATCCGGACGCGGTGCACTGCAAGGCCTGCGGCGTCGTGATCTGCATCCCCGACGACGGGGCGTGACGTCGCGCCGCATGACAAATCCGTAAGGTTCGGTCCGGCCGCCTTGCCGGTCGTCCTTCCACGGATAAGGTGCCGCCCGACGAAACATCCGTTTTTCCGTCGGGGAAGGTTTCCATGATCCGTACCGCCGCGCTCGCCGCGCTTCTTGCCACCACCGCACTCTCGAGCGCCGCCATGGCCCAGACCACGCCTGCCCCCTCCACCGCCGACGCCGGCGCCGGCTTCGCCACCTCGGACGCGACCGACCCTTATCTATGGCTGGAAGAGGTCGAGGGCGAGCGCGCCCTGGCCTGGGTGCGCGAACAGAACACCCGCTCGCTCGGCGTCCTGCAGGGCGATCCCCGCTACGCCCAGCTGCACGCCGAGGCGCTGGAGATCGTCCAGTCGCGCGACCGCATCCCCTCGCCGGGCTTCCGCCGTCAGGGCGACGAGGAGGTGATCGACAACTTCTGGCAGGACGCCAACCACGTGCGCGGCATCTGGCGCACCACCTCGGTCGAGAGCTACGGCACGGCCGAGCCGGTCTGGGAAACCATCCTCGACATCGACGCCCTGGCCGCCGCCGAGGGCAAGAACTGGGTCTACAAGGGCGCCAGCTGCCTGCCGCCGGAAGAACGCCTGTGCCTGGTCAACCTGTCGGACGGCGGCAAGGACGCCGTCACCGTCCGCGAGTTCGATCGCCAGACCCGCCAGTTCGTCGACGGCGGCTTCGTCCTGCCGGAGTCCAAGGGCGGCGCCACCTGGATCGACCGCGACACCCTGCTGATCTCGCGCGACTTCGGCGAAGGCACGCTGACGGATTCGGGCTATCCGCGCACCGTGCGCCTGCTGCGTCGCGGCCAGTCGGTCGATCAGGCGCCGGTCGTGTTCGAGGGTCAGCAGACCGACGTCTCGGTCAGCGCCTACACCCTGCGCGACGCCGATGGCGTGGTGAAGGCCACCCTGCTGAACCGCGGCATCAACTTCTACGAGGCCGAGACCTGGCGTCTGAACGCCGACGGCACGACGACGCAGCTGCAGCTGCCGGCCAAGTCGAACATCAACGCCCTGATCCAGGGCCAGCTGGTCGTCACCACCGATCAGGACTGGACGGCGCCGTCAGGCCAGCAGTTCCGCACCGGCGACGTCATCTCGTGGAACCTCGAGCAGTGGCTGGCCAACCCGGCGACGCAGGCCCAGCTGGTGATCCGCCCGACCGAGCGCCAGGCCATCGAGGGCATTTCGAACACCCGCAACAAGCTGATCGTCGCCCTGTACGACAACGTGCGCGGCTCGATCTATTCGTACACGCCGAACCCGGCGGGCGAGTGGAGCCGCACGCGACTGAACCTGCCGGAAAACACCACCGTCGGCATCGGCTCGTCCAGTGACCATGACGACCGCGTCTTCGTCAGCGCCTCGGGCTATCTGACGCCGTCGACCCTGTATCTGGCCGACGCGACCGACGGCTCGACCGAGCAGATGAAGTCCCTGCCGGCCAAGTTCAACGCCGACGGCATGGTCGTGGAGCAGTACGAGGCCCGCAGCGCCGACGGGACCATGATCCCCTACTTCGTCGTCCATCAGGGCGACATGGCGATGGACGGCTCGAACCCGACCCTGCTTTACGGCTATGGCGGCTACCAGAACTCCCTGCTGCCGGGCTATTCGGCCACCGTCGGCAAGCTGTGGCTGGAGCGCGGCGGCGTCTATGTCGTGGCCAACACGCGCGGCGGCGGCGAGTTCGGTCCGCGCTGGCACCAGGCGGCGCTGCAGCAGAACCGCCAGCGCGCCCACGAGGACTTCCAGGCCGTCGCCCTGGACCTGCAGGCCCGCAACATCACCAGCCAGCCGCACCTGGGCATCATGGGCGGCTCGCAGGGCGGCCTGTTCATGGGCGCGATGCTGACCCAGCGTCCGGACCTCATCAACGGCGCCGTCATCCAGGTGCCGCTGTTCGACATGATGCGCTTCCACCGCCTGCTGGCGGGCGCCTCCTGGATTGCCGAGTACGGCAACCCGGACATCCCCGAGCAGCGCGCCTGGATCGCCGAATACTCGCCCTACCAGCGTCTCGCCGCCGGCCAGCCCTATCCCGAGGTCTTCATCCACACCTCGACCAAGGACGACCGCGTCCACCCGGGCCACGCCCGCAAGGCGGCCGCCCGTCTGCTGGAGCTCGGCTATCCGGTCCTGTTCTACGAGAACACCGATGGCGGCCACGGCGCGGCGGCCAACCTGCAGGAAACCGCCCGCCGTCTGGCGCTGGAATACACCTACCTCAGCCGCCGCCTGATGGACACGCCGGCGCAGGAGTAGGACTTTAGCGTTGGACCGCGAAGCGGTGGAGGGGCGCCTCCGCCGCTTTTGGTCCAACACCCCTCCACCATCCTTCGGATGGTCCCCCTCCCCGTTCGGGGAGGAACTGACGTGCGGAGTTGCCTCATGATGAAGTCCCTTCTCGCCGGCGTCGCCTTCGTGGCCCTCGCCTCGCCCGCCTTGGCCCAGCAGACCCCGCCCCACTTCCCGGCGGACCTGACGCCGGCCGGAGTGCGCGCAGCCGACGATCATCTGGCGCTGGAGCAGGTCGAGGGCGCCGAGGCCATGGCCTTCGTCCGCGCGTCGAACGAACGGGCGCTGGCCAGCCTGACCGGCGATCCGCGCTACGAGACCTTCCGCCAGCAGGCCGAAGCGATCCTGACCGCCACCGACCGCATCCCGGCGCCCAGCTTCCTCGGGAACGGCATCGGCAACTTCTGGCAGGACGCAACCAACCCGAAAGGCATCTGGCGCCGGACGACGCTGGACAGCTACCGCACGGCCAGTCCGCAGTGGGAGACCCTGCTGGACATCGACGCCCTGTCGCGCGCCGAGGGCAAGGACTGGGTCTTCAAGGGCGCCGACTGCCTCGCGCCGGATGACACGCGCTGCCTGATCAGCCTGTCGGACGGCGGCAAGGACGCCGTGGTGATCCGCGAGTTCGACACCACGACGAAACAGTTCGTCGACGGCGGCTTCGTCCTGCCGGAGGGCAAGCATCGCCTCGAATGGCTGGACCGCGACACCCTGCTGGTCGCCACCGACTTCGGTCCGAACACGATGACGGAGTCGGGCTATCCCTTCATCGTGAAGACCCTGTCGCGCGGCCGGACCCTGGCGCAGGCGACCGAGATCTATCGCGGCGACCAGTCCGACGGCGGCTACGGCGTCAGCCCCTCGGTCTGGCGCAACAAGGACGGCGTGGTCGAAGCGGTGCTGATCTCGCGTCCGCTGGACACCTTCCGCTCCGAGACCTGGCAGTGGGTCGACGGCCGCGCGGTCAAGCTGAACCTCCCCGAGCGCGTCTCGATCAACGGGACGATGGGCGCGCAACTGGTGTTCTCGCCGGACGAGGACTGGAACCGCATCGACGCCGGGTCGCTGGTGATCGTCCGACTGGACACCCTGCAGCAGCCCGAACTGGTCGCCTCCAACGGCAACCCGGGCGTCATCTTCGCCCCCGGCGAGCGCCAGTCGATCGACAGCGTGCGCGTCATGTCGGACAGCATCCTCGCCGTCGTCTCGGACAATGTCGTCGGCACGTTGAAGCGCTTTACGGTCACCACGCAGGGCGTCCGACACGCCGCCTGGACCGCCACGGACATCGCCGTCCCGGCCAACAGCGCCGTGGGTCTGGGCGACAGCTCCAAGTCGCGCGGCGAAGTCTTCATCTCGACCCAGGGCTTCCTGACCCCGCCGACCCTCAGCCTGGCCGATGTGCCGGACGCGACCCTGACCGAGCTGCGTCAGGCCCCGGCCAAGTTCGACGCCTCGACCCATGTGACCGAGCAGTTCGAGGCCGTGTCCTCGGACGGCGTGCGCATCCCCTATTTCGTCACCCGCCCGCGCGAGATGAGCGGCCCGGCGCCGACCATCCTGTTCGGCTACGGCGGCTTCCAGGTTTCGTTCCCGCCCGCCTACAAGCCCGAGATGGGCAAGCTGTGGCTCGAGAACGGCGGCGTCTTCGTCCAGGCCAACATCCGCGGCGGCGGCGAGTTCGGCCCGGCCTGGCACCAGGCGGCCCTGAACGAGAACCGCCAGCTGGCCTTCGACGACTTCGCGGCCGTGGCCCGCGACCTCGAGGCCCGCGGCATCTCCAGCCCACGCCGCCTCGGCATCTATGGCCGCTCGAACGGCGGCGTCCTGACCTCGGTGTCGATCACCCAGCATCCGGAACTGTTCAACGCGGCGGTCATCGAGAGTCCGCTGGTCGACATGCTGCGCTACCACGAGCTGCCCGCCGGCGCGTCGTGGATCGGCGAGTACGGCGACCCGCGCATCCCTGAGGAAGCCGCCTGGATCGCCCGTTATTCGGCCTACCAGCACCTCGCGCCGGGCCGGAACTATCCGCGCGTCTACATCACCACCAACACGCGCGACGACCGCGTCCACCCGGCCCACGCCCGCAAGTTCGCCGCCCGTCTCGGCGACATGGGCTATGACCACCTCTACTATGAGGAAACGGCCGGCGGTCACTCCAACGACGCCGATCCGGTCGCCAACGCCCGCCGCTGGGCGAGACACTATGTGTATCTGGCGCAGCAGTTGATGGATTGATGTCCGGAGCCTTCTCCCCTTGCGGGAGGAGGTGGCCGAGCGCAGCGAGGTCGGATGAGGGGCGGCTGATCCACTCCTCATCCGTCAGCCTTCGGCTGCCACTTTCTCCCGCAAGGGGAGAAGGACGTCTGTTCACGCCGCTTCCACGACCTTCAGCTTCTTCACCTTGGCCGGCTTTTCGGCCTTGGCGGGCTTGTCGCCCTTCTCGGCCTTGCGAGCGAGTTTCTCGGCCTTGCGGCCTTCGCGAGCGGCCTTCTTGGCGGCTTTGGCTTCGGCCTTGGCCTTCAGCGGGGCGGCGTCCGCCTCACCGGCGAGTTCGGCCAGCAGTTCGAGGAAGCCGTCGCGCTTGCCCTTGGGCAGCAGACCCATGATGCGCTTGTCCGCGGCCTCGACCTGTGGGCGCGCCGCCTCCAGCGCCGCCTCGCCGACGGGCGACAGGCGCACGGCCTTGGCGCGGGCGTCCAGCGTGGACTTCTCGCGATCGAGCAGCCCCTTGGTGGTCATCCGGGCGACCAGATCCGCCAGTGTCGACCGGTCGATGCCGGTGGCGCGCACCAGATCCGTCTGGGTCAGGCCCGACCTGTGGCTGACGGCCTCCAGGACGGCGAACTGCCGCTGGGTCAGACCGTCCGGCCCCGTCTCTTCCGAATAAATGTCCAGCGCCAGTTGCAGCGCGCGGTGCATAAGATGGCTGGGCGATCCGGACAGGCCCGGCCCCCGCTTCGACTTGTTACCCGACTTGACCATGTAACCGTATCCCCTCGGTTGCTGCGATACAGCTAGCAGTGACGTTTTACGGTTTGACGACGGACGATCTCTCTCAGAGTCCGGTATCGGGTGAAACAGGTTCCGGTTCCTCGTCCTTGATCATGTGTTTCATGATGAAGAACACCTGCCAGATGCCGAAGGCGGCCGACGCGATCCACAGACCGCCACGGAAAGCCACCCAAGTATCGTCCGACTGGGTCCGCCAGACCACCTCGTTGATGATGGCCACGGCGGCGAAGTAGAGGCCGTAGCGCAGGGTCAGGCCGCGCCAGCCGATGTCAGTGATCTTGATGGCCTCGCCCAGAAGATATTTGAACGGGTACTTCCGCAGCGGCAGCGAGCCCAGCAGCACGATCGCCAGCAGGCCGTTCTGGATCGTCAGCTTGATCTTCAGCAGCGTCGGATCGTGGAAGACCAGCGTCAGCACGCCAAACAGCAGGGCGAAGCCGCCGGTCAGCAGCGGCAGCGGGGCCAGACGCCGCTCGACGATCCAGCCGACGATCAGGGCCAGCAGCGAGGCGCCGACCAGCACCCAGGTCGCTTGGACCAGGGCTTCCTGCCCGTCCAGCCCGCGCACGAAGCGGTTGACCGCATAGGCGACCATGAAGGCGACCAGGGCGCCGAAGTCGACGGCCTGACGAATGTTCGATCCGGTCCGGTTCTCGGCCATTCTCAGTCCTCCAGTCCAACCAGCGATCGGGAGAAGGCCCGCGCGTCGAAGGGTTGCAGGTCATCGACGCCCTCGCCGACGCCGATCAGCTTGATGGGGGCGTCTGAGGCCTGGGCCACGGGCACCAGCACCCCGCCGCGCGCCGTGCCGTCCAGCTTGGTCATCACCACGCCGGAGACATAGGCCGTCCGGCCGAAGATCTTCTCCTGCTCCAGCGCATTGCGGCCGACGGTGGCGTCCAGCACCAGCAGGGTCTCGTGCGGGGCCTCCGGATCGACCTTCTTCAGGACGCGAACGATCTTCAGCAGCTCGTCCATCAGCTGGATCTTGTTCTGCAGGCGGCCGGCGGTGTCGATCAGCACCACGTCGAAGCCCTCGGCCTTCGCCCGGGTGTAGGCGTCGAAGGCCAGACCGGCCGCGTCGGCGCCGTCGCGTCGGCTCTCGAACGTGGCCCCGGCGCGCTCGGCCCAGACCTTCAGCTGCTCACGGGCGGCGGCGCGGAAGGTGTCGCAGGCCACGATCATCACCTTGGCGCCCTGCGCCGTCAGGTCCGAGGCGATCTTGCCCAGCGTCGTGGTCTTGCCCGAGCCGTTGACCCCGACGAACAGGGTCACGAACGGCTTGTCGCCCGTCAGCGGCTCGTAGCGGGCCTCGTGGTTGATCAGTTCGGCGGCCACGGCCTCGGCCAGCGCCTCCTTGACCTCGCGCTCGTTGGCGCCGGCGCCGAAGCGCAGCTCGCGGAAGCGCTCGACGATCCGGTCGGTCGCGGCCGGGCCCAGATCGCTCTCCAGAAGATGCTCTTCCAGCTGCTCCAGCGCCGTTTCGCTCAGCGGCTCCTTCACGAAGGTGGCGACGACCTGTTCGGTCATCTGCTTCGAGGAGCGGCTCAGCCCTTCGGTCAGGCGGGAGAACCAGCCTTTTTTCGGCGCGTCGGTCATACTCAGGCTTTAGCGGGGCTTATGCGGCGCGTCATCAACTACCGGCGTCCTCGCCTGCGACCCTTGGTTCATCACGGCGAGCACTGCGAACCACGGCGGTCACTGCGGGTTGAGTGCACGTCTCGCCGTGTACGTTGTGCCTCGCCGTGTTCGCCGTGATGAACTTCGGAATTCTTTAGCCGGTTCGTTATTCCCTATATGAGCATAAGCATCCGCCCTCCGGCGGGACGAACGGAAGACCAGATGGCCCGAACCGAACCGTTCCACGCCCCCCGCAATCAGGGCTTCGTCCGCGTCGCGGCCGCAACGCCGGTCGTGCACCCCGCCGATCCGACGGCCAATGCGCTGGAGCATATCGCCCTGATCGAGCAGGCTGGCCGCGAGGGCGCCGATCTGATCGTCTTCCCCGAACTTTCCGTCAGCGGCTACGCCATCGACGACCTGTTGATGCAGGACGCCCTGCTGGAAGGGGTCGAGGTGGCCATCTCCATGATCGCCGCGGCCGCGCAGGCGGCCGGCGTCATCGCCGTCGTCGGCGCCCCGATCCGCCAGACTGACGCCCTGTACAACTGCGCCGTGGTGCTGGCCGGCGGCCGGGCCCGCGCGGTCGTGCCCAAGACCTTCCTGCCCAACTATCGGGAGTACTACGAGAAGCGCTGGTTCAGCCCGGGCGGCGAGGCGCGCGGTTCCGTCCGTATCGGCGGACACTGGTGCAAGTTCGGTTCGCGTGTCGTCATGGAGGTCGAGGACCGGCCCGGCTTCACCTTCGCGGTCGAGATCTGCGAGGACTTCTGGTCGCCCGTGCCGCCGTCGACCCGCGCAGCCCTGGCCGGGGCGCGGATCCTGCTGAACCTGTCGGCGTCCAACGTCCTGATCGGCAAGGCCGACGACCGCGCCCTGCTGTGCGCCAGCCAGTCGGCCCGCGCCATGGCCGGCTATGTCTTCACGGCCTCGGGCTGGGGCGAGAGCACCACCGATCTGGCCTGGGACGGTCAGGCGATGATCCACGAACTGGGCGCCAAGCTGGCCGAGGGCCCGCGCTTCTCGATGGAGTCGCACCTGACCCTAGCCGACATCGACGTCGAGCGGATCGGTCTGGAGCGACTGCGCACCGGCACCTTCGCCGACTGCGCCCGCGACGAGGATCGCCGCACGAGCGAGGACGACCGCTTCGGCCGCATCATCATCGAGGCGGAGGAGGCGCCGGCCGGGCCGACCACAGACCTGATCCGCCCGCTCGACCGCTTCCCCTTCGTGCCGGACGATCCCGCCCGGCTGGATCAGGACTGCTACGAGGCCTTCAACATCCAAGTCCAGGGCCTGATGAAGCGGATGAAGGCGACGAACGGCGAGCGCCTCGTCATCGGCGTTTCGGGAGGACTGGATTCGACCCAGGCCCTGCTGGTCGCCTGCCGCGCCTTCGACCGGCTTGGCCTGCCGCGCACCGGCATCCTCGCTTACACCATGCCCGGCTTCGCGACCTCGGACGGCACCAAGTCCAACGCCTGGGCCCTGATGAAGGCGCTGGGCGTCACCGGCGCCGAGCTGGATATCCGGCCGACCGCCATGACCATGCTCGAAGGCATCGGCCACCCCTATGCCAAGGGCGAGCCGGTCCACGACATCACCTTCGAGAATGTGCAGGCGGGGTTACGCACCGACTATCTGTTCCGGCTGGCCAACCAGAACAACGCCTTCGTGCTGGGCACCGGCGACCTGTCGGAACTGGCGCTGGGCTGGGCCACCTACGGCGTCGGCGACCACATGAGCCACTACAACGTCAACGGCGGCGTGGCGAAGACCCTGATCCGGCACCTGATCCGCTGGGTTGCGGCGAAGGAGCACGGCGGCGAGACCGCCGACATCCTGCACGCCATCCTCGACACGGAGATCTCGCCCGAGCTGGTCCCGGCCAAGGACGGACAGATCCAGTCGACCGAGGCGACCGTCGGCCCCTATGCGCTGAACGACTTCTTCCTGTTCTACATCACCCGCTTCGGACTGGAGCCGTCCAAGGTCGCCTTCCTCGCCCATCAGGCCTGGAAGGATGCGGCGCGCGGCGACTGGCCGGCGAACACGCCGGACGACGAAAAGGTCGAGTACGACCTGAAGACCATCAAGGACTGGCTGCGCAAATTCCTGGTTCGATTCTTCCGCACCAGCCAGTTCAAGCGCTCGGCCCTGCCGAACGGACCCAAGGTCGTCACCGGCGGCTCGCTGAGCCCCCGTGGCGACTGGCGTGCGCCGTCGGATTCAGCGGCGACGGTCTGGCTGAATGAGCTGGAGACACAGGTCCCGGACGCGTGACCCAATAGTACGTCAGGATCTGACGCACGAGCATGCCATGCTCTGCAGATGGCCTTGCGAGCTACCGAGTCCGGAAATCCAACATCGGGCGTGGCGGGCTTCAGCGAGATTTCCGGACGACTCGCACTCAATATTTGGTCAGGGCAGTTCGCCGAGGAACGGGAAGATCGCTGCCCGGGCTTCCGGCTCATCCAGCATGGGCGCATGTCCCACACCGGGGACCTCGACGAAATCCATCCGCGGGGCGCGCTTGCGCATCTTCGCCGCGATCTCCTCGCTGAGCAGGTCGGAGGTGGCTCCACGCACCAGCAGGACCGGCCGGCCCTTCGTCAGCTTCCCGAACATCGGCCACAGGTTCGGCACCAGGGCCTTGGCTCCCGCCGCCTTGATCGGCACCGCGATGTCGGGGTCGTAGTTCAGGATCGGCGCGCCCTCGGTCCCCTCGGTGAAGATCCGGCGCGCGAAGGCGTCCCAATCCTTCGCCTTGTAGTGAGGGAAGGCGACGGCGTTGATCTTCTTGGCATAGGCGGCGGCGTCGGCCCAGGTCGGGGTGTCCACCGGCTGGCCGGAATAGGCGGCGATGCGGGCCAGCCCTTCCTTCGCCACCTCTGGGCCGACGTCGTTGATGATGGCGCCGGCGATGACCTTCGAGCGGATCGCGGCCAGGGCCATGGTGATCAGCCCGCCCATGGAGGTGCCCATGAAGACGGCCTTCTCGATCCCCGCCTGCTGCAGCAGGGCCAGCACGTCCTGCGCATAGGTCGCGGGCTGGTAGGTCATCGGATCCGGAGCCCGGTCCGACTTGCCGCGCCCGCGCACGTCGACGGCCAGCACCCGACGGCCGGTCTGGGCGATCAGCGGCGCGATGCTATCGAAGTCCGCCGAGTTGCGGGTCAGACCGTGGATGGCGATGACCGGCAGCTTCGCCAGCCCCGCCGCGCCCGCGTAATCGCGCGCATACAGGCTGAGCCCGTCTGCGCTGGTCCAGCGGCGTTCGGTGAAGGTCTGGCTCATGAAAAACTCCGTCGGCTCGCCCGACGATATTTCATCGGTAGAGGAAATACACCGTCGGTAGATGACGATGGCGGTTCGAGGGAGGAGCTCAGTGCCCCAGAAGGTCGCGGACGAAGTCGTCCAGGTTCCCGCCCTCGAAGCGGAAGCCGGACACGCCGGCGCGGCGGGCGGCCTCCATGTCCGACGGCTGGTCGCCGATCATGAAGCTCCTGGCCATGTCGATGTTGTGGTCGGCCGCGGCCCTCAGCAGCATGCCCGGATTGGGCTTACGGTCCGGATGGTCGGGATGCAGATAGGCCTCGACGCGGCCCTCGGAGTGGTAGGGGCAGGCATAGACCGCCCCGATCCGCCCGCCCGCCAGCGCAAGGCGGCGCACGATCACCTGATTGAAGGCGTGCATCTGCTGTTCGGTAAACAGGCCGCGCGCCACGCCCGACTGGTTGGTCACGATCACGCACAGATAGCCGAGCCGGTTCAGGCGGCGCACGGCTTCGCCCGCGCCGGGCATCATGCGCAGCTGGCTCTCGAGATGCGGATATCCCGTGTCCTCGATCAGAACGCCGTCGCGGTCGAGGAACACGGCGGGGACGCCGTTCGACATGGCGACGGGGATAGGCGCCATGCCGCTTCGTTGCAATCCCTCACCCGAAGTGACCCGCTGACATTTGGCCCGGGGCGGAGCATTTGTTAGGGAGCGCCCCACCTGTCAGGCGCGTTTGATCCGCGCCTCCCCGCCGCGCGCGCCACGACCGGAGATCACCGCATGACCATCGCCTTCATCGACCTTCAGGCCCAGCGCCTGCGTCTGGGCGGCAAGATCGAGGCCGCCGTGCAGGAGGCCGTGGTCGGCGGCGCCTGGGTCATGGGCCCGCAGGTCCGGCAGTTCGAGGCCGATCTGGCCGCCTTCGGTCAGGCGAAGCACGCGCTCGGCTGCGCCAACGGCACCGACGCCCTGGCCCTGCCGCTGATGGCCTGGGGCATCGGCCGCGGCGACGCCGTCTTCGTGCCCAGCTTCACCTTCGCCGCCACCGCCGAGGTCGTGCCGTGGTTCGACGCCGAGCCGGTCTTCGTCGACGTCGACGAGAAGACGTACAACATGGACCCCGCCCACCTTGAGGCCGCGATCGAGGCGACGATCAAGGAAGGCCGGCTGAAACCGCGCGTGGTCATCGCCGTCGACCTGTTCGGCCAACCCGCCGACTATCCAGCCATCAAGGAGATCTGCGACAAGCATGGCCTCAAGCTGATCTCGGATTCGGCCCAGGGTTTCGGCTGCACCATCAATGGCGAACACCCGCTGAAATGGGCCGACATCACCACGACCAGCTTCTTTCCGGCCAAGCCGCTGGGCTGCTACGGCGACGGCGGCGCGGTTTTGACCAATGACGACAAGCTGGCCGAGCTGATCGACTCCGTCCGCGTGCACGGCAAGGCCGTCGCCTCCGACCTCGAGGGCAAGACCTTCGAGCACGAGACCAAATACCTGAACATGCGCATCGGCCTGAACAGCCGTCTGGACACCATCCAGGCTGCCGTCCTGATCGAGAAGCTGAAGGTCTTCGGTCAGGAGATCGAATGGCGCAACCGCATCGCCGCCCGCTACAATGAGGGTCTGCGCCCCCACGTCGCCGCCGTGCCCGAGGTTCCTGAGGGCAACGTCTCCAACTGGGCCCAGTACACGATCGAGCACGAGAACCGTGACGCCCTCGCCGCCCACCTGAAGGAACAGGGCGTGCCGACGGCGGTCTACTATCCGATCCCGCTGCACCTGCAGCCGGCCTACGACATGTATCCGCGCGGCCCGCAGGGCCTGCCGGTGACCGAACGCCTGATGAGCCGCGTGATCAGCCTGCCGATGCATTCGGATCTGGACGAGGCCACCCAGGACCGCATCATCGCCGCCGTCGCTTCGTTCAAGGGCTGATCCGATGACCGCACAGATCGCTCCGCTCAAATTCGGCGTCGCCGGCGCCGGCGTCATGGGCCGCAACCACGCCCGGGTGCTGTCGGACATCCGCGACGTCGTCGTCTCGGCCGTGTTCGATCCGGACGCTGCCGTCGCCGACGGGGTGGCGGGTCTGTATGACGCGAAGGCCGTCACCACGGCCGCCGATTTCGTCGCCGCCGGTCTGGACGCCGCCGTCGTCGCCACGCCGAACCGCACCCACGCGGACCTGTCGGTCGCCCTGCTGGAAGCGGGCGTCCATGTGCTGGTCGAGAAGCCCATCGCCGCCACGGTCGAGGACGCCCAGCGCATCATCGACGCCGCGAAGGCCAACAAACGCATCCTGATGGTCGGCCAGGTCGAGCGCTTCAATCCGGCGGTCGAGGCGGTCAAACGCGCCATCGAGGGTGAGGACGTCATCTCGATCCAGATCACCCGCGTCGGCCCCTTCCCGCCCCGCATGGGCGAGGTCGGAGTGGTCATCGATCTGGCCGTGCACGACATCGACATCATCCGTCACCTGACCGGCTCGGAGATCGTAGAGGTCCAGCCGCAGCTGGCCCGCACCAAGGCCGAGCGCGAGGACACCGCCCTGCTCCAGTTCCGGCTGGAGAACGGCGCGATCGCCCACATCACCACCAACTGGGTCACGCCTTACAAGACCCGAACCCTGCAGGTCGCGACGACGAACAAGTTCGTGGTCGCCGATCTGATGACCCGTCAGGTCACCGAGTATTTCGGGCAGCAGCCGGACGGCAGCTACTCCACGCGCGGCGTGATGAGCTGGCCGAACGAGCCGCTGAAGAAGGAACTGGAAGCCTTCGCCCACGCCATCCGTACCGGCGAGACCCCGGCGGTGACCGGCGAGGACGGCCTGCGCAATCTCGAAGTGGCCCTGCGCTGCCTCGGCGAGGCCTGACGCCCTAGCCGCGCGGCGGGGCGGTCCGGAACAGCATCCGGACCTTCAGCCCCTCGGGCGCATAGTCCAGCGTCGCCTCGCCATGCAGGTCGCCTTTCACGCTGGTCGAGATCAGGCGCGAGCCGAAGCCGCTGCGGGTCGGAGGGCTGACCGTCGGGCCGCCCTGCTCGGTCCAGTCCAGCGCATAAAGTCCCGCCTCGTCGGGGCCTGACCAGCGCACCTCGACCGCCCCGCCGTCGATGCTCAACGCGCCATGCTTGGCGGCGTTGGTGGCCAGTTCGTGGATCACCATCCCCATGGCCAGGGCCTGAGGCGCATCCAGCATGACCTCGGCGCCCTCCAGCCGGAACTGTTCGGCCGACCAGGGCCGCATTTCCTTGGCCAGTAACTCGTCCAGCGTCGCCTGCTCCCAGCCGCGCGCGGTCAGCAGGTTGTGGGTCTCCGACAGGGCGATCAGGCGGGCCTGGAACTGGCGGGCGAAGTCCTCTGTCGAGGCCGCCTTGCGGGCCGTCAGGGCGGCGATCGACTGGATGGTCGCGAGGGTGTTCTTCACCCGGTGGTTCAGCTCGTTGATCAGCAGCTTCTGCCGCCGCTCGCTGGCCTCCAGATCGGCGAAGGCGCGACGGCGGTCGGTCACATCCCGGATCACCCCCGCCAGCTTCAACGGCCGGCCGGAGCGCGAGCGGACCAGACTGCCGTGCGCCTGCACCCAGCGATCCCCGTCGCCGATCCGGAACTCCACATCGTAGGGGGCCTCGCCGGCCAAAGCCCGTTTCAGCGAGGCCGACCGCTCACCTACGTTTTCCGATCTGAGCCATGGTGGATTGTCGAACGGATAGGTCGCCTGACCCTGCGGCAGGTCGAACAGGGCGCGGGCGCGCTCGGACAGACGGATCGTGTGGTCCTTCAGGCTAACCTCCCAGTAGCCGACGCCTCCGGCCTCGATCACATCCAGCAGGCGCGAGCGCTGGTCGGCGATCGACGCGCCGAGCGCCAGCAGCAGGATCAGCATTGTGACCGCGGCGATGCCGATGGCGATGGCCAGCGGCGGGGCCATGCCGTCGACGGGCGCCGCAGCCGAGGTCGGCTCCAGCACCAGGGCGGCCATGCCGGTGTAGTGCATGCCCACCACCGCCACGCCCAGCGTCGCCGCCGCACCGGTCCTCCAGATCACCGAGGTGCGTCGCCCGGCGGCCCACAGCGCCGCGCCCGAGGCGGCGATAGAGATCGCCACCGACAGAGCCACGAGACCCGGCTTCCAGTCGACCGCCGCCGCCGTGCGCATGGCCGCCATGCCGACGTAGTGCATCAGGGCGATGGCCAGCCCCATGGCGGTCGCCGCCAGCGGCAGGCGGACCGGCCCCAACTGTGCGCGCGAGGCGGCGGAGAAGGCGCTGGCCGTGCCCGCGACCGCCAGCAGGAAACTCAGGATCGTCAGGCCGGGCGCATAGCGGACCGGCGCGCCGGGATCGAAGCCCAGCATGGCGATGAAATGCATCGACCAGACGCCGCCGCCCATGGCCAGCGAGGCCACGGCCAGCCATGGCAACCGGTCCCGCCCGTCGCGATCCTGAATGCGCTGGAACAGGTCGAGCGCCGTCCACGCCGCCAGAGCCGCGACGGCGTAGGACAGGACAATGAAGACGATCCCGTGGTCGTGGTGCAATCGGTGTTCCGATCTGCGTTCAGCCTCGTCCGACTATCGTCAGAACTTCGGGCGTTCGTCCATCCTTCAGGGCGCGACCATCTGCATGCCCAGCCACTCGGCGATCAGGGCCGGCTTGTCCCCGCCGTCGATCTCGACGGTCAGTTCGTGCTTGATCAGCCAGCGGCCACCGCCCTTGTCTTCGGCCGACAGCAGCTTGAACCGGCCGCGCACCTTCGAGCCGACCGGCACGGGGGCGAGGAAGCGCAGCTTGTCGAAGCCGTAGTTGACGCCCATCACTACCCCATCCAGCGGCTTCACCGCGTCATAGGACATGGCCGAGGCGAGGCTCAGCGTCAGGAAGCCGTGCGCAATGGTGCCGCCGAAAGGCGTCTGTTTCGCCAGCTCCGGGTTCACATGGATGAACTGGTGATCCTCGGTGATATCGGCGAAGGCGTCGACGCGCGCCTGATCGATCTCGATCCATTTCGAGACCCCGACCTCGGTTCCGATCAGGCCTTCCAGTTCGCTCGGCTTGGGCATGGCGTTCTCCTCTGTCTGGCCGCCACGCTAGCCGCCAGTGGGGATTGCGCAAGGCGCCGCAAGGGCAACCTCAACCCGCGAAACGCCCCTCGATGATCTCGGAGAACAGGCCCGGATCGATGTTTCCGCCCGACAGGACCACCGCCGTCGTTTTGCCCTTCGTCTCGACCTTGCCGGCCAGCAGGGCGGCCAGCGACACCGCCCCGCCCGGCTCGATCACCAGCTTCAGCGTGCGGAAGGCGTAGCGAACGGCCTCCGCCGCCTCGGCGTCCGATACCGTCTCCACCCGCGCCAGCCGGCGATTGATCGGGAAGGTGAGCTCGCCCGGAATCTCGGTCATCAGGGCGTCGCAGATCGAGGGCCTGGCGACCGGCGCATGCTTCACCCGCTCCCCGGCCTGAAGCGACAGGAAGGTGTCGTTGTAGACCTCAGGCTCGATCCCGATCACCGGGGCGTCCGGGACCAGCGCCGCCATCGACAGATTGATGCCCGCGATCAGCCCGCCGCCCGAGGCGCCGCACAGGAGCTGGTCGATCTGCGCGCCCGCTTCCTGCGCCTGTTCGACGATCTCGATACCGACCGTGCCCTGCCCCTCGATCACGAACGGATCATCGAACGGCCGCACCAGGACCGAGCCGCGCGTCTGCGCGATCTCCTCGCCAATGGCCTCGCGGCTTTCAGTGTACCGGTCGTACAGACGGACCTCGCCGCCGAAGCCGATCACGCCCTCGACCTTCACCTTCGGACTGTCAGCCGGCATGACGATGACGGCGCTGGTTCCCATCATCCGTGCGGCGCAGGCCACTGCCTGGGCGTGGTTGCCGGAGGAGTAGGCGACGACGCCGCGCTTCAGCTCATCCGCCGTCAGACGGCTGATCCGGTTGTACGCGCCCCGGAACTTGAAGGCCCCCGCCCGCTGCAGGTTCTCCGCCTTCAACAGCACCCTGCCGCCCAGATGCTCGTTGAGCGCCGGGCTTTCGATCAGGGGCGTGCGCACGGCGTGGCCGGCGATCTGACGGGCGGCGTCGCGGACGCCTTCGAAGGAGGCTGTGTGCATGAGCGCTGTCTAGCTGATCCTCCCCGTTCAGGGGAGGGGGACCGCCGGCGAAGCCGGTGGTGGGTGGAGGGGCGCCCGATCCGCGCTCGCTTTGACGCCCCTCCACCATGCTTCGCATGGTCCCCCTCCCCCGATGGGGGAGGAATGTCTAACCTGCCCCCATGACCCGACTGATCCTCGCCATCGACCAGGGCACCACCTCCACCCGCGCCATCGCCTTCGAGCCTGCGCCCGAGGGCGGGCTGCAGCCCGTCGCCGTCAGCCAGATCGAGCTGGAGCAGCATTTCCCGCATTCCGGCTGGGTCGAGCACGACGCCGCCGAGATCTGGACCGCCACCCTGCAGACCTGCCGCGAGGTGGTGAAGAAGGCCGGCGGGATCAGCCGCTTCGCCGCCGTCGGCATCACCAACCAGCGCGAGACCTCGGTGATCTGGGACGCGGCGACGGGCGAGCCCCTGCACCGCGCCATCGTCTGGCAGGACCGCCGTACCGCCGAGGCCACCGGCAAGCTGGCCGCCGCCGGCCACGAGCCGGACGTGCAGGCCGCGACCGGCCTGATCCTCGACCCCTATTTCTCGGCGTCGAAGTATCGCTGGCTGCTGGACGCCGTGCCCGGCTCGCATGAGCGGGCGGAGAAGGGCGAGGTGAAGCTGGGCACCATCGAGAGCTGGCTGATCTGGAAGCTGACCGGCGGCGCCAGCCACGTCACAGACGCCACCAATGCCAGCCGCACCTCCCTGATGGACCTGCGCACGATGAACTGGCGGCCGGATCTGGCCGAGTTGTTCGGCGTGCCGGTTCAGGCCCTGCCGCAGATCCGGGGCTGCGCCGACCATCTGGGCGACGCGGAGGCCTCGCTGCTGGGCAAAGCCCTGCCGATCCACGGCGCGGCGGGCGACCAGCAGGCCGCTCTGGTCGGCCATGGAGCGCTGAAGGCCGGGGATGCCAAGATCACCTATGGCACCGGCGCCTTTCTCGTCGCCAATGTCGGGGCCGAGCCGGTGCCCTCCACCACCCGCCTGCTGGGCACCCTCGGCTATTCGGCGAATGGCGTGACGGCCTATGCGCTGGAGGGCTCCATCTTTTCCGCCGGCTCGGCCATCCAGTGGCTACGCGACGGGCTGAAGGTGATCAGCGAAAGCCGGCAGTCCGAGGCGATGGCGCAGGGGTTGAAGGACAATGGCGGCGTCTATCTGGTGCCGGGCTTCACCGGTCTGGGCGCGCCCTGGTGGGAGCCGGACGCGCGCGGCACCATCGTCGGCCTGACCCGCGACAGCGGCCCCGCCCACATGGTCCGCGCCGCGCTGGAGAGCCTCGCCTTCCAGACCCGCGATCTGCTGGACGCGCTGGCCAAGGACGGGGCGCCGAAGCTGAAGGTGCTGAAGGTCGACGGCGGCGTAACCGCCAACGCCTTCGCCATGCAGTTCGTCGCCGACATCTGCGAGGTCACCGTCGAGCGCCCGGCGTTTCAGGAGATGACGGCGCTGGGCGCGGCCAAGCTGGCGGCGCTGGGCGTCGGCCTGATCGACGACCTCGAGGACCATCCTGTCGAGGCCCCGGCGCGGTGGGAGCCGCGCATGTCCACCGACGAGCGCGAGCGGCTTCTGAAGGGCTGGCGCGGCGCGGTGAAGGCCGCCATCATCGCCGCACAATGACCCAGATCGATGACGCTCAGGACGCATTTTCCGGCACCCGCGAGGTGGACCCCCGCTACGCCCTGAACGAGGCGAAGCTGGCGGCGTGGATGGCCGACAATGTCGAGGGCTTCACCCCTCCACTGGCGATCCGCCAGTTCAAGGGCGGCCAGTCGAACCCGACCTATGAACTGACCACGCCGACGCGCGCCTATGTCCTGCGCCGCAAGCCGCCCGGGACCCTGCTGCCCAGCGCCCACGCGGTGGATCGCGAGTTCACCGTCATCTCGGCCCTGCACGCGCAGGGCTATCCGGTCGCGAAGCCCTATGCCCTGTGCACCGACGAGGACGTCATCGGTTCGATGTTCTACGTCATGGACAAGGTCGACGGCCGCGTCCTGTGGGACCTGAAGCTGCCGGGCATGGAGCCGGGCGAGCGCCGGGCCATCTACGACGCCCAGGTCGACGCCCTGGCCGCCCTGCACCGCTTCGATCCCGCGGCCATCGGGCTGGGCGACTACGGCAAGCCGGGCAACTATTTCGAGCGGCAGGTCGGGCGCTGGACCAAGCAGTACCGCGCCTCCGAGATCGATCCGATCGCGGCCATGGACCGGCTGATCGAGTTCCTGCCCGCCACCCTGCCGCCCGAGGGACCGGTCGGCATCGTCCACGGCGACTTCCGCCTCGACAACATGATCCTCGCACCGGATCGGGCGCAGGTCCGCGCAGTGCTGGACTGGGAGCTGTCGACGCTCGGCGATCCGATGGCCGACTTCTCCTATCTGCTGATCGCCTGGGTCATCCCCGCCAGCCAGCGCAACGGTCTGGCCGGGGCGGACATCGAGGCGCTGGGCATTCCGTCGGTGGCCGAGACGGTCGAGCGCTACGCCCGCCAGACCGGTCGCGCGGCGCCGGAAAACCTCGACTGGCTGTTCGCCTACAACCTGTTCCGGCTGGCGGCCATCTGTCAGGGCATCGCCGGCCGCGTCCGCGACGGCACCGCCGCCAGCGCCCACGCCCGCACCATGGCCGCGCAGGTCCCGCTGTTGTCTGAAGGCGCCTTGAGCTTCGCGAAGAGAGCCGGCGCCTAGCCCGGTTCACCGACGAGAGTGAACGCGGCCCAATAGGCCGGGTGGGCCCAGCGGCGTTCGGCGCGGACGGCGCGCATGCCGGCCTGAAGCGCCCGCGCGCGGACACCCGGATCGGTCGCCTGACGCGCGTCGAGGCTGGCGAAGGTCTCGGTGATCAGCTTCGTCGTCGCCGCGTCCGACACCTCCCAGTGCGACACCATCATCGACCGCGCCCCGGCGTAGAAGAAGGCGCGGGCCAGACCCGACAGCCCCTCCCCGCCCGGCCGGCCATCCGAGGCCGCCGTGTTGCAGGCCGACAGGACCACGAACTCGGCATTGAGCTTCAGCTGCGCCGCCTCGGAGGCGCTCAGATAGCCGTCGTCGGCCTCGGTCGCCTCGTCCGGCGGGGTCAGCACCAGCCCCGGCTCGGACGCCGCCGATCCGGCCATCAGGCCGTGGGTCGAGAAGACCACGAAGCGCGCCCGCTCCAGCGCCGGCGCGTCCAGCGCCCGGACCGAGCGCTCCGTCGCCTCGGCCCCGATGCGCACGACGGAGTCGGGATACCGGCTCTTCAACGTCTCCAGCTCCAGACGCGAGCCGCGCAGATAGGGCAGCGCCTTCAGCTTGGCGACGTCGGCCAGCCGACCCGTGCCCATGACCTGATCCGCCGAGGGCGAGCCCCGCCCGCCGTCATCCGGCGCGCCCGTCAGCACCGGCGCTCCGAAAGCCACCAGCGGCAGGCGCTCGGCGACCCGCACCGGCCGACCGGTCGACACCGCCGGCGGGCAGCCCGGACTGCGATCGGCGGCTGTCGCCACCAGATGGCAGCGCAGGGCCTTTAGGCTGGACACCGCCGGCAGGGTCGCCAGCGCGTATCGGTCCATCAGCCATTGGGTGTCGTCCAGCGCGCCCACAGCATCGTCGCGCCCGCTCGGCGCATTGGTCGACAGCACCGCCAAGGGCAGGGTCGTCAGGGCGCCGGTGACTACGGTGATCAGGGTCGATTTGCCGTCGAAGACCGGCTCCACCGGCTTCACGATCTCGGAATACAGCCAGTGCGACACGCCACGGTCGAACGTCGCCCCGTTGTTTCCGGCGAACAGCAACGGATCGACCTCCGGCCCCCGCGCCGCCGTCGCGGTCAGGGAGCGTCTGAGCGTGTTGACCGCTTCGGTTATGGCCGCCGCGCCCAGATCCTCCGCCCGCGCCCAGGCGATGCGGTCGCGGGTCACGCCCCAGACATAGGTCGCCTCGGGATTGACCATGACCAGCAGAAGGCCCTCATCGTCCTTCAACAGCCCCTGCGTTTCCCGAACCGACAGGGCGCGCGGGCTGGTCAGTTCGGCCCAGGCGGGGAAGCGGGTCTCGATCTCGCCGTCGACCGCCTTCAGCCGTCCGTCCGCGGCCTCCCAAGCCATGCGGGCGCGGGTGCGGGCCTGCAGATCGGCATCGTCGCCCGAGGCGTAGTGCTGCTCCAGCTCCCGCTCCAGCCGGTCGCGCTCGACGATCAGTCGCTCACGCTCCTCGGCCAGCAGGCCCAGTTCGTCGTCGCACTGGGCGAAGCGGGCGGAGACGCGGGCCAAGGCGTCGGCGGCCTCCGAAGCGATGGCCCACTGGGCCGCCTCGAACGCCTCGGCGCGCAGGGCCTCGGGCGTATCCGGGCTGGCGGGCGCGGCGCCGGCCAGCCCCAGCAGGCCCGCCGCCAGAACTGCCGCCGTCAGCCGTTTCATCAGTTGCTCAGCACCTGGATGCTGGTCCAGACGTCGCCCCGGTTCTGCACATTGACCTGCATCTTGCCGCCCGGACGCGGCGAGACGGTGCAGACTGGGTAGTGGTCGCCGAAGCCGTCGCGGCAGATCACGGCGCCCCGGGTGTTGCGGATCGCCAGATCGATATTGGTGTCGCCGTCGCCGATGGCCGCCACGCGCAGCACCTCGCCCTCGCGGGCGTCGACCTCGAACGACCAGGTCTCGCGGGCGCGCAGCTGCTTGACCGTGAAGACCGGCCCCGCGCCGAAGCTGGAGGATCGCACGCCGCGCATCAGCGGCTCGCGCAGGCGGTCGATGGCGGCCAGCAGGGTCTCGTTGCCCGGCGACAGGGCCGCGGCCTCGTCCAGCAACCGGCCCGGCGTCAGAATGGGCGCATCGCCCTCGCCCTGCCTTACCGGCACCTCGGCCAGCAGCCGGGCGGCCATGATCAGGGCTCCGGCGTCTCCTCGCTCGCGTCCCCAGCGGGCCAGTTCGGCGGCGGTCACGGCCTGGGCCACGGCATGGGCTTCGGGCGAGGTTACGGGTGTCGGCGCCTCGTCATGCGCGAAGGCCGTCGCACCGGCGCCGGCCGCGGCGATCGTCGCCAGCACCAGCCCGGCAAGGACCCAGTTTCGATTGCCCATCGTCCGTACCCACCCGCAGACGCCCCGACGTCAGGGGCCAGCATGCACTGTCCCGTGCTCGGAGAACAGGGATACTGACGGAATATGACGGCCGATCAGTCAGCCGACCGGACGGCCCCGTTCAGGATGCGCCGATCCGCCCGCGCCTGCACCAGAACGGCCACGGCCTGACCTTCGCCGGCCTGCGGCAGGGCATAGAGCACAGGTCGGCCCGTCCACGGCCCCAGAACCCGGATCGAGCGCACCACATTTGTGTGGCGCACGCGCTGGCCGCGATTGTCCCCGGCGCCGATCTCGACTGTCTGGGGGCCCGGCGTGAAGGTGACCGCCACCACCTCGGCCCCGCCCGTCGGGGCTCGACCCGAGCCGACGCCGACGCGGTCGCCGGTCTCGCGGAACTCGATCTCCGGCGGGAAGACGCGGTTGGCGGATTCCGCCTCGATGGCCGCCTGCAGGGTCTCGCCGGTCTCGACCTGACGACGGCCGTCGATGATCACCTGCGGCGTCGACACCGCCCGCACCCTCAGCGGCTGGCGATAGGCACGCTGGCGCTGAGCGAACTCCGGCTTGGCGAAGGTGTCGGTCCAGCCGAGGTAGTCCCAGTAGTCGACGGCATAGGTCAGGGCGATCACGCCGGGCTCGTCGGCGATCGCCTCGATACGGGCATTGGCCTCGGGACAGCCGGAGCAGCCTTGGGCGGTGAACAGCTCGACCACGATGGGCTCGGCCGGCGGTGTCGCGCGGTGACGCACGCGCACGGTTTCGGGCTGCGCCGCCGAACCGGTCGCCAGCATCGCAGCCACGGCCGCCGCCGATACGGAAATCCACCCCCGAGCTTTCATGGCGCGCACCTTAAGCGCGGCGAGCGAACACGCGCCGCTCATTTTCGCGTGAGATCAGATGCGGATGTCGAGAAGGCTGCCCGGACGCACCGTGCGATCGCCGGACGGTTCGAAGGGCAGCGGGGAGGCGCTGGCCACCTTGGTCTCGGCCTTCACCTCGACCGGCAGGGTCGTGGCGGCCGGAGTCCGGACGCCATCCAGAGCCGCGCGGAAGAAGTCCGAACGCGCGGCGCGCGCCGGCGAAGGCGGTTGCTGCGTCGGGAACAGCGGAGACTGAACGGGCGGTCGAATCGCGCTCATGCCGACAGGGTTAATGAAAACCGTCGGAAATGGGTTAACGCGCGTTAGCGGGCCGTCGCGGTCGGCAACGGACGGGGCGGCGCCTGCATGGCGTCGACCAGCCGGTCGATCTCCGCGTCGTCCAGCAGCGGCCCGGACACCTTGCCGACGATCCGGCCCATGGCGTCCACGGCGAAGGTCTCCGGCGCGCCGGTGATGCCGAGGTCCAGACCGGCACGGCCCTCTCGATCCACCAGCACCATCGAATAGGGATCGCCCAGCTCGTCCAGGAAGGCGCGGGTGGCGACCGGATCGTCCTTCCACGCCACCCCGACCACGGCGACGCCCTGCTCCCGCAGCGCCATCAGTTTCGGATGCTCGATGCGGCATGGCGCACACCAGCTGGCGAAGACATTGATCAGCATCGGCTTGCCGACGCCGGCGGTCTTCAGATCCACATGGCCCGGCCCGGCGACGTCGCCGGTCAGCATCGGCAGGACGGTCTCGGGCACAGCCTGTCCGACGAGGGCGTCCGGCTTGACCGACGGATCACGCTGTAGCGACCAGCCGATGAACAGGGCCGCCAATGCGACCAGCACCACCAGCGGGATGAGGGCAAACCAGCGGCTCATTCCTCGTTCGTCTCCAGCCGCTTCAGCTCGGCCTTCCAGCGACGGGCGGCCATCGCGCAGCGGACGGTGAGAGCCGCCAGCACCACGGCACTGATGCCCCAGGCCGGCCAGACGTAGGCGCCGTACTGGCCCATGTCGAAGTCGGGCATGCTCAGGCCTCCAGCGCGCGGCGGGCGCGGATCGCGACGACCCGGCGACGCACGATCTCGGTCCGGATCGCGGTCAGCCACAGGGCCAGGAACAGGACGGCATAGGCCGCCATCATCGTCAGCAGGGGCGTCAGGAAGATCGTCGGCATCGACGGTCCGTCGGCCCGCACCAGCGACGCGGGCTGGTGCAGGGTGTTCCACCAATCGACCGAGAACTTGACGATCGGCAGGTTGATCAGCCCGACCAGACCCAGCACGGCGGCGGCGCGCGCGGCCTTGGCCTCATCGTCGATCGAGGCGCGCAGGGCCATGTAGCCGAGGTAGAACAGGAACAGCACCAGCACCGACATCAGCCGCGCATCGCCCCAGACCCACCATGCGCCCCACATCGGCTTGCCCCACAGGCTGCCGGTCACCAGCGCCAGCAGGGTGTAGGCGGCGCCGGGCAGGGCCGCCGCCCGCGCCGCCGCATCCGCCAGCGGATGGCGGAACACCAGGGCGAAGAAGCTGGAGACGCCCAGCGCGCCATAAACCATCAGCCCGACCGAGGCCGCGGGGACATGCACGAACATGATCCGCACGGTGTCGCCCTGCTGGTAGTCCTCGGGCGCGGTGAAGCTGAACCAGGCCCCGGCGATCAGCAGCAGGGCGGCAGCCGCCCACAACACCGGCACGAGGGGCCGTGTGAAGCGGGCGAAACGGTCGGGATTGGCGAGGCCGAACATGGAATTCGCTCTCTTAGTGGCCTATCGCGCGTCGCGCTACTTGAGGCCGTCAGGATTCGATGTGTTAGACGGTCGCGCTCAGACGGGGACCGACCATGACCGACGAAGTGACGAAGGATTCCAACGGCAACGTTCTTGCCGATGGCGACAGCGTGACCCTGATCAAGGACCTCAAGGTCAAGGGCTCGGGCGGCGTGACCCTGAAGCGCGGCACGCCGGTGAAGAACATCCGCCTGACCGGCGACCCGGACGAGATCGAGGCCAATGTCGAGAAGGTGCGCGGCCTCGTCCTGCGCACGGAGTTCGTGAAGAAGGCCTAGCCCCGGAAAGTCCTAGCTCTGGGCGTTGCGGATCGCCGCTGCGCCCGCGAAGGGCGTGATGACGCCGGCGAACAGGACCCAGGCGCACAGGAAGGCCAGGGCCGGGGCCGGCGACAGGCCGTTGGCCGCCCGCTCCAGCGTGCCGGCGCCGAAGATCACCGGCGGGATGAACAGCGGCAGGACCACCACCGCGATCAGCAGGCCGCCGCGCTTCGAGCCCAGCGCCAGAGCCGCGCCCAGCGCTCCGGTCAGGGCGAAGCCCAGTCCGCCGATCAGGGCCGAGAGGGCGGCGAGCGGCGCCAGCTCCGGCGGCAGCCCCAGCGTGATGGCCGCGACCGGCGCAGTCAGGGCCAGCGGCCCGCCGACGGCCAACCACTGGGCCTTGGCCTTGGCGAGGACCACCAGCTCCAGCGGCGCGGGCCCCAGCGTCAACAGGTCCAGCGCCCCGTCCTCGAGATCGCGTTCGAACAAACGCTCCAGCGACAGGATCGACGACACCGCCAGCGCCAGCCAGGCGACGCCGCCGGCGATCGGCTTGAGCCCCGCCGGATCGCCGCCCGCCGCCAGCGGCAGCAGGACCGTCAGGCATAGAAAGAAACCGCAGGCCAGCAGCGGCCCGCCGCCGCCGGCCCAGGCCAACGCCAGCTCGCGCTGCCACAGGATGGTCAGCGCCCTCATCGGCCGCCTCCGCCGATATCCAGCGCCCGCGCCGGGACTGGCAGCGGGTCGTGCACTGCGGCCAGCACGGCGCCGCCCTTGTCCAGATGCGCCTGCAGGATCAGCCCCATCACCTCGCGCCAGCGGGCATCCAGCGGGCTGAACGGTTCGTCCAGCAGCCACAGGGGGCGCGGCGCGGCGATCAGGCGGGCGAAGGCCAGTCGGCGACGCTGGCCGGCCGACAGCTTGCGCACTTCCAGATCCAGCAGCGGCTCCAGCGCCAGCACGTCGATGGCCGCGGCGATCCCGTCGGCGTCCGCGCCGAACCACTTCGCCTGAAAGGTCAGTTCCTCGCGTGCCCGGCGCGCCGGCTTCAACCCGTCCAGATGGCCCAGCCAGTGCAGGCCGGTGGCCCGTGCCTCGCCCGGCTCCAGCCCGTTGAATCCCACCGTTCCGGCGTCGGGGCGAATAAATCCGGCCACCGCGCGCAGCAGGCTGGTCTTGCCCGCGCCATTGGCTCCGGTCAGGGCCACAGCCTCCCCGGCGGCGACCTCGAACGACAGGCCGCGGAACAGTCGACGCTCGCCGCGCGACAGGGTCAGGCCGGCGACGCTCAGCATCGGCCACACCCCCAGTTGCGAACCGCTCTCAATGCCCACAATGGCGTCATGGATTCATGGACGTGAAAGCCGACCCTCGCTATATGCGCGGTCGCCGCAGCAGGCGTCCGCCGCGCGCGTCGGGACCCTGTGAGCCCCGCCGTCGATCGCGCGAACGTGCAACCGGATTGTCGGGCGGCTTTGACCAGAGGAAACCTCTCCATGCCGTCGATTGACAGCCTCAAGACCCGCCAGGACCTTTCCGTCGGGCGCAAGAAGTACGCCTATTACAGCCTTCCGGCCGCCGAGGAAGCCGGTCTGGCCGGGATTTCCCGCCTGCCGCGCTCGATGAAGGTGCTGCTGGAGAACCTCCTGCGCAACGAGGACGGCGTCTCCGTCACCGAGGCCGACCTGAAGGCCGTCGCCGCCTGGATCGAGAACAAGGGCTCGGTCGAGCACGAGATCGCCTTCCGCCCGGCCCGCGTGCTGATGCAGGACTTCACCGGCGTTCCGGCCGTCGTGGACCTGGCCGCGATGCGTGACGCCATGGCCGCCCTCGGCGCCGACGCCACCAAGATCAATCCGCTGGTCCCGGTGGACCTGGTCATCGACCACTCGGTCATGGTCGACCACTTCGGCACCGCCAAGGCCTTCGGCCAGAACGTCGAGCGTGAGTACGAGCGCAACATCGAGCGCTACAACTTCCTGCGCTGGGGCTCGTCGGCCTTCAACAACTTCCGCGTCGTGCCCCCCGGCACCGGCATCTGCCACCAGGTGAACCTCGAGAACCTGGCCCAGACCGTCTGGACGCTGGAAGAGGGCAAGAAGACCGTCGCCTATCCGGACACGGTCGTCGGCACCGACTCGCACACCACCATGATCAACGGCCTGGCCGTTCTGGGCTGGGGCGTCGGCGGCATCGAGGCCGAGGCGGCCATGCTGGGTCAACCGATCCCGATGCTGATCCCGGAAGTCATCGGCTTCAAGCTGACCGGCAAGCTGCCGGAAGGCGCCACCGCCACCGACCTGGTGCTGACCGTCACCCAGATGCTCCGCAAGAAGGGCGTGGTCGGCAAATTCGTCGAGTTCTTCGGCGACGCCCTGTCGGGCCTGACGCTGGAAGACCAGGCGACCATCGCCAACATGGCTCCGGAATACGGCGCCACCTGCGGCTTCTTCCCGGTCAGCCAAGCCACCATCGACTTCCTGACCGCCACCGGTCGTGACAAGGCGCGCGTCGCCCTGGTCGAGGCCTATGCGAAGGCCCAGGGCCTCTGGATCGACGCCGACTCAGAAGAGCCGGTCTTCACCGACACGCTGGAACTCGACCTCGCCACCGTCGTGCCCTCGCTGGCCGGTCCGAAGCGTCCGCAGGACCGCGTCGAGCTGACCACCGCCGCACCGGAGTTCGAGGGTCACCTGACCTCGACCTTCGCCCGCGCCGCCGACGCCCCGCGCGTCGACGTCGAGGGTCAGAAGTTCTCGGTCGGAGACGGCGACGTCGTCATCGCCGCCATCACCTCGTGCACCAATACGTCGAACCCGTCGGTGCTCATCGCCGCCGGTCTGGTGGCGCGCAAGGCGCTGGCGCTGGGCCTGAAGCCCAAGCCCTGGGTCAAGACCTCGCTGGCTCCGGGCTCGCAGGTCGTCACCGACTACCTGACCGACGCCGGCCTGCAGAAGGATCTGGACGCCCTCGGCTTCAACCTGGTCGGCTACGGCTGCACCACCTGCATCGGCAACTCGGGCCCGCTGGATCCGGCGATCTCGAAGGCCATCAACGAGAACGGCATCGTCGCCACCTCGGTCCTGTCGGGCAACCGCAACTTCGAGGGCCGCGTGAACCCGGACGTGCAGGCCAACTACCTGGCCTCGCCGCCGCTGGTCGTCGCCTACGCCCTGGCCGGCTCGATGCGCATCGACATCACGAAGGACCCGATCGGTCAGGACAAGAAGGGCAAGGACGTGTTCCTGGCCGACATCTGGCCGACCACGCAGGAAGTCGCCGACATCCAGCGCAAGTCGGTGACCCCGGGCATGTTCGCCAAGCGCTACAAGGACGTCTTCAAGGGCGACAAGCACTGGCAGGCGATCAAGGTCTCGGGCGGCCAGACCTACACCTGGGACGACAGCTCGACCTACGTCGCCAACCCGCCCTATTTCGAGGGCCTGTCGATGGAGCCGAAGCCGGTTCAGGACATCGTCGAGGGCCGCGTGCTGGCCATCTTCGGCGACTCGATCACCACAGACCACATCTCCCCGGCCGGTTCGATCAAGAAGACCTCGCCGGCCGGCCACTGGCTGACCAGTCACGGCGTCGACGCCCTGGACTTCAACAGCTACGGCGCCCGCCGCGGCCACCACGAAGTCATGATGCGCGGCACCTTCGCCAACATCCGGATCCGCAACAAGATCACCCCGGACATCGAGGGCGGCGTCACCAAGCACTTCCCGTCGGGCGACGTCATGTCGATCTACGACGCCGCCATGCGCTACCAGTCCGAAGGCCGTCCGCTGGTCGTCTTCGCCGGCAAGGAATACGGAACCGGCTCGTCGCGTGACTGGGCCGCCAAGGGCACCAACCTGCTGGGCGTCCGCGCCGTCATTGCCGAGAGCTTCGAGCGTATCCACCGGTCGAACCTGATCGGCATGGGCGTCGTGCCGCTGCAGTTCAAGATGGACGGCTGGCAGAAGCTGGGCCTGACCGGCGAGGAGATCGTCACGATCCGCGGCCTGACCGACGCCAACGTCGGCAAGCTGAAGCCCCGTCAGGACCTGTGGGTCGAGCTCTTCCGTCCGTCGGACGGCAAGATGGCCCGCTTCCCGGTCCGCTGCCGCATCGATAACCAGACCGAGCTGGAATACCTGCGTGCCGGCGGCGTCATGCCGTACGTCCTGCGCAACCTCGCCGGCGGCGAACAGCCGTCGCCGGAAGCCGTGGCCGCGGAATAATCCACGGCCAACCGCCCTCATGCAGCGAGCGACCGCGTCGCGAGCGTTAGGGCACAAGGACAAAAGGGCCGGCGGAGCAATCCGCCGGCCCTTTCCCGTTCAGCCCCGCGTCGCGTTGTGCGGTCCGGGATCACGCGGATTGCGACCGAAGGCTTCCTCGCAGACCGCACGGCCGAAGGCTTCGGACACCATCATCTGGCGGTCGCCCAAGAGCCCGCCGACGCGGCCCTGCGCGCTCGTCGAGACACGGATCGGGAAGCGGCCCAACACGCGGTTGTTGCGCGCCGGATCGACGAATTCGACCGTGCCGGACAGATGATGTTTGCCATCGCCGTTCAACAGGGTTTCCAGCCGTCCCGCCCGCTGCAGGTCGTCGAGATGAATCCGGACATTGATGAGCGCCGTGCCCCACATGCAGCGGCGCAGTTCCTCATGCACCTCGTCATTGAAAGTGTCAGCGAAATCGTCTTCGGCATTGAGCCAGGCGCTGGACATGGTGATCATCCCGACCTGCGCGGTCTCCTGCAGGCCGATGGGCAGGGCCATAGGCGGACCGCCCTCGATCACGGGCGAGCAGGCGGAAAGGGCGAGAGCGGCGACCACGGCCGCCACGGGCATCAGGGATTTCATTGGAGAGACTTCCGTTTCTTTTGCGGAAGCCTCCACCCAACACCGTTCGTTCACGAATGAATTCGCGGTAATTTCACATCCGCAACACAGTTCGTGACGCCGGGGTCACGGTCCAGCTCAGCGCTCGAACACCTCGACGCCGATTTCGCCGGCGGGGTTCAGCCAAGCGCGCTTCATGCCTTGGCTGTTGTAGGGCGCGGCGATGTTGCCGTGGCGGTCCAGCGCGATCAGGCCGCCGTCACCGCCCAGGGCGCCGATCTCGTCGATGACGGCGCGCGAGGCCTCGGCCAGAGACTGGCCGGCGGCGACGCGCCAGCCGGTCTGGGCGCAGGCGGCCACGCGGATGAAATACTCGCCCTGCCCTGTGCCCGAGACAGCGACGTTTCCGTCGGCCCAGGTCCCGGCCGCCGGGATCGGGGTGTCGCCCACCCGGCCGGGCATCTTGCCGAAGACGCCGGCGGTCGAGGTCGCGGCGGCCAGACGGCCTTGGGCGTCCAGCACGCAGCAGCCGACAGTGCCGTGGCTCAGCGTGCCCGGCGGATGATTGTCCTCGCCCTTGCCGGCGCGGGTGAACCAGGCCTCCTCGTCGGCGATCGGCTCCAGTCCCTGATCCAGCGCGAACAGGGCCGCGCCCTCGCCCGCCAGCATGACGTGGGGCGTGCGGTCCATGACGGCGCGGGCGGCCACGACCGGATTGCGGAAGCCCTGCAGGGCGGCGACCGCCCCGGCCCGCTTCGTCGATCCGTCCATGATGCTGGCGTCCAGCTCATAGGCGCCGGCGAGGTTCGGAGAAGCGCCGCGGCCGGCGACATAGAGGCCCGAGTCCTCCAGCATCACCACCGCCTCGACCGCGACGTCCAGCGCCGAGGCGCCCGCGTCCAGCCGCACCTTCATCGCCTCGACGACCTCGCGCATATGCACGACCTCGGCGTCGTAGTTGCGCTCGCGCCGGGCGCCGGCGCCGCCGTGCAGGATGAGGGCGGTCATGCGGGTGTCTCCTGATCGCCTCTTTTCAACGGGCGTGGCGCTGCTTAGCGTTTGCACGACGCGAGCGCCACGGGGGCGAGCGCTTCTCTCCCCGGAAGGTGATCTACATGCGCGCAGTTCTCTCCAAGGCTCCCGGCGGTCCCGAAACCCTGGTCGTGGAGGAGGTCCTCGACCCCCGCCCGCAGAAGGGCGAGGTGGTGATCGAGGTGAAGGCCATCGGCGTGAACTTCCCCGACACCCTGATCATCGAGGACAAATACCAGTTCAAACCCCAGCGCCCCTTCTCGCCCGGCGGCGAGGTGGCGGGCATCGTCGAGGCCGTCGGCGAGGGCGTGAAGGGCATCTTCAAGGGCGACCGGGTCATCGCCGTCCCCGGCTGGGGCGGCATGGTCGAGCGACTGGCCGTGCCGGCCGCCTCGGTCATCAAGATCCCCGACGGCATGGACTTCCAGACCGCCGCGGCCCTGATCATGACCTATGGCACCTCCTACTACGCCCTGAAGGACCGGGCGCAGCTGAAGGCGGGCGAGAGCCTGCTGGTGCTGGGCGCCGCCGGCGGCGTCGGCGTGGCCGCGGTCGAGCTGGGAAAGGCCATGGGCGCGCATGTGATCGCCGCCGCCTCGACCAACGACAAGGTCCAGTTCGCACTGGAGGCCGGCGCCGACAACGGCCTGATCTATCCGACCGGTCCTATGGACAAGGCGGCGCAGAAGGAGCTGTCCGGCGAACTGAAGCTGGCCTCGGGACGCGACGGCCCGGACGTGGTCTATGACGGCGTGGGCGGCGACTATTGCGAGCCGGCCCTGCGCGCCATGGACTGGAACGGCCGTTATCTGGTCGTCGGCTTCCCGGCGGGCATCCCGTCCTTGCCGCTGAACCTGACCCTGCTGAAGTCGGTGTCGGTGATCGGCGTCTTCTGGGGCGCCGCCGTGGCCCGTGATCCGTCGATCCACGCCGCCAACATGGCCGACCTGTTCAAATTCTGGAGCGAGGGGAAGATCAAGCCGCGCATCAGCCGCACCTTCCCGCTGGAACGCGCCCACGAGGCCATCCAGGCGCTGGGCGACCGCTCCGTGATGGGCAAGGTCGTGGTGACGATCGAGGACTAGTCCGCGTCGCGCAGCCGCTCCAGCGCGGCTTTCGCCGCGTCCTTGTGCCGCCGCTTGATGTTGGCTCCCAGCGTCGCCAGCAGGCCGGCGATCACCGCCGCATCGTCGGTGAAGCCGATGCCGGCGAAGACGTCGGGGATCGCGTCGGTCGGCAGGACGAAATAGGCTAGGGCCGCGAACATGAGGCCCTTGGCCGCCGCCGGGGTCTGGGGGTCGCGCGCGGCGAACCAGACCGACAACAGCTGGTCCGCGAAGGGGATGTGCGAGGCCGTGCGCCGGATCTTCGGCCAGAAGCCGCGGCGCACGCGCGTCTCGTTGACCTGCTGCACCACAGGGACCAGGGCGCGGGCCGGATCGAGCGCGTCATCGGGGCTGGTTGCCCCTGCGGCAGGTTTGGCATTGGCCGTCATGGCCGCTAAATCCTCGAACGAAACTCAGGTTCAGCTGAATATAGGAACGACAGGGATGAAACTCGACAACAGCATCGCCGCGGTGGTCACCGGCGGCGCCTCCGGCCTCGGCGAAGGCACCGCGCGCGCCATCGCCGCCACCGGCGCAAAGGTCGCCCTGTTCGACATGAACGAGGAAAAGGGCGAGGCCATCGCGAAAGAGATCGGCGGCGTCTTCTGCAAGGTCGACGTCACCTCGGACGAGGAAGTGGCCGCCGCTTTCGCCAAGGCCCGCGCCGCCCACGGTCAGGAGCGCCTGACCGTCAACTGCGCCGGCATCGCCACCGGCCAGAAGACCGTCAGCCGCAAGCGTGACACCGGAGAGATCCGCGCCCACGACATGGCCTCGTTCGAGCGCACCGTCCGCATCAACCTGTTCGGCACCTTCCGCGTCCTGTCGCAGTCGGCGCTTGGCATGGTGTCGCTGGAGCCCATGGAGGACGGCGAGCGCGGCCTGATCGTCAACACCGCCTCGGTGGCGGCGCAGGACGGCCAGATCGGCCAGGCGGCCTATTCGGCGTCCAAGGGCGGCGTCTACGCCATGACCCTGCCGATCGCCCGCGATCTGGCGCAGGAAGGCGTGCGCGTGAACACCATCCTGCCCGGCATCATGTGGACGCCGATGATGGCCGGCATGGACCAGAAGGTTCAGGACAGCCTCGCCGCCGCCATCCCCTTCCCCAGCCGCCTCGGCCGCCCGGCCGACTACGCCTCGCTGGTGCTGGAACTGGCCCGCAACGTCTACATCAACGGCGAATGCATCCGCCTGGATGGGGCTATTCGACTGGCTCCGCGGTAATTTCTCGAAAGGGGGCTTGCGGTCGCCCGCGAGGGTCCGCTATACGCCCCCTCCTCGACACGGGACGGCATCGCCGCCCCACGGAGTGCGGGCGTAGCTCAGGGGTAGAGCATCACCTTGCCAAGGTGAGGGTCGGGCGTTCGAATCGCCTCGCCCGCTCCAGTCGAAGCTTTAAAGGGCTCGGTCTTCGGACCGGGCCTTTTGCTTTTGGCGCCATCGGCCGCGCCCGATCGCCAAGGTAAGGGTCTGATCAGAAAGTCGACGCAAAAAACGGCGGCCCCATGGAAGACCGCCGTCTGATAGCCGAGCTTCGTCAGTTCAACCGTCGTAACAGGCGTAGTCCTGGGCCTGCTGATAGCACCAACCGTAGTCGCCCCAGACCGCATAGCAGCGGGCGAGGTGCTGAACCTGGCACTCGGTGAGATCCATCGCCGCGACCCTGGACTGGGCGAGCGCCGGCATGGGCGTAGGGGTCGACGAAGCAGCGGGCGCGATCAGAACGCTCGCAGCGAAGGCTGCGGCGACGGTGATTTTCTTCAACATGGCTTCCTCCTGACAGCCCCTCTGGCTGCCCGGGAATGAGGCGTCAGAACCAAACGAATCGCAACTCACAGTAGCGTGTTGTTAACGCACTGGTTGCTGGTCGCTGCGGGTGAAATGTCGGCAAGGGGATCCTCAGATCCGCTTCAGCCGTTTCGCATGTCCGCCGACCATCCGCAGCGCCGTGGCGTCCGGCAGGTGCTTGGCCAGACCCGCCAGCACATTGTTCATGAATCCCGGCGTGACCTTGGGCCGGTTGGCCTCCAGCGCGGCGTAGCCGATCTCGGCGACGTGCTCCGCGGTCTGCCACATCCAGGCGGGATAGGCGGAGGAGACCTCGGCG
Source organism: Brevundimonas kwangchunensis (assembly GCF_039523815.1). Classification (NCBI taxonomy): domain Bacteria; kingdom Pseudomonadati; phylum Pseudomonadota; class Alphaproteobacteria; order Caulobacterales; family Caulobacteraceae; genus Brevundimonas; species Brevundimonas kwangchunensis. The sequence continues at coordinate 809,075 of NZ_BAAAGA010000001.1, read as the reverse complement.
CGGGTGCCGTTGACGTCGTGGAACTCGGTCAGGGTGTAGCCGGGGCACAGGGCGGTAACGTGCACCCCGCTTCCGGCCATCTCCAGGTGCAGGCCCTGCGACGCCTTGATCAGGAAGCTCTTGATCGGGCCGTAGAGGGTATCTCCTCCCGTCGCCGGCATCTGCCCTGCCAGCGAGGCGACGTTCAGGATGCGGCCGAAGCCCCGCTCGGCCATGCCGGGCGCGAACAGCCGGGCCAGCTCGACCGGTGCGGTCAGCATGACCCGGATCATGGCTGCATGGGCCTCGGGTTCGGTCTGCAGGAAGCCGGCGGTCCGGCTGAAGCCCGCATTGTTGACCAGGCCATCGACGATCAGGCTCCTGTCGGCGATCGCATCGAACAGCCGGCGCGGCGCGGCCGGGTCGGCGAGATCATCGGTGATGACGGTGACGACGGCGCCATAGCCGTGCAGTTCCTCAGCCAAAGCTTCCAGCGGTCCTTCGCGACGGGCGGTCAGGATCAGATCCCAGCCCTTCGCCGCATAGACCCGCGCCAGAGCCGCGCCGATGCCAGCGGAGGCGCCTGTGATCAGGATTGTACGGCGGCGGCCGGGGTTCACGCGCGGATCAGGCCGCGACAGGGCAGGACTTGTGCATCTCGAACCCGACCAGCGACGGCGGGTTCTCGGCCAGCAGGTCGGCGATGGTGATCTTCGACAGGGCCTGGGCCGCCGCCTGATCCGCCGCCGTCAGAGCCTTGGCCACCTGACGCGGAATATGCTCGCTGACCGGACAGCCCTTGGCGCCCTTTGGCGTGGAGCCCAGATGGGCGCAGCCGTTGACGGCCTTCAGAACCTCGTCCAGCCGGATGTCCTCCGGACGACGCAGCAGCCAGGCGCCGCCGGATGCGCCGGGACGGGTGGCGATCAGACCGGCCTTGGCCAGCAGGGCCGTCACGCGACGGACCACCACCGGATTGGTCGGCACCGAGGCGGCCAGAACTGCGCTCGGCGCGGCCTCGGCCGGCGAGTAGGCGCCCTTGTGGGCCAGATAGGCCAGCGAGTGGGCGGCGACGGGGAAGCGTTGGCTGTCGGACATGGGTGCTCTTTCGCTACCCAAGATAAGCGCTGTGAAGGGGTTTCACAAACCGGTGCAACCTTCGCACTTGCAGCACGATTGAATCCGCCTCGGAAAGAGCCTAAAGGCTCGCCGCTCGTTGATGGGGACCGCGCTGTGCGGCGTCCCCGGAGGACATTCATGGCCGGCGCCCCCTCCCAGGGCGAGGACGGATCATCCGTCGTCAGCACCCCGTCCAAATCCGATCATTCCGCCGCTGCTCCTCCGCATCCCGCGGGCGGGCATGGCCATGGCGCAGGCCACGGCTCGGGCAAGGGCGGCAAGGCGGCCCTGATCCTGGGCGCCATCGGCGTCGTCTTCGGCGACATCGGCACCAGCCCGCTCTACGCCCTGCGTGAAGCCATCGACCACGCCCGCGGCGGCGTGGGCGGCGATCTGGCCGTGGTCGGCGTCGTCTCTCTGGCTTTCTGGGCTCTGATGGTGGTGGTGACGTTCAAATACGTCTTCTTCCTGATGCGGGCCGACAACAAGGGCGAGGGCGGCACCCTGGCCCTGATGGCGCTGGCGCAGCATGCGATCGGCCGTCGCTCGGCCCTGATCTTCATTCTGGGCGTGCTCGGCGCGGCCCTGTTCTACGGCGACGGCATCATTACCCCGGCCATCTCGGTCCTGTCCGCCATCGAGGGCGTGAAGGACGCGCCGGGCGTCGGCGGCTCGCTGGACCCGTTCATAGTGCCGGTCTCGGCCGGCATCCTGATCGCCCTGTTCCTGGTTCAGGCCCGCGGCACCGCCGGTCTGGCCAAGTTCTTCGGCCCCATCACCGCCGTCTGGTTCCTCAGCCTCGGCGTGCTGGGCCTGATCCACATCTTCGACGACATCTCGATCCTGCGCGCCCTGTCGCCGCACTATGGCGTCGAGCTGCTGATCAAGGACGGCTTCCTCGGCTTCGTCATCCTCGGCAGCGTCTTCCTCGCCGTCACCGGCGCCGAGGCCCTCTATGCCGACATGGGCCATTTCGGAAAGGCGCCGATCCGCGCCGGCTGGCTCTACTTCGTACTGCCCTGCCTGACGCTGAACTACCTCGGCCAGGGCGCGATGATCCTCGACAATCCCGGCGCCTCCGAGAACCCGTTCTGGAGCATGGTGCCACAGGTCATCTACTGGCCGATGCTGGCGCTGGCGACCGCCGCCACCGTCATCGCCTCGCAGGCCGTGATCACCGGCGCCTTCTCGGTGACCCAGCAGGCTGTCCAGCTGGGCCTGCTGCCGCGCATCGACATCCGCAATACGTCCGAGACCCAGGCCGGCCAGATCTATGTCCCGGCGGTCAACACCTTCCTGATGATCGGCGTGCTGGTGCTGCTGGTCATGTTCCAGAGCTCGCACAACCTCACCGCCGCCTATGGCGTGGCGGTCACCGGGGTCATGCTGATCAACACCCTGATGGCCTGGTTCGTCATCACCCATAAGTGGAAGTGGCCGCTGTGGGCCGTGCTGGGCACGCTGATCCCGTTCGGCTTCATCGACACCGTCTTCCTGACGTCCAACCTGCTGAAGATCCCGGACGGCGCCTGGATGCCGCTGGTGCTGGGCGCGGCGCTGGTGCTGCTGATGTGGACCTGGGTGCGCGGGACGCAGATCCTGACCGCCAAGACCCGCAAGGACAGCCTGCCGCTGAACGACCTGATCGAGATGCTGCGCGCCCGTCCGCCGCATCGCGCCCCGGGCACGGCCATCTTCCTGACCTCGGACCCGGACATCGCCCCGGTCGCCCTGATGCACAATCTCAAGCACAACAAGGTGCTGCACGAGAAGAACGTCATCCTGACCGTCCGCACCAGCGACCGCCCGCGCGTGCCCGACAGCGAGCGCGTGGTCATCGAGCCGATCTCGGACGACTTCAAGAAGCTGACCATCTCCTACGGCTTCATGGAGCAGCCCAATGTGCCCAAGGCGCTGGGCGTGTGCCGCAAGCAGGGTCTGAAATTCGACATCATGTCGACCAGCTTCTTCCTCGGCCGCCGCTCGGTCGTGGCCTCGGCCACCGAGGGCATGCCCATGTGGCAGGACAGGCTGTTCATCTTCCTGATGCGCAACGCCGCCAACCCGACCGACTTCTTCCATATTCCTCCCGGCCGCGTGGTCGAACTGGGCACGCAGGTCTCCGTATGAACGAACGCAACGGCGCAGGCCGCAACTCCGCCGCACACGGCCGCCGCATGGCCGACAAGGCGCGCGGCCCGCGCCCGCCGCGCGTCGAGCAGCCTCGTGACGAGGCCGCCGACATCGGCGTCGAGGCCCGTCTGGCCGCCGGGGTCCTTCTGAACGCCGCGCTCGAGGGCCGGGGCGGTCTGGACGCCGCCCTGTCGTTCCGCGAGGTCGCCGCCCTGCCCGGTCCCGACCGCGCCTTCGCCCGCGCCGTGGCCATGGCCGCCCTGCGTCGTCTGGGCGAGATCGACCAGATACTCGACCGTCGCCTGCAGAAGGCCCCGCCGCTGGCCGTGCGCACCATCCTGCGCATCGCTCTGGCCCAGATCCTCGTGCTCGAAACACCCGCCTTCGCCGCCGTCTCCACGGCCGTGAAGCTGGCCGAGCGCGACACCAGGACCCGGCCCTACAAGAACCTCGTCAACGCCGTGCTGCGCGGCGTCGGCCGCGACGGCCCCGGCCTGACCACGGCCGAAAGCAACCTGCCCGACTGGCTGGCCGCCCGCTGGCGCGCGACTTGGGGCGAGGCGGCGCTGACTGCCCTGGCCCTCGTCGCCCGCGAAGAGCCCGCCACCGACCTCAGCGCCAAGCCCGATGTCGACGTTGCAGCCCTCGCCGCCGCCGTCGAGGGCGAGGCTCTGCCCGGCGGCACGGTCCGCACCGGTCGCCGCGGCGACGTGGCGAGCTGGCCGGGCTTCGAGGAGGGATCATGGTGGGTGCAGGACGCCGCCGCCGCCGTCCCCGCCCGCCTGCTGGCCCTGAAGGCCGGCGAGACCGTCGCCGACCTGTGCGCCGCCCCGGGCGGAAAGACCCTGCAGCTGGCCGCCTCGGGCGCCGAGGTCGTCGCGCTGGACCGTTCGGACACCCGCCTGAAGCGCCTTCGCGCCAATCTGGAGCGCACCGGCCTGACCGCCGAGGTCGTGGTCACCCCGGCCGAGGACTGGGAGGACGACCGCGCCTTCGACGCCGTCCTGCTGGACGCGCCCTGCACGGCCACCGGCACCTTCCGCCGCAATCCGGAAGTCCTGCGCGCCACCAAGCCCGCCGACGTCGCCAAGCTGGCCGACGTCCAGCACCGCCTGCTGGACGCCGCCGCCGAGCGTGTGAAGCCGGGCGGCCGCCTGGTCTATTGCGTCTGCTCGATGGAGCGCGAAGAGGGCGAGACCCAGATCATCGCCTTCCTGCGCCGCAACCCGGCCTTCCAGACCACGCCTGCGGTCCCGGCCGAGATCGGCGCCCCGGACGAGGCGCTGACTCCCGAAGGCTGGCTGCGCATCCTGCCCTCGATGTGGGCTGAAAAGGGCGGCGTCGACGGCTTCTTCGTCGCCCGTCTGGATCGCGTCTCCTAGGTTTCGGCGCGCGGCCCCAGCAGGTCGTCGAGGAACCTCAACAGGGAAAGATGGCCTTCGACCTGCTTCGTGTAGATGCGCGCTTTCGCGCCTTTGCCGGACCCGATCGTGATGACTGATCCGGCGTCATTGATGGAATGCCAGATCGATGAATCCTCGACAGTGTCGAAGGCGTGGTTGTCCCACCCCCGCACGAGGAGCGTCCGCCCATCGAACTGGACCGCAGGAATTCTTACGACGGCCCTGACGAATGCTGGAAGCTCCCTGAGAAGGCCAAGAGCAAGGACACCGCCCACCAAATAAAGGAAATACGACCCCGGAGGTTCTTCGAGAAAAATGTATATCGAATACCTGCCGACTCCGCCCTGGCCGAGATACAGGCTCAGGCCGGTAGCGACCGCGAGGAGGAGATACGCGGCCACGATTCTTGGGCGGTAATGGAAACTTCGCTGCTCTCGATCCACAGACGCCCCCGATCAATGCCTTGGTTGCAGGCTATAACCGGACTCAGATCGGTTCCATCACCGAATAACTTGGAATCGCGCGCGGCCGGAAACCCAGGGTCTCGTAGAAGGCGATGGTGTCCGCGTGGCCGATGCGGGCGTGGAGGAAGGCCGCGTCGCCCCGCGCCAGAATGCGCCGCGCCACCACCCGCATCAGCGACCCGGCATAGCCATGGCCGCGCCAGTCGGGATGGGTGCAGACGCCGCTGACCTCGCCGAAGCCGTCGAGGCTCAACCGCTCGCCCGCCATCGCCACCAGCCGCCCCTCGTGGCGCACGCCGATGAACGGGCCCAGCAGGTGGGTCTTCGCATAGAAGGGCCCCGGCTTCGTCAGGGTCGCCAGCGCCAGCATCTCCGGCCCGTCCGCGTCGGTCAGGACCTCCCAAGCGACCTCGCGCCCGCCGGACGTGATCTCCGTCGCCACCATCTGCAGGCAGTCGATCCGGTCGACCTCGCGCAGGCCGGCCGGCACGACCGGATCGGTCTCGAACAGGGCCACCGGCCCGGTCGCCCGGGCCAGCGCGACCCAGTCGTCATCCGTCGCCTCCGGCCCGGCCGCGGCGAACAGGGCGTAAGCCGGATCGAATCGCAGAACGTCGCCGGAGCGCACGGACAGCCCCGCCTGCCGCCCGTTCAGAGCGTTGCGGACGGCGCGGTCGAGGGGATGGCCGCCCGTCATCCGGCAGCTTACGCCCGCCAGAAGCCGACGATCTTCTTGACCTCTTCCACCACCGGATCGGCCACGGCCGCGGCGCGCTCGGCGCCGTCCTTCAGCACGCGATCGATCTCGGCCGTGTCGGCCATCAGGCGGCGCATCTCGGCGGTGACCGGAGCCATCGACTCGACCGCCAGTTCGGCCAGCGCCGGCTTGAAGGCGCCAAAGCCCTGTCCGCCGAACTGCGCCAGCACCTGCTCGCGGCTGATGTCCGCCAGCGCGGCGTAAATGGTCACCAGGTTCTTCGCCTCGGGGCGGTCGTTCAGCTCCTCGACCGTCTCCGGCAGGTTGCCCGGATCGGTCTTGGCCTTGCGGACCTTGGCCATGATGGTGTCGGCGTCGTCCGTCAGATTGATGCGCGAGGCGTCCGACGGGTCCGACTTGGACATCTTGGCCGCGCCGTCACGCAGGCTCATCACGCGCGGGGCCGGGCCCTGGGTCAGCGGTTCTGGCAGCGGGAAGAAGCCGGGCGCGCCGAAGTCGTTGTTGAACTTCTGGGCGATATCGCGGGTCAGCTCGAGGTGCTGCTTCTGGTCCTCGCCGGTCGGCACCTCGGTGGCCTTGTACAGCAGGATGTCCGCCGCCTGCAGCACCGGATAGGTGTACAGGCCGACCGACGAGCGCTCCTTGTGCTTGCCCGACTTCTCCTTGAACTGGGTCATCCGGTCGAGCCAGCCGAGGCGGGCGACGCAGTTGAAGATCCAGGCCAGATCGGCGTGGGCGCGCACGGCCGACTGCGGGAAGATCACCGACTTCGCCGGGTCCAGACCCGAGGCCAGATAGGCCGCCGCGATCTCGCGCGTCTGGGCGGTCAGCAGGGCCGGGTCCTGCCACACGGTGATGGCGTGCATGTCGGCGACGAACAGGAAGCAGGGCGCGCCTTGGTCCTGAAGCTGGGTGAAGCGCTTCAGGGCGCCGAGATAGTTGCCCAGATGCAGGGCGCCGGAGGCCTGGATGCCGGACAGGATGCGGCGCGGGCCATCATACGTGGGGATGGCGGGAGCCGGCGCGGGGGAGGCCGGGGTCGGATCGGTCATGGTCGGATACTCGGGGAGAAGGTCTGGATCAGGCGCGCAGGGACGCGCGCGCGGGAAATGCTGTGAAAGATCAGCCGCGCCATCGCCGGCCGGCGGCGTTCAGTCCCGATATCGTCATGGCTGACGCGCTTATCGTCTCGCCGACGGTCAGTCCAGACCGGAGACAATCATCCCGACCTGATCCAGACTGTCGCCATGATCACCCCGACCGCCGAGCAATGCGAACGCGCCATCGACGAGGCCATCGCCGAGGTCCGGGCGAAGTTCGCACAGGCTCTCGAGGATGACCGCGACGGCGGCAATGTCTTCGTCGTTCTCGGGAAGACGTTTCGGGTCGATCAGGCCCGCCAACTGCTGACCGACGTGCACGACGACCCCGGCGCATGGACGCAGCATCAGGGACGGCGAACGCTCTCCGTCGCGAGACGGGTCGATCGCGGCACGCTCAGCCTCTTCGTCGGATCCAACCGCTTCGTTACGGCCGAGACCGCCTTCCTCGCCTTCGCCGACATCGTCACCGGCAAGAAGCTGCGCAACTGGGCCAACATCCCGGGAGTGCTCAATCTGTTCGCTGTTGAGGGCCTGCTGTTTCCCGAGCAGGACATCGCAATCCGCGTCACCGCCGCCCGGTTGCTGGAGACCGGAGACGAGACGGATCTGCACGCCGTCCTGCCGCCCCTGCACACGGGATGGGATCCGCTGCACGATCTGCTGGCGCCGGAGACCGAGGCGGAGTACCGCCTGCGCCCGTCGGAATGCCTGAACCAGCAGTCGTGGCCCGACTATCTGATGCGCCTGCTCGGCGAGGTCCTGCCCGACACGACCGGGAAGCCCTCGACGACCGGCACGGCAGACGACGCCTGGCGCCTGTTCCGGACGCATACGCCGAAACTCGAACAGTACGTCCGGGACCACCTCTTCGCGCGCCTCGCCCGTGCGATCGCGGACGCCGATGACCAACATGTTCTGCTGCACCCGCCTGCGGACCGGTGACCCGACGATCTACTCCAGACCGGACGGGACCGAAGCGCCGGGCTCGCGACGAAGGACCGCCTTCAGCTCGCGGATCGTCACCGCCCGGAAGGCCAGCAGGCAGACGCCGTACAGGGCCGCGCCCGCCCCGCAGACCACCAGCACGGCGACCTCCTTGGCCAGGAACAGGCGGCCGAGCGTCTCGTAGTGGATCCCCGCGGCCAGCAGCGCGCCGGCCATGACAGCGCTGGCCAGCAGCACCCTCGCGATGCGCGAGACGAAGGCCGGGGAGGGCCGCCACACGTCCTCGCGCATCAGCGTCCCGCCCAGCAGGGCCACGTTGACCCAGGCCGACAGGCTGGTGGCGATGGCCAGACCCAGCACCCCGTCCATCCCCTGCGACGACAGCCAGAAGAACAGGCCCGAGCCGACCACGATGGTGAAGACGACCGCCGAGACCGCATAGATCATCGGCCGGCGCGTATCCTCGCGGGCGAAGAAGGGCGGGGTCAAAACCTTGGCCAGCACGAAGGCCGGCACGCCCCAGGCGAACTGGCGCAGCACGTCGGCCGTGCGCGCGGCGTCGGCGCTGGTGAAGGCGCCGCGCGTCACGGTCGCGTCGATGATGAAGAAGGGAATGACGAACAAGGCCACCGCCGCCGGCAGGGTGAAGGCCATGGCCAGGGTGATGCCGTCGTCCAGCGTCTTTCGACCGCCCTCGTGATCCCCGGCCACGAAAGCCTTCGTCAGGCGCGGCACCAGCGCCAGTCCGATCGCCACACCGATCAGCCCCAATGGCAGCTGGTACAGCCGGTCGGCATTGTAGATCACCGAGCGCGCGCCTTCGTCCGAGCCCGCCAGCACCTGGCTGACCAGCGAGTTCACCTGCATCGCCCCGCCCGCCAGCGCGCCGGGCACAGCCAGCGCCAGCGCCCGCTTAACGTTCGGCGTCAGGCGCGGCACGGACAGCTTCAGCGTCACGCCCAGCCGCCGCACGCCCCACCACAGTAGACCGGCCTGGATGAAGCCCGACACCGTCACCGCCGCCGTCACCCACATCAGCACTGTCGGCTGGCTGGCGGGCACAACATAGGCCGCCAGCAGGGGCGCGAGCGTGCACAGGTTCAGGAACACCGGCACCGCCGCCGACAGGGCGAACTTGCCGGCCGTGTTCAGCACGCCGGACAGCAGCGAGGCCACCGTCATGCAGGCGAGATAGGGCATGGCCAGCTGGGTCGCCGTCACCGCCACCCGCAGCACCGCCTCGTCGCCGCGATAGGCCGACAGCAGCAGCGGCATGATCCATGGCATCAACAGCTGCAGCAGGATGCAGAACCCGGCCACCACCGCCAGCATGAAGGACATGGCCTCCGACGCCGTCACCGCCGCGGCCTCGTCTCCCTCGCGGGCTCGCACGCCGCCGTAAACCGGCACGAAGGCCTGGGCGAAGGCGCCTTCGGCGAACAGACGGCGGAACATGTTGGGCAGCATGAGCGCCGTCGTGAACGCGTCCATCATCGGCCCTTGGCCGAAGCGGGCCGACAGGGCGAGGTCTCGGGCGAAGCCGAGGATGCGGCTGCCCAGGGTCAGGGTGGCCTGGACGATCGTATTGCGGGCGAGGCTCATCGCGTTCTCGAAGGTCGGGATATCTGACGCTTAGCGCGCTTCCGGGGTCGGCGATACGGGCTCCACGCGCGGCCGGCGACGGCCGAACTCGGTGACGTCCCGCTGGCTGGCCCGCACCGGGGCCGAGACCGATCCGCCCGGCGCGGCGCGACGGTCCAGCACCCCTTCCAGAGCGGCGCGCACCGTCTCCAGCGCCTCCCCCGCCGCAGGCTTGGCCCCGTCCGCATCGGTCACATAGAAGCTGTCCACCGCCCGCTCGCCGAAGCCGGCGATGTGGGCCGAGCGGATCGACAGGCCGTGATCCGCCAGCGCCCGCGCCAGATCCGCCAGCAAACCGGGGCGGTCGGCGCCGGACACCTCGATCACCGCCGCGTCGGGGCTTTCGTCCAGATCGATCAGGGCGACGGGCCGGACATCGAAGGTCGCCCGACGCGGATTGGGCTGGGCCGGAGCCGGCTTGCGCGGCGTGCCGCCCTTCGCCGCCTGCTCCAGCGCGCCGATCAACTGCGTCAGCCGCCGCGGCTCGTCCCGGCCATAGGGGGCGCCGACGCCGTCCTGCAGGTCGAACACGTCCAGCGCCATGCCATCCTCGGCCGTCGCCACCCGCGCGCCGACGATGTCGGCTCCCGCCGCCGCCAGGGTCGAGGCCAGATCGGCGAACAGGCCCGGCCGGTCCCGCGCCGCGATGGCCACGCGCGTCGAGGCCACCGAGCGCTGCTCGGCGTCGCCCAGCCAGTCGGCCACGGACTCGGCCGCCGCGCCGGTCTTCGCCGCCCGCGCGGCCAGATCGGGGAATTCGTCGCGCGGATCGGTGCGCACCACGTCCTCGCCCCGGAACACCGCCTCCGTGCGCTGGTACAGGTCGCGCATCAGCCGGCCCTTCCAGCTGTTCCAGACGCCCGGCCCCACCGCCCGGATGTCCGCCACCGTCAGGATCAGCAGGGTCCGCAGCCGCTCGGGGTCGCCCACCAGATCGGCGAAGGCGCGCACCGTCGCCGGGTCAGACACGTCCCGCTTCTGCGCATAGTCGCTGAGGATCAGATGATTGCGCACCAGCCAGACCACGAACTCTGTGCGCCGCGGGTCAAGCCCCAGCCGGTCGCAGGCCCGACGCGCGGCGATTGCGCCGTCCTCCAGCTGTCCCCGGTCGCCGCCCTTGCCGACGTCGTGCAGTAGCATGGCCAGCATCAGGGCCTCGAAGTCGTCGATCCGGTGCACGATCTCGGTCGCCACCGGGTGCTCCTCGCCCAGCTTGCCGCGCCACAGGTCGTTGATGATGCCGATGGCCTGAAGGGTGTGCTCGTCCACCGTATAGGCGTGGTACATGTTGAACTGGGTTTGGCCGACGATCCGCCCCCACTCGGGCAGGAACCGGCCCAGCAGTCCCGTCTCGTTCATCAGCGTCAGCACCCGGTACGGCCGCTGTCCGTGCGCCAGGATGTCGAGGAAGGCCCGAGTCGCCTCGGGATCGCGTCGCAAAGACGGCGTCACCAGCGACAGCGACCGCGTCACCGCCGAGAAGGCGTCCGGGTGCAGGTCGAGGTCGTGCTGGTCGGCCGTCCGGAACAGGATCAGCAGCTTCTCCGGCGCCTCGGCGAACACCTCCGGCCCGGTCACCGACAGACGGCCCGACGCCTCGACGAAGCCCTCGACGCCCAGCTTGCGCTTCCGGCCCGGAATCAGCCGCGACAGGCTCATGGTCGGCTTCTGGTGCCGCCCCTCCAGCTTGGCCGACAGGGCGCGGGTCAGGCCGCCGACATCGCGGGCCACGAGGAAATAGCGGCGCATGAAGCGCTCGACCGCAGGCTCGTCGCCCCGACCGCGCCAACCCATCCGCTTGGCCACCTCGGGCTGCAGGTCGAAGGTCAGCTTCTCCTCGGCCCGCCCGGCGATCAGATGCATGTGCGCCCGCGTCCGCCACAGGAAGTCGAACGCCTCCTCGAAGCTGCGCCGCTCGCGCGGGGTCAGCAGGTCGTCCAGCACCCGCTCGCCCAACGGGCTGTCCGGCGCCAGCGACCGGGCGATCCAGAACAGGGTGTTCAGATCGCGCAGGCCGCCCTTGCCGTCCTTGACGTTCGGCTCGACCCGATAGCGCACGGCGCCGGTCTTCTGGTGCCGGACATCCCGCTCCTCCAGCTTGGCGGCGATGAAGGCGCGGGGGTCGGCCTTGGTCACCTGGGCATGGAAGCGGGCGATGAAGTCCTCGGACAGGATCGCATCTCCCGCCAGCGGCCGCGCCTCCAGCAGGGTCGTGCGCACCGTCATGTCGGTCTTGGCCAGCGCCAGACATTCGTCCACCGACCGCGCCGCCTGTCCGACCTTCACGCCCAGATCCCACAGGACATAGAGCATGAACTCGATGACCTGCTCGGTGCGCGGGCTCGACTTCCAAGGGCGCAGGAACAGCAGATCCAGATCCGAGAACGGCGCCAGCACGCCCCGGCCATAGCCCCCGACGGCGATCAGGCTCAGCCGCTCGGCCTCGGTCGGATTGGGGGCGGGGTAGAGAACGCCCGCGGTGAAGTCCCACAGCGCCGTCAGCATCTCGTCTGCGGCGACCGAATAGAGCCGCGCCACGGCCACGCCGTCCGCCCCGCCCTCAAGCTTCCGCGCCGCCTTCGCCCGGTCCGCGTCCCAGTGATCGCGCAGCGCCGACGCGACCGCCTTGCGCACATCCGGAGCGGACGCCGCCTCCTCCAGCCGCTCGGCCAGCGGCTGGCTCACCGCTTCGCCAGCCCCTTCAGCCGGTACAGGGCCTCCAGCGCCTCGCGCGGCGTCAGCTCGTCCGGCTCGATGCCCTGCAGGGCGTCATCGACGGCCGAGGACGGCGGCGGCGTGATCGGGGGCACGGCCGGCTCGGCGGCAGCGAACAGCGGCAGGTCGTTGAGGTTCGCGGCGGCCGAGGTCTCGCCCTCCAGCCGGTCCAGCACCTCGCGCGCCCGGCTGACCACCGCCCCCGGCACGCCCGCCAGCTTGGCCACCTGCACGCCGTAGGAGCGATCGGCGGCGCCCGGCGCGGCCTCGTGCAGGAAGACCAGATCGCCGTTCCACTCCTTCGCCCGCATGGACAGGTTGCAGACGTGGGCCAGCCGCGTCTCCAGCGCCGCCAGCTCGTGATAATGGGTGGCGAACAGCGTCCGCGCCTGATTGCGATTGTGCAGGGCCTCGGCCACGGCCCAGGCGATGGCCAGACCGTCATAGGTCGCCGTACCCCGCCCGATCTCGTCCAGTACCACGAAGCTACGCTCGGTCGCCTGGGTCAGGATGGCGGCGGTCTCGACCATCTCCATCATGAAGGTGGACCGCCCGCGCGCCAGATCGTCTCCCGCCCCGACGCGCGAGAACAGCCGGTCGACCGCCCCCAGCCGCATCGCCTTCGCAGGCACGAAGGCCCCGGCCTGGGCCAGCACCACCAGCAGGGCGTTCTGGCGCAGGAAGGTCGACTTACCCGCCATGTTCGGGCCGGTGACGATCGACAGGCGCGCACAGCCTGCCCCCGATCCGTCCAGCCGACAGTCGTTCGGCGTATAGGGGTCGCCCGCCGCCTTCACCGCCGCCTCGACCACCGGGTGACGGCCGGCGCTGACCTCGAAACAGGTGGTGTCGTCGACGTGAGGTCGAACGGCGCCGACCTCCTGCGCCCACTCCGCCAGCGCGGCATGGGCGTCGAGTTCAGCCAAGGCCTCGGCCACGGCCTGAAGCGGCTGGGCCAGCGCCTGCACCGTGCGTCGCCACGTCTCGAAGGTCTCGCCCTCGATTGCCAGCGCCCGGTGCCCGGCCTGGCTGATCTTCGCGTCCAGCTCCGACAGCTCCACCGTCGTGAAGCGCACCTGATTGGCCAGGGTCTGGCGATGGATGAAGGGGCTGTCCTCGCTCGGCCGCAGCAGCGGTTCCGCCGCCTTGGCCGTCGCCTCGAGGAAATAGCCCAGCACGGCGTTGTGCTTGACCTTGAACGGCACGCCGCTCTGGGCGACCGCGCGGGCCTCGAGGTCGGCGACCACCCGGCGACTGTCGTCCCGCAGCTGCCGCGCCTCGTCCAGCTCGGGCCGGAAGCCGGGGTTCACGAAACCGCCGTCGCGCGCCAGATGCGGCGGCTCGGCCGCCAGACCCTCGGCCAGACCCGACAGCAGGCCACCCAGCTCCGGCGACAGTGTCAGCCGGTCGAGGCAGGCGGCGATCCGCGCCGGCGGGCCGTCCAGCGTTTCGTCCGGCGTCGGGAACAGGCTGACCAGTCCGCCCGCGATCGACAAGCCGCCCCGGATCGCCGCCAGATCGCGCGGACCGCCCCGGCCCAGCGCCAGTCGCGACACCGCCCGCGCCACATCCGACGAGGCCCGCAGGCCGTCGCGCAGGTCACGCCTGAGGTCGCGCCGCTCCAGCAGCCACTCGACCGCATCGAGTCCATGGTTGATCGCCGTCGTGTTCCGCAGCGGCCGGGCGATCCGCTCGGCCAGCGCCCGCGCCCCGCCCGAGGTCACCGTCCGGTCGATCGAGGCCAGCAGCGAGCCTTCGCGCTCGCCCCGCTGTGTCCGGTCGATCTCGAGGCTCAGCCGCGTCGCCGGGTCGATGGCCAGGAAGCCCGTGTCGCCCGACCGTCGCGGCGGCGCCAGCGCCGGGATCTTCCCGGCCTGTGTCGTCTCCAGATAGGCGGCGATCAGGCCCAGCGCCGAGACCTCTGCCTCCTCGAAGGCGCCGAAGCCGTCCAGCGCGGCCACGCCATACAGGCGCTCGACCCGCACCCGCGCGCCGACCGGTTCGGACAGCGCCTGCGGCAGGGCCTGAACCACGCCGCCGGATCCATCCAGCGCATCCTTGGCCGCCTCGTCCGAGAACAGGCGGTCGGGCACCAGCACCTCGGACGGCCGGAAGGACGACAGGGTCGCGCCCAGATCCTCCAGCGCGCAGGCGACCACGTCGACCACGCCGCCGGCCAGTTCGACCACCGCCACCGCCGCCCGACCCTTGCGGATCGCCACGGCCGCCAGCCGGTTCGCGCCGCGCGCGTCGAGCAGGCTGTCCTCGGTCAGGGTGCCGGGCGTGACCACCCGCACGATGTCGCGCCGGACCACCGCCTTGGAGCCGCGCTTCTTCGCCTCGGCCGGATCCTCCATCTGCTCGCAGATTGCAGCCTTGAATCCCTGCCGGATCAGCCGTGCCAGATAGCCTTCCAGCGCATGCACCGGCACGCCGGCCATCGGAATGTCGTCGCCCTGATGCTTGCCCCGTTTCGTCAGGGTGATGCCCAGCGCCGCGGCCGCGATCTCGGCGTCCTTGAAGAACAGCTCGTAGAAGTCGCCCATGCGGAAGAACAGGATGGCGTCCGGCACGCTGGCCTTGGCCGTCAGATACTGCGCCATGAACGGCGTCACGCCCTCCATGGACGGAACCGGCTCGGCTTGCGGGGGATGGGCGACGGGGGCGTTCATGCGTGGCGGCAGGGTGACGGATCGGAGCCAACGTCTCAAGCGCGATCCGCCCGTCTTGCACAAGCTTCGCGGCGCTGCGATACGCCGCGGCAGGCGGTTAAGGGAACGCGGTGCGAAACCGCGGCTGTGCCCGCAACTGTAGGCGGCGAGACGACCGATCGATCCGGAGCATCCGCTCCGGCGCCACTGGGAGCCCCCGGGAAGGCGTGATCGTCCGTCATTGACCCGCAAGCCAGGAGACCTGGCCGCCGACGTCGTCCGTCCGCTGTCCGGGACCAGACAGAGACGCGGTGTTCCGTCGAGGCGACCCGACACTTGCGCCGTCCATCCCGGACGGGTCGGTCGCCATCCTCACGTCGCCGCGACGCGCTCGCGCGGAGACGACGGAGTTTCGCAAATGACGCGATCCCTTCTGCTCGCCACGGCCGCGGCCGTGCTCGTCCCTTCGTCCGCCTTCGCCCAACAGGCGCAGGACGACACGCTTCCCGAAGTGGTGGTCACCGCCACCCGTATCCCGGCCATCGTCGAGGACACCCCCGGCGCCCGCGTCATCGACGCGGCGACCATCGAACAGCGCGGCGCGGTCTTCGCCGCCGACATCCTGGCCGATGTGCCCGGCCTGTCCGTGACCCGCTCGGGCGCGTTCGGCGGCGTGGCCCAGGTGCGCATGCGCGGCGCGACGCCGGGCAAGACCCTCGTCCTCGTCGATGGAGCCCCGGTCAACGACGCGGCCGAGCCCAACGGCGCCTATGACTTCTCCGGCTTCGACCTGGGCGACATCGAGCGCATCGAGGTCCTGTCAGGCCCGCAGTCGTCGCTGTGGGGTTCAGACGCCATCGGCGGCGTGATCGCCTTCACCACGAAGGAAATCGACGGCCTGCGCGCCGAGGCCGAGGCCGGCAGCTTCGACACGGTCCGCGGCCGCATCGCCGTTGGCCGCGCCAACGAGACCTGGGCGCTGGGCGGCTATGTCTCGCGCTTCGACACCGACGGCATCTCGGTCGCCGACGAAGCCAACGGCAATCCCGAGGCCGACGGCTTCGAGAACACCACCGTTGGCGTCCGTGGTCGCTATGCCGTGTCCCCGACCGTGAAGTTTGACGGTTCGGCCCGCTGGTCGCAGAGCGAGGCCGATCTGGATAACGGCTTCCCGATCTCCGACAACGCAGACCGCTCGGAGTCGGAACAGTGGTCCGGCGTCGCCCGCGCCACGGTTCAGGCCCTGGGTCTGGAACACCAGTTCAGCGTCTCGGGTTCGGATATCGAGCGCCAGACCTTCAGCGCCTTCGGCTCGGTCTTCGAGGCCGACCGTCAGGCGTATCGCTGGCAGGCCAATGGCGAGACCGGCGCAGCGACCTTCGCCTTCGGCGCCGAGCGCGAGGAAAGCAGCGGCAGCATCTCGACCGGCGACAGCGTCGATCTGGGGACCAGCTCGGTCTTCGCCACCGGCCGCTATCAGGTCAGCGACGCCCTGAGCGTCACCGGCGGCCTGCGCTTCGACGACACCGACGACTTCGGCTCGAAGACCACCGGCCGGATCTCGGCGGCGTACGAGCTGGGCTACGGCTTCACCCTGTCGGGCGCCTGGGGCACGGGCTTCAAGGCGCCGTCGGTCAGCCAGGCCGTCTGCGACTTCTGCTTCTCGTCGGTCCCCTTCCCGACCCTGCGTCCGGAAAAGGCCGAGGGCTATGAAGCCGCCATCGGCTGGCGGTCGTCGGACGATCGGATCGAGGCCCGCGCCACGATCTATCACCTCGGCGTCGAGGACCAGATCACCTACTTCTTCGATACGACGACCTTCGACAGCTACTACGTCAACATCGCCGAGACGGCGACGGACAGCGTCGAGCTGGAAGGCCGGGCTATCCTTGGCGGCGGCTTCGACCTGAGCCTGGCCTATGCCTGGACCGATGCGAAGGACGAGACCACGGGCATCGCCCTGGCCCGCATCCCGGAGCATGCTGGCTCGGCCACCCTGGGCTGGACCGGCGACCGCCTGTCAGGCGCCCTGACGGTCCGCGCGGAAGGCGAACAGCGCGACACCAACTCGGCGACGGCTCCGGTCCGCGACGGCTTCGTCACGGCCAATCTGAACGCCGCGTATGCTCTCAACGACAACGTCACCCTGACGGCGCGCGTCGAGAACCTCGCCGACGAGCACTATCAGCAGGTGCTGGGTTACGGTGAGCCGGGTCGTTCCGGCTACGTCGGGATCAGGCTGCGCTACTGATCCGGTTGCGGGCGCCGGCCGTCGTCAGGACGGCCGGCTGCTCCAGCTGGAGCGCCTCCCAGTCCAGGGCGGGCGCCGGCGCATGGGCCGCCGCCAGCATGGCGCGCAGTTCGGCAGCTGACGCCACGCTGGCCACCACCGCGGTCACCTGCGGCAGGTTCAGCGTATAGGCCAGGGTCGCCTGCATCGGATCGACGCGCGCCTCGGCCAGTCGACGCCGGATACGCGACAGCTGATGCGCCTGTCCGGCCATTTCCGCCGGCAGGATGTCGCCGCTCATGAACAGCACGCCGTCGGCAAACACCGACGAGGCGTGGATCTCGACATCCAGCGCCGCCAGCTCGTCCAGCACGCCCGTGCGGTGCGCCCGCTGGTCGAGAAGATTGCAGGGCAGCTGAACTACGTCCGGTTGGAAGCGACGGGCCAGCAGGGCCGGGCCGTCCTCCATGGTCGCGCAGAAGCCGATCCGTTTGAACAGCCCGCGCTCCTTCAGCGCCACCATCCGATCCCACAGGGCGCGCCCCTCGGCGCCGGCCAGATCGCAGGCCGACGAGGCCAGAAGCACATCGCCGCGCGGCAGGCCCAGTCGCTCCAGCGACCGGCGGGCCCGCGCCTCGACGCGATCCACGCCGTCGGCGATCGAAACGGTCCGAACCGAAACCTGGAAGGGCGAGGGGAAGGGCCAGGCCTGGCCCAGCAGACGTTCGCCGTCGCCGCCCGGCTGGGTGGCGATCAGGGTGACGCCCGCGTCACCGGCGGTCTGCAGCAGGAATCGCAGCGCCTCCTCACGCGCGCCGGCATGCGGAGGCGACGCACGCGTCGGCTCATGCACGATGGCCACGGCGAGTTTTTCGACCGGAGACTGGGCGCGATTCAGGTTCACTCCAGCGACCTTGAACCGCAATGTTTAAGACCGCCCTTCCAGGACGTTGAGCAAACCTTACCCGGCGAACATGGGTCCGCTGGAAAGAGACACGCAAGGATTGTAAAGTTGCTCGCAATCAGGAGTGCGAAATGACGGACGTGGGTTTTGACGGAACGCCAACCGACGCTGATCGTGCGGCCCTTGTCGCCTTCCTGTCCCGACTCCGCGATGACCTCGCGATAGTTCTGGCAACCGAAGAATCAACGCAGGAAGACAACCCCTTTCCGGAGTTATTCGAGCTTGAGGAAGCGAAAGCACTCGCACGACGTGCTTTCGAAGACGGCGTCGTGCAGAATTTAGGCAGGATGATCCGCGTTCTGGAAAGGGACGATCCGCGCTTGGGCAGAAATCTCCGGCGCTTTGGGCTGACCGGAGCCAACCTGGAATTCAAACTCTGGACTGCGGATAGGCACCGGGAAACGGCGCAGACGTTTCTGCCTCGTTCGGCGCGCGAGGCACTGGCAGCCGTCGCACGCTACTTTGGAGTGTCGAGCTCTATCGTCGGAAGTATTGCGGCGGCCTTCGACAGCATGCCCCCTTGGGCAAAATTCCTCGCTGAGATGGTCAAGGAGTTCCTGGACATGCTCGAAACCCTCGCTTCTGCGCACGGCGACAGGCGATAGCCGCAATCCTGCCCTTGCATCGTCGGTCATCTGGCCCTTTAAGCGCCGCCAGAAACGCCTCCCCGCGTTCGCCGAAGGACCGATCTCATGACCAACGCTGCCGACAAGCCCGTCAAGAAAGTCGTGCTCGCCTATTCGGGCGGCCTGGACACCTCGATCATCCTGAAGTGGCTGCAGACGGAGTATAACGCCGAGGTCATCACCTTCACCGCCGATCTGGGCCAGGGCGAGGAGCTCGGGCCGGCACGCGAGAAGGCGCTGAAGATGGGCATCAAGCCCGAGAACATCTTCATCGACGACCTGCGCGAGGAATTCGTGCGCGACTTCGTCTTCCCGATGTTCCGCGCCAACACCGTCTATGAGGGCCAGTACCTGCTCGGCACCTCGATCGCCCGGCCGCTGATCGCCAAGCGCCAGATCGAGATCGCCCGTCAGGTCGGCGCCGACGCCGTCTGCCACGGCGCGACCGGCAAGGGGAACGACCAGGTCCGCTTCGAGCTGGGCTACTATGCGCTGGAGCCGGACATCCACGTGATCGCCCCGTGGCGCGAGTGGGAGTTCCGCAGCCGCGAGGCGCTGCTGGACTTCGCCGAGAAGCACCAGATCCCGATCGCCAAGGACAAGCGCGGCGAGGCCCCGTTCTCGGTCGACGCCAACCTGCTGCACTCGTCGTCCGAAGGTAAGGTCCTCGAGGATCCGGCCATCGAGGCGCCCGAGTTCGTTCACCAGCGCACCATCTCGCCGGAAGACGCGCCGGACACGCCGACCGTCTTCACCCTCGGCTTCGAGAAGGGCGACGCGGTCTCGATCGACGGCGTGGCGATGAGCCCGGCGACCATCCTGACCAAGCTGAACGAACTGGGTCACGACAACGGCGTCGGCCGCCTCGACCTCGTCGAGAACCGCTTCGTCGGCATGAAATCGCGCGGCGTCTACGAGACCCCGGGCGGCACCATCCTTCTGGCGGCCCACCGCGGCATCGAGTCGATCACGCTGGATCGCGGCGCCATGCACCTGAAGGACGAACTGGCGGTCAAGTACGCCCACCTGATCTACAACGGCTTCTGGTTCTCGCCGGAACGCGAGATGCTGCAGGCCGCCATCGATCATTCGCAGGCCAGGGTTTCGGGCACGGTTCGGGTCAAGCTCTACAAGGGCAATGTCTCGATCATCGGCCGCGAGAGCCCCAACAGCCTGTACGATCAGGAGCTGGTGACCTTCGAGGAGGGCGCCGTGGCCTACGATCACCGCGACGCCGCCGGCTTCATCAAGCTGAACGCCCTGCGCCTGCGCGTGCTCGGCAAGCGCGACGCCCGCGACAAGGGTTGAAGCAAAGCTCGCTTCGGAGGGGCAGGTGTAGCAGGATCGTAATTCCTCTCACCCTCCCCCCGAGGTTCCTGTGCTGCTTTCCCTGACTTTCGCCGCCGCCCTGCTGGTTTCGCCACAGGACGCGCCCGCCGCGCCGCCCGCTCCCCCCGCCGCGCCGGCCGCACCAGCGCAGCCCGCCGAGCCGACGCCGGAGCAGATGGCCGTCATCAACCGCATCCAGGCGGCCGGCGAAGCTCTCGAAGAGATGATGGACGAGCTGGAGCCGCGGGCCGCGGTCATCCGCGCCGACGCGGCCTTGTCGGCCGCCGACAAGGAAACCCGCATCCGCGCCCTGCTGGCCGACAAGCAGCCGGTTCTGAACGAGTTTGGCGACGCGCTCGAGGCGATGATCCTGCTGCAGGCCGCCTCGGAAGGCGCCACGTCCGAGCAGGCCGCCCAGGCGGCCACGATGGTGCGCGGCATGTTCCCCGAGCAGATCGCCCAGGCCCTGATCACCGGCGAGGATCCGGGCGAGGACGAGGGCACGGCGGGCCAGTAATCGCGCCTTACCGCGATTTCACTTGAGGTCGAACGGCGTTGGACGGACCTTCCGGGCAGATTTTCTCAGGAGCCCGACCATGATCAAGGCCCTCTCCCTCGCCGCCGCCCTCGCCCTGCTGCCGCTGTCGCAGGCCGCCGCCGACCCCCAGACCGACTCCGAGGCGGCCATCGAGGCCGCCGCGGAACGGTTCGAAGCCCGCATGGAAGCCTTCGGCGAACGCGCCGAAGCCATCGGGGACGACGCCAGCCTGTCTGACGACCAGAAGGAGGCGCGCATCGCCGCCCTCTGGACCGAGTATGCGCCGGACGTCGAGGCCTTCACCGCCCAGGTGACCGAGCACGCCTCGGCCATCGCCGGCGAGGCCCTCGCCAACATCGACCTGGACGGGCTGATCACCGAAGCCCTGTCGAACGTCGACCTGTCCGGCGCCCTCGCCGTCGGTCAGGGCATGGCGATGAACGGCGCCTGGGCCTCGCAGGACCCCGAGCACATGCAGACCTACGCCCTGATGGCCCAGTACGCCCTTGGCGAGGCGATGGACGAGGTCGACGCGGCCATGGACGAGGTCGAGGCCGTCGACGCCGTCGCGGTCGAGATCGCTACCCCGACTCCGGCCGTCGCCGTGTCGGTAAAGACCGGCGCCTGATCCTCCTGCCTGCGACATCTTGACCGGAGGCGTCTGCGGCCCGACAGGGGCGCATGGCTCAGCTTCCGGTCGATCCGCACCTCTACGCGACCTTTCTGGGCGTGATGGCCGTCATGGCGATCACGCCGGGACCGGCCAATGTCTTCTCCGTCGCCAATGGCGTGCAGAGAGGCCCGGCCGGCGCGCTTCTGGGCGTGGTCGGCATGAACGCCGCGACCCTGGTCTGGTTCGGCGCAGCGGCCCTGGGCCTCGGCGCGCTCGTCGTCGCCTTCCCGCAGGTGTTTCGCCTGATCTCCATCGGCGGCGCCCTCTACGTCGGCTGGCTCGGCGTTCAGGCCCTGCGAGGGGCCTTCGCAACCGCCGCCGATCCTGACGCGCCGACCGTGAAAATGGGCCGCAGCGCCTTGGTCGACGGCTTCATGGTCCAGATCGCCAACCCCAAGGCGGTCCTGTTCTTCACCGCCGTCCTGCCGCCGTTTCTGGACGTGAACCGCCCGGCCGCGCCCCAGCTGGCCCTGTTCGCCGTGGCCACCATCGGCATGGACGTCCTCAGCATGTCCGCCTACGGTCTGGGTGGAGCCGCTCTCGCCCGACGCATGTCCGAGCCCCGCTTCCGTCGCGGGTTCGCCATTCTGACCGGGTTGCTGTTGCTGGCTGCGGCCGTGCTTATTATCTCGCGTTTATAAGGGCTTGTTCGCCCCGGGAACCCGGCCGTTCATGTCCCGTTCAGCCGACAGGGCGCGTGATGTCGCGTCAAGGAGTACTCCCATGAACACCCGCCTTATCAAGCCTGTCATGCTGGCGGCGGCGGCCGCGTTGACCCTGTCCGCCTGCGCCACGGCCACGCCCTATGCGCCGGCCGGCCCTGACAGCCGCTACGGCTATTCCGAACAGCGGATCGATTCCGACCGTTACCGCATCAGCTTCTCCGGCAACTCCGTCACCTCCCGCGATCAGGTCGACATGGGCCTGCTGCTGCGAGCCGCCGAGCTGACCCGCGACAACGGCTACGACTGGTTCGCCACCGTAAACCGCGCCACCGACCGCGATGTCCGCCTGACCGGCATGCGCGATCCGTTCTACTACGACCGGTACAGCCCGTTCTGGGGTCCGTCGTGGCGCTACTATCGCGGCGGCTACTGGAACCCGTGGCGCGATCCGTTCGGCCCGAACTTCGACGTTCGCGAGATCGAGCGCTTCGAGGCCTCGTCCGAGATCGTCATGGGCCGTGGCGCCAAGCCCGCCAACGACCCGAACGCCTTCAACGCCCGCGAGGTCATCGACAACCTCGGCTCGCGGGTTCCGCGTTCGATGTAATGAGAAAGGCCTCCCGAC
>NZ_BAAAGA010000001.1:692477-786509 GCF_039523815.1 Brevundimonas kwangchunensis | reverse complement strand
GCGACTTCAGCCGTCGCTTGTTCGTGTGCGTGGCCGGGGCCGTACCGAGATCCTCGGGGATCTCGCCCTTGAAGTAGAAACGCTGCCACGCCTCCTTGGCCGCATCCGGATCGCCCGAGGCCAGACGCTGGTTGAAGTCGGTCCGCGCCCGGTTCCAGGCCTCGAACTGACCCGCCATGTTCGGGTTGGATTCCAGCGTCCGGATCACCGGCTGGAACACCTCGGCCTTGCGATGCTCGATCGGCGTGATGAAGCAGAAGGGCTCGCCCTTCTCGAACGTCACCCGGCCCGGCCGCGTGAAGATCCAGTTCATCGTGAAGGGGAAGGGCAGCCAGTCGGTCTCGATCAGCCCGACCAGAGGCTGGATCCCGTCCTTCACATGGTTCGGCGACCCGCCCGCCAGCAGGCCCCAGCCCGGCGGCGTCCGGAACAGGTACTGCGGGTGCATGGTCAGCACCCCGCGCGAGAAGTGCGAGGTCACCACATGCTTGATGTTCGGCTGCGGCCGCTCCGGCGTGATGACGATGTCTTCCTGCCGCGGTCCGCCGTTCCACTCGGCGGTGAAGGTGAACGGGCACAGGATTTCCCAGCCCGTCGTATTGGCCATGTTCAACGGCAGGCAGCGGTACGGATGCCGGCTGGCGAAGGCGTCCATCCAGTTGCGCGACTGGCGACCGGGCACCAGGTCCGGCGGCTGCGGCATCATCGGATAGCATTCCAGTTCCACAGGGGACCTCCGGCGGGGTAATCGAAAGCGTCCCTCCTCCCTACCGAAGCCCGATGACCGAACACAAGACGCCCGACGCCGCGCCCGAACCGCTGTTCGACCCCGATCGCCTGCTGGCGTGGATGACGGAGCAGGGCCTCGCCTTCGACAATCACGAGCACCCGGCCGTCTTCCGCGTCGAGGAGGGGCTGGAGCTCAAGGCCTCCATGCCCGGCGCCCACACCAAGAACCTGTTCCTCAAGGACAAGAAGGGACAGATCTGGCTGATCTCCGCCCGCCAGGACACGGTCGTCGACCTGAAGCGCGCACCGAAGACCATCGGCTCGGACCGCCTGTCCTTCGGCAACGAGACCCTGCTGTACGAGACCCTCGGCGTCCGCCCCGGCTCGGTTACGGCGTTGGGCCTGATCAATGACCCGGACCAGCGCGTGACCTTCATCCTCGACAAGGCCCTGTGGGACGCCGACATCGTCAACTTCCACCCCCTGAACAACACGGCCACGACGGCGATGGCGCAGGGCGAGTTCCGGCGGTTCCTGACGCTGATCGGCCGGGAGCCGGTGCAGGTGGTGGATTTCGAGCGTCTAGGTGAATGAAGAGAATGGCGCCATCCACATGACCGATGAACAACGTGCGTTGAGGCCTCGCGCAACCTGAACGATATTGCGGGCATGAACTTCGCCCACTTCCAAGGCTTATATGACGGCCTTCGAACGGACCCTGTCATTGTCTGCAATATCGAGCGCGAACTCGCCGATGCTATCGGCGCTCGTGTGACGCGCGTTTTGTTGTCGGCGGAGACGCTCGCAAAACAGAAGCTTCGACACCCTGATCTGGTCCCGGATGATTACACTGCGCTGAGACCAGCGATCTTGTTCGGCGAATGCAGGCGGGATGGGCCAAACCAGATGGTGATCCTGTTCGTTGATCGTCATCGGTTGGGATATGGCGTTCGAGCGTATCTCAAAGCGACAGCCGACGGACGTAAGATTTACGCCGTGTCGTTCTGCAAAATGAACGAGAGAAAATACCGGCGTGAACTGGCTAAACCGCTGCAAGTCATTCGAAATCACGGCCAGATATAGAAACGGGAGCCGAAGCTCCCGTTGCGAGGTAGGGCCTGCCCGGAACCCTACAAAGCGCTCCCTGAGCGATCTTCCACCCGTCAAGCTTAACCGGGATCTGAACGCTTACGGTGCTACGGCAGGCAGAATCTCACCGTGTCGCTCGCCCATTAAGTGTAGGCGCGATTCGTCTCCGAATCAATTCGAAGGACTCGATTCTTTGTCCCCGTCAACGAGGCCGAGTCCAAAATTGTTGATCCTCTGAGGCTTATTCCGATTGGTTTCATCAAGCTGACTTTTCCTCCCCGCCCGTGCTAGAGCCCCGCGCGTCTCCCCGACCCATTCCAGCCACGGACGCCGCCATGCCCGCCGCTCCCGACTTTCCCCCCGCGCCCGACCGCGTGGCGCCGAAGCGCGCGCTGATCTCGCTCAGCGACAAGACGGGGCTGGAGGATGCGGCCCGCACCCTGCACGGCCTGGGCGTCGAACTGGTCTCGACCGGCGGCACCCGCGCCGCCATCGCCGGCTTCGGCCTGCCGGTGAAGGACGTCGCCGACCTGACCGGCTTCCCCGAGATGATGGACGGCCGGGTCAAGACCTTGCATCCGGTGGTGCACGGCGGCCTGCTGGGCGTGCGCGACGCTGCCCATCACGCCGAGGCCATGACCACCCACGATATCGGCCCGATCGATATCGTCTGGGTCGACCTCTATCCCTTCGAGGCCACCGTGGCCTCCGGCGGCGGCTTCGACGCCGTGGTCGAGAACATCGACATCGGCGGCCCGGCCATGATCCGTTCGGGCTCCAAGAACCACGGCTACGTCGCCGTCTGCGTCGACCAGACCGCCGTCGCCGAACTGCTGGAAGCCCTGAAGGCCGACGGAACCACCACCCTGGCGCTGCGCAAACGCCTCGCCGCCCGCGCCTTCGCCCGCACCGCCGCCTATGACGCCGCCGTCTCGGGCTGGTTCGCCGGCCAGCTGGAGGACGCCGCCCCGGCCCGCAAGTCGATCGCCGGTTCTCTGGCCCAGACCCTGCGCTACGGCGAGAACCCGCACCAGACGGGCGCCTTCTACCGCACCGGCGAGCGTCGTCCGGGCGTGGCCTACGCCGACCAGATCCAGGGCAAGGAGCTGGGCTACAACAACATCGCCGACGCCGATGCGGCCTATGAGCTGGTCGCCGAGTTCGAGCAGCCGGCCGTCGTCATCGTCAAACACGCCAACCCCTGCGGCGTCGCCGTCGGCAAGGACCTGTCGGAAGCCTATGCCCGCGCGCTGGAATGCGACGCCGTCTCGGCCTTCGGCGGCGTCATCGCCGTCAACCGCCCGCTGAACGGCGACGACGCCCGCGCCATCACCGGCATCTTCACCGAGGTCGTCATCGCCCCTGGCGCAGACGACGAGGCGAAGGCGGTCTTCGCCGCCAGGAAGAACCTGCGCCTGCTGATCACCGACGGCCTGCCCGATCCGCACGGCGCCGGCGAGGTGTTCCGCTCGGTCGCCGGCGGCTTCCTCGTCCAGTCCCGCGACCGCAGCCTGATCAAACCGGCCGACCTGAAGATCGTCACGAAGCGCCAGCCGACGCCGACCGAGATCCAGGACATGCTGTTCGCCTTCACCGTGGCCAAACACGTGAAGTCCAACGCCATCGTCTATGCCAAGGACGGCCAGACCGCCGGCATCGGCGCCGGCCAAATGAACCGCCGCGACAGCGCCCGCATCGCCGCCATCCGCGCCAAGGAAGCCGGCGAGGCCAAGGGCCTGACCACCTCGCTGGCCGAAGGCTCGGCCTGCGCCTCGGAAGCCTTCTTCCCGTTCGCCGACGGCCTGCTGGAAGCGGTCGCCGCCGGCGCCACCGCCGTGATCCAGCCAGGCGGTTCGATGCGCGACGCCGAGGTCATCGCCGCCGCCGACGAGAAGGGCATCGCCATGGCCTTCACCGGGGTTCGCGTCTTCCGGCACTGATGGCCTTCCCCTCTCCCCTTGCGGGAGAGGGAGACGACGCACGACGGCATCGCCGTCGTCCTTGCGGCGTCGGGTGAGGGGTCGCACCAGCCCCCCTCATCCGTCCCGCTGCGCGGTCCACCTTCTCCCGCGAGGGGAGAAGGGCTAGGTCTTTGATCCATGGACACGCTCGCCGAACGCTGGGACCGACTTCGACGCCACGTGCGGGTCATCGGGCCGGCCGATGAACGCCCCCGCCCGGCGGTGCTCCTTTTCCACGGCTGTGGAGGCCTGAGACAACATCTGCCGCGCTATGCCGAGGCAGCCATGCAGGCCGGCTGGCGCGCCTTCATCATCGATTCCTACGCAGCGCGAGGCTGGAGCCGGGAGTACGCCCTCGCGACCGTCTGCACCGGTCTTCAACTGCGTGGCGACAAGCGTGCGGGCGACGTGCTGGCCGCCCTGTCGGACATCTCGAAATGGCCTGACGTCATCCCCGGCAAGATCGCCCTCGCCGGCTGGAGCCACGGCGGTTGGGGCATCATGGAGGCCATGAGTTCCGAGCGTCGCCCCGGCATGCTGGGCCTCGCCAATCCCGGTGATGTCTCGCTGGAGGGGATCAAGGCCGTCTACCTCGCCTATCCCTATATCGGCGTCGCGGCACTGAACCGGATGCGGCCGTGGAAGCACTGCCCACGCACCCTCGCCGTCGTCTCGCGCACCGACCACCTGACCACCGTCCGCAACGCCGAGCGGGTCATGACCATGGTCGGAAACTGCGGCGCCGACATCGAGACCTGGATCGCCGAGGGCACCCACGCCTTCGACGAACCCGGCGCGGTCAAGCCGATGGTCTATCATCCGCAACTCGCCGACGAAGCCGTCGAGCGCTTCCGCGCCCTGCTGACGGATGTGGCGGCGGCTCCCCCGGTCTGGACATCGCCCGCTTCGCTCAGGGGCGTGCAGACGGGGATGACCCGACTGTCATAGGGCGACCCGCACCTCGCCCCGGATCGAGTTGGCGATGTAGCAGGCCTCGTGCGCGCGGTGGTGCAGGTCCGCCAGCGCCGCCGCGTCCGGCCCGGCGCCCGAAAAGGCGATGGCCGGGCGCAGCACCACCTCGGTGATCGCCGTCCTGCCCCGGTCGTCCTTGCCCATCGTCCCGACCGCGTCGTCGCGATAGCGGTCCACGACGAAGCCGGCCTTCGCCGCGAAGGCGAGGAAGAACAGCATGTGACAACTGGACACGGCCGCCACCAAGGCTTCCTCGGGATCGACCGCGGCAGGGTCGGACATCGGCGCCGGCACGCTGGTCGGGGCCGGAGAGCCCTTCACCACCGCCCCGCCGTCGAAGCGCCAGTCGTGAACCCGGCTGTATTTCTGGTCCAGGAAGAGCTGGTCGCCCCGGCTCCATTCGATGGTGGCGACATATTCGGCCATGCGACGGCTCCCGGCTGCGATGACCAAACCGTGTAAACCGCGCCGCGCCGGGAACCCAGCCTCCGCTTGCCCGCGCCCGCGACCCGCCTTATCCGGGGGCATGGCCGCCCCCCTGATCTGCCCCTCCATCCTCGCCAGCGATTTCTCGAAGCTGGGCGAGGAGGTCCGCGCCCTCGACGCCGCCGGCGCCGACTGGATCCACGTCGACGTCATGGACGGGCATTTTGTGCCCAACATCACCCTGGGGCCGGACATCGTGAAGGCCATACGGCCGCACACCAAGCTGCCGTTCGACGTCCACCTGATGGTCGCCCCGGTCGATCCGTGGCTGGACGCCTACCGCGACGCCGGCGCCGACATCCTGACCGTCCACCCCGAGAGCGGCCCGCACCTGCACCGGACGCTCGGACGCATCCGCCAGCTGGGCGCGAAAGCCGGCGTGGTGCTGAACCCCGGCACGCCCCTGACCGTGCTGGAAGAGGTGGTCGAGCTGGTCGATCTGGTCCTGCTGATGTCGGTCAATCCGGGCTTCGGCGGCCAGTCGTTCATCGATACGTCGCTGCGCAAGATCGAGCGCGCCCGCGCCCTGCTGGACGCCGCCGGCTCGAAGGCGCACCTGCAGGTCGACGGCGGCGTGACCTCGGCCAACGCCGCCGCCTGCGTCGCCGCGGGCGCCGACGCCCTGGTCGCCGGCTCCTTCGTCTTCAAGGGCGGGCCGGACGCCTATGCCGCCAACATCGCGGCCCTGAAGGCCTGATGAGCCCGATCGGACCCTTCTCCCGCCCCGAGGCGGACGGCCCGGCGCCGGGCGAGATCCCCGGCCTGCGCGGCGCCCCGGTTCGCACCCCCGTGCGCGGCTCAGGCGCCAGGACCGGCCCGTCGCTCTGGCCCGCCATCGCCGGCCGGCTGGTCACACGGCAGGTCTGGATCGAGCTCTATGGCCTGCCCGGCTATTCGCTGACGCTGAAGGGCTCGAAAGCGACCGGCTTCGCCTGCACCCCGCGCGACTTCCGTCCGGTCGACCCGACCGTCGGCAAGAACATCCTCTCGGGCCGCTTCATCCTCGCCGGCGCCAGTCTCGAGATCGGTGCGGACGAGGATCCCTTCAACCGCTCCAGCCCCAACCGCGCCTTCGCCGTCGACCTGCACAGCTTCGCCTGGCTGCCCTCGCTGATGCTGCAGGGCGAACGCGGGGCCCGTGAGGCGGTGCGGCTGACCTTGGCCTGGGCCCGCATCTTCGCCCGCTGGTCGCCCTTCGCCTGGGACCCGGACATCCTGTCGCGCCGCGCCTACAACCTCGCCTGCGCCGCCCGCCGCATGGGCCAGATCGCGACCGAGGACGAGCGCCTTCGCCTTGCCGACATCGTCGCCCGACAGGCCCGCCAGCTGCTGCGCCCGCCCGGCGGCACGGCGACGCAGGCGGAGCGTCTGGTCGCCGCCGCCACGGTCGGCTGCGCCCTCGCCGGCCCGGCCGGAGCCGGTCTACGCAAGGCCGCGATCAGCCGCCTCGGCAAGGTGCTGGACCGTGCGGTCGGCGCCGACGGCGGTCACGCCAGCCGCTCGCCCGAAGCCGGGCTTGAGCTGCTGCTGGACCTGCTGACGCTGGAGGACGGCCTCGGCCAGCTGTCCGAGACCGCGCCGGAGGCCGTGACGGCCGCCTCCGCCCGTCTGGAGAAGGCCCTCGACATCCTCACCCTGCCCGACGGCCGTCTGGCCACCATGCAGGGCGGCGGCCCCTCGACTGCCGAGCGCGTCGCCGCCGCGCGAGGGCAGGAGGAAGAAGGACACCGCGATGTCGATGCGACCGGCGCTGTCGGCGGCATCAACCGCATCCGCAGCCCCCTGCTGACCGTCATCGCCGATGCCGCCGCGCCGGCGCAGGGCGCCTGGTCGGCCCGCGCCTGCGCCCAGCCTCTGGCGGTCGAGATCCTGTGCGGCCGCGATCGTCTGGTCACCGGCTGCGGCTGGACGCCCCGCGCCGCCGATCGGCAGGGCCTGCGCCTGACGCCGGGCCACTCGACACTGACGCTGGGCGAGACCTCGACCGGCGAACCTCTGGGCGGCTGGAAGGGCGACCTGCTCGGCGCCCGCCTCGTCGGACGTCCCGTTCATGTGACTTCGGACCAGCGCGACGGCGAGGGCGCCGTCTGGCTCGAGCTGGAGCATGATGGTTGGGTCCACGACTTCGGCCTGCTCCACCAGCGCCGCCTCTATCTGGACCAGCGTCTGGACGAGCTCCGCGCCGAGGAGCGGCTGCACCCCGCCCCCGGCCAGAAGGACGTCGTGCGCGCCATCGCCGCCCCCTACGCCGTCCGCTTCCAGCTGGAGCCCGGCGTCCAGGCCTCGCTGGCCCGCGACCGGCGCTCCATCCTGCTGCGCGGCCACTCGGGGCGCGGCTGGTGGTTCCGGACCGACGGCCCGGACGTGGCCATCGAGCCCTCGGTCCATGTCGACGAGGGCCTGACCCGTCGCTCTCTGCAGATCGTGGTGCGCGGCTCGGCCCGCACCGATTCCGAAACCAAGATCCGCTGGAAGCTCAGCCCCGCCGGCGCCGGCGGAGAACCCTCCTGAAGCGCCGGAACCGCCCCTCCGCCCCTTGAGGCGCGGAACAGGCGCGACCATCTGACGGCTTCCGCGTTACGACTGATCCGGACACAGGACCCTCATGACCTTCGCCGACCCGACCGACCTGCCGAACGACCTGATCAAGGAAGGCTCCGACGCCGGCTTCATGGCCGACGTGGTCGAGGCGTCGAAGACCCAGCCCGTTCTGGTCGACTTCTGGGCCACCTGGTGTGGACCCTGCCGCCAGCTGACGCCCGCGCTGGAGAAGGCCGTTCGCGCCGCCGGCGGCGCCGTGAAACTGGTCAAGATCGATGTCGACAAGAACCCGGCGTACGCGGGCCAGCTGCG
Source organism: Brevundimonas kwangchunensis (assembly GCF_039523815.1). Lineage (NCBI taxonomy): Bacteria > Pseudomonadati > Pseudomonadota > Alphaproteobacteria > Caulobacterales > Caulobacteraceae > Brevundimonas > Brevundimonas kwangchunensis. Next base: position 778,419 of record NZ_BAAAGA010000001.1, on the reverse strand, counting down.
GGTCCAGTCGATCCCGACCGTCTACGCCTTCGTCAACGGCCAGCCGGTCGACGGCTTCCAGGGCGCCGTGCCCGACAGCCAGCTCAAGGCCTTCATCGAGAAGCTGACCGGCGGTGAGAGCGCCAACTCCGACGTCGAGCAGCTACTGGCGCTGGGCGAGGAATCCCTGTCGCTGAACGACCTCGGCGGCGCGGCCCAGGCTTTCGCCCATGTGTTGACGCTGGAGCCCGGCCACGAGAAGGCCATCGCCGGCATGGCCCAGGTCTATCTGGCCGACGGCGACGTCGATCAGGCCCGCCAGACCATCGCCATGGCCCCGCAGGATTCGAAGGACCCCACCGTCCAGTCGATCCGCGCCCGCCTGTCCCTGTCCTCGGCCAGCCCCTCCGGCGCCGACGCGGAGCTGGAGGCGAAGGTCGCCGCCGATCCGAACGACCATCAGGCCCGCTTCGACCTCGCCGGCGCCCTCGCCGCCTCGGGCGACCTGAAGGGCGCGGTCGAGCATCTGCTGAAGATCGTGGCCGCCGACCGGGACTGGAACGAGCAGGCCGCCCGCAAGCAGCTGCTGACGGTGTTCGACGCAGCCGGCCCGACCTCGGACGTGGCGAAGGACGGCCGCCGCCGTCTGTCGTCGCTGCTGTTCTCGTAGGGGAGGCCGGACGGTGGCCCAGAGTTACGTCAAGGCTGCCGACCTGCCGCAGGTCATCCCGGTCTTCCCCCTGTCCGGCGTCCTGCTGCTCCCCCGGGGTCAGCTGCCGCTGAACATCTTCGAGCCGCGCTATCTGAACATGATCGACGACGCCATGGCCGGGGATCGCCTGATCGGCATGGTCCAGCCGTCTGGCGGGGCCGCCAGCCTGCCGCGCCTGTCGCAGATCGGCTGTGCCGGCCGCATCACCAGTTTCGCCGAGACCTCGGACGGCCGCTATCTGATCACCCTGACCGGCTGCGCGCGCTTCCGCATCGCCTCGGAACTGCCCGCCCAGACCCCCTATCGTCAGGTCCGTGCCCACTTCGGCCCTTATGAAGCCGACCTGACCGCCCCGCCGTCCGGCGAAGGCGCGCTGGACCGCGAGACCCTGCTTGAGGCGCTCAAGGCCTATCTGACCACGCGCGGCCTCGACATCGACTGGGAGAGCGCCGAGACCGCCCCGCCGGAGGCGCTGGTCAACAGCCTCGCCATGGCCCTCCCGTTCGAACCGCCGGAGAAACAGGCCCTGCTGGAGGCCGCCGACCTCGACGAACGCGCCCTCGTGCTGACTGCCCTGATGCAGATCGACGCCGCCGGCGACAACGAGGACGGCGCGGTCATTCAGTAGCACCCGGTCGCCAACCCCTGTATCCTGCAGCGATGTCCGACGCCTTCAACACCCCCAACACCGTCGACCCGCGCCTGCTCGAGGTCCTCGTCTGCCCGGTCACCCGTGGCAAGCTGACATGGGACAGCGAGCGTCAGGAGCTGGTCTCGAAGGGCGCCAAACTGGCCTTCCCCGTCCGCGAGGGCGTGCCGATCATGCTGGCCGAGGAAGCCCGCAAGCTGGACTGAAGCCTGTCCTCCCCGTGCGCAGCATGGGGAGGTGGCGCGGCGCATAAGCGCCGTGACGGAGGGGGCGACGCCGCCCTCCGATGTTCGCTAACGGAGACTTCCCCTGCGTCTCGTCGGCTACGCCGCCGATCCACCTCCCCATTCACTTCGCGAACAGGGAGGAGAGGTTACACCGTCTCACCGCGCAACAGCTTGGGCAGATCCCCCGTCGCCCCGCCGGCCTCGTGCATGAAGGCGCGGCGCAGGGCCGGGATCCGGTTCACCGCCGCGATACCGAGATCCCGCGCCAACCGCACCGGCGGCAGGTCGTTCGAGAACAGGCGCACGAACCCGTCGAACCCGGCCGTCAGGGCGACGTTGTCGAACCGACGCCAGCGGGCGTAGCGGTCCAGCACGATCTCCGAGCCGATGTCCTCGCCCAGACGCAAGGCCTCGATCAGCACCTCGGACAGAGCCGCGGCGTCCTTCAGCCCCATGTTCAGCCCCTGCCCCGCGACCGGGTGCACCGCGTGGGCCGCATCCCCGATCAGGGCCGTGCGCGGCGCAACCAGTTGCTCGGCCAGTTGCAGGGACAGCGGATAGACGAAGCGCGGTCCCACCACCGTGACGTCGTCCAGATACTCGCCGAACCGCCGCATCAGATGGGCGTGGAAGGCCGCGTCCGACGCGGTCCTCAGCGCCTCGCCCCGGCGCGTCGTCTCGGTCCAGACCAGACTGGCCCGCTGCTCGGTCAGCGGCAGGATGGCGAACGGCCCGTCCGGCAGGAAGTATTCATGGGCGACGTTTCCGTGGTCCTTGCCCATGGCGACCGTGGCGACCACGCCGCTCTGGCCATAATCCCAGCCGACGGTGTCGATCCTTGCCGCCGAGCGCACAGTCGAACCGCGCCCCTCCGCCCCGACCACCAGCGTCGGTTCGATGACCCGGCCGTCCTTCAGCGTGACCCGCGCCCGCGCCGGACCGGTCTCCACCGACACGACGCTGGCCGGCGCCAGAACCTCGATGCCCGCCGCCGTCACCGCCTCGGCCAGGGCCGAGCGGATACGCCGGTTCTCGACCATATAGCCCAGCGGCTCGCCGCCGGTGCGTTCCGCGATTTCGTCGGCGTCGAAGCGCAGGAAGGCCGACGAGGGCGCCCGCGACGCCGCGCCGGGCCGCCGTCCGTCCGTCACCAGAATATGGTCCATCCGACAGGCGTGCGGCCTCAGGCCTTCACCCACGCCGAGCGCGTCGAACATCCGGAAGGTCGAAAAAGCGATCGCCGTGGACCGCCCGTCGAACGTCGGCGCCAGCTGGGCGTCGAACGGCTGCGGATCGACCAGAACGACCCTCAACCCGCCCTGCGCGGCCGCCAGGGCGAACGTCGCCCCGGCCATGCCGGCGCCAGCGATCAAGACGTCATATCGGTCAGTCGAGCTCATGGGCCGGTTGTCGCGCTTCCGGCTCGCGCCGTCCAGCGCCCGGACGTCGCGCCCTCCGCCGAACGGCCACGCTGGTAAACAGCCCTTTAACCCTGCGCGCGCGACAATGGCGGTCGAGTCACCGCCTTCCGGAGAATGCGTCCGCATGTCCGCCGCCCTCGCCATCGGCCAACGCGCCTGGGTCAGCGCCCGCATCCTGTGGGACGCGCCATTCGTCGTGCGCTTCCGCGGCGTGCTGCAGGCCCTGCTGGCGGCCATGCTGGTCGTGGCCCTGATTTCGTGGAATCCGGCGGACCCCAGCCTGAATGCCTCGTCCGGACAGGCTCCGACGAACTGGCTGGGCCTGAACGGCGCCCTGTTCGCCGACCTGTTCATGCAGTCGCTCGGCCTCGCGGCCTGGCCCGCTGCGTTGCTGCTGATCGCCTTCGGTCTGGCCGGCGCCATCGGCGACGCGATCCAGCAACGACTGAAGCCCACCCCGCTCAAGGCCCTGTCCGCCACCGGCGGCGTTCTCGCCCTGTCTGCCGCCCTGTCGGCCCTCGCCCAGCCCGCCGCCTGGCCGCTGGCCTCGGGCCTCGGCGGTCTGTGGGGCGACGCCATCGTCGGCCTGGTCCGAATGGCCTGCGAGGCGATCCGCATTCCCGGCGCGCCGATCGTCGCCGCCGTCCTCTTCCTGCCGCTGGCCCTGTGGGGCATCGGCTATGCTATCGGCCTGCGCCTCGCCGACCTGGGCGAGGCCTTCGCCTGGAGCCGCGGCGGCGCCACACCGCGCCCGGTCGCCAAGGCAGCCCGCCGCGAGGCCCCCATCCGCACGCCGCGTCCGCGTCCCGAGCCGGAACCCGAGTTCGAACCGGAAGCTCGCCCGGCGCCCGCCGCCGAAGCCGCCTACTCGCCCGTCAGCCTCGACGACGACGACACCCCGCCGTGGGACGAGCCCGCGCCGGCCCGGGCCCGCGCCGCGCCGGAGCCGAAGGTCGCCGCGCCCAAGGCTCCGAAAGCGTCGAAGCGCGAGTTGGACGACAGCCAGGCCACCTTCGACTTCGAGCGCCCCGAGGGCGGCTTCGACCTGCCGCCGCTGGGCATGCTGTCCAAGCCCGAGAAGCGCGTCGCCTCGGTCGACGAGGAGGCGCTGAAACAGAACGCCAAGATGCTGGAAGGCGTGCTGCAGGAGTTCGGCGTGCGCGGCGTGATCGACCAGATTCGCCCCGGCCCGGTCGTGACCCTGTACGAGCTGGTCCCCGCCCCCGGCGTGAAGCACGGCCGCGTCGTGGCCCTGGCCGACGACATCGCCCGCTCGATGAGCGCCCGCGCCTGCCGCATCAGCGTGGTTCAGGGCCGCAACGCCATCGGCATCGAACTGCCCAACGCCCGTCGCGAGACCGTCTATCTGCGCGACCTGCTGGCGTCCGGCGAATACGACAAGCCCTCGCACCTGCTGCCTCTGGCGCTGGGCGAGACCATCGGCGGCGAGCCCTATGTCGCCGATCTGGCCCGCATGCCCCACCTGCTGATCGCCGGCACCACCGGCTCTGGCAAGTCGGTCGGCGTGAACGCCATGATCCTGTCGATCCTGTACAAGCTGACGCCCGAGCAGTGCCGCTTCATCATGATCGACCCCAAGATGCTGGAGCTCAGCGTCTACGATGGCATCCCGCACCTGCTGGCCCCGGTCGTCACCGATCCCAAGAAAGCGGTGGTCGCCCTGAAGTGGACCGTGCGCGAGATGGAGGACCGCTATCGCCGGATGTCAAAGCTCGGCGTGCGCAACATCGCCAGCTACAACGACCGAGCCCGCGAAGCCCAGGCCAAGGGCGAGCATTTCGAACGCACCGTCCAGACCGGCTTCGACGATCAGGGCCGCCCGGTCTACGAGAGCGAGAAGATCCGCCCCGAGCCCATGCCCTATCTGGTCGTGGTCATGGACGAGATGGCCGACCTGATGCTGGTCGCCGGCAAGGACGTGGAAGGCGCCGTCCAGCGTCTGGCCCAGATGGCCCGCGCCGCCGGCATCCACCTGATCATGGCCACCCAGCGCCCCTCGGTTGACGTCATCACCGGCACCATCAAGGCCAACTTCCCGACCCGTATCTCCTTCCAGGTCACGTCCAAGATCGACAGCCGCACCATCCTGGGCGAGCAGGGCGGCGAGCAACTGCTGGGCCAGGGCGACATGCTCTACATGGCAGGCGGCGGCCGCATCACCCGCCTGCACGGCCCGTTCGTGGACGACAAGGAGGTCGAGGCCGTCTGCAACCATCTGAAGTCGCAAGCCGAACCCGACTACCTCGACCTGATCACCGACGATCCTGACGGCGACGGCGACAACGCCTTCGGCGGCGATGACGGCGGCGGCTCGGGCGACGACCTGTACGATCGCGCCGTGGCCGTGGTCACCCGCGACCGCAAGGCCTCGACCAGCTACATCCAGCGCCGCCTGCAGATCGGCTACAACCGCGCCGCCTCCCTGATCGAGCGGATGGAGCAGGAAGGCGTGGTCAGCCCCGCCAACCATGCGGGCAAGCGTGACATCCTCGCGGGACCGCCGCCGATCGTGTGATCCAGCGCGGATTGTCAGCGACTCTCTCCCGTCCAGAGCGCTGTTTCTGCTGTCTGTTCGGGGTCGGGTAGCGTCATGAAGCAACACCATCCCAAACCGCATCTATGATGTCGGGATGACGATCGCCCGCGCTGAACATCGCCGTTTCATCGAATGCATCAATTGCATCGATTGCATCTGTCGTGTCCTAGCGGACGAAAACCCGGGTCCCGGGCTGCAACGGCAAGGCTCCGGCCGCGTTCGTTGTGGCCGTGGTCGGCACGGCGAAGCTGAACAGGGCTTCATCGGAGCGCCGGAATATGGTCAGGCTGGGGTCACGCCCCTGACAGACCGGTTCGGCATGACGGCGGGATCGACAACCATCCCGAACGGGAGAACTGCATGACTGTCTCGCCTCACCTGTCGCGCCGCGCCTTCGCGCTGGGGACCGCCGCCGTCGCCGGCCTGGCCGCCCTGCCCGCTTCCGCCCAGGCGAACCTGTCGGCCGAGGATCGCGCCGTCCTGCAACAGGCCCAGACCTATCTTCAGGGCCTGACCTCGGCCCAGGGGACTTTCACCGAGGTCTCGGGGCCGCAGAACCGCGCCGGCCGCTTCTATCTGCAGCGTCCGGGCAAGATGCGCTTCGAGTACAGCAACCCCGAGGGCCTGCTGGTCGTCTCGGACGGCTCGAACGTGAAGCGCTGGGATCCGCGTCTGAACAACTTCCGTCAGGTGCCGCTCAGCCAGACCCCGCTATCGACCTTCCTGGCCCGCAACGTCCGTCTGGATCAGGGCGTCCGCATCGATCGCGTGACCCGGATGCAGTCGGGCGCCTTCGCCATCACCGTGCGCGACTCGCGACGTCCGAACGACGGCTATGTGATCCTGTCCTTCGCCGGCAGCCCGCTTCGCCTGCGCGAATGGACGATCCGCGACGCCCAGGGCGGCTCGACCACCACCCGCCTGACGACGCTCGAGCCCGCCTCGGGCCTGTCCGCCAGTCTGTTCCAGCTGCGCGACCCGACCCGCCGTCCGGGCCGCAACTAACGGTCGTCTCTCGCCGCCGACGGGCGATTGACTTTTTTCGCCGGTCGTGGCACTTTCGCAACAGGTCAGCGAGAGCCGATCTGAACCGCTACGGATTTCATCCCCTTCCCGGCGGCGAGAGAGACGAACCTTCGAGCGCCTGGTCCCCCCGGACCGGGCGCTTTTTTATCTCCGGGGCGGGCTACAGAGGCGTGATTTCCCGGCCGAAACGGTCCAGAACCGAAGCACATATTGGCTCTTGAGGCGCTCCAGGTGGTGGCTTCCCGTTATCTCGGCTGGCTCAGCGGAACCCTCGGGTCGAAGACGGGAGGCGGCGCCCTCCAGTCTCCGCGGGCTGTGATGGGGTATGCCACCGGCTATGGCGCCGGTGCGCTGGAGCCCTTCGTCCGCTCCCTGAGGCACTGGTTCGATGGCGAGATCATCCTCGCGGTCGACAACCGGCCGGACGTCCGGGAGCTGCTGGCCAGCCTCGACGTGACCATGGTCATCCCAGCCGCATCGACCGGCTGGAGCCCCCATCCGGTGGTCGAGCGGTTCGCCGCCTACGACGCCTGGATCGGCGGCCGGCCGTGGCTGAAGCAGGTCCTGCTCACCGACGTCCGGGACGTAGTGTTCCAGGCCGACCCCTTCGCCCCGCCCGCCGACCGGCTGGAGGTCTTCATCGAGCGCACCGGCGACACCCTCGCCCGGCACGCCTTCAACCGAAAGCACCTGAAGGCGGTGTTCGGAGAGACCCTCTCCGACCAGATCCTCGATCGCCCCTGCATCTGCGTCGGCACCGTCTTCGGCCCCGCGCAGGAGGCCGCCCGCCTGTGCCGGCTGATCCTGATGCTGGCCGCAATCCCCCGCTCCGGCGTCGGAGGCGCGTTCGGCGCAGATCAGGCTGCCTGTAATCTGGCGGTCCATCTGGGGCTGATCGAGGCCGACATCCGACCCAACCACGACCGCGTCGCGACCATCGGCGAGGGCGATGGAGATGCGCTGGTCTGGGGCGAGGACGGACTGGTCCGCAACCCCGACGGAAGCCTCAGCCCCGTGCTTCACCAGTACGACCGTTACCCGCATCTCGCCGACGGCGTGCAGGCGCGATGGGGCAGTCCGGACCACAGCGTCTTCAAGGCCCGCCGCAAGACGCTCGGCGAGCAGGTGCGCAAGCACTCCGCTTCGGTCGAACGCCGCCTTCCCGAACTGCGCTGACCGCCGGACCGTGCTAGGGCGGGCCCTCTGAAGAGGAACCGCCCATGCTCCGCGTCGCCACCTGGAACATCAACTCCGTCCGCCTGCGGATCGATCAGGTCTCCCGCTTCGTGGCCGAGAGCGGGACCGACGTGCTGTGCCTCCAGGAGATCAAATGCCTGGAGGACCAATTCCCGCGCGCCGCCTTCGAGGCCATGGGCCTGCCCTATCTGAAGATCGGCGGCCAGAAGGGCTGGCACGGTGTCGCCATCGCCAGCCGCAAGCCGATCACCGAAGCCCCGGCCCTCGACGTCTGCCGCGAGAAGCATGCCCGTTGCGTCGGGGTCATGGTCGACGGGGTCGAGATCCAGAACTTCTACATCCCGGCCGGCGGCGACCTGCCCGACCGGACGCTGAACCCCAAGTTCGATCACAAGCTGGACTTCTACGAGCGTCTGACCGCCGACATGGCTGGCCGCGACCGCCAGCGCCCGCTGATCCTCGCCGGCGACTTCAACATCGCGCCGGGCGAGAACGACGTCTGGAATCACCGCTACATGTCGAAGGTCGTCAGCCACACGCCGATCGAGGTGGAGACCCTGCGGCGGCTGCAGGAGGCGGGCGGTTTCGCTGACGTGGTGCGCGACCAGATTCCCGAGCCGACCAAGCTGGCCAGCTGGTGGAGTTACCGCGCCGCCGACTTCCGCAAGTCAAATCGCGGCCTGCGCCTCGACCACCTCTGGACCTCGCCGGGCCTGACCCCCGCTGTGACGCCCCGCTCGGCCCGCATCCACGACGACGTCCGCGCCTGGGAGCAACCCAGCGACCACGCCCCGGTCACGATGGATCTGGACGTCTGAGCCCTAGGGCTGAAGCCGGTACCCGCCCGCGTCGGTCAGCAGCAGGCGCGCCTGGCCGGGCTCCGGCTCGATCTTCTGGCGCAGGCGATAGATGTGGGTTTCCAGCGTATGGGTCGTGACCCCCGCGTTGTAGCCCCAGACCTCGGTCAGCAGCTCCTCGCGCGACACGGCCTTGGCGCCGGCGCGGTAGAGGTACTTCAGGATGTTGGTCTCTTTCTCCGTCAGACGGATCTTGCGGGCCTTGTCGTCGACCAGAACCTTGGCCGCCGGCCGGAATTCGTAGGGTCCGATGCGGAAAACGGCGTCCTCCGACTGTTCGTGGCTGCGCAGATGGGCGCGGATGCGGGCCAGCAGAACCGCGAACCGGAAGGGCTTGGTCACATAGTCGTTGGCGCCCGACTCAAGGCCCAGCACCGTGTCGGCGTCCGACGACTGGCCCGTCAGCATGATGATAGGGGTCGACACCCCGTCCTTGCGCAGCAGGCGACAGGCCTCACGGCCGTCCATATCGGGCAGGTCGACGTCCAGCAGGATCAGGTCGGCGCGGGTCTCCCGCCCCAGCTTGACGCCTTCCGTGGCGGTCGAGGCCTGAACCGGGCGGAAGGCCTCGTGCAGCGCCAGCTGCTCGGCCAGCGCCTCGCGCAGGTCGTCGTCGTCGTCGATGATCAGGATCGTCTTGGGCGTGGGCATGTATGCAAGAATGGCGAGGCTTGGGCGATCCGCCAAGGGCGGCGGGCCGATTGGCCGCGGTTTTCAGTTCAATAGAGGGCCTTCAGACCGGTTTTCGTTCCCCGAACAACGCCGATCCGAGCCGCACATGGGTGGCGCCGAAGCGGATGGCGACGTCGAAATCGTCGCTCATGCCCATCGACAGGACCGACAGGCCGTTCCGCCGCGCGATCTTTCTTAGCAGGGCGAAGTGAAGACCCGGCGCCTCGTTGACCGGGGGAATGCACATCAGACCCTCGACCGTCAGACCCAGGGTCCGAACCTGCGCGATCAACGGATCTGCATCGGCCGGCAGGACGCCCGCCTTCTGGGGTTCCTCGCCGGTGTTGATCTGAACCAGCACGCGCAGCGCCCGCCCCTGCTTCTGCGCCTCGACCGCCAGAGCCTCGGCCAGCCTGGGTCGATCCACGGTCTCGATCACGTCGAACAGGGCGACCGCGTCGGCAGCCTTGTTGGTCTGCAACGGCCCTATCAGGCGCAGCTCGAGATCGAAGAACTCCTTCCGTAGAGCCGTCCAGTGCGCCTGCGCCTCCTGCACGCGGTTCTCGCCGAAAACGCGCTGACCGATTTCCAGCGCCGCGCGGATCGCCGCGTCGGGTTGGGTCTTGGTCACCGCCGTCAGTGTGACGCCCGCCTGATCGCGTCCGGCGATCCTGCAGGCGCGGGCGATCTTCCGACGCGCCGCCTCGATCCGCTCCGAAACCGGGCTGGACGTCGTGGCGGGATCGGGGGAAGAGATCGTCATGCGTCCGGACGCCGAAATCCTGTGGGAGGTCGCCAGCGGTCTAGCCCGCGCGGCCGTCGAAGTCAGCCGCCCGCCGCTCCCCTTGCCGCCGCTGCTGTTCTTTACCGACCCGGAACGGACGCCCCGGCCGTGGGAAACGGCCGCCGCCTTGCCCACAGGCTCGGGCGTCGTGTTCCGCCATTTTGCCGCGTCAGACGCCATCGAAACTGCAGATCGGCTGAGACAGGTGACCTCGCAGAACGAGATCCGCCTGCTGATCGGCCTGGACATCGCGCTGGCGAAGGCGGTCGGCGCCGATGGAGTCCATCTGCCCGAGCGCGCGCTTGGACAGGCCGGGGCGCTTCGCGCCGCTCAGCCGGATTGGCTCGTGACGGGCGCTGTGCATTCCGCCCAGGCCCTTTCCGGCGCGTCATCCCTGCACGCGGCGATCCTCTCGCCTGTTTTTCCGGCGGGCGGAGCTTCGGCGACAAGACCTGCGTTGGGCGGCGGTCGGCTTGCCGAACTGGTGCGACTTTCGCCCTGCCCCGTCTATGCGCTTGGCGGGATCCATGCAGGGAACGCGCACGAACTCGCCGGCTCGGGCGTTGTCGGACTGGCGGGGGTGGAGGCCATCCAGGCCGCGTTCGGCCCGGCTTGATCGATCAGAAGCGGAAGATCGATTCCAGACGGAAACGCGGCGCGGTGCGCTGGTCGGTCTGCGGCGCGCGGGCCGGATCCTGTTCAGGCGTGGCCAAGCCGGCCGCGGCGCCGACCCGCAGACGCGGATTGACGCGATAGTAGGCGCCGGCCTCGACATCACCGAGATTGCTCTCGCGACCGACGGGCTGGCTCATGTTCAGATCGAGACCCCAGCGGCCACGCTCGGTGAAGCGCATGCGGCTCTGGCCTGCCGGAGCGGTGGTGCGGGCGGCCTGGGCGTCGTTCAGGGACACGGCGGGATCACGCGTGCGCGACTGGCTCTGCGCGGCGGCCACGTCGGCGGCGCCGATCAGGGCCAAGCCCGCAATCACTCCAGAGATGACAGCGCTCTTGCGCATATCCTGCCCTTTTCGCCGCGTCGGAAGTCCCGTCGCAGTCTCGTTCTCCAGCAAGTAGACACCGCTGGTCAGCCCGGTCAACGTAACTGCGGCGCTGCACCCGGGTTCCGTGCAACTCTGAAGACTCCTGTGGCGGGAGCGTCACGGCCGGACACCCATGTGGCCTTGCGGTCGCCCGACGTTCGCCATGAAGCGTCAGCGGTTCGTCTTCTTCGCCTTGTCATCGCCCCTTTTCGCCGTGTTATAGAGCTTCGCTTCGGCTGCGACCCGTGTACGGGCGCGCCAGCGCGTGCGTCGGAAGGTCCGTCGCGCGCATTGATGAATGGAGAACTCTCGATGGTGCTGGTTCGCGGTGCGACGCTCGCCCTGATCGCCTCCGGCCTCGTGCTGGGCGCCTGCTCGGCCGAGCGCCCGTTCGGGCCCACCGTCGGCGACGTCTTCGGGGGCGGAACGCCGACCGCGGCCGCCCGCGCCGCATCGACCGGCCAGACCGGCATCGGCGTCAACGCCTTCCTGTGGCGCGCCAGCCTGGACACGCTGAGCTTCATGCCGCTGGCCAACGCCGATCCGTGGGGCGGCGTGATCAACTACGACTGGTACACCGATCCGCAGACGCCGACCGAGCGCTTCAAGGCGACCGTCTTCATCCTCGACACGCGACTTCGCGCCGATGCGCTGAACGTCGCCGTCACCAAGGAAGTCCGTGACGCGAGCGGAAACTGGGTCGGCGCTCCCGTGGCGGCCCAGACCGAAACGGACCTTGAGAACGCGATCCTGACCAAGGCGCGCCAGCTCAATCTCCAGAACGCGCCGACCCGCCGCTAAACCCGCCTCCCGACCATAGCCTCCTCAAGGCTCGCCTTTGGGAGCGACGCCTCAAGGATTGCCGTGGCCCGTTACGAGCCCAAGACCGCCGAACCCCGCCAGCAGACCCGCTGGGCGGACGCAGACGCCTTCCGCATGCCGACGACCGGCACGGGCCGGCCGAAGTATTATGTGCTGGAGATGTTCCCCTACCCGTCGGGGAACATCCACATGGGCCACGCCCGGAACTATGTGATGGGCGACGTGGTCGCCCGGTCCAAGCGGGCTCAGGGCTTCGATGTCCTGCATCCGATGGGCTGGGACGCCTTCGGTTTGCCGGCGGAGAACGCCGCCATCGAACGCGGCATCCATCCCGGCGACTGGACCTGGTCCAACATCGCCAACATGCGAGACCAGCTGAAACTGCTGGGGCTGTCGCTGGACTGGAGCCGCGAGTTCGCGACCTGCGACCCGGCCTATTATGGCAAGCAACAGGCGTGGTTCCTGGAGCTGTTCAAGCGCGGCCTGGTCTATCGCAAGGACTCGGTCGTCAACTGGGATCCGGTCGACAACACCGTGCTGGCCAATGAGCAGGTGGTGGACGGCCGCGGCTGGCGCTCGGGCGCGATCGTCGAGAAGCGCAAGCTGAACCAGTGGTTCCTGCGGATCACCGACTATGCCGACGACCTGATCGAGGGCTTGAAGGAACTGGAAGGCCGCTGGCCCGACAAGGTCCGCCTGATGCAGGAGAACTGGATCGGCCGGTCCAAGGGCCTGCAGATGACCTGGGCTTGGGTCGGCGCTGCGCCTGCGGGCGCGCCCGACGGTCTGGAGATCTACACCACCCGCCCCGACACCCTGTTCGGCGCCAGCTTCATGGGCATCGCCGCCGACCACCCGGTCGCCCGCGCCTTGGCCGAGAGCAATCCGGCGGCCGCCGCCTTCATCGCCGAGTGCCGCAAGGGCGGGTCGACCCAAGCCGAGATTGATCAGGCGGAGAAGGTCGGCTTCGACACCGGCCTGAAGGTCGTCCATCCATTCGACGGCCGCGAGGTCAGCGTCTGGATCGCCAACTTCATCCTGTCGGAGTACGGCACGGGCGCGATCTTCGGATGTCCCGCCCATGACCAGCGTGACTTCGAGTTCGCCACCAAATACAAGCTGCCGATTATCCCGGTCGTGAGACCTGATGGCGCCGACGATAATTTCGCTGTCGAAACCGAGGCTTACACGGGTCCCGGCACGATTTTCCATTCCGACTTCCTGAACGGACTGGAGATTGAGGCGGCCAAGGCCGAGGCCATCGCCCGCATCGAGGCGGCTGGTCAGGGTCAGGGTGCCACCATCTATCGACTGCGCGACTGGGGCGTCAGCCGCCAGCGCTACTGGGGTTGCCCGATCCCGGTCATCCACTGCCCGACCTGCGGCGCCCAGCCCGCGGATCAGTTGCCGGTCGAACTGCCCAAGGACGTCACCTTCGACATTCCGGGCAATCCGCTCGATCGTCACCCGACGTGGAAGCACGTCAAATGTCCGTCGTGTCACGGTGATGCGACGCGAGAGACGGATACGCTGGACACCTTCGTGGACTCCAGCTGGTACTTCGCCCGTTTCGCCGATCCGACGGCCGAAGATCCGATCTCGCGCGAGGCCGCGGATCACTGGCTGCCGGTCGACCAGTACATCGGCGGTGTGGAGCACGCAGTCCTGCACCTGCTCTACGCCCGCTTCATCAGCCGCGCCCTGAGCGACGCTGGCCTGATGAATGTGAAGGAGCCGTTTGCCGGCCTGTTCACCCAAGGGATGGTGGTTCACGAAACCTATTTCGACGGCGTCGACAGTGTCGGCAAACCGGCCTGGGTGGAGCCTGCAGACGTCCGCATCGAAACGGTGGACGGCAAGCGGGTCGCCACCCGCCTGTCGGACGGCAAGGTCCTGTCGATCGGCGACATCGAGAAGATGTCCAAGTCGAAGAAGAACGTCGTGGCCCCGCAGGAGATCGTCGACACCTATGGCGTCGACGCCGGTCGCCTGTTCGTCCTGTCGGACAGCCCGCCGGAGCGAGATGTGCAATGGACCCCCGGCGGCGTCGAGGGCGCCAGCCGCTTCGTCCAGCGCGTCTGGAACGAGTTCGACAGCTTCGACCCGGCCGTTCCGGGCGACGAGGCCGTCAACGCCTCCCTGCTGCGCGAGACCCACAAGGCCATCAAGGCCGTGACCGAGGGCGTCTCCGGCTTCCGCTTCAACTCGGCCATCGCCAAGCTCTACGCCTTCGTCGCCACCGTGCGTGACCACGGCAAGGCGGGCGGCGCGGCGAAACGCGAGGCCCTGTCGGCCATGGCCCGTCTGGTCGCCCCCTTCACCCCGCACCTGGCCGAGGAATGCTGGACGCGACTGGGCGAAGAGGGGATGGTGCTGGATGCGCCCTGGCCGGTCTTCGACCCGGCTCTTGCGGCCGACGACGAGGTTACCCTGCCGATCCAGGTCAACGGCAAGCGCCGCGGCGAGATCCGTGTCGCCCGTGGGCTTGAGCCGGCCGAGGTGGAAGCCATCGTCATGGCCGATCCGGAGGTGCAGGCACGGCTGGAAGGTCTGACGGTGAGGAAGATCGTGGTGGTCAAGGATCGCATCGTGAACGTGGTGGTCGCCTGATGCGCCGCCTCGCCGCCCTCGCACTGGCTTCAGTCTCGGTCGTGGGACTTTCCGCCTGTGGCTTCACGCCCCTGTACGGCGACGCCGGCGCGGGCGGCAGCCTGTCGCGCATCTCGGTTTCCACCCAAGACGACCGGTTGGGCTATCGCGTCCGCGAGCAGCTAGAGGACGCCCTAGGCCGGGACGGGGCACAGACCCCACTCTATCGCCTCGAGACGCAGATCACCCAGAGCCGCCGCCCGCTGGGTCGCCGGATCGACGACACCGCCGTGCGCTACGAACTGACGGTGCGCGGCCAGTGGACGTTGAACCCCATCGCCGGCGGACCGGTCATGACCGGCGTCGAGACGGTCACGACGACCTATGCCGCCGCCGACCAGCCCTACGCCGCCATCGCCGCCCAGCAGGACGGCGAGGAGCGTGCGGCGGCCGAATTGGCGCGCCTGATCCGTCTGGACCTCCTGCGAGCCCTGAGCGACCGGTGATCCTCTCGAAGCGGCCAGAGGTCGATCGCTTCCTGAAGTCTCCGGACCGGGGCGTCCGCGCCGCCGTGATCCACGGCAAGGACCGCTCGGGCGTCGCCGAGCGCGCCGAGATCCTGTGCAAGGCGATCACGCCTGATCTCAATGACCCGTTCAACGTCACCGTCCTGACGGACAGCGACATCGACGGCGACGAGGCCCGGCTGGAAGAGGCCCTGACGGCCCTCTCCATGATCGGCGGCCGTCGCCTCGTCCGCGTGCGCCTGTCGGCCGAGAAGGCCTCCGTCGACAAGATGCTGGCCTCCGCGCTGAAGAGCCATGCCGAGGGCGGCTTCAATCCCGACGCCATGCTGGTGATCGAGGCCGGGGCTCTTGGTCGCGACTCCGCCCTCCGCAAGGCCGCAGAGGCCGCCAAAGAGGCCGTCGGCATCGCCTGCTACGAAGACGAGACCGGCGACGTGGCCCGCATGACCCGGGAAGCCCTGTCGGCGGACAAGGTCGGCCTGACCAATGACGCCCTGGATCGCTTCGTCAGCCGCCTGCCGCGCGAGCGGGGCCTGATGCGGCAGGAGATCGAGCGGCTGATCCTCTATATCGGCCCCGGCAGCGGTCGGAGCATCGATGTCGCCGAACTCGACGCGCATCTGGGGGTCGAGCCGGACGCCTCGCTTCAGGACGCCGCGCTACAGGCCTTCGGCGGTCGCCCTGCCCCCGCCCAGGCCGGTCTGCGCCGCGCCTTGGCCGAGGGCGAGAGCCCTGTCATGGCAGTGAGACAGGCCTCGATCCATCTGGGCAAGCTGCGCCGGATAAATGTGCTTCAGGCCAACGGCGCCAACGCCAAGGAGGCCGCCAAAGCCGCCGGCGTCTTCTGGAAACAGGAGGCCGAGATGCTTCGGCAGGCCCGCAGCTGGCGGCTGGACGACCTCGAGAAGGTGCTGGACAGCGTCAACGCCGCCGACATCGCCACCAAGACGACCGGTTCACCGGATCAGCTGATCGCGGAGCGGCTGCTGCTGGAGATTTCAGCCCGCGCGCGGCGACTGGGGCTCTAAGCCCTCCACCATGCTTCACATGGCCCCCCTCCCCAGCTTCGCTGAAGAGGTGAAAAAGCCCCGATCACCTCTCCACGCAGTGGGGAGGTGGCTCGGCGGCGCCGCCGGCGAGACGGAGGGGTTGCTTACCCCCGCTTCGACGCCCTTTTGAACGCCGGCTTGTTCAGCGCAGCTGCCTGATGCGCCACAGATTTTTCAGCGTGCTGGGCCGGCTTGAAGCCGCCCTTGGCTGGCGCTCCCGCCGCGACCTTCTTGGCGGCCAGCGCCTTCTTCATCGCCTCGGCGGTTGGATTGGGCTTGTCAGTCATCCGCCCATGGTGCCATCGCCGAGCCGGCAGAGCCAGACCGGTGACCTCATCCCCGCATCAGGCGGCGGCAGAGGTCGTCCAGCTGTTCCAGCGTGGCGTAGCGGATGGTCAGCTCGCCCTTGCCGCCCTTGTCGCTGAGCTGGACCTTGAGGCCGAGGGTATCAGCCAGATCCTGCTCCAGGGCGGCGACGTCGGCGTCGCCTTCGCCCGACGGGCGCGAAGCCTTGGCCTTGCCAGGCTTCGGACCCTCGGCGGCGCGGCGCGCCAGAGCCTCGATCTGACGGACGTTCAGGCCATCGCGATACGCCTGCTCGGCCAGTTCGACCGCGTTCGGGGCGGTGATGACGGCGCGGGCGTGGCCGGCCGACAGCTTGCCCTCGCGAACATAGGACAGAACCTCTTCCGGCAGCTGCAGCAGGCGCAGGGTGTTGGCGACGTGGCTGCGGCTCTTGCCGACTATGCCCGCCACCGCATCCTGCGTCCGGCCGAACCGCTCCATCAGTATGCGATAGGCGTCGGCTTCTTCCAGCGGGTTCAGATCCGCGCGCTGGACGTTCTCGATGATGGCGACCTCGAAGACCTCGACGTCGTCCATCTCCCGCACGACGATCGGCACCTCGGTCAGGCGCGCCTGCTGGGCCGCGCGCCAGCGGCGTTCACCGGCGATGATCTGCCAGACGCCGTCCTGCCCGGGCTGGGTGCGCACAAGAATTGGCTGCAGCACACCCTTGTCGCGGATCGAGGTCGCCAGCTCGTCCAGATCCTCGCGCACGAAGATCTTCCGGGGCTGATCCGGATTGGGCTTGAGGCTCTCGACCGGAACGATGCGGACGCCGGTGGGCGCACCCGTTCCGTCGACCGGCACGGCCTCCGCCGCCTGTTCACCCAGAAGAGCCGAAAGGCCCCGGCCCAGTCCGCGCTGACGTTCGCTCAAGATACTGATTCCGTTCT
Organism: Brevundimonas kwangchunensis; assembly: GCF_039523815.1. NCBI lineage: Bacteria > Pseudomonadati > Pseudomonadota > Alphaproteobacteria > Caulobacterales > Caulobacteraceae > Brevundimonas > Brevundimonas kwangchunensis. Next base: position 761,073 of record NZ_BAAAGA010000001.1, on the reverse strand, counting down.
TCTATTGGCTCAGGCCGCAGCCTGAAACCGACGTTTCTTCTCGCGGGCCACGACCTCGCGGGCGAGCCGCAGATAAGCTTGGCTGCCGGCGCATTTCAGATCGTAGATCAGCGCCGGCTTGCCGAAGGACGGCGCCTCGGCGACGCGGACGTTCCGCGGGATGACCGAGTCATAGACCTTCTCGCCGAAATGGGCGCGGACATCGTTGGCCACCTGCCCCGACAGGGCGCTGCGGCGGTCGTACATGGTCAGGACCAGACCCTGGATTTCCAGCGCCGGGTTCAGGCTCTGGCGCACCATGTCGACGGTCTTCATCAGCTGGGTCAGGCCCTCGAGCGCGAAGAACTCGCACTGCAGCGGCACCAGCACCGCATCTGCGGCGGCCATGGCGTTCAGCGTAAGCAGGTTCAGCGACGGCGGGCAGTCGATCAGCACATAGTCATACCGGGGCTGACCATCCCGCCCTTGGGACTGGAGCGCGTCACGCAGACGGAAGGATCGGCGATCGGCCTGGCTGAGCTCGATCTCAACGCCCGACATGTCGGCGTCGGCCGGGATGATCGACAGGCCGGGCACAGTCGTCGGCACGGCGGAATCGTCCACCGAGCGGCCATCCACGATGACATCGTAGATCGTCACCCTCCGTGTTTCACGTGGAACACCGAGACCTGTCGAGGCATTGCCCTGCGGATCCATGTCGACGATCAGCACCCGCTCGCCGATGGCGGCCAGAGCGGTGCCAAGGTTGATCGCAGTGGTGGTCTTCCCCACCCCGCCCTTCTGGTTGGAAACGGCGAGGACGCGGGTCTTCTTGTCAGCGCGCACGGCGGATTCCCCGGACGGATACGATACGGCCGCGCGGATCACTGCGCGAGACGGAGAGGTCGGATTGAAACTGCCAGACGCGGCGAGCCTCTGCCAGCTCGACCTCGGCCTTTTCCCCCTTCAGGAACAATCCCTGGGCGCCGCGCTGTAGATAAGGTTGTGCATAGCCCAGCAGCTTCTCCATCGGCGCGACAGCGCGCGCCGTCACGACCCGAACGGTGACCGCATTCTCCTCCGCCCGGCCGTTGATCACGGTGGCCCGGAGCGAGAGGGAATCGACCACTTCCCGAAGGAAACGACAGCGCTTGCCGAGGCTGTCGATCAGCCAGACATGCGACTTGGGATCCTTCTTCAGCATGATGGCCAGAACGATGCCGGGGAAGCCGGCGCCTGCCCCGAGGTCCGCCCAGGTCTGGGCCTCGGGCGCCATCTGGAGCAGCTGAGCCGAGTCCCGGATGTGACGGTTCCAGACGTCGGGAATCGTGTCCGGTCCGACGAGGTTCATGACTGCATTGGCGTCGGTCAGCCGCTGGATGAACCGTTCGAGGTCGCCCATCTGGGCAGCGGTCGCGTCGAACTCGGCCTGAAACGCCGACGAGTCATAGGGTGTCACGCGACGACCTTCACCTTCTTCACATGGGACAGCAGAGCTGTCAGGGCGCCGGGGGTCATGCCCTCGATCCGCCTGGCCTGACCGAGGGTCCGTGGCTGGACCAGAACCAGCTTCTCCCGGACCTCATTGGACAGCCCGCCGACGGCGGCGTAGTCGAGGTCGACCGGCAGGGCCAGGGCCTCCTCACGACGCAGCGCCTCGGCGTCCGCCGCCTGTCGGTCGAGGTAGCCGGCATAGCCCGCGTCGATCACGATCTGCCCGCGCACCTGTTTCGACCAGTCGGCGATCTCGGGTTTGACCGACAGGAAGGTGTCGAGGGTCACACCGTCGAAACTCAACAGGTCTCGCATGGAGCGACGCTGGCCATCAGCATTAACCCGGATGCCGAGCTGTCCGGCCTCCTTGGGCGTGAACTGCGTTTCACGTGAAACAGCGGTCGCCCGGGCCAGTTCGTCGGCCTTTATCGCCCACGTCGAAGCGCGAGCTTGGCCAACGACACCCGTCTCGATACCCAGCGGCGTCAGCCGTTGATCGGCGTTGTCGGCGCGCAGCGACAGCCGGTACTCCGCCCGGCTGGTGAACATCCGGTATGGCTCGGTCACACCCTTGGTAACCAGGTCGTCGATCATCACGCCGATGTAAGCCTGGTCGCGACCGAAGACGATGGGCGCCTTAGCGGCCGAGGCGCGCGCGGCGTTCAGCCCGGCCATCAGCCCTTGGGCGCCGGCCTCTTCATAACCCGTCGTGCCGTTGATCTGCCCCGCGAGATACAGCCCGGGCCGCTTCTTCACTTCCAGCGCCGGAGTCAGTTCGCGCGGATCGACATAGTCGTACTCGATCGCATAGCCGAAGCGGAACACCTTGACCTGCTCCAAACCCGGGATGGTGCGCAGGAATGCGAGCTGGGTCGCATCGGATACCGAGGTCGAGATGCCGTTCGGGTAGACGGTCGGATCGTCCAGCCCTTCGGGTTCGAGGAAGATCTGGTGCGAGGTCTTGTCGGCGAACCGCACCACCTTGTCCTCGATCGAGGGACAGTAGCGCGGGCCACGCCCGGACAGGTGGCCGCCATAGACGGCGCTCTCGCCGAGGTTCTCGGCAATTATGCGGTGGGTTTCCTCGGTCGTATGGGTAATGCCGCAGGCGATCTGGGGCACGTCGATCCGGTCGGTCAGGAAGCTGAACGGCACGGGCTCATCATCCGCCGACTGCATCTCCAGCTGGTCCCAGGCGATGGTGCGACCGTCAAGGCGGGCCGGCGTGCCGGTCTTCAGACGCCCCATCTGCAGGCCGGCGCCGTACAGGTCCGTGGCCAGTCCGGTCGACGGTGCCTCGCCGTGACGACCGGCGGGGATGCGCTCGTCGCCCTTGTGAATGACGCCGTTCAGGAAGGTCCCGGTCGTCAGCACGACCGCACCGGCGCGAAGGGTCACGCCCTCCCCCGTCTCCACACCGACGACCCGGTCTCCATCCAGAATCAGCCGCTCCGCGGTACCCGCCATCAGCGACAGGTTCGGCGTACGGGCCAGTTCCGCCTGCATGGCCTCGCGGTACAGGCGGCGATCGATCTGGCTGCGCGGACCCTGCACGGCCGCGCCCTTGGACCGATTCAGCAGCCGAAACTGGATACCCGAAACGTCGCCCAGACGCCCCATGACGCCGTCCAGCGCATCGATCTCGCGGACCAGATGGCCTTTGCCCAGACCGCCGATGGCCGGGTTGCAGGACATCTCGCCGATGGTCTCGAGCTTTTGAGTCAGCAGGAGGGTGGCCGCGCCCGTGCGCGCGGACGCCGCCGCGGCCTCACAGCCGGCGTGGCCGCCGCCGATCACAATGACGTCGAAGGATTGCATCGCGAGGACATAGTCGAAAACGGCCGTCTTCGCCACTGTGGGGAGTGAGGTGTTTCACGTGAAACGACCCCTCCACCGCCGGCTTCGCCTGCGGTGGAGGGTCTGGCTTGGGGTCATTTCCCGATGCAGAACGTCGAGAAGACCTCGCCCAGGATATCCTCGACCCCGATCGCTCCGGTCACGCGTGACAGAGCATCGGCCGCTCGCCGCAGATCATCCCCGGCCATTTCCGGCGCCAAGTCCAGCGCGCGACGTCCGGCTTCGACCGAGGCCAATGCCTCTTCGAGACGGAGGCGGTGACGCTCTCGCGTCACCGCCGGGAAGTCCGCGCCGGACAGATCGCGTGCCAGACGGTCGGCGATCCAGTCGTGCAACGCGCCCATCCCCTCGCCTGTCGTCGTGCTGACGACCACAGCGGCCCGGTCCGGGGGCGGCGCCGCGCGGTCGATGTCCGCCTTGGTGAGGACAAGCAGGTCTGTGCCAGTGGCGAACGCCGCGGCCGGACCTTCCGGGTCTCCGGGCGCCCGGACCCAGAGACGAAGATCTGCAGATCGCGCCCTCGCCTGCGCCCGACGGATGCCCTCGGCCTCGACGATGTCGTCCGACTCCCGAAGACCTGCAGTGTCCGACAGGGTCACCGCATAGCCGCCGATGACCAGTTCGGCGTCCAGCACGTCCCGCGTCGTCCCCGCGATCGGCGTCACGATCGCCGCTTCACGTGAAACAAGCGCGTTGAACAGCGACGACTTGCCGGCATTGGTTTCGCCGATCAGGACGATGCGATAGCCGCCGCGCACCCGTTCGCCGCGGGCGGCATCGGCCAGCGCAGCCTTCAACTCGGCGACCAGGACGTCGAGAACGGGTCCGGCCGTGCGCGCCAGATTGTCGGGCACCTCCTCGTCGGGGAAGTCGATCTCGGCCTCGACGAGGGCGAGGGCTCTGAGCAATGTCCGGCGGAAACCGGCATAGGTCTGGCTCAGGGCGCCGTCGAGCTGACCCAACGCCTGGCCGGCCTGCGCCGTCGTCTCCGCATCGATCAAATCGGCGACCGCCTCGGCCTGGGCCAGATCCATCCGGCCGTTCTCGAAGGCGCGCCGGGTGAACTCGCCGGGCTCGGCCGGTCGAACCCCGAGGGCGATCAGCGCCTGGCTGGCCGCCTCGACCACCGCCCGCCCACCGTGAAGATGCAGTTCAGCGCAGTCCTCGCCCGTATAGGAGTTCGGCGCCGGGAAGCGCAGGACCAGCGCCTGATCGATCGTCCGTCCGCCATGGGACAGTGTCCGCAGCGACGCCATTCTCGGCTTCAGGTTCGGCGAACCCAGAGCCGCGAGCGCGTCGTCCGTGTCGGGACCGGACATGCGGATGATGGCGATCGCGCCGCGCCCCGGCGGGGTGGCGAGTGCGAAGATGGTGGGGGGGGGCGGCACGGTCAGCTCCTCCGCCGCCGGGGGAGGGGGACCATGCGAAGCATGGTGGAGGGGGCAAGATTCGAACGCCGGCGCGCGGGGTCACGCCCCTCCACCGCTACGCGGTCCCCCTCCCCCAAGGGGGAGGAACGGCTTTGGTTCACGGCTTGACCGCCGCTTCCATCAGGCGGCGGAACTGGTCCTGGGCCTGGAGGCCGTAGCTGGTCCAGGTCTTCATCAGTTCCTCGGGCTGCATGGCGGCGACGTTCTCGCTCATCCGCTTCTGCATCTCGGCGACCATGGCGTCGTTCAGCGGAGTCACGTCGGGCAGGCCGAGGAAGGCGCGTGCCTCGGCCGGAGTGCAGTCGACTTCGACATTGATTTTCATGGGGCCGCTCCAATCTGTCGGTAGACCGTTCATGGCCGATCCGGCCGCGTAAAGGAACCCGTCGATGCCCCTTCCCTCGACCATGCAGTCCGTCCGCTTCGACACCCACGGCGGACCCGAGGTGCTCCAGCTGGTCGAGACGCCCGTCCCTTCGCCCGGCCCCGGAGAGATCCTGATCAGAAGCGCGGCCGTCGGCCTGAACTTCATCGACATCTATCAGCGCACCGGCCTCTACCCCCTGCCCCTACCTTCGGGCCTCGGGAAGGAAGCCGCCGGCGTGGTCGAGGCGGTTGGCGATGGTGTGGTCCGGTTCGAGGTGGGCGACCGGATCGCAACGGCGACGGCCCCGGTCGGCGCTTACGGACAGTTCCACGTCCTGCCAGAGACAGCTGCCGTACGCGTGCCGGACGACATCTCGCTGGAAACCGCAGCGGCGGTGATGCTCAAGGGTATGACCGCGGAATTCCTCGTTCGTCGAGCGTTTCACGTGAAACAGGGCGACGAGATTCTGCTGCATGCGGCAGCCGGCGGTGTCGGCCTGATCCTCGCCCAATGGGCGAGGTCGCTCGGCGCGACCGTCATCGGCACGGTCGGTTCCGAGGCCAAGGCCGAGCTCGCCCGCGCTCATGGTTCGAACCACGTCATCCTCTACGACCGTGAGGATGTCGCCACGCGGGTGAAGGAGATAACCGACGGCCGGGGCGTCGCGGCCGCCTACGACTCCGTCGGCGCGGCCACCTTCGAGTCCTCGCTCGCCAGCCTGAAGCGGCGCGGGACCCTGATCCTGTTCGGCAATGCCTCCGGACCGGTCCCGCCGTTCGACCCGCTGCGCCTGTCTCGCGGCGGCTCGCTCTATGTCACCCGCCCGACCCTGTTCGACTATGTCGCAACGGTCGAAGAACTCGACGCCAGCGCCACCGCCCTGTTCGACGTCATCCGCAACGGCGCCGTGAAGGTCGAGATCGGCCAGACCTTCCCTCTGGCGAACGTGCGCGAGGCGCATGAGGCGCTGGCCGGGCGGAAGACGACGGGCTCGACGCTGCTGATCCCTTGAAACAGAGAAGGCCCCGGATTGCTCCGGGGCCCTTCTTGTCAGCCTCGCGAAAGCGGGGACGGCTCAGGTGTTCATCGACTGGAAGAAATCGCCGTTGTTCTTTGACTGGCGCAGCTTGTCGAGCAGGAACTCGATCGCGTCCTGCGGACCCATCGGGTTGAGGATGCGGCGCAGGACATAGGTCTTGGCCAGCTGGTCCTTCGGCGTGATGAGGTCTTCCTTGCGGGTGCCGGACTTGAGCACGTCGATGGCCGGGAAGATGCGCTTGTCGGCGACCTTGCGGTCCAGCACGATTTCCGAGTTACCGGTGCCCTTGAACTCCTCGAAGATCACCTCGTCCATGCGCGAGCCGGTGTCGATCAGGGCGGTGGCGATGATGGTCAGCGAGCCCCCCTGCTCCACATTCCGCGCGGCGCCGAAGAAGCGCTTCGGACGCTGCAGGGCGTTGGCGTCCACACCCCCGGTCAGGACCTTGCCCGACGACGGCACAGTCGCGTTGTAGGCGCGGCCCAGACGGGTAATCGAGTCCAGCAGGATGACCACGTCCTTCTTGTGCTCGACCAGGCGCTTGGCCTTCTCGATCACCATCTCGGCGACGGCGACGTGGCGGGTGGCGGGCTCGTCGAAGGTCGAGGCGATGACCTCGCCCTTCACCGTGCGCTGCATGTCGGTCACTTCTTCCGGACGTTCGTCGATCAGCAGGACGATCAGGAAGACTTCCGGGTGGTTGCGCTCGATCGACTTGGCGATGTTCTGCAGCATGACCGTCTTGCCGACGCGCGGCGGAGCGACGATCAGGCAGCGCTGGCCCTTGCCCAGCGGGGCGACGATGTCGATGACCCGACCGGACCGGTCCTTCAGGGTCGGATCCTGGATTTCCATATGGATCCGCTCTTCCGGATAGAGCGGGGTCAGGTTGTCGAACAGGACCTTGGTCTTCACCATCTCGGGGTCTTCGAGATTGATGGTGTCGACCTTCAGCAGGGCGAAATAGCGCTCGCCCTCGCGCGGGCCGCGGACGGCGCCGTGAATGGTGTCGCCCGAGCGCAGGCCGAAGCGGCGAATCTGCGACGGCGAGACATAGATATCATCCGGACCCGGAAGATAGTTGGCGTCCGGACTGCGCAGGAAGCCGAAGCCGTCCGGCAGGATTTCGAGCACGCCGTCGGCGATGATCTCGACTTCCTCTTCCGCCAGCGCCTTGAGGATGGCGAACAGCAGGTCCTGCTTGCGCAGGTTCGAGGCGTTCTCGACTTCAAGCCCCTCGGCGAAGGCGACCAGATCGGCCGGCGTCTTCTCGTTGAGCTCGGCCAGGGTGATGCGGCCGTTGGGGACGATCGGCTCGCCGTCGTCATCCTCGTCGTCGGCCTCCTGATCGACCATCGGCAGGTCGGCGGCGGAAACCTCGTTGGAGGTCTCGTCGAGGGTTTCGGTCTCGGGGGCGGTCGGATCGGTGTCGCGGACGTCGGTCATCGGAAGTCTTCTTCAGGCATGCGCGCCGGAACGCTCGCGAAAGGCGAGGTCTGACGGCTGACGATATGTGGCCTTGCGGCCGGCAGGAGATGCGATGGAGTCCCGTCGGGTCGATCCGGCAGGCATCGCGAGGAGAGAGGGACCGGCCGGCGAAATGTCCAGGCGCGGTTCGCCTTGAGCGAAACCACGCTTCAGGGGGTCAGGTCAAGCGGCGCCGCGGTTCAGAACCGCCACTCCAGCGTCACCGACAGCACCATGATGATGGCCAGGACGAAGGGGATCTCGTTGGTCATGCGCCAGAAGCGGCCCGAGTATTTCGAGGTCCCGGCGGCGATCTTCTTGCGCTGGCCCGCGAGGAAGCCATGCCAGCCGGCCAGCAGGAAGACGCCGACCAGCTTGGTCACCATCCAGGGCTCATGGGCGAAGCTCCAGTCCGCGCCCTCGCCGCTGCGCAGCCAGAACAGCCAGGCGCCGAAGACAAAGGCCAGCCCCATCGCCGGATTGATGATGATGCGCAGCAGGCGAGTCTGCCACAGCCGCAGCAGGGACTGCATCTCCGAACGCAGCGGCTCGGGCTTGTCATTCTGCTCGGCGTCATAGGCGAACAGGCGGGGCAGGAAGAGCATGCCGGCCATCCAGGCGATCACCGCCAGGATGTGCAGGCCGCGGGCCAGATCGTACCAGTTCACGCCGCTCTCCGGTCGCAGGTGCGCGGGCAGGCCTTCCAGTCCGCGCGGCAACCGGGACCGTGCGGCGCGACGTCGTTGCGCGCAAGGGCCTCTTCGGCCGCCTCGGCGAGCGTATCGATGAAGACGGGCGTCACGCCGGCCGCCGGAACGCGCAGATAGGGTGTCACGCCGGACTTATGCGCCAGTTCGCCGTACTCGATGTCCAGCTCGACCAGGGTCTCGACGTGTTCGGACACGAAGGCGATCGGCACGACGACAGCGCCCACCCCATCCTTCGCCGCCTGCTCCAGTGCTTCGATGGTCGAGGGGCCCAACCACTTCATCGGCCCGACCCGGCTCTGGTAGCAGACCGACCAGTCCTGCAGGCCGGCCGCGGCCGCCACGGCGGCGCAGGTGCTCTCGACCTGTTCCTGATACGGATCGCCTTTCTTCTCCACCAGCATCTCCGGGATGCCGTGGGCCGAGAACAGCACGCGCACCTGCGCCTCACCGGCCTCGGTCAGCTTCTCACGGATCAGCCCGGCTTGGGCTTGAACCCAGCCCGGAGCCTCGGGCCAACAGCAGACCGTGCGGCTGACGCCCGAACCGGCATAGGTCTCGTTCCAGCGCTTCAGCGAGCTTTCCGTCGTCGTGGTGGAGAACTGCGGATATAGCGGCAGAAGCACCACCTCGTCCGGCCCCCAGGCGGCGACATCGGCGGCCGTCTCCTCGGTCAGCGGATGCCAGTAACGCATGGCGACGAAGGTCCGGACCTCGTCATGCGGCAAGCGGCTCGTCAGGTTCGCCTGAAGTGCCTCGGCCTGCTTCCGGGTCTCGGGCAGCAGGGGCGAACCGCCACCCATCAGGGCGTAGTTGGCCTGGGCCGAGGTTTCGCGGCGGCTGGAGATCAGCTTCGCCAGCGGCGTGCGCAACAGTCCGGGCAGGCCGATGATGGCCGGGTCGTTGAACAGGTTGAACAGGAACGGCTTCACCGAAGCCTGATCGTCCGGACCGCCCAGATTGAATAGAACGACCGCGATGCGCCGCCCCTTCAGCCCCGTCGCCACGACCCTGGTCACTGCGCGCCGATCCGTTTCAGCACCTGCTCGACGTGCGCTATCGGCACATCCGGCAGGATGCCGTGACCGAGGTTGAACACCCACGGCCCCTGCCCCCAGGCCTCGAGCAGTTGATCGACGCGACGATCCAGCAGAGGACCGCCGGCGCGAAGCAGCAGGGGATCGAGCGCGCCCTGGATCGTCTTGATCTTCTGTACCCTCTGACCGACCTCAAGCGGACAGGCGGTGTCCAGCGCCACCGCCTGAACCTCGACCTGACGGGCATAGCGTTCGGCCAGCGCCGCGGAGCCGCGCGGGAAGCCGATCAGGGGCACCGTCACGCCCAGCTCGCGCACCCGCCTCACCAGCCTGATGTGCGGCTGCAGGACAAGGGTCTCGAACAGATCGTCCGGCAGACCCTCGGCCCAGCTCTCGAAGATCTTCAGCGTCTGCGCCCCGGCGTCGGCCTGCATTTTCAGATAGTGGGCCGTGGCCTCGACCAGCACGTCCAACAGGGCGGCGACCTTCTCGGGCTCCGCATAGGCATAGGTCCGGGCCTGTGCCCGCTCGCCCTTGCCGATGGTCCGGGCCACGCCGTCCAGCATGTAGGTGGCGACGGTCCAGGGCGCGCCGGCGAACCCGATAAGGGCCTTGGACGGATCCAGCTGCTCGCGTACCAGGCTGAGCGTCTGCCCGATAGACTTCAGGTTCTCGCCCGCGCCCTCTGCCAGTTCCCGCATGGCCTCGACCGACGGCATTTCACCCAGACGGGGGCCCTCCCCGGCCTCGAACCAGACGTCCTGACCCAGGGCGCGGGGGATCAGCAGGATGTCGGCGAACACGATGGCCGCATCGAAGCCGAACCGTCGCATGGGCTGGAGCGTGGCTTCCGCCGCCTTCTCGGGGTCATGGCAGAACTCGATGAACCCGGACGTCGTCGCCCGCAGAGCCCTGTATTCCGGCAGGTAGCGCCCGGCCTGACGCATGAACCACACCGGCGGACGCGGCGTCGTCTGACCGGCAAGGGCCTGCAGGAAAAGGGGGGTGTCAGGAGAGTTCGTCATTCCTCGTCGGCCATACCGGTCGGGAGACACCCGCTCAAGCCCGGCCAAGGTCGCACCCCTCCCCCCAGAAACAAAAGAATTGAATCTTTTTTGGAAGGTAGTGGGTTGGGGCGGGGATGGCGGGGACAACTTCGCGGTCATCCCGTCGGCGACAACGGATTTCCGGAACGAACCACAGGCTCGTCGACAGAACGATGACGGCCTGTCGATACCGGGGATAATCCTTAACAACTCCTTAACGGGCCAATGTTCTGAAGGGCTTGGCCAGACATGGGGTCTGGGCGCCGTTCGGGTGATCGACGCCTCTTCCACAGTCGATCGGGATGACGCCCGCTGCCCGTGGATGATCGACCGGATGACGGGTTCGATCGTCCACCCTCATCCCCGCTCGCGACGCAAACCGGGCGGCGCTATAGGTTCGGCCACAGGGTCGTCCGCAAACGGCGCCCGGCGCAGTCCACAGGAGTCTTTCCGCCATGCCATGGTCGCCGACGAGTCCGTCCACATGACTCCGCGCCCCGCCGGCCGGCTGGCCACCTACTTCCATGTGCATCTGGTTTCGGACTCCACGGGCGAGACGCTGAACGCCATGGCCAAGGCCGTGGTGGCCCGTTTCGACGGTGTCATCCCTATCGAGCACATCTACGCCCTGGTCCGCTCGGACCGGCAGATGGAACGGGTGCTGGAGGAAATCGCCGCGGCCCCGGGCGTGGTTCTGCACACCCTGGTCGATCGCGACCTGCGGGAGCAGCTGGAGGAAGGCTGCCGTAAGCTGGACATGCCGCAGATCGCGGCGCTGGACCCGCTTGTTGGAGCTCTGTCCCGATACTTGGGCGCGGCCCTGTCGACGCGGGTCGGCGCCCAGCACGCGCTGGATACCGACTATTTCAACCGCATCGCCGCGCTGGACTTCGCCATGGCCCACGACGACGGACAGGGCACGACCGAGCAGCTGGAAGGCGCCGACGTCGTCCTGTGCGGCGTGTCGCGGACGTCCAAGACCCCGACCTGCATCTATCTGGCCCATCGCGGCATCCGGGCGGCCAATGTGCCTCTGGTGCCGGGACAGGAGGATGGAGAGCGGCTGACGGCGCTGAAGAACCCGCTGGTCATCGGCCTGACGGTCTCGCCCGATCGTCTGGTGCAGATCCGCCGCAACCGCCTGGACGGGCTGAACGCCAGCCGGGCCAGCGACTATGTGGATCATGACGCCGTCCGAGACGAGACGGTCAAGGCGCGCCGGGCCTTCGAGCGCCGCGGCTGGCCGGTCATCGACGTGACCCGTCGTTCGGTCGAGGAGACCGCGGCGGCGATCATCAACGTCCTGAACGAGAACCGGACCCGCCGGATGGCCGCGACATGGTGAGCGAACGGCTGGTTCTGGCGTCGAAGAGCGCGGCGCGGCGGGCGATGCTGGAGGGGGCCGGCGTGGCCTTCTCCATCCACGTCGCCGATGTGGACGAGGACGCGGTCAAGGCGGTGCACGACCCGGCCGACCGGGCGGGACTGGCCGTCGAGCTGGCGCGCGTGAAGGCGCTGGCGGTGTCGCGGCACGACCCCGACGCCTGGGTGCTGGGCGCGGACCAGACCCTGGCCTTCGACGGCGGCTTGGTCTCCAAGGCCAGGTCGATGGCCGAGGCCCGGACCCGACTGCAGTCCATGCGTGGCAAGGCGCACCAGCTGCATTCCGGCGCGGCGCTGGCGCACAAGGGCCAGATCGTCTGGTCGGGCGTCGACAGCGTCGACATGCGGATGCGGAGTTTCTCTGACGCCTTCCTCGACGCCTATCTCGCGGCGGAGGGCGAGGTGCTGCTGACGTCCGTAGGCTCTTACCAGCTGGAGGGCATGGGGTCGCAGCTGTTCGAGGCGGTGGACGGTGACTATTTCACGGTTCTGGGCCTGCCGCTGTGGCCGGTGCTGGCCGAACTGCGCCGCGCCGGCGTGCTGGCGACGTGACGATCAGAGCCGGGGTCGCCGGTCAGCCCATCGCTCACTCCCTGAGCCCCCTGCTCCACTCCGCCTGGATCGAGGCGGCGGGGCTGGACGCGACCTATGAGGCCTTTGGTCCTGAAGACGAGACCGGATTCGAGGCGCTGGTCGGCGAGGTCGGGGCGGGCCGAATGCGGGGCCTGAATGTCACCTCGCCGTTCAAGGAGCAGGCTCTGGCGCTGGCGGACGAGGTCAGCGCCACGGCGCGGGACTGCGGTTCGGCCAATCTTCTGGTGTTCGAGGGCGGGCGAGTGTTCGCCGACAGCACCGACGGTCGGGGCCTTCTGGGGGCCTTGGCCGAGCAGGCGCCGGGGCTGGATGTCGCCGGGCGGTCGGCGGTGATCCTGGGCGCGGGCGGTGCGGCGCGGGCGGCGGCGGCGGCGCTGCGGGATGCGCGCGCGTCGGTGGGAATTCTGAACCGGACCCGGGCGCGGGCCGAAGTTCTGGCGGGCGATCTGGGCGTCTCGGTCGTCGACGTTGATGCGCTCGGCGACGCCGCTCTGGTCGTGAATGCGCTGAGCGTCCGGCCGGAAATCGATCTGGCGGCGCTGCAGGCCGATGCTGTGGTGATGGACATGACCTACCGGCCGCTGATCACGCCCTTCCTCGCGGAAGCCCGGGCGCGGGGGCTGACCATCGTTGACGGATTGGCCATGCTGATCGGCCAGGCGGTCCCGTCGTTCGAGGCCCTGTTCGGACGGGCGCCGCCGGCGGTGGATGTGCGGGCGAAGGCGCTGGCGGTGCTGGGAGAGGCCGGATGATCGTTCTGGGACTGACCGGCTCCATCGGCATGGGCAAATCGACCACGGCGGCCATGTTCGCCGAGGCGGGCGCCCTGACCTGGAACGCCGACGAGGCGGTGCATCGGCTGTACGCCAAGGATGGTGAGGCCGTGGCGCCGATCAAGGAAGCCTTTCCCGGCGTGGTCGTGGACGGCGCCGTGGACCGGGCCCGGCTGGCCGAAGCGCTGGGGCGGGACGATCAGGCCTTTCGTAAGCTCGAGGCCATCGTCCATCCGCTTGTGCTCAAGGGCCGGCTGGAGGATCTGGCGGAGGCCGAGGCGCGGGGCGTGAAGCTGGCGGTGCTGGATATCCCTTTGTTGTTCGAGACCGGCGGCGAAGCGGCGGTCGATGCGGTGGTGGTGGTGACCGCCGATCCGGCGGTGCAGACGCAGCGCGTGCTGGCCAGACCCGGCATGACCCGCGAGCGGTTCGAGGCCATCCTCGCCCGGCAGGTTCCCGACGCCGAGAAGCGCCGCCGCGCGGACTTCATCGTCGATACCGGCCGGGGGCTGGAGGCGGCGCGGGCCCAGGTCGTCGAAATCGTGGGGACAGTCCTGTCGCCGGACTGGACGGCGCCCCGCCGTGGTCTTTCGCACCGCCCCGAATGACCCCATTAAGGGGCCATGTCCCGCGAAATCGTCCTCGATACCGAAACGACCGGCTTCGACCCGAAGACCGGCGACCGGCTGATCGAGGTCGGCTGTATCGAGATCATGGATCTGCTGCCGACGGGGCGGACCTACCACACCTATGTGAACCCCGAGCGGTTGATCCCGCCCGATGCGATCCGGGTGCACGGCATCACGGACGACAAGGTCAAGGACGCGCCGAAATTCCACGAGGTGGTCGGGGATCTGATGGCCTTCATCGGCGACGCGCCGGTGATCGCCCACAACGCCCAGTTCGACCGCAACTTCATCGATGCGGAATGCACCCGCTGCAGCCATCCGCTGCTGGAAGAGGCGCGCTGGATCGACAGCCTGCAGCTGGCCCAGAAGAAGTTTCCGGGCATGGCCAACTCGCTGGATGCGCTGTGCAAGCGCTTCAAGATCAGCCTGTCGGACCGGACCTATCACGGCGCCCTGATCGACGCCCGGCTGCTGGCCGAGGTGTATCTGGAGCTGCGTGGCGGCAAGGAGCGGCGGCTGGACCTGGCCACGACACGCGTCGCCTCGACGGCGGTGGCGGCCGTGACCGGCGGTTATGGCGCGCGGCCCCGTCCGCTGGCGGATCGCTCGACCGAGGAGGAGCGAGCCGCCCATGCGGCCTTCCTGCTGAAGACGCTGAAGGACCGTTCGCTGTGGGAAGGCTACGGGCTTCGGCTGGAAGCCGAAGCGTAGGGATTAGGGACAGGGATTGGGGATTAGGGGGCCGATGGTCTCGACCAATCCCTGATCCCCAATCCCTCGAACCTCAGGCTTGACCGGAGTCAGCCGGACCGCGGGCGATCTGCTGCTGGCGCGAGACGTAGATGGCGGCGAAGTCGATCGGGTCGAGCATGAACGGCGGGTAGAAGCCGCCGTCCGAGGTGGCGCGGGCCACGATCTCGCGGGCGAACGGGAACATGTAGCGCGGGCACTCGATGAGCAGCAGCGGCTCGATGTCCTGCTCCGACACGCCCTGCAGGGCGAACAGGCCGCCATAGACCAGCTCGACGTTGAAGACAGTCATGGCGTCGGTGGTGGCCTTGATGGTCAGACGCAGCTCGACCTCGAACAGACCGTCCTGACGGCCCTGGGCGTTCATCTCGACGCCCATGTCGATCTGCGGGCGGCCGTCGACGCGCAGGCTGTCCGGCGCCTTGGGGTTCTCGAAGGACAGATCCTTCACGTACTGGGCGACGATGCGGAAGCCCGGGCCAGCAGGGCCGGCGGAACCCTGGGCGCCGTTTTCGGCGTTGGTTTCTGCGGGAGGAGCGGCGTCGGTCATGAGTCGAATACAGTCTGAAAATCGGGTTCGGACGGCCCCCCATGGACGGTCCGGAAGGCGGGGCGACTACCACGCGAGGCCCCCTGCGGCAACGACGCTCGCCGAAGCGGGGGTCCCCTTCGCCTTGCGCGGCCCTATATCAGCCCGTAATCGTCATCACGCGCCGGCGATCCGCAGGCGCGCCAGTCAAGGATGCCTCGTGCCGGTCCAGGTCCAGATCGTCATCTTCGCGGTGATCGCCGCCTTCGTGCTTTTCCAGCTCTACAATGTGCTGGGCAAGAAGGTGGGGCGCCAGCCCGAGGATAATCCCAAGCCGGCTCAGGCCGCGCCCGCCCCCGGAACACCCGAGGCCGCCGCAGCCCAGCGCGCCAATGTTCTGGACGCCGTGACCCTGGCCTCGATCGCCGGCCTGCGCGCCCGCGACCCGTCGTTCGACCCCAACCGCTTCCTCGAAGGCGCCCGCCAGGCTTACGAGACCATCGTCAGCGCCTATGCCCAAGGCGATCGCGAGACGCTGAAGCCCCTGCTGACCCCGGCCGTCATGGCCTCGTTCGAGGCCGGCATCGCCGCCCGCGAGACCCGCGGCGACACCGAGACGACCGAGTTCGTCCACCCGCCGCGCGCGGATCTGGAAGAGGCCACCGCCGTCGAGAACCGCGCCATCACCCGCGTCCGCTTCCTGGCCGAACTGCGCAACCGCGTGAAGCCGGCCGGCGAGGGCGAGGAGGCGATCGAGGAGCGCCGCGTGGCCGAGATCTGGACCTTCGAACGCGCGCTGGGCGCCGCCGATCCGAACTGGGTCCTGTCCCGCACCGAAGCCGCCACGGCCTGATCCAAACCGAGGGACGCGTAGTGTTGTCCGTCCGCTCCTCGATCGTCCTTGTCGCGCTGACCGCCCTGCTGGCGGCCTGCGCGACCGCGCCGGTCCCGACTTCGCCAACAGTCCCTGCCCCGGCGCCCGGCCCCGCGCCACACCCCGACGTGCCGGTCATTGCGCCTCCGGCTCCCCCGCCGCGGGGCGCCGCCAGTCTGACAAGCCTGCCCGGCTGGAATGACGAGGATCATCTCGCGGCCTTCAACGCCTTCGCCGACGCCTGCCGGATCGCCGGCGGGAATGCGGCCCGTATCCAGTGCGCGGAGGCGCAGCACATCCGCCAGACGTCGCGGCCGGTGACGCCGTCGCTGGCGCGGGCCTTCCTCGAGAACGGCTTTGTCGCCGTGCCGGCGCGGACGGATGACGGCCGGCCCGGCCTGCTGACCTCCTATTTCGCGCCCGAGTACCCGGCGCGGCGCGAGCGGACGGCCGAGTTCGACGCGCCGGTTCTGGCCGCGCCGGCCGGCTGGCGGCGCGGCCAGACTCTGCCGCCGCGCGCGGAGATCGAGGCGAATCCGCCGACGCGGACCCTGGCCTGGATGCGGGCCGAGGACCTTTTCTTCATGCAGATCCAGGGCTCGGGCTATCTGACCTTCGAGGACGGTGGAAAGGCCCGGGCCGCCTATGCGGCGGACAATGGCCAGACCTTCGTCGGCATCGCCCGACCGATGGCGCAGCAGGGGCTACTGCCGCAGAACGGCACCTCGGGCGAGGCGATCCGGGGCTGGCTGGCCGCGCATCGCGGGGCCGAGGCGCGGGCGGTGATGGCGCTGAACCCGCGCTACATCTTCTTTGCGATGGACGCCGACGACGGCGGCGACCCGTCCGGCGCCGCGGGGATTCCCTTGCCCGCCCGGCGCTCGATCGCGGTCGATCCGGGCCACTGGCGCTATGGCGATCTGGTCTGGATCAGCGCCGACGGCGGCAATCTGGCCGGCGCGCGCGGCAGCTATCAGGGCGTGGTGGTGGCGCTGGACACCGGCTCGGCGATCCGTGGGCCGGTCCGCGCCGACCTCTACATGGGCCGGGGCGACGCGGCGGGCGAGGAGGCCGGGGCCGTTCGGCATCCCTTGCGGATGTGGCGGCTGGTTCCGGTCGCGAACTGAACGCTACTGCTGGCGGACGAGCTGGTTGTCGACGCCCTGACAGGCGAGGCGCGGGCGATCGGTCGAGCCCCACCGCATGGTGGAGGGGTTTCAGTTCAGGTGTCCCCGAGCAGTTGCCGGACCAGCGGACGGGTATGGGCCTCGACCGGGTCCTCGTCGGGAAGCCGATGGAACTCACCGGCGTCGAAGGCGAGATAGACCCGCCACCAGAACGGCTCCTCGCCGTCGGCGGGGAGAGATCGTTTCGGAGGCTGGTTCAGATGCCTGATCGAGCGGAGCTGGCGATAGCGCATATGGTCGGTCATCACGACCGCACCATAGACCTCATTGATGAGAACGCCGGCGACCTCGAACGACAGGCGATCGTCATCAAAACCCCGGGCGATCCAGAGCGCGACGAGATCGAGCGTCCTTGAGGGTGGCAGCTCGTGGCGTGAGTCCCACACGTTCAGGCGATCGATCCAGAGAGATGCATCCCGACGGCTCAGCCGCGCCAGACCTTCCAGATCCTCCGCCAAAGCTTCGGGGATGAGGCTCACCGCCGCCGCAACCCGCCCAGCACCCCGCGAAGCAGCTCGCGGGTCAGGGTAGAGCCGGCGGTGCGCAGGACGGATTTGGTCATGGCCTCGACGGGGGTTTCGCGGGTCGAGCGACGGGCGGGCGCGCGGGTGCGGGCGGCCTCGCGTTCGTACTGGGCCTGCGCCTTCGCCTGTTCCTTCGCATGGGCGGCGGCGGCTTTCTCGGCGTCCTTCGCAGCGGCGGCGTCGGCTTTCGCCTTGGCCTCTGCCAGTTTGGCGTCGGCGGCGGCCTGATCGGCCTCGCCCCGGCGGGCGGCGAGGATTTCCTCGGCGGACTCGCGGTCGACGACGGTATCGTAGAGGCCTCGTACCGGGCTGGCGGCCATGATCTGGGCGCGCTCGGCGTCGGTCGCCGGCCCCAGACGGCTGTCCGGCGGCCGGATGGCGGTGCGGGCGACCACCGTCGGTGCGCCCTTGTCGTCGAGAATGGACACCAGCGCCTCGCCGACGCCCAAGCCCTGGATGGCCTCGGCGGTGTTGAACGCCGGATTGGCGCGAAAGCTCTCGGACGCCGCCTTGAGCCCCTTCTGCTCGGAGGGGGTGTAGGCGCGCAGGGCATGCTGGATGCGGTTGCCCAACTGGGCCAGCACGCTGTCGGGAATGTCGGCCGGATTCTGGGTGACGAAATAGACGCCCACGCCCTTGGAGCGGATCAGGCGCACGACCTGCTCGACCTTCTCGCGCAGGGCCGCCGGCGTGTCGTTGAACAGCAGGTGGGCTTCGTCGAAGAAGAAGACCAGACGCGGCTTGTCCGGGTCGCCGACCTCGGGAAGCTGCTCGAACAGCTCGGACAGCAGCCACAGCAGGAAGGCCGCGTACAGGCGCGGGCTGTTCATCAGGCGGGTGGCATCCAGCACATTGACCTGGCCCCGGCCGTCAAGGCCGGTGCGCATCATGTCCTCGAGCCGCAGGGCCGGTTCGCCGAAGAAGGCGTCGCCGCCCTGTTGCTCGAGCTGGAGCAGGGCGCGCTGGATGGCGGCGATGGAGGCGGGGGCGACATTGCCGACCTCGCGGCCGATCCGCTCGGCGTTCTCGCCGACGTAGACCAGCATGGAGCGCAGGTCGTCGAGATCGAGCAGCAGCAGGCCTTCCTTGTCGGCGACATGGAAGACCACCGACAGCACGCCCTCCTGCACGTCGTTGAGGTTCAACATGCGCGCCAGCAGCACCGGGCCGATCTCGCTCACGGTGGTGCGGATCGGATGGCCCTTCTGACCATACAGGTCCCAGAAGACGGTCGGGGCGGCCTTCGGGGTCAGCGTCAGGCCCATCCCCTGGGCGCGGGCCAGCAGTTTCTCGTTGGGTGATCCCGCCACGGCGATGCCGGACAGGTCGCCCTTCACGTCGGCGCAGAAGACCGGGACCCCGGCGTCGGAAAAGCCCTGGGCCATGATCTGCAGGGTCACTGTCTTGCCGGTGCCCGTCGCGCCGGCGACCACCCCGTGGCGGTTGGCCCGCTTGAACAGAAGGGTCTGGGCGGAGGCGTCGGCATCCATGGACTGGCCGAGAAACAGGCCGGGCGTGACGTCGGTCATGGGAACTCCGGGAAGGGATCGGCGCTCATGCTCTACCCGCGAGCCTTACCGTTCAAGTGTGAACGCGGCGCGATTGACGGGAACGACGGCGACCTTGACCATATGGCTATGAAGCCGCCCATCCAGATCCCGACCTCCAGCGTCGCCCGCAACGCCATGGTGGCCATCGCCGTCGTGGCGGTGGGCGCGGCCGTCTACTGGATGGCCGACATCCTGACGCCGCTGGCCATGGCCATCTTCCTGCTGATCATGATTGATGGCGTGAAGCGCACGATCGAGCAGCGGACCAACCTGCCGGACCACATGGCGGGCATCGCCGCCCTGCTGCTGGTGGTGCTGGGCTTCATCGCCTCGATCGCCTTCATCGTGAATGGAGCCTACGGCTTCTTCAGCGACGCCTCGGGCGTTTCGGCCAGCATCGGGCCGCGGATCGACCAGATCCTTGCCGACGCCTCAAGGCTGGTGGGTGTAACCACGCCCCCGACCCTGACCGACCTGATCGCCCAGATCGACGTGCGTGGCTATCTGATGCAGGTGGCCGGTCAGGCCCAAGGCGTGGTGACCGGGGCCATCTTCGTGATGATCTATCTCGGCTTCCTGCTGGCGTCGCAGAGCGGCTTCCGGCGCAAGCTGGTGACCATGTTCCCGGATCGCGGCGCGCGCGCCGAGGCGCTGGAGGTGTTCCAGCGGGTGCGCGGCGGCGTCGAGGGCTATCTGTGGGTCCAGACCGTGACTGGCGTGATGATCTGCGCCGCCGCATGGATCCTGATGCGGATCGTGGGCCTGCAGAACGCAGAGTTCTGGACCTTCGTCATCTTCATCGTCGGCTTCATTCCGGTGCTGGGCGGGGCGATCGCGGGCCTGGCCCCGCCCCTGTTCGCCCTGGTGCAGTTCGAGAGCTACTGGCCCGCGGCGATCCTGCTGGGCGGGTTGCAGGCGATCCTCTTCATCAGCGGCAACTTCATCCAGCCGCGCATGCAGGGCGACAACCAGAACATCGATCCGGTGGTGGTGCTGCTGGCCCTGGCCTTCTGGGGCAAGGTGTGGGGCGTGGTCGGCATGTTCCTGTCGACCCCTCTGGCGGTGATGGCCATGGCCATTCTGGCGGAGTTCAAAGGCTCGCGCTGGATGGCCATTCTGTTGTCCGGCGACGGCGAGCCCTATGCCCAGCCCAATCCGCCCGACGCCGAGACGCCAGCGCCAAAAACCCCCGCCAAGCGTCGCCGCGTCAACCCGCCGCAGACAAAGGCCCGGTGAGGGGGCGACCTGCCCTTGATTGGTCACAACCGGCGCCTATCTCATCCCTGTCGCCACGGCCCCTCCCCCTCCCCCAAGGCCGTGGCGTTAGAGTTCGGCGCCAACCCTCCCCCTCCTGGGCGTCGATCTTCAGCAGGCCGCCGGACGCAAGTTCGGCGGCTTTGTTGTTTCCGGAACGGCGATCCATCACCGATTAATAGCGTCTTTGGCGCCACAGTCGCCAGACGCGGTCGTCCGGCCCCGGAACGTGTCGACGGGCGCGGCCGTTGAGCGCTTCAGATTTCCCCCTGAAAGCTGAAGCAAATGAAACACATCCTTCCGACCGCTTCCCTGGCCCTGCTGATGGCCGGCGTCGCCGCTCCCGCCCTGGCCCAGTCCTCGACCGACTGGTCGGGCCCGTACATCGGCATCTACGGCGGCGTGATCGACAACAACGAGCAGGCCGGCGAGACCCTGATCTTCGACCGCGACTTCGATGGCGACTTCGACGACACCGTCTTCACTTCGGGCGGCGCAGACGCCTTCGCGCCGGGTCGCTGCGACGGCGCGGCCACGACGAACGAGTTCGCCGGCGGCTGCAACAAGGACGATCGTGGCGTCGAGGCCGGCATTCGCGCCGGCTATGACTGGCAGTTCGGCAACGGCATCGTCGCCGGCGTGGTCGGCGAGTGGAGCGCGGTCAGCCTGACCGACACCGTGACCTCGTTCAGCTCGACCCCGGCCAACTATGTGTTCGGTCGCGAGCTCGAGAGCATGGCCGCCCTGCGCGCCCGCGTCGGCTTCGCGGCGGGCTCGGGCCTGTATTACGTGACCGGCGGTCCGGCCTACGGGAAGATCCGCAACACCTTCCGCACGACCAATACGGCGAACAGCTTTGTCGTGCAGTCGGACGAGGACGACGCCGACGGCTTCCAGCTGGGCGCCGGCATGGAGTGGCGTCTGGCTCCGGGTCTCTCGCTGGTCGGCGAGTATCTCTACACCGACCTGACGCCGGGCGATCACGTCATTCGCGTGGGCAACACCGGCACGACGCCGGCGACCAACCCCTTCATCCTGCCGCCGAACACCGCCGGCACGGACATGACGCGCAGCAATGACTCGATGGAACTGCATGCGCTGCGCATCGGCATGAACGTCCGCTTCTGATCCGTCCTCGAGACTGATCACTGATAACCGACGCCGGTCTCCGAAAGGGGGCCGGCGTCGTGCGTTTTGGGGGGTTCCCGCAGCGCTTCGGCTGGCCTAGTCAAACCCTGCCACACTGACGCCTTGCCGTGTCGGCAAAGGCGCCTAGTTTGAACCCCCTCCGGCGGTCCGTAAGAGACCGCGTCCATACGAGACCTGTCCATGTCCGGCGATAAAGCCCAACCGCTCCCTCAGGTGATCACCCTGGAGGCGCTGGAAGGCAGCTTCGCAGCCGCGATCGGCAAGCCGCCCGGCGCGGCCGAAAAGGCGTTTGTCGCCCAGGTGTTCGAAGACTACGCCGCCGACGAGATCCCCGAACTGGGCGCGGCCGAGCTGGGCGGCCTGCTGGCCTCGGCCTGGACCTCGGCCAGCGAGAACGTGCGCGGTGGCCCGGCGCGGATCAGCGTCAGCCCGGTGGCGGGCGCGGCCGGCTATGACGCCGTGACCCTGGTGCAGGACGACCGGCCCTTCCTGGTCGACAGCGTGATGGGCGAGCTGGCCGAGGCCGGCGTGACCGTCCGCTCGATGTTCCACCCGATCGTGGACGCCGGCGCGGGCCGGACCTCGATCATCGTCGTGGTGCTGGACTCGCTGCCGCAGGAGCGCCGCGACGCCCTGGGCGAGGCCCTGGCCACGACCCTGAACGACGTCCGCACCGCCGTGACCGACCACGCGGCCATGAAGGCCCTGATCGACAGGTCGATCGCGGATCTCGAGAAGTCCACCGGCGACGCCGATCCGGAGGTGCGGGCCGAGAACCTGGCCTTCCTGCGCTGGCTGGCGTCGGATCACTTCGTCTTCCTCGGCGCCCGCGACTACGACTATCCGCGCACGACCGACGGCGACTACGAGGCCGAGGCGCCGCTATCGCAGTCGGGCGAGGGGCTGGGCGTGCTGGTCGATCCGGAGCGCGCCGTGCTGCGCCGCGCCAGCGAACCCGCCGTGCTGACCCGCCAGATGAAGCGCCAGCTGGATCTGAGCGAGCCGGTGACGGTGGCCAAGGCCAACATCCGCTCGCGCGTCCACCGCCGGGCCTACATGGACTATGTCGGCGTCAAGCGCTTCGGGCCGGACGGCCGGGCGTCGGGCGAGACCCGCTTCGTCGGCCTGTTCACCGCCGAGGCCTACGATAAGGCCGCGCACGAGGTGCCGTTGATCCGCCGCAAGGTGAAGAACGCGCTGGAGCGGGCCGGCAAGGTCGAGGGCACGCACAGCTACAAGCGGCTGAAGAACATCCTCGAGAACTATCCGCGCGACGAGCTCTTCCAGATCGGCGAGGACGAGCTGCTGCAGATCGCCCTGGGCATCCTGCACCTGAACGACCGCCCGCGGATCAAGATCTTCACCCGCAAGGACCCGTTCGACCGGTTCGTGTCGGTGCTGGCCTTCATCCCGCGCGAGCGGTTCGAGGCCTCGGTGCGCGAGCGGATCGGCGCGATCCTGGCCCGTGCCTGGGGCGGTCGCCTGTCGGCCTGGTATCCGCAGCTGTCGGACCAGCCGCTGGTCCGCATCCACTACATCATTGGCGTCGAGCCGGGCAATCATCCGTGCCCGGATAATGCCGCGCTTGAGACCGAGGTGGCCGAGGCGGGCCGCAGCTGGATCGATCGCTTCGAGAGCGCCCTGCGCGCTGCTGACGTCGACGACGTCGCCGTCGGCCCGATGAGCGCCCGCTGGGCCGACGCCTTCGGCGCGGGCTACCGCGACCGCTACGACGCCGCCGAGAGCGTGCGCGACCTGATGGCCGCCGACCGCCTGAACGCCTCGGGCCAGAACGACGGCGGCGAGCCGGTGCAGGTGCGCGCCTTCCGCTCGGAGCGCGACGGTCCGCTGAACTTCCGCTTCAAGCTGTATCGCCGCGGCTCGGCCGTGCCGCTGTCGGACGTGCTGCCGATCCTCGCCGACATGGGCCTGAAGACGCTGGAGGAATGGGGCTACGCCCTGAAGCCGACCGGCGCGGACGAGATCCACGTCCACGAATTCCTGATGGAGGACCCGCGCGGCGGCGACCTCAGCTTCGACGCGGTGCGCGATCCGTTCGAGTCGGCCTTCGAGGCCGTCTGGACCGGCCGGACCGAGAGCGACGGTTTCAACCGCCTGGTCATCGAGCTCGGCGTCGAATGGCGCGAGGCGGCCCTTATCCGCACCCTTGCCCGTTATCGCCAGCAGACAGGTCTGGATCCGTCGCAGGCGGTGCAGGAAGAGGCGCTGCGCGACTATCCGACCGTGGCCCGGGCGATCCTGGCCCTCTTCGCCGCCAAGTTCGATCCGGCCCAGGCCGGGGATGCGGCCGCGCGCGAGGCGGCGGTGACCGACCTCGTTACGCACATCAACGACCTGCTTCAGGACGTGAAGAGCCTCGACCATGACAAGGCGCTGCGTCGCATCGCCCTGCTGGTGCAGGCGATCAAGCGGACCAACTACTACCAGCGCATTGACGGCGAGCCGAAGGCGCACATCTCGATCAAGATCGCCTCGCGCGAGCTGGCCGACCTGCCGCTGCCCAAGCCGTTCCGCGAGATCTTCGTCTGGGCGCCGCACATCGAGGGCGTGCACCTGCGCTTCGGCCCGGTCGCGCGCGGTGGCCTGCGCTGGTCGGATCGTCGAGACGACTTCCGCACCGAGGTTCTGGGTCTGGTGAAGGCCCAGCAGGTGAAGAACGCCGTCATCGTGCCGGTCGGTTCGAAGGGCGGCTTCTATCCGAAGATGCTGGCCGGCATCGTGCGCGCCGGCGGCGACCGCGATGCGCAGCAGGCCGAGGCGATCCGCGCCTACAAGACCTTCCTGTCGGGCCTGCTGGACATCACCGACAACATCAACGCCGACGGTGGCGTGGTTCCGCCGCAGAACGTGGTCCGCTGGGAAGGCGACGACCCCTATCTGGTCGTCGCCGCCGACAAGGGCACGGCGACCTTCTCGGACATCGCCAATGGCGTGTCGGCCTCCTACGGCTTCTGGCTGGACGACGCTTTCGCGTCGGGCGGTTCGGTCGGCTACGACCACAAGGTCATGGGCATCACCGCCCGCGGCGCCTGGGAGGCCGTGAAGCGGCACTTCCGCGAGGAGGGCAAGGACATCCAGTCCGAGCCCTTCACCGTGGCCGGCGTGGGCGACATGTCGGGCGACGTGTTCGGCAACGGCATGCTGCTGTCCAAGGCCATCAAGCTGGTGGCCGCCTTCGACCACCGCGACATCTTCATCGACCCGACCCCGGATCCCGCCTCGTCGTGGGTCGAGCGGGACCGGATGTTCAAACTGCCGCGCTCGTCCTGGCAGGACTACGACACGTCGAAGATCTCCAAGGGCGGCGGCATCTTCCCGCGCTCGGCCAAGTCGATCGAGCTGAGCCCCGAGATCAAGGCTGCGCTGGACATCCAGGAGGACGTCGTCGATCCGGCGACCCTGATGAAGGCCATCCTGCTGGCCCCGGTCGAGCTGCTCTATTTCGGCGGCATCGGCACCTATGTGAAGGCGCCGAACGAGACGGACGCCCAGGTCGGCGACAAGGCCAATGACGCCATCCGCGTGGACGGCGGCGAGGTGCGGGCCAAGGTCATCGGCGAGGGCGCCAACCTGGGTCTGACCCAGGCGGGCCGGATCGCCTTCGCGCGCGCCGGCGGCCGGATCAACACCGACGCCATCGACAACTCGGCCGGCGTGGACTCTTCCGACCACGAGGTGAACATCAAGATCCTGACCGGCGCGGCCATCGGTTCGGGCGCGCTGAAGTCGGAGGATCGCAACGCCCTGCTGGCCTCGATGACCGATGAGGTCGGGCTGAAGGTGCTGGTGCACAACTACGACCAGACCCTGGCCCTGACCCTGCAGCAGGCCGAGGGCGCGGGCGCGCTCGACGCCCAGCAGCGGTTCATGCAGTGGCTCGGATCAAAGGGTAAGCTGGACCGCAAGGTGGAGGGCCTGCCGGACGATCTGAAGCTGGTCGAGATGAAGGCGGCCCAGACGCCGCTGACCCGACCGGAACTGGCGGTGCTGACCGCCTACTCCAAGCTGGAGCTGTTCGACGAGGTCGTCGGTTCGGCCGCGCCGGACGACGCTTTCTTCAAACAGACCCTCGTCCGCTACTTCCCGGCTCCGCTGGCGAAGTTCGAGGCCGACATGCAGCGCCACCGCCTGCGTCGCGAGATCATCTCGACCATCCTGTCGAACGAGATCGTGAACATGTGCGGCGCGACCTTCCCGGAACGCCTGCGCTACTCGGCCCAGTGCGATACCGGGGCCATGGTCATCGCCTTCGAGGCGGCGCGTCAGGTCTTCCGTCTCGACGAGGCTTGGGACGCCGTGTCGGCGCTGGACCTGAAGATCCCGGCCGACGCGCAGACCGCCCTCTACACCGAGATCGCCACCGTCCTGCGTCGCCAGACCTTCTGGCTGGCCCGCCGCGCCATGCAGGCGGGTGCGACCGTCGACAGCCTGATCGCCGCCTACCGTCCGGCCGCCGACGCCCTGCGCTCGGCCGGCGCCTCGGTGCTGTCGCGGTTCGAACAGGGCCGGTTCGAGGCCCGCATCCAGGCCTTCACGGCTCTGGGCGCCTCGGATGAGATGGCGCGCGACTTCGCCATGCTGCGTCCGCTGGTCGCCACGGCGGACATCGGCGATCTGGCCCGCGAGGCCGGCTGGCCGGAACCGGCGATGGCCATGCTGTACCACCAGGTCGGCGCGGCTTTCGACTTCGACCGCCTGCGCGCGGCCGCCGGAAATGTGCCGTCGGCGGATCACTTCGACCGTCTGGCCGTCCGTCGCCTGATCCAGGATCTGATGGGCGAGCAGATGGCCCTGACCCGCGCGGTGGCCAAGGCGTCCAACGCCTCGGTCGGCGCCAGCGAGGAAACGGCCGAGAAGGCTGTCGACGCCTGGATCGGCTCGCGTCAGGTCACCGTCGAGGGTGTGCGCGCCTCGGTGGACGAGATCGAGTCCTCGGGCTCGGGCTGGACCTTCGCCAAGCTGACGATCGCGAACAGCGCCATTCGCGAGATCGCTTCGTCTGCGATCTGACGATGTGTTGAAAGGCGGCCGGGCTATCTGCCGGCCGCCGATCTGCTACATGTCGGGCCGGATGGGGAGAGGCTGAATGCCGCGCAAGTTTCTGGTCGTCGTCGACGACAGCCCCGAATTCGAGGCGGCGCTGCGCTATGCCAGCCGTCGAGCGAAGTCGACCGGCGGCCGTGTGGTCATGCTGCAGGTCATCCCGACGGCGGCGTCCGACGCCCACTGGGCCGGGGTCCGCGACGAGATCGAGCGCCAGACCCGCACCGAGGCCGAGGCCCTGCTGAACAAATGGGCAGGCGAGGCGGCCGAGCGGTCGGGCGCAACGCCCATGTTGCTGATCGAGCGTGGCGAGCCGCAGGCCTGTATCCGCAAGGTCGTCGGCGAGGACCCGGAGATCAAGATTCTGGTGCTGGCCGCCGGCGAGGGGAACCGCGGCCCGGGACCGCTGGTCTCGGCCATCGTCAAACAGGGTGCGGCCTTCACCGGCCGCAAGCTGCCGGTGACGATCGTGCCGGGCGAGCTGACCGAGAAGGACATTGAGGATCTGGCGTAGGCTCACCTCTCCATCGCCCCTTCAAGGCGATGGAGAGAACAGACCGCGAAGCGGTCAGGAGAGGGCGACGGCAGCCGTGGTTGGCGGAGCTCCGATCACATCCGCCGGTGTCGCCCTCTCCTGATCGCCGCTGCGCGTCGATCTGTCCTCTCCATTCCTGGGGGAATGGAGAGGTGAGTCCGGGGGAACTGCCCTTGAACCTCGCCTCGTCAAAGCGCACTTACCGGCCATGTTCATCCAGACCGAACCGACGCCGAACCCGAACGTCCTGAAGTTCCTGCCGGGACGGGACGTGGCGAACGATCCGCGCGATTTCGTCAATGTGGACGAGGCGACCGCCTCGCCGCTGGCCGAGTCCCTGTTCGAGCTGGAAGGCGTGACCAGCGTCTTCTTCGGCTACGACTACGTTTCCGTCACCCGCGAGCCGCAGGGGCCGGAGTGGACGACGATGAAGGCGCCGATTCTGGCGGCGATCATGGATCATTTCGTCTCGGGCGCGCCCCTGCTGCGCGAGGGCGGCGGCGACAGCCATGCCGGCGGCGAGGGCGAGGACAGCGAGATCGTGGCCGAGATCAAGGGACTGCTGGACAGCCGTATCCGCCCGGCGGTGGCGCAGGACGGCGGCGACATCCTCTTCGACTCCTTCGACGAGGAGACCGGCGTCCTGTCCCTGCGGCTGCGCGGCGCCTGTTCGGGCTGTCCGTCGTCGTCGGCGACGCTGAAGTCCGGCGTCGAGCAGATGATGAAACACTACGTGCCCGAAGTGACCCGCGTCGAGCAGGTCCTCTGATCCGATGCAGGTGCTGGTCGTCGATACCGCCCTGGGCCTGTGCACGGCCGGGGTGTTCGAGGTCGACGGCGCGGTCGTGCGGCCGCTGGGTCTGCGTTCCGAGGCTATGACCAAGGGGCATTCCGAACGACTGGCCGGGCTGGCGCGCGATGCGGCGAAGGATGCGGGCGGTTTCGACGGCATCGACCGGATCGGCGTGACCGTCGGGCCGGGCTCCTTCACCGGCCTGCGCGTCGGCATGGCCTTCGCGCTGGGTCTGGGCGCAGCGCTGGGCAAGCCGGTGGTCGGGCTGTCGACGCTGGATGCGCTCGCCGAGGCGTCGGACGCGCCGGACCGCGCGGCTCTGATCGATGCGCGACGCGGGCAGGTCTATGCCCGGTTCTGGAAAGGCGGCGATGCGCAGGGGCCGGCCGAGGCCCTGTCCATCGAGGACGCGCAAGGTCGGGTGGCCGAGCTGACCACGCCGGCGTTGATTGGATCGGGCTCGGGATTGGTGCTGGAAAGCGCGCCCGGCGCGACGGTGGTGGACGCCGTGGGCGCACGACCGGAGGACCTGGCGTGGCTGACGGCGGCTCTGGATCCGGAAGCGAACCCACCGAAGCCCATGTACCTGCGCGCGCCCGATGCGACCCCGCCGACCCGCCTGCCGGGCCAGCCGCGTTCGGCGGTTCCGGCGTGAGCGATCAGGCGCCGCGTCTGGCGGCGCTGCACGCCACGGCCTTCGACGCGCCCTGGGACGCCGCCGCCTTCGCAGACCTGCTGGCCGGACCGGGTGTGTTCGTGGTCGAGAGCGAGGCCGGCTTCATCCTGATGCGTGCCGTGGCCGACGAGGCCGAGATCCTGACCCTGGCCGTGCGCCCGGACGCGCGCGGGCGAGGGGAGGGCGGTCGCCTTACCGCCGAAGGCGTCGCCGAAGCGGCCGAACGAGGGGCGCATCGGGTCTTTCTCGAGGTCGCCGACGACAACGCCTCGGCCCTCGCCGTCTATCGCCGGGCGGGCTTCGAGGAGGCCGGTCGGAGGCTGCGATACTACGCCCGCGCTGATGGGTCGCGGCGCGATGCAATGCTTCTGACTCTCAACTTGACCGGGCGGCTTCCCTAGAGCCGAGACGCCCCCTATTCTCGCGTTCCATGGACCGGATCGAGAAACTCTGCGCCGAGCGCGGCATGCGCATGACCGAACAACGCCGCGTGATCGCGCGGGTGCTGTCGGCCGCCGAAGATCACCCCGATGTGGAGGAGTTGTACCGCCGCGCCTCCGCCATCGATCCGCACATCTCGATCGCCACGGTCTACCGCACCGTGCGCCTGTTCGAGGAAGCCGGAGTCGTCGAGAAGCACGACTTCGGCGATGGCCGCAGCCGCTATGAAGAGGCCGGCGACGACCACCACGATCACCTGATCGACACCAAGACCGGCGAGGTCATCGAGTTCTTCGACGCCGAGATCGAGCGCCTGAAGACCGAGATCGCCAAGCGTCTGGGCTTCGAACTGGTCGGCCACAAGCTGGAGCTCTACGGCAAGCCGATCCCCGGGGCGGCTCCGGAAGATCGCGAAGGTCTGGTTTACAAGCGCCACGCCCACAGCGTGGACGAAACGGCCTGAGGTGTTCCTCGCCGTCGTCGGCCTGATCTGGTGCGTCGGCAGTCTGGGCGTGTTCGGGATCGGTGGTCGCCCGTGGCGACTGCCTGAGTTGCTTGCGAAATTAGTGGGCGTTCTGGCGCTCTCCGGCTTGGCGGTCGGGCCGATCGCCTTTCAGGATGTCACCGGCGCGATAGCGTTGGCGACTGCGATGATGCTGGGCCTCGGCCTTGCCGCGGTGGTGGAGGGTGTGGGTATCTGGCGCCGCCAACAGAGCCCGCACCGGTCCTGACCGTGCCTTGCGGTCGCCGCAGCCGGATATCATAAGCCTTTCATGACCGAGACCCTTGTCCCGCCGAAGGACGAGCAGGCGACCAAACGCCTGTTCATCAAGACCTACGGCTGCCAGATGAACGTCTATGACTCCGAGCGCATGGCCGATGTCCTGCGCCCGCTGGGTTATGCCGCCACGGACACCGTGGAGGACGCCGACTTCGTCATCCTGAACACCTGCCACATCCGCGAGAAGGCGGCCGAGAAGGTCTATTCCGAGCTCGGCAAGATGCGCGAGCTGAAGGACGCAAAAGGTGGGGCCATGACCATCGCTGTCGCGGGCTGCGTGGCCCAGGCCGAGGGCGAGGAGATCATGAAGCGCCAGCCGGCGGTCGATCTGGTCGTCGGCCCGCAGGCGTATCACCAGCTGCCCGAGCTCTTGACGCGCACGGCGCGGGCGCGGGGCGAGCGGATCGGCGCCGACTTCGCGCCGGATGAGAAGTTCGACGCCCTCCCCGCCGCGCGCGGGGTGGACGGCTTCACCGCCTTCCTGACCGTGCAGGAGGGTTGCGACAAATTCTGCACCTTCTGCGTGGTGCCCTACACCCGCGGCGCCGAGTGGTCGCGGCCGGTGGCGGCGATCCTGGCCGAGGCCCGGGAGCTGGCGGCCAAGGGCGTTCGTGAAGTCACGTTACTGGGCCAGAACGTCAACGCCTATGACGGCGAGGGACCGGACGGAAAGCCGTCGACGCTGGCGCGGCTGGCCTGGGCCTTGGCCGAGATCCCCGGACTGGACCGCATCCGCTACACGACCAGCCATCCGAACGACATGTCGGACGACCTGATCCAGGCGCACCGCGATCTGGATGTGCTGATGCCGTGGCTGCACCTGCCGGTGCAGTCTGGCTCGGATCGCATCCTGCGGCTGATGAACCGCAAGCACGGGCGGCAGAAGTATTTCGAGCTGATCGACCGCATCCGCAAGGCGCGGCCGGACATGGCGATGTCGGGCGATTTCATCGTCGGCTTCCCCGGCGAGACCGAGAAGGATTTCGAGGACACGATGGATCTGGTCCGTCGCGTGACCTACGCCTCGGCCTTCTCCTTCATGTACTCGCCTCGCCCCGGCACGCCGGCGGCGACCATGGGCGCCCAGGTGCCCGACGCCGTGTCGCGCGAGCGGCTGCAGACGCTGCAGACCCTGCTGTTCGATCAGCAGACGGCGTTCAATGCCTCGCGCGCGGGCATGACGATTCCAGTGCTGTTCGAGCGTCCGGGCAAGTTCGACGGCCATGTCACGGGTCGGTCGCCGTGGCTGCAACCGGTCTATGTCGATGGCGTCGCGGATCAACTGATCGGTCAGATCGTTCCGGTGACGATCGAGAGCGGCGGGCTGAAATCCCTCAGCGGCCGACTTCTTCAGAAAGCGGCTTGATGGCTCGTGAGAGTGAGTTCCTGGCGCTGGGCGACGAGGCCCTGCGCGCGGTCATCGGTCCGAACAGCCGGCACATCGCGCTGATCGAGGATCGCTTCAAGGTGCTGGTCGAGACGCCGGGCGGAGGGGTGTCGATCAACGGCTCTGCCCGCGATCGCGCGCAGGCCAAGCGGGTCATCGAGACCCTGGCCGACCGCGCCGAGACCGGCGCCGAGATCACCGAGGCCGATGTGCGCACGGCCCTGGGCGCGGCCGTGGCCCAGCCGCGGGCGGGGCAGGGGAGTATCGCTCCGGACGCCGTGGCCCTGCCGGTCGGGCGTCGCGGGGCCATCGCGCCCAAGACGGCGGCGCAGGCCCGGTATCTGGAGCTGCTGTCGCGCTGCGAGCTGACCTTCGGCGTTGGCCCGGCGGGAACGGGCAAGACCTTCCTCGCGGCCGCCTATGGCGCTTCCCTGCTGCGGCGGGGGCAGGTGGACCGGCTGGTGATCACCCGGCCGGCGGTCGAGGCGGGCGAGAAGCTGGGCTTCCTGCCGGGCGACCTGAACGAGAAGGTCGATCCCTATCTGGCCCCGATCTGGGAGGCGCTGAACGACATTCTGGGTCCGGATGACGTCCGTCGTCGGCGCGACAAGGGCGAGATCGAGGCGGCGCCGATCGCCTTCATGCGCGGCCGGACGCTGGCCCACGCCTTCATCATCGTCGACGAGGCGCAGAACCTCACGAAGCTGCAGATGAAGATGGTGCTGACCCGTCTGGGGGAGGGCGCGCGGATGGTGGTGACGGGCGACCCGTCGCAGATCGACCTGCTGAACGCCCGCGACTCCGGCCTGTCCCATGCCCTGCGCATCCTCGATGGCGTGCAGGGCTCCGGGGTGCTGAAGTTCCAGGCGCAGGACGTGGTGCGCCACGCCATGGTCGAGCGGATCGTGCGCGCCTATGACGCCGACGCAGCGGCGCAAGCGGCCGGAAAGCCGACGACGTGATCGAGGTCGAGCTCGAGGATCTGGAATGGGCCTCCAGCCTGCCCACGGCTGCGGCGGTGGTCGAGCGCGCGGCGATGGCGGCGCTGGGCGCGGTCGAGGGCGATGTGGTCGTTCTGCTGACGGACGATACGACGATCCGCGATCTGAACGCCCGCTTCCGCGACAGGGACAGGCCGACCAACGTCCTGTCCTTCCCGGCGGCCGAAAGCGCCATGCCGCATCTGGGCGATCTGGTGCTGGCCCACGGTGTCTGCGTCGAGGAGGCGCAGGCGCAGGGCAAGTCCCTGTCGGATCACCTGTCCCATCTGGTGGTGCATGGGGTGCTGCATCTGCTGGGCCGTGACCATGAAATCGACGAAGAGGCGGAGGAGATGGAGCAGGAGGAACGATCCATCCTTGCCAGCCTGGGCATAGCGGACCCATACGAGACGAATGATCACCCTCTCGGCGAAGCTTGATGACGGCAGCCTGCGCTCGCGGCTGATCCTGCGATTGGGCCGCATCGCCCTGGCCCTGCTGGCGGGTGCGGGCGCGGCTCTGGCCCATCCGCCGTTCGGCATTCTGCCCGGCCTGCTGGGCTACGCCCTGCTGATGATCCTGACCGAGCGGTCGCGCACGACGCGCGGCGGCTTCTGGATGGGGTGGCTGGCGGGCTTCGCCTATTTCTTCATCAGCTGCTGGTGGGTGGCCGAGGCCTTCCTGGTCGATCCGGCGCAGGCGTGGATGGCGCCGTTCGCGGCCTCCCTGCTGCCGGCCGGGTTGGGTCTGTTCTGGGGTACGGCCACGGCCCTTTACCGCCGCTTCAGCCCGGACGGCATGGCCAAGGTGCTGGTCTTCGCCGCCCTGTTCTGCCTGCTGGAGTGGCTGCGCGGAAACCTGCTGACCGGCTTCCCGTGGAATCCGGCGGGCGCCAGCTGGAAGGCCGGCTCGGCCGCCTCGCAGTTCGCCTCGATCGCCGGCATCTATGGCCTGAGCTTCGTCACCGTGGCCGCCGCCGCCGCCTTCGCGCCCCTGGCCGGGCGCGGCTCGATGAAGGCGAAGGGCGTGACGGCGGCGCTGGGCGTGCTGACCATCGCGGCGCTGGTGATCGGTGGAACGGTGCGGCTGTCGCAGGCGCAGGTCGAGCTGACCCCGACGGTGGTACGGATCGTTCAGGCCGACATCAAGCAGGAGTCCAAATGGTCTCCCGAGAGCTACCAGAGCATCGTCGATCGCTATGTCAGCCTGACGGCGCAGCCCGGCGCGGTTCTGCCGGACATCGTGATCTGGCCGGAGGGCGCCCTGCCGGCCACCGCCAGCGACGTGTTCAACTCGCCGGACGCCACGGCGATCTCCAACGCCCTGCAGCCGGGTCAAAGTCTGCTGATCGGTCTGGGCCGCGGCGTGCCCGATCCGACGGTTCCCGAGGGCGCGCGCTATTACAACAGCATGTTCGTGCTGACGGACGAGGGCGGGCCGGGCCTGCGCATCTCGACCATCTACGACAAATACCGGCTGGTGCCGTTCGGCGAGTACATGCCGCTGGGCGACCTGATGGGCGCTCTCGGCGTCCGCAGCCTGACCCACATGCCGCTGGACTTCACGCCCGGCGAGCGGCCCGCGCCGATCGACATTCCCGGCGCGCCGCGCGTTCAGCCGCTGATCTGCTACGAGAGCCTGTATCCCGGCTTCACCGCCGGTTCGACCGGCCGGCCGGAGTGGATCGTCAACATCTCCAACGACGCCTGGTTCGGGCGATCGTCCGGGCCGCGCCAGCACCTGAACCTGGCCAGCTACCGCGCCATCGAAACCGGCCTGCCCATTGTCCGCTCCACGCCGACCGGCGTTTCGGCCATGATCGATCCTTGGGGGCGGGTGATCGGCGCCGAACGCCTCGACCCGGGCGAGAGCGGCGTGATCGATGCCCGCCTGCCCCGACCGACGGCCGT
Source organism: Brevundimonas kwangchunensis (assembly GCF_039523815.1). Lineage (NCBI taxonomy): Bacteria > Pseudomonadati > Pseudomonadota > Alphaproteobacteria > Caulobacterales > Caulobacteraceae > Brevundimonas > Brevundimonas kwangchunensis. Next base: position 726,887 of record NZ_BAAAGA010000001.1, on the reverse strand, counting down.
GACCATCTATGGCCGGACCGGAGATCTGCTGTTCTGGCTGGCGATCATCGGCGGTCTGGCGACCGCCTTGCCATGGTCGAGTATCGTCCGCAAGCGTCGCGAAATCCTCGTCTGACTCTCGCAACAAGAGCATTTTGTAAGGGTGTTTCCATCCGCACGAGAGGGAATGTTCTTGGTCCGCAACCCTAGTGTTGCAATGGCGTAATTTGGCCTGTTTTTGGATGACATAGGCCAATCAGGAGCGCATGCAGGCGTTGCTGCACCGAGTTCGAAGGCAAGGTTACGATGGCGAGAGGCAAGGGCGATGACGGTCCCCACCCGGTGGACCGGCACGTGGGCCGGCGAGTGTGCGAGAAGCGCCTCGCATTGGGTTACAACCAGAGCGACCTCGGACGAGCTCTCGGTCTGACCTTCCAGCAGATCCAGAAGTACGAGAAGGGCGCCAACCGCATCTCCGCCTCGAAGCTTTGGGACATCGCCCGGTTCTTCAAGGTCGATATCGGCTTCTTCTTCGAAGGCCTGACCGGCGCACAGCTGGCCGGCTACAATGAAGACGGCGCGGCGTTCGAACACGACTTCCCGGCCACCCGCTACACGATCGAGATCAATCGCCTGGCGCCCCAGCTGTCGACCCGACAGCAGAAACTGGCGCTGGACCTGATCCGCGACATGACCGACCGTACCGAGGGCGACGAGGGCTGATCGCCCTCCCTCATTCCTCCGATCGATCCGATCCCTGACGGCGACGACCGAAGGTCGGCGCCCGTTCTTTCTGTTCGGCCCAGTAGGCCGCGCCGCTGTCCGGCTTGAACATCGTCTTGGGCACGCCGTCGCGCGACAGCACCGCGAAGGTGTTGGTCGAGGCCTGATACAGCAGCACATCCCCGTTCGCCCGCTCGACCCGTTCCGTTCCCGACGGCGGTGAGCCTGTGAAGGCGCGAACCTTGCGCAGATAGTCCTCGGGCGTGCGGGCGTCGAAGTCGGCGCCGTTGCGCTCGAACAGTCGCACCACCTTTTCGTCCACGCTCTCGCGCCGGTTGGCGGTCAGCGCGGGCGCGGGCTGGCCACCGCCCTTCCCGGCCTCGCCAGCGGCGTCCGCCCGCGTCGTCGGCGCAGCCTCGTCGCTCGCACTGCGATCCCGCGTCTCCACCGCAGAACCGCCATCCCCGCATCCCGCGAGCGTCAGCATCATCAGGCCGGCCGTCGCCAGCGTCATCGGTTTGAACATTCCGCCCTCCCGTACACGCTTCAGCGGCGCGAAGTAATCACAGGTTGTTCGTTCCCGCAACGTTCGCCGAAGCGTCACTCGACGCAGGGGGGCCGCATCGCTAGATCGGAAGGATGAGCACCGCTGCCCTGTCCGAACGAAAGATCCTGCTGATCGTGGGCGGCGGCATCGCGGCCTACAAGTCGCTGGAGCTGGTGCGCCTGCTGAAGAAGTCGGGCGCAGAGGTCATGAGCGTGCTGACCGCCGCCGGGGCCGAGTTCGTCACGCCCATGTCGCTGGCGGCCCTGACCGGCCATCCCGTTCGCCAGGCCCTGTTCATGCCCGAGGACGAGACGGCCATGGGCCATATCGAGCTGTCGCGCTGGGCCGATCTGGTGGTGGTGGCGCCGGCGACGGCGGGCCTGATCGCCAAGGCGGCCAACGGCTTCGCCGACGACCTGGCCTCGACCACGCTTCTGGCCACTGACAAGCGGGTGCTGCTGGCGCCGGCGATGAACGTGCGGATGTGGCTGCACCCCGCGGTGCAGGCCAATGTCGAGCGGTTGAAGGGCTTCGACGGCTTCCATGGCGTCGCGGTGGTCGGACCGGGCGAGGGCGAGATGGCCTGTGGCGAATTCGGCCCGGGCCGGATGGCTGAGCCGGCGGCCATTCTGGATGCGATTTCCGGTCTGCTGGCCGGCCCCGACGGACGCCCGCTGGCGGGTCGCACGGCGGTGGTGACGGCCGGTCCGACCTTCGAGCCCATCGACCCGGTGCGGGGCCTGACCAACCGCTCCAGCGGCAAGCAGGGCTATGCGATCGCCGAGGCGCTGGCGGCGCTGGGCGCCAAGGTGACGCTGGTGTCCGGCCCGGTCGCCCTGTCCGCTCCGGTGGGGGTCGAACGGGTCTGGGTCGAGACGGCGCGCGACATGCAGGCGGCGGTCAAGGCCGCCTTCCCCGCCGACATCGCCGTGATGAGCGCCGCGGTCGCCGACTGGCGCGTGGACGGCGTGGCCTCGGGCAAGATCAAGAAGGCGCCGGGCGGGCCGCCGTCCCTGTCGCTGATCGAGAACCCCGACATCCTCGCCGGCGTCTCCAAGCCCGGCAAGGACCGGCCGACGCTGGTCGTGGGCTTCGCGGCCGAGACGACCGACCTGGAAGCCAACGCCCTGGCCAAGCTGTCACGCAAGGGCTGCGACTGGATCGTCGGCAACGACGTATCGGACGACGTGTTCGGCGCAGACGGCAATGCGGTGACGCTGTTCACCCGCGACGGCGCCGACAGCTGGCCGCGCCAGTCAAAGACCGAGGTGGCGCGCAAGCTGGCCGCCCGCATCGCCGACCACTTCAAGGCCTGAGAGATACCCCGCCCATGACGACCGTCCGCGTCGAGCGCCTTCCGCATGCCGAAGGCCTGCCCCTGCCGACCTATGAGACCACGGGCTCGGCCGGGATGGACCTGCGCGCGGCCCTGCCGGAGGGTGAGCCGCTGACGCTGGCGCCGGGCGCGCGGGCGCTGGTGAAGACGGGTCTGAAGATCGCACTGGAGCCGGGTTATGAAGCCCAGGTGCGGCCTCGCTCGGGTCTGGCGCTGAAGCACGGCATCACCTGCCTTAACTCGCCCGGCACGGTCGACAGCGACTATCGCGGAGAGGTTGGCGTGATCCTGATCAACCACGGTCAGGAGCCGTTCGCGATCCAGCGTGGCGAGCGCATCGCCCAGATGGTCATCGCCCGGCACGAGCAGGCGACCGTCGTCGAGGTCAAGGCGCTGGACGAGACAGCGCGCGGCGCGGGTGGCTTCGGCTCGACGGGGCGTTAGGAGGCCGAGGCAACCACTTCGGGCCATGGCCGCCCCGTGATTTCGCGAGTGGCGGTTCGGCAGAGTCCGCTACCGATGGTCACGATCACGCTCTCGGGTTCGGTCAGTTCGGCCTCGGAAATGCGGTCCCTGATTGCAGCCGCGTCAGGGCCCTCGAGACAGATAGCAGCTCCCATGGCTGCGAAATGGGTCACAGGGAGCATGTCGTTCATGACCAGCGCGCCGACGTCGAGCATCAGTTGCAGGAAGTCCCCGACGGGCGCGCCGGAAGGCTGGTAGAGCACGATACTCGTCTGCTCCGGCCCGCTGGGCCGGAGAGCACCCGAGGTCCGACCAAACCTGGCAGCCGCGTCGCCATGAGATACGACTTCGGGCGTCGAGGCGCCCAGCGCCGTAAGGTCAGGACATTCGTCAGATCGCGCCGGCACGAACAGAAACCCCTGCCTTCCGTCAAAACTGGTCAGCCCGCCGTTTTCGATGGTCAGTTCCAGCATCGTGAAGGTGGGTGGGATTTCCTCGAAGGTGTAGCGGCAAATCTTCTCGAAGATCGTCGCCTCTCCCCTCCGTCCGAAGCGCACATCAGCGGCCTGATCGGCGTTCGCATCCGCCGCGCAGCCCAACGCGAGGGCTGGCGCAAAGGCCAGTGCGGCCACGACTGTGAGAGGAAAACGCCGCATCAGCTCAACCTAGAAGCAATCCCATGCTCGGTGCAACCAAACCCGCGGAGCCTTCCGGCCTGAGCCGCGTTAACCCTGCTTCCCGGCCAAGCTCGGCCGTAGTGAAGACAGAGGATGCGGTATGGATTCCCTCATCGACTCGATCATGACCTTCCTGTCGGCCCTGTTCGGACTGGCGCAGGGCGGCTTCGACGGCGTCAACCAGGTCATGGGCCTGCTGATCGCGGTGATCGCGGCCCTGATGATGCCGGCGTGGAGCCGGCTGTGGGCCACGGCGTTGGGCGCGGCCTTCGTGCACATCCTGATCGGCGTCCTGAGGCCCGTTCTGGACGGCGGGTCGCTGGCCCTGCCGCCCCTGCTGACGCTGGGCTTCTGGATGACGGTGCTGGCCCTGTTCCTGGGTTATGCGATCGTCATCGCCGTGTTCTTCTTCATCAAGTCGCTGTTCACGGGCGGCGGGCGTCGCAGGGTGCACGCGCACTGAGGGCCTCTGGCCCTCAGTCATTCTTTTGGGCCGCGGTCAAAAGGCTCCGCCTTCTCGACCCGACGCGGCCTGGCGGTTCGCGCACCACTCGCGCTCAGGCAGTGAGCCGCCGCGCGGCGAGCGTTAGCGCACTCCGTCAGGCCTAGGCCTGACGGAAACCAAGAACGTCCTGCATGTCGTAAAGCCCCGGCTTGCGGCTGCGGACCCAGGCGGCGGCCGCCACCGCGCCCTTGGCGAAGAGCGAGCGGTCGATGGCGGAGTGGCTGAGGGTCAGGACCTCGTCGTCCGAGGCGAACAGCACGGTGTGTTCGCCGATGATGCCGCCGGCGCGGGTCGAGGAGAAGCCGATCTTGCCGGTCTCGCGCGGACCGGTGATGCCGTCCCACGGCGGCATGCGAATGTCCTCGAGGTCCTCGGCGCGGCCGTTGGCGACCGCCTCGCCCAGCATCAGGGCGGTGCCTGAGGGCGCATCCACCTTGCGGCGGTGGTGGGCCTCGGAGATCTCAATATCCCAGTCGCGGGCGTCCAGCCGCTGGGCGGCGTGTTCGACCAGTCCGATCAGGATGTTGACGCCCAGCGAAAAGTTTCCGCTGCGCACGATGGCGATCTTCTCGGCTGCCTTCAGGATTTCGGCGTCCTGCTCCTCGGTCAGGCCGGTGGAGCCGATGACCAGGGCCGGACCGCCGACGGCGGCGCAGGCCTGGGCCAGCTCGACGGACGCCTCGGGCGTTGAGAAGTCGATGATCACGTCGCACAGCGACAGGTCCGGGCTCTCGCCGCGGTCGAAGCGGGCGGCGACGACGACGTCCTCGCGGGCGTCCAGAACGGCCGAGACGGCCCGACCCATGCGGCCCCGTGCTCCGGAAATGCCGGCGTGGAAGATGGCGCTCAAATCGGTCCCCTCGAAGAGTTCATCCGCACAATGGATGAATTCGCTGATTTCGCTATCCCGGCGCGGTGCCTACTGCGCGTTCTCCGCGCCGAGGATGTCGGCCCAGAAGCGCTTGGCCTTGCCGGCGAAGGAGGCGTTCTTCGGCGTCTGCGTGTCGCCCAGCGAGGCGGCCAGCTCTTCCAGAAGCTCCTTCTGGCGGGGCGTCAGGTCGGTGGGGGTCTCGACGAACAGCTCGACCACCAGATCGCCGCGCTGGCGGCCGTTCAGGTGGGGCATGCCCTTGCCCTTGATGCGGACGGTCTTGCCGGTCTGGGCGCCCGCGGGGACGACGACAGGGGCCTTGCAGCGGCCGTCGCAAGCTTCGGACACGAGACAGGGGGCGTCGATCTCGCCGCCCAGCGCTGCGGTGGTCACCGAGACTGGAACGGTGACCAGAAGGTCGAGATTGTCGCGCTCGAACAGCTCGTGCGGAGTGACTGAAAGGAAGACGTAGAGGTCGCCGCGGGGACCGCCGCGCTGGCCGGCGTCGCCCTCGCCCGACAGGCGGATGCGCGAGCCGTCGTCAACGCCGGCGGGGACCTTGAGGTTCAGGACGCGGTTCTTGCGGACCTGACCGTGGCCCAGACAGCTGGTGCAGGTGTCGGCCTGGGACAGGCGGCTGCCCTGACCGCCGCAGTGCGGGCAGGTGCGCTCCATCTGGAAGAAGCCGTTGGCCTGACGGATGCGGCCGGCGCCGCTGCAGGTCGAGCATGTGGTCGGCTTGGCGCCCTTCTTCGCGCCCGTGCCTTCGCAGGTGTCGCAGGTCGCGGTGGTCGGGACCGAAATCTCGACGTCGGCGCCCTTGTAGGCCTGCTCCAGCGTGATCTCGAGGTCGTAGCGCAGGTCCGAGCCGCGACGCGGGCCCGACTGGCGTCCGCCGCCGCGCTGACCGCTGAAGACGTCCCCGAAGGCGTCGCCGAAGACCTGGGAGAAGATGTCGTTGATGTCGTGGAAGCCCTGGCCCTGTCCGCCGCCGCCCATGCCGCCGTTGACGCCGGCGTGGCCGAAGCGGTCGTAGGCGGCGCGCTTCTGGTCGTCGGACAGGACGGTGTAGGCCTCGGAGATCTCCTTGAAGATCGCCATCGACTCTTCCGAGCCGCCGTTGCGGTCAGGGTGGTGCTGCATCGCCAGCTTGCGATAGGCCGACTTCAGACCGGCGGCGTCGATCGTCCGCTCGACCCCCAGAACTTCGTAATAGTCACGCGCCATCAGGCGTTCGTCCTCTTACTCTCGCCCTCGCTTCGGGCCTGTTCCCGGCCTTTGAAGCGAAGCGTTGACCGGGCTGACATGGGCGCCCGATCCGATGATGCAAGTTTCAAAAGAAGGCCCCGCCCGTCGAAGGACAAGCGGGGCCATATCGTTTCCGCGTCAGGAGTGACTTACGCGTTCTTCTTGTCGTCCGCGTCCGAGACTTCCTCGAACTCCGCATCGACCACGCCGTCGTCAGCCGGTTGCTCGGCCGAAGCCTCGTCACCGCCCGTGTTCTGGGCGGCGTACATGGCCTCGCCCAGCTTCATCGAGGCTTGAGCGAGGGTGTTGGTCTTCTCGCGGATGGCTTCCGGATCCGTGCCGTCCTTCGCCGACTTCAGGTCGTCCAGAGCGGTCTGGATGGCGGCCTTCTCGGTGTCGCCGATCTTGTCGCCGTGCTCGGACAGGGCCTTCTCGGTCGAGTGGATCAGGCTGTCGGCGCCGTTCTGGGCCTCGACCAGTTCCTTGCGGGCCTTGTCGGCCGCGGCGTTGGCCTCGGCTTCCTTGACCATCTTCTCGATGTCGGCGTCCGACAGGCCGCCGTTAGCTTGGATTCGGATCGACTGTTCCTTGTTGGTTGCCTTGTCCTTGGCGGTGACGTGCACGATGCCGTTGGCGTCGATGTCGAAGGCGACCTCGATCTGCGGCATGCCGCGCGGCGCCGGCGGAATGCCCATCAGGTCGAACTGGCCCAGCACCTTGTTGTCGGCGGCCATCGGACGCTCGCCCTGGAAGACGCGGATCGTCACGGCCGACTGGTTGTCGTCAGCGGTCGAGAAGGTCTGGCTCTTCTTGGTCGGGATCGTCGTGTTGCGTTCGATCAGAGGGGTGAAGACGCCGCCGAGGGTCTCGATGCCCAGGGTCAGCGGGGTCACGTCCAGCAGCAGCACGTCCTTGACGTCGCCTTGCAGCACGCCGGCCTGAACGGCCGCGCCCAGCGCCACGACTTCATCGGGGTTCACGCCCTTGTGCGGCTCCTTGCCGAAGAAGGCCTTCACGGCCTCCACGACCTTGGGCATACGGGTCATGCCGCCGACGAGGACGACCTCGTCGATGTCCGAGGCCTTCAGACCGGCATCCTTCAGGGCCTTGGCGCAGGGCTCGATCGTGCGCTGGACCAGATCCTCGACCAGAGCCTCGAGTTTGGCGCGCGACAGCTTGATGTTCAGGTGCAGCGGGCCCGAGGCGTTCATGGTGATGAATGGAAGGTTGACCTCGTACTGGGTGGTCGAGGACAGCTCCTTCTTGGCCTTCTCGGCCTCTTCCTTCAGGCGCTGCAGGGCCAGCTTGTCGGAGCGCAGGTCGACGCCCTGCTCCTTCTTGAACTCGTCGGCCAGGTAGTCGACGAGGCGCAGATCGAAGTCCTCACCGCCGAGGAAGGTGTCGCCGTTGGTCGACTTCACCTCGAACACGCCGTCGCCGATCTCGAGGATCGAGACGTCGAAGGTGCCGCCGCCGAGGTCGTAGACGGCGATCTTCTGGCCGTCGTTCTTGTCCAGACCATAGGCTAGGGCGGCCGCGGTCGGCTCGTTGATGATGCGCAGGACTTCGAGGCCGGCGATCTTGCCGGCGTCCTTGGTCGCCTGACGCTGGGCGTCATTGAAGTAGGCCGGGACGGTGATGACGGCCTGGGTGACCTTCTCGCCCAGATAGGCCTCGGCGGCCTCCTTCATCTTGCCCAGGGTGAAGGCGCTGATCTGCTGCGGCGAATAGTCCTTGCCGTGGGCTTTCACCCAGGCGTCGCCGGTCGGGCCCTTCGAAATCTCGTAGGGCACCATGCCCTTGTCCTTCGCCACGACGGGATCGTCGTAGTTGCGGCCGATCAGGCGCTTGATGGCGAAGAAGGTGTTGGTCGGGTTGGTCACGGCCTGACGCTTGGCGGGTTGACCCACCAGCACTTCGCCGTTGTCCTGGATGGCGACGACCGACGGGGTCGTGCGGTTGCCTTCCGCGTTTTCGATGACCTTGGGGTTCTTGCCGTCCATGACGGCCACACACGAGTTGGTGGTGCCGAGGTCGATGCCGATGATCTTGGCCATGGGCTTTGTCTTTTCACTCCATACAGCGGGCGATGCGGCGGCCTTTTAAAGCGAAGCGCCGCGCGTGACCGCCCCCGTTTCAGGTTCCGGTCGTTGGTGGATGTCGAAGCCCCCACGGCTTGCGGGGTTTTCAACGGGTTGTCGCCGATATGGGAAACACCCCCGGCCCTGCAAGCCCCTATTGTCCCGCGGGCGAGATTCCTCGTCAGACCTCGTCAGAAGACGGGCCCGTCTGTTTCCCGGATAACGGCGTCATCAAGGGAGCCGACGATCCCGCCGGCTGGGGAGAACAGACATGATCGCCTTCAAGACCATCGCCCGCGCCGCGCTGATCGCCGCCGCCCTGGGCACGACCTCCATCGCCACCGCCGCCGAGCCGCTGATCGCGGCCGAGAAGGTGACCACCATCACCGTCCAGTCGCGCGACGGCCTGAACCGCCGGGTTCGGATCCACAACCAGACCGGCTGGACGATGAGCCATTTCTACGCCTCGGACAGCCGCATCGACAGCTGGCAGGAGGACATGCTGGGCTCCAGCGTTCTGGGCGCCGGCCGCAGCATCATGATGAATATCGACGATGGCTCGGGCGCCTGCCTGTACGACTTCAAGGCCCGCTTCACGAACGGCCAGGAACTGACCCGCATGCAGGTCAACGTCTGCCAGATCGCGGACTACTACTACACCCGCTGATTCCGTAGTCAGCGGATGAGAAGGCCGCCTCCCCTCCGCTGGGGGGAGGCGGTTTTCGTTTGGGCGTCAGTCGCCGGCTTCGCTGCGATAGACGCGGCCGTCGCGCATGACGAAGTCGACCGAGGTCAGTGTCGTCACATCGGTCAGGGGATCGCCGTCGACGGCGATCAGGTCCGCGCGCTTGCCGGGCTCCAGCGTGCCGATCTCGTCAGCGAGGCCCAGCAGGTCGGCCGCGTTGACCGTGGCGGCGTGAATGGCCTGCATCGGCGTCATGCCGTGCTGGACCATCAGGGCGAACTCGTCGGCGTTGCGACCGTGCTTCGACACGCCGGCGTCGGTGCCGAAGGCGATGCGGACGCCGGCCGGCACGGCCCGTTGCAGGGACTCGCCGGTGATCCGGATGCGCCACTGGATCTTGGGCAGGACCTCCGGCGAGTAGGCGTTGGGGTCGGCGGCCAGACGTTCGATATAGCCGTTCACCGTCGACAGGGTCGGGACGTAGTAGGCGCCGGACTGGCGGAACAGGCGCAGGGTCTCGTCGTCGAAGATGGTGCCGTGCTCGATCGAGTTCGCGCCCAAACGCAGGGCCAGATTGACGCCGTCTGCCCCGTGGGCGTGAACGGCGACCCGCAGGCCGTACAAATGCGCCGTCTCGATCAGGGCGCGGGCCTCGTCCTCGAACATCTGGGCGCCCAGACCGGCCCCGATGCGGCTGTTCACTCCGCCGGTGGTGGCGATCTTGATCACACGCGCCCCGCGTCCGACCTGGATGCGGACCGCCTCGCGGCAGCTCTCCACACCATTGCAGACGTTATCGTGCGGCATGACCTCGCGCAGATCGTCGTTGAAGCCCAACCGGCCGTCCATGTGGCCCGAGGTCGTCGAGATGCTGTTCCCGGCGTCTATGATGCGCGGTCCCGGCAGGCGATGGGCTTCGGTCTCGTCGGCGAGCGCCAGGGTGACGCCGCCGCTGTCGCCGAGGTTCCGGACGGTGGTGAAGCCGGCCATCAGGGTCTTGCGGGCGTTGTCGGCGGCGCGGAAGGCGTGGACCGGCAGGTTCTCGGTCATCTCCGACACCAGACCGGCCTGACCGCCGAAATCCGAAACCAGATGCACGTGGCTGTCGATCAGGCCCGGCAGGACGAAGCGGTCCCTCTGGTCGATGACCGTCGCGCCCGGGAAGGCGGCGGCGTCGATGAAGCCGTCGCGGATCTCGACCACCCGGCCGTCCCGGATGACCACCGTCGAGGGTCCACGCGGCGCCTGTCCGGGGCGATCCAGCAACCGCCCGGCCTGAACCAGGGTGACCGGTCCCTCCGGCGGCGTCGTGTCCTGCGCCCACGCGTGTCCGGCGATCAGCGCCATGGCCGCGGCGCATGCTGCGATCCGTTTCATTCATCCCTCCCCGGACGTCCGAAAGTCGCCACCACAGCGCAGATCGCGCCTCTCCGCCAGCGGACAATCATATAAGGACATCTTTATGGGTTTCTTGCGGTTGCGGCGTCGGCGGTCTATACGCGCGCCAAACCAAGGACCCGGAACAGATCCATGACCGACTATATCGTCCGTGACATCTCGCTTGCCGACTTCGGCAACAAGGAAATCGCGATCGCCGAAACCGAAATGCCCGGCCTGATGGCCCTGCGCGAGGAGTACGGCGCGGCGCAGCCGCTGAAGGGCGCGCGGATCGCCGGTTCGCTGCACATGACGATCCAGACCGCCGTGCTGATCCAGACGCTGGAAGCGCTGGGCGCCGAGGTTCGCTGGGCTTCGTGCAACATCTTCTCGACCCAAGACCACGCCGCGGCCGCCATCGCCGCCAACAAGACCCCGGTCTTCGCCGTGAAGGGCGAAACGCTGGAAGAGTACTGGGACTACGCCCACAAGATCTTCGAATGGGCTGACGGCGGCTACCCGAACCTGATCCTCGACGACGGCGGCGACGCGACCCTGCTGTGCGTGCTCGGTCCGAAGGCCGAGATGGACGCCTCGGTCCTGGACAACCCGACCAACGAGGAAGAGGAAGCCCTCTACAAGGTCATGAAGCGGTACCTGAAGGAGAAGCCGGGCTTCTACTCGGCCATCCGCGACGCGATCGGCGGCGTGTCGGAAGAGACCACCACCGGCGTGCACCGCCTGTACCAGATGGCCGAGCGCGGCGACCTGCCGTTCCCGGCGATCAACGTCAACGACAGCGTCACCAAGTCGAAGTTCGACAACCTGTACGGCTGCCGTGAATCGCTGGTCGACGCGATCCGTCGCGGCACCGACGTCATGCTGTCGGGCAAGGTCGCCGTTGTCTGCGGCTACGGCGACGTGGGCAAGGGCTCGGCCGCCTCGCTGCGCCAGGGCGGCGCCCGCGTGATCGTCACCGAGATCGACCCGATCTGCGCCCTGCAGGCGGCGATGGAAGGCTATGAGGTCCAGACCCTGGACGACGTCGCCGACAAGGCCGACATCTTCGTCACCGCGACGGGCAACAAGGACGTCATCACCGTCGAGCACATGCGCGCGATGCGGAATAACGCCATCGTCTGCAACATCGGTCACTTCGACTCGGAGATTCAGGTCGCCGGCCTGAAGAACTTCAAGTGGGACGAGATCAAGCCGCAGGTGCACCACATCGAATTCCCGGACGGCAAGAAGATCATCCTGCTGTCGGAAGGCCGTCTGGTGAACCTGGGCAACGCCACGGGCCACCCGTCGTTCGTGATGTCGGCCTCGTTCACCAACCAGACGCTGGCGCAGATCGAGCTGTGGACCAACATCAAGGCGTACGACAACAACGTCTACACCCTGCCCAAGCACCTCGACGAGAAGGTCGCCTTCCTGCACCTGGCCAAGCTGGGCGCCCAGCTGACCGTGCTGAAGAAGGAACAGGCCGACTACATCGGCGTGCCGACCGAAGGCCCGTTCAAGCCCTCGCACTACCGCTATTGATCCCTGCCTGAAGGCGGAGACGGGGAGGCCCGGCGGAGCGATCCGCCGGGCCTCTTTCGTTCAGGCCACCATCAGCTGCCCGAGCTCCTGATCGCGGTCGGCCAGGCCGGTCTCGAAGTCCATGAAGACATCGATCAGCTCGTCCACGCTGACCGGCGGCGCGCCGGGAGCGAAGCGGAAGCGCCAGAAGCTGATCACGTGCTGCACCGCGCCCAGCTGCTCGCCCAGACGGGTGAACAGCCGCGGCGCCCTGAGGAGGAAGTCGCGGAAGGCCGCGGGCTTTCCGTGCACCGTCAGGTCCGCATAGGCGTCGTCGTAGATGCGCAGGGTGGCCGAGACCTCCTCGCAGGTCTTCATGATCCGCTCGTGCAGCACCCTGCGGCCGCGATCCAGATACTCGCGCGCAGTGCGGTCGACCTTGCCCAAGGGCTTCACCGTCGCGACGGCGTCGGCCACGGCGGTGACGTCGCCCAGCAGGCTGGTCAGCACCCATTTGTAGTAGAGGAAGCCCTTCCAGCAGAAGACGCCCTCCTGATACTCGTCCGGGTGCAGCTGCAACGTCTCGCGCAGCGCCTCCATCCGGTCGCCGGGGTCGCTGGACAGGATCTTGCCGGCCAGACGTCGGGTCGAGCCGACGGTCTCGATGTCGTCGCCGACGCTGAGGGTGACCAGCGGCCGGATCTCGCTCTCGACGAAGGCCAGCATGCGGTCGAGGTCGGCATCGCTGATGGAGAAGTAGCAGGCCGCCGGCTCGACCCCGCCGCGCTTCAGCTGCTCGCGCAGCAGGAAGGGGTCCAGCGACGGCAGGGCGTCCATCAGGCGCAGGGTGACCAGATCGGGGTGCCCGGGCTCGATGCCAAAGGACTCCTGCATCAGGCGCTCGAAATTGCGCTGGTCCACGAAGACGAAGCGGCCGCCGGTCTTCAGGTCGTCGCTGTCGATGGGAATGACCACCTTCGTCGACACCTGACGACGCAGGTGGAAGGCGTCGAACTCGTTGCGACGCAGGCGGTGCTTGATGATCAGAGCGCGGTTCAGCGCCACGGTGCGGAATATCGGCTTTTCCGCATAGTCGGGGTCGCGCCGGTGATCGTTGTAGACCTTCAGCAGGTTCAGCACGCGCGCCGTCGACGCAGACTTGCGCAGGTGAGCCAGGTTTCGGATCGCGCGGTCGGTCATCAGGCCCCTCTGAAGGGGTCATACAACCAGAAAAAGATAACCAACCGCTTAGCTTGGTTGTGATGAATTACCGGGAGCGCCACGAGGACGCTCCCGGCCGTGTCGATCAGAAGCGGGCGTTGAGGCTCAGCCAGAAGCTGCGGCCCTTGTCCTTGTTGTTGTAGTGATCGAAGAACAGCGCCTCGTTACGGCCCGTCCCGCCGACGTTCAGGTCGAGATAGTCGCCGTCGCTGTTCAGGTCGCGGAACTCGGCGTCATAGGTGGTGAAGTCCTCGTCCAGCAGGTTGTTCACCCGACCATTGACCGTCAGCCAGGGGGTCAGTTCGTAGGAGCCGCCGAAGTTGAACACGGTGTAGCTCTTGTAGAACAGCTCCTCGCCGGTGATGGCGTGCAGGCCGCGGTAGCGGTCCGAGCGGGTCTCGCCGGTCAGAAGCAGGTTGAAGCGATCGGTGACCTGCCAGTCGAGCGAGGCGTTCGCCATGTGACGGGCGCTGTTGCCCAGCGGGCGGCCGATCTCGGCGCCGCTCTTCTGTTCGCTGTCCGTCCAGGTGTAGTTCCCGCGCAGACCCAGATTGTCGAGAATGCGCCAGCGGCCCGCGATCTCGGCGCCGCGGATCACGACCTCGTCGATGTTGGTGGCGCGGCTGGTCGAGCCGTAGCCGAGGTCGGCGTACTCGCCGCTGCTGGCGCAGGGCAGGGTGGTGCCGGCGCCGCAGGGCTGGTTGGCGATCTTGTCCTCGAAGGTGTTGTCGAAGACCGTCAGGTTGAAGTTATGGCCGGCCGGGGATTCCCAGTAGACGGCCAGTTCGGTGCTGACGCTGGTCTCGGGCTGCAGGTCCGGGTTGCCGAACATGGGCGAGGTGCCCTGACCGCCGAAACCGGTGATGCCGTCGTACAGCTGGGTGGTCTTGGGCGTCTTGAAGCCGGTCGAGACGCCGCCCTTGATCGTCCACTGGTCGTTCAGGCTGTAGACGCCGTACAGGCGCGGGCTGAAGTGGTCGCCGAAGACATCGTGGTCATCGTAGCGGATGCCGGCGGTCAGGGCGAAGGGCTCCACGATCCGCCAGGTGTCCTCGGCGAACAGGGACCACATGTTGTGCTCCTGCTTCAGGCCCGGCGTGCCGCTCTCGATGCCGAAGACGCCGTCGGTCAGCTCGCCGCGGATGATCTGCAGGCCGGTGACGACGGTGTGTTCGCCGGCCATCTCGAACGGCACGGTCAGCTGGGCGTCGAGGGTGTACTGGGCGCTTTCCAGCGTGCGTTTGGGACGCGGCAGGAAGGTCGCCTCGGCCGCGGCGCGGCGCTGGGCGAGGGTCTGGCCGGCATAGGCGCCGGTGCCGTCGATCATGGTCAGCAGCAGGGCGCGTTCAGCCACGGTGAACGGCATGGTGCGGCCGTCGTTGTTGGTCGCGACGTGCGACAGCGACACGCGGCTGGTCCCGAAGCCCCAGTCGCCCTGGTGGGTCACGGCCCAGGCGTCACGGGTGAACTCCTGCGCCGGGGCGTAGCCGACCTGCGGATTGGCGCGACGCGACCAGGTCCCGCCGCTGGCGGTGCAGGCCGCCGCGTTGGAGCCCGTGCCGCCGAGGCAGAAGCTGCTCGCGGCGAAGATGCTGTTGATGTTGTCGACGGTGCCGACCGGATATTCCTGATTGCCGGCGTCGTTGATCTGGATGGCGTTGTTGTACTCCTGACGCGACGTGTCGTAGTCGACCGTCACCGTCTGGTTGGAGGTCGGGGTCCAGGTCAGGCTGAGGCCGCCGGCGATGTTCTCGTTGTCGACCGTCTTGCCGCCGCCGCCGAAGCCCAGCGAACGGACGTGCTGGTGGCCGGCCGGGTCGGTGACGGTGTCATAGACCGGGTTCGAGGCGTCGCGGTTGTACCAGCTGCCGCGCACGGCGAGGTTCAGGACGCCCGGGATGAGCGGGCCGTTGGCGTAGAAGTCGACGGTGGTGTCGTCGCCGTACTCGTCATTGGTCTCGAAGGTGCGGGCGGTGGTGATCGAGCCGGCCCAGCGGTCGAGATTGCGCCTGGTGATGATGTTGATCACCCCGCCCATGGCGTCGGCGCCGTACAGGGTCGAGGCCGGGCCGCGGATGACCTCGATGCGCTCGATCGAGTCCAGCGGCGGGATGTGGTTGAACTGGTTGCCGCCGAAATTGTTCGGATAAATGTCGCCGTGGTTGTTCTGGCGACGGCCGTTGATCAGGATCAGGGTGTAGTCCGAACCCATGCCGCGCATGGAGATGGTGCCCTGACCGGTCTTGTCGCGGGTCTCGCCGATGTCGACGCCTTCCAGATCGCGCACGGCGTCCAGCAGGGTCATGTAGGGCCGGGTCTGCAGCTCCTCGACCGTGATCACGCTGATGCTGGCCGGAGCGTCGACGATCTTCTGTTCGAAGCCGGCGGCGGTGACCACGACATCGTCCAGCTGCGACGAGGCGGCTTCCTGGGCCAGCGCCGGACCGGCGGCCATCAGAAGCGCCGTGGCCGAGGCCCAGGTCGAGGCGGAACGAAGACGGGAACGAGAAAGCATGACAACCCCTGCAATTGCGAGCGCCTCTCAATCGCTTTCGAAGCTGCACCGCAAGGAGGGTGTGCGAATCCGTCGCAATCTCAGCGACCGATGGTCCATATTGCGGGCTATGGCGCGCGACCGGAGCCGGGCCTAGAAGGGCGGCATGAGCAGTTTTCTCGACATCCTGATCCTGCTGGCTATCGCCGCCGTGGCGATCACCCTGGGACTGGGTCTGTACTCGCTGTATCGCGGCGGCGATTTCGCCCGGTCGTATTCCAACAAGCTGATGCGCCTGCGGGTGTTGCTGCAGGCGATCGCCGTCGTTCTGCTGGTGGTCGGCATGTGGTGGAAGTCCACGCACGGAGCCTGAGCCCATGGTCGTCCTGAACCGCATCTATACGAAGACGGGCGACGGCGGTCAGACGCGGCTGGCATCGGGCGCGCCGGTGTCCAAGAGCGATCGCCGGGTCGAGGCCTATGGCGCGGTGGACGAGCTGAACGCCGTCATCGGCGTGGCCCGGTTGCACTCGGGCCAGAACGATCGCATCGACGCCATGCTGGGCCGGATCCAGAACGAGCTGTTCGACCTCGGCGCCGATCTGGCGACCCCGCTGGACCCGGAACCGAAGTGGGAGGCCCTGCGCATCCTCGAAAGCCAGGTCGAGCGGCTTGAGCAGGAAATCGACTGGATGAACGAGACGCTGAAGGCGCTCGACAGTTTCATCCTGCCGGGCGGCGCCCCCCTGTCGGCGCATCTGCATCTGGCCCGCACGGTCGCGCGTCGGGCCGAGCGCGAGGCGGTTCGGCTGGTCGAGACCGGCGAGAGCGTGAACGGCGCGGCGGTGCGCTACCTGAACCGCCTGTCGGACCACCTGTTCTGCGCCGCGCGCCGGGCCAACGCCAACGGCGCCGGCGACATCAAGTGGAAGCCGGGCGCAACGCGCTAGCTGCGCTTGCCCTTGAAATACGCATAGATCGACATGGCGTGGCCGTGTCCGAGGTCGAACTCGCTCTTGAGCCAGTCGGTGACCTGCGTCGCCTTGACGCCGTGCGCCAGATCGTCGCCCGAGACCAGGCCGGCGGCTTCGGCCAGGGCCTTCAGCGCGTCCGGAGACTTGCCGGTCTTCGTCTGGACGTTGTCCAGATAGGCCTGGAACGACACCCTACTGGCCCCGCTGGGCCGCCAGAGCCGCGCGCTGGCGGTCTGCATCGGCGTCGCGGGCGGCCTTGCGCTCTGCCAGCTGGTGTTCGATGGCGACCAGTTCGCGGTTCTTCTCGGCCGAAGCCTCGGCGCGGGTCTGGCCGTTCGGGCGGCCGGTGATCTCGGCGATCGACAGCGGCTGGGCGCAGACACGGCCGTCCGGGTCCCACCATTTGCCGGCCGCCTCGCAGCGGTCGCCGGGCGCCTTGACGAGGGCCTGCCAGGCGAAGGTCGCACCGACCAGCACCGCGAAGGTGCACAGGAACAGCACGCTGAGCCGCTTCATGGTCAGGAGGCGATGCATTTGAGGCGTTCCGTGGGTTGATGCGTTGACGCGACGTTACGTTGACAGGCCGGGCGTCGGGTACCTATTGCCTGACCCAACATTCCGGCGACTTTGTGGATAGCGCAATGAAGGTTCTAGTCCCCGTCAAACGGGTGATCGACTCCAACGTCAAGGCCCGCGTCAAGGCGGACCAGTCCGGCGTCGACCTGGCGAACGTCAAGATGAGCATCAATCCCTTCTGCGAGATCGCAGTCGAGGAGGCCGTGCGCATGAAGGAAGGCAAGGAGCATCACGCGGCCGGGACGGCCAGCGAGGTGGTCGTCGTCTCTATCGGCCCGGCCCAGGCGCAGGAGACGATCCGCAACGCCCTGGCCATCGGCGCCGACCGCGGCATCCTGATCCAGTCCGACACGGACCTCGAGCCGCTGGCCGTCGCCAAGCTGCTGAAGGCGGTGGTCGACGAGGAGAAGCCGGACCTGGTGCTGATGGGCAAGCAGGCCATCGACGGCGACAACAACGCCGTGGGCCAGATGCTGGCCGCCTTGCTGGACTGGCCGCAGGCGACCTTCGCCTCGAAGATCGAGATTGGTGGCGGCAAGGCCACCGTGACCCGCGAGGTCGACGGCGGTCTGCAGACCCTGGCCGTGGACCTGCCGGCGGTGGTGACCGTCGACCTGCGTCTGAACACGCCGCGCTACGCCTCGCTGCCGAACATCATGAAGGCCAAGAAGAAGGAGATCGCTGCGAAGGCGGTCGCCGACTACGGCGTCGATGTCGCGCCGCGCCTGAAGGTGCAGAAGGTCACCGAGCCGCCCAAGCGGTCGGCCGGCGTCAAGGTGGCTGACGCCGCCGAACTCGTTTCGAAGCTGAAAGCCGCGGGAGCTCTCTGATGGCCGTTCTCGTCATCGCCGATCACGACGGCTCGACCGTCCGCGAAACCACCGCCAAGACCGTGACGGCCGCCGCCGCCATCGGTGGCGACGTCGATATCCTCGTCGTGGGTCAGGGCGCCAAGGCCGCCGCCGACAGCGCCGCGAAGATCTCGGGCGTCCGCAAGGTGCTGCTGGCCGAGAGCGCCGGCCTGGGCAAGACGCTGGCGGAGGCCGTCGAGGCCACCGTCCTGCCGCTGGCCTCGGGCTACGACGCCATCCTCGCCCCGGCCAACACCGACGGCAAGAATTTCGCCCCGCGCATCGCCGCCAAGCTGGACGTCTCGCCGGTGTCGGACATCGTCGAGGTCGTCTCTCCAGACACCTTCGTGCGCCCGATCTACGCCGGCAACGCGCTGGAGACCGTCCAGTCGTCGGATGCGAAGAAGGTCATCACCGTGCGTCCGACCGCCTTCGCCGCGGCCGCAGAGGGCGGCTCGGCCTCGGTTGAGACCATCTCGGGCGGCGACGCCTCGAAGACGGCCTTCGTCAGTGAGGAAATGGTCAAGTCGGACCGTCCGGAACTGGGCGCCGCCAAGATCGTGGTCTCGGGCGGTCGCGCCCTGGGCTCGGCCGAGGAGTTCCACGCGGTCATGGACCCGCTGGCCGACAAGCTGGGCGCCGCCGTCGGCGCCTCGCGCGCGGCCGTGGATGCCGGCTATGCGCCGAACGACTATCAGGTCGGACAGACCGGCAAGGTCGTCGCCCCGCAGCTCTACATCGCCATCGGCATCTCGGGCGCCATCCAGCACCTGGCCGGCATGAAGGACTCCAAGGTGATCGTCGCGATCAACAAGGACGCCGACGCCCCGATCTTCCAGGTCGCCGACTATGGTCTGGTCGCCGACTACAAGACCGCCGTGCCGGAGCTGATGAAGGCTCTGGGCTGAGGGCTTTCACAGGCTGAATGATGAGGGCGCGGCTCCGGAAGGGGCCGCGCCTTTTTCGTCGGATGGGCGGCCGCCAGACACAAAGCGAAGCCATTCCTGATTTGAGCGTCGACATGTGGGGTTGTCTGGTCCTCGGATGAGCCTTTTCTCCGGACTGTCCGCCTTTCCGATCACGCCACTGACCCCCGAGGGGCAGGTCATCACGGACGATTTGGCGCGCCTTGTCAGTCGCATCGAGGCGGGCGGCGCCGACAGTGTCGGCCTGCTGGGCAGCACCGGGACCTATATGTTCATCAGCCGCGCGGAGCGGCGACGGGCCGTCGCGGCTGCGGTCGAGGCCGCAATCTCGATCCCGGTGATCGCCGGTGTCGGGGCCATGCGCACGGACGAGGCTGTCGCCCTCGCGAAGGACGCTGCGGCAGAAGGCGCGGCCGCGTTGTTGATGGCGCCGGTCAGCTACACGCCCCTGCTGGAGGAGGAGGTCTATCGGCATTTCGTCGCCGTCGCGTCGGGGACCGACCTGCCGCTGTGCATCTACAGCAACCCCGGCACGACGAAATTCACCTTCACGCCGGCGCTGGTCTCGCGGCTGGCGGCCGTGCCCACGATCGCGGCGATCAAGCTGCCGCTGCCGGCGACGGACCTGTCGGCCGATCTGGCTGCGTTCCGGGCCGCCGCGCCCGACCTGTCTATCGGCTACAGCGGGGACTGGGGCTGCAAGGATGCGCTGCTCGCCGGGGCCGACTGCTGGTTCAGTGTCGCGGGCGGCCTGTTCCCGAAAACGGCATCCGCTCTGGCGCGGGCCGCGATGGCGGGAGATCGGGCCGAGGCGGACAGGCTGGACGCAGCCTTCGCCGGTTTGTGGGAGCTGTTCCGCGCGTACGGCGGTCTACGGCTGGTTCACGAGGCGGCGCGGATCAAGGGGCTGACGACCGCCAGCCTGCCCCTGCCGCTGCTCGGGATCGACGACGCGCTGAGGGAAAGGCTGATTTCCGTTCTGCCGGAGTAGGTCGACGAGGTGCATCAGCGTCTGTCCGTCGCATGACGAAAATCGCCCTTTGACGGATCGGGCGACTGACGCCTTAATCCCCGCCGAGTTCGCGCCGCCCCTCATTCCGGACCTGGCGCACAAGGGGAGCTTTTCATGAGACTTCGCCGCCTGCGGGGCGCACGCCTCGCTCCGGGCCTCGCCGCCCTCGCCGTACTGGCCCTCGGGGCCTGCGCCACCACCGGATCGACGGACGCGCCCTCGGCCGACGGCTCGTCCACCCGCCAGCGGGCGGCGATGGCGCCGGGTCTGGATGCGGCGGCCAATCCCGATCCTTTCCCCTCGACCTATCGCGGCCTGCCGCGCGAGAACATGGCCATCGTCGGCGGCACGGTCTTCACCGGCGCCGGCCAGCGCATCGACAACGGCGTGGTGGTGATCACCGACGGGCGCGTGGCCGCTGTCGGCGACGCCTCGACCGCCATTCCGGCCGGCTATCGCGTGGTGCAGGCCAACGGCCGCTATGTGACCCCCGGCATCATCGACGTGCACTCGCACCTGGGCGTCTATCCGTCGCCGGGCGTGCAGGGCATGAGCGACGGCAATGAGGCGACCAGCCCGAACACGGCGCAGGTCTGGGCCGAGCACAGCCTGTGGCCGCAGGATCCGGGCTTCAACACCGCGCGCGCCGGCGGCGTGACCACGCTGCAGATCCTCCCCGGCTCGGCCAACCTGTTCGGCGGCCGCGGCGTGACCGTGCGCAACATCCCGTCGGTGACGATGCAGGGCATGAAGATGCCGGGCGCGCCCTACGGTCTGAAGATGGCCTGCGGCGAGAATCCTTCGCGCGTCTATGGCGGTCGCAACCAGAGCCCGGCGACGGGCATGGGCAACATGGCCGGCTACCGCGCCGGCTTCATCGCCGCGCAGGAGTATCGCGCCAAGTGGGACAAGTGGCGTGAGGACGGCGAGGGCTCGCCCCCGACCCGCAACCTGCAGCTCGAGACCATCGCCGGCGTTCTGGACGGCTCGATCCTGGTGCAGAACCACTGCTACCGCGCCGACGAGATGGCAATGATGATCGACCTCTCGAAGGAGTTCGGGTTCAAAATCACCGCCTTCCACCACGCCATCGAGGCCTACAAGCTGGCGCCGCAGCTGGCCCGCGAGGGCATCTGCGCCGACATGTGGACCGGCTGGTGGGGCTTCAAGATGGAGGCTCTGGACGCCGTCGAGGCCAATGCGGCTCTCGTCGACGCTGCGCCGGGCGGCTGCGCCGTCATTCACTCGGACGACGCAGAACTGACCCAGCGCCTCAATCAGGAAGCCGCCGCAGCCTTGGCCGCCGGTCGCCGGATCGGCATGAACATCCCCGAGGAGCGCGCGATCAGCTGGATCACGCTGAACGCCGCCCGCTCGCTGGGCATCGCCGATCAGACCGGTTCGCTGGAACCCGGCAAGCGCGCCGACGTGGTGATCTGGAGCGCAAATCCGTTCTCGGTCTACGCCCGCGCCGATCAGGTGTTCATCGACGGTGGTCTGGCCTTCGATCGCAACAACCCGGCCTATCAGCCGCTGTCCGACTATGAGCTGGGTCAGCCCGGCTTCGGCGTTCCGGCCGCCAACGTCCAGCAGGGAGCCCGCTGATGCGCCTCAAGAGCCTCATCCTTGGTGCGGCCTCGCTGGTCGCCCTCGCCTCGCCCGCGCTCGCACAGGAACTGACCGCCATCACCGGCGGCCGGGTCCTGACCGGCACGTCCGTCATCGAGAATGGCGTGGTCGTGATCCAGAACGGCCGGGTCGTCTCGGTCGGGACCGGCGCGGCCCCCTCCGGCGCGCGCGTCATTGATGCGCGCGGCAAGGTCGTGGCCCCCGGCTTTGTCGCGGTGGATTCCGGCCTCGGCGGTTCGGAGATCTCGTCGGTGACGGGATCGAACGACCTGCGCAACGGCGCCAACACCATCAGCGCCGCCTTCGACGTCAGCTATGGCCTCGACCCTTGGTCCTTCACCCTGCCGGTGGCGCGACTGGGCGGTATCACCCGCGCCATCGTGGTTCCGGCTCATCCGGGCAGCTCGGGCGGGCATAACCACCAGGACGACTCCGACTTCGCCGGTGTCGGCCATGCGGGTCTGCAGTCGCCCAGCCTGTTCGCGGGCCAGGCGGCGATCATCCATCTGGCGTCGGGCAACGACATCCTCGTGAAGCCGCGCGTGGCCCAGGTCGCGCCCTTCGGCGAGGCCGGAGCCGGCGTCGCCGGCGGCGCCCGCGGCGCCGAGTTCACCCAGTTCCGCGAGACCCTGGCCGAGGTCCGCCTGTTCGCCCGCAACCGCGCGGCCTACGACCGGGGCGATCTGCGGGCGCTCAGCCTGTCGCGCGCCGATCTGGAGGCCCTGATCCCGGTGGCCAACGGCTCGATGCCGCTGATCGTCACCGCCCGCCGGGCCTCGGACATCCAGCAGGTCCTGCGCCTCGCCCGCGAGGAAGGCCTGAAGATCATCATCGACGGTGGGGAAGAGGGCTGGCTGGTCGCCGACCAGATCGCCGCCGCCGGCGTGCCGGTGCTGTTGAACCCGATCTCCAACCTGCCGGGCAATCTGGAGACCCGCGCCACGCGGGCCCAGAACGCCGCCGCACTGGACGCCGCCGGGGTGGTGATCGCGATCAAGGGCAACGAGGGCTCGGTCCACCGCGCCCGCGAGACCCGCTACAACGCGGGCAACGCCGTCTCGCACGGCCTGCCCTACGATGCTGCGATCGAGGCGATCACCGTCAATCCGGCGAAGATCTTCGGCATGGCCGGCCAATTCGGCGAGCTGCGCGCCGGTGCGGCGGCCGATGTGGTCGTCTGGTCCGGCGATCCGCTGGAGCCCCTGTCGATCGCCGAGACGATCTTCGTCAACGGTCAGGAGCAGGCCCCGACCAGCCGCCAGTTCCTGCTGCGGGATCGATATCGGGATGGCGGCGAAGGGGCGATGCCGCCGGCCTACGGCCGGTAGGTCGCGAGCCAGGGTGAAGAGTGCTAGTGAGCGAGCAGTGAGCACTGAGGCTGACGTCAGCGTCTTCTGCTCACCTCGTGCTCACTAGCACTCGTCACTCACCCTGCAGCGCCAACCCTCCATGTCCGCCCCTCGCATCTTCATCGACGCCGACGCCTGTCCGGTGAAGGACGAGGTCTATCGGGTGGCCGAGCGCTACGGGCTGAAGGTGTTCGTGGTGTCGAACGGCTGGATCAACACCCGCCGCGATCCGTGGATCGAGCAGGTGGTGGTCGACGAGGGACCGGACGTGGCGGACGACTGGATCGCCGAGCGGGCCGGAAAGGGCGACATCGTCGTCACGCAGGACATCCCGCTGGCCGACCGCTGCCTTCAGGCCGGAGCGCAGGCGATCAAGTCGAACGGGTCGCCCTTTACGGCGGACTCGATCGGCTCGGCGCTGGCCGGGCGGATGGTCGGCGAGCACATGCGCTCGATGGGGTTGCAGACCTCCGGCCCGCCGCCGTTCGGGCCGAAGGACCGGTCGAACTTCCTGCAGGCGCTGGACCGGGCGGTGGTCGTGGCCAAGCGGGCGCTGGCATGACGGTCATTCCCGAAAGCGAGATGGAGTTCCGCTTCTTCCGCGCCGGCGGGCCGGGCGGGCAGAACGTCAACAAGGTCTCCACCAGCGTCCAGCTGAGGTTCGACGCGCTCAACTCGCCGTCGCTGACGGATGCGGTGCGCGAGCGGCTGATCAAGCTGGCCGGCAGCCGCGCGACGCAGCACGGCGAAATCCTGATCACCGCCGTCCGCTATCGCACCCAGGAACGCAATCGCGCGGACGCGATCGAGCGGCTGCAGGCTCTGGCCGCCGAGGCCTCGATCAAGCCGGTCTATCGCGTGCCGACGAAGCCGACCCGCGCCTCGAAACAGCGGCGTCTGGAGGGCAAGTCGCACCGGTCGTCGATCAAGTCGGGGCGGTCGAGGCCAACAACGGATTAGCGTCGGGGAACGACGTTCAAATCGGTCCGTTATGGCAAGGCTTGGGGGCCGCGGGGGCCTCCCTTCCTTCCCGAGAGGTCTGCCGAATGATGCGTAATCTGTTCCCGGCCATCGCCTGCTCCATGGCTGTACTGGCGCTGGCCGCCTGTGGCGAAACCAATGTCGACTCCGCTTCGGAACGCCCCAACGACAAGGGCATGAACGCCGAGCAACTCGCCGCCAGGGCAACGACCCCCCAGGCCTCGATGACCCCGGCCGAGCGCGAGCAGTTCCGGAACCACATGAAGGAGATGCTGGACAGCACCGGCGGTGATCGCGCCGAGGGCCACACCCAGGTCGGCGAGGACGAGGTCGTCGCCATGCAGCCGCTGCAGGTCCACGACTTCACCACCCAGATGACGGCGGGCACGCCCTATCTGGTGTTCGCGGTCTGCGACGGAGACTGCAAGGTGGTCGACATCTCGCTGCTGAACAGCGCGGGTCAGGTCATCAAGTCGGACACCGACAGCGGCGACTTCCCGGTGATCGACCTGACGCCGGAGACGGCCGGCGCCTACACCGTCCGCATCACCATGACCGAATGCACGTTGGCGCCCTGCTATGCGGGCGCGCGGGTCTATCGCAAGACCTGATGAGAGAGGCGGCGGGCGGAGACGATCCGCCCGCCGTTCCTCGTTTACTGCTCGGCCGGCCGGAACAGCAGGGCATCGACCTTGCCGGCGTCGTCGAAGCCGATGAACCATTGGGTGGCGGCGTTGGCGAAGCGGACGTTGAACAGATCCGCCCCTTCCTGACTGCCGACGAATTCGACCGACTGAAGAGCGCCGAAGCTCTGGATCAGCGGTGTCACCTGCGCCTCCTGTGGCCGCACCTGGTCCGCGAGGGTCTCGGTCATGATGGTGTAGTCCATCGCCCCCGCCGTCGCGTCGGCGATGATCTTGCGAAGCGTGGCTTCGGCCTGCGGATTGGCCGGTGTCGTCGCGCGGGCCGGAGCGGCCGGGGCCGCGGGCGCCGCCTGGGTCGCCGGAGCGTCGAAAGTGTTGGGCACGGTCGCGGCGGCCACCTGGGCGTGAGCAGCGGCCGGAGCGGCCAGCAGGGCCAGGGCGATCAGGGCGGACTTCATACAGGTAGTCTCCAGCGTGAGGCTCAGACGATGGCCGGCCAAAGCGACAGAACAAGGGCGGCCACGGAGGCGCAGACGGCGACCGTGACCCCGACGATGACCCACACGGGCGTGCGGGGTTCGCGGACGATAACGGTCGAGGCCGTCGGAGGGTTCTGCGCCAGCTTGGAAAGCGCCTTCAGCGTCGCACGAAGCTCGTCGACGGCGTCGCGGATCTGGGCCTGCGGACCCAGCTCGCGGCGTATCCAGCGCTCGACCACCGGCTGGGCGGCGGCCCACAGGTCGTGATCGGGATTCAGGCGGCGGGCCACGCCCTCGACCGAGACCATGGTCTTTTGCAGCAGGATCAGTTCGGGCCGCAGGTGCATGTCGAAGAGGTCGGTGATCTCGAACAACTGGCCCAGCAGACGGCCCATCGAGACCTGCGAGGCCTGTTTGCCGATGACCGGCTCGCCGACGGCGCGCAGGGCCTGGGCGAAGGCCTCGACCGAATGCTCCTTCGGCACATAGCCAGCCTCGAAATGGACCATCGCGATGCGGTCGTAGTCGCGGCTGATGAAGCCCCACAGGATCTCGGCGAGGTAGCGGCGCTCGGCCGGACCCAGACGGCCCACGATACCGAAGTCGATCGCCGTGAGCTCGGCCGGGGCGTGGCAGAAGAGATTGCCCTCGTGCAGGTCGGCGTGGAACGCGCCGTGATCGAGAGCCTGACTGAGGAAGGAGCGCACGACATTGTCGGCCAGGGCGTTGACGTCCAGACCCGGCTGCATCGCGGCGGTGGGATCGGTCAGGGGCAGGCCGGGCGCCCATTCCAGCGTCAGGACCCGCTTGCCGACGCCGTCCCAGATCACGGCCGGGGCGGTCATGTGGCCGCCGAGATCGCCGGCGCCCTTGCGCATGATCTCGCCCAGCTCGGAACAGGCGGCGGCCTCGAGTCGCATGTCCAGCTCGAGCTGCAGCGCGCGGGCGATGGTCTCGACGAAGGCGGAGGGCTCCAGCCGCCGGGCCAGAGGCACGAACTTCACCGCAAACCGGGCGGCCAGACGCATGGAGTCCAGACCCAGCGCCACGCGACGCTCGACGCCCGGACGCAGCACCTTCACCGCCACCTTGCGACCATCGGCCAGATACGCCGGATGGGCCTGCGCCAGCGAAGCGGCGGCGACAGGTGGCCCGAAGTCGGTGAACAGGGCCTCGACCGGGCGGCCCAGCGAGCGCTCGACCTCGCGGCGGGCCTGTTCGACCGGGAAGGCCGGCAAGGCGTCCTTCAGCCGGCCGAGGTCGCGCGCGAACTCGACGCCGAAGATGTCGGCGCGGGTGGCCAGAACCTGCCCCAGCTTGATGGCGACGGGCCCCAGATGTTCGAAGGCCTTGCCCAGCCGCTGACCGGGACGACCATCGCGGCCTTCACGGCCAGCGAAGACATGTAGCAGATGGGCAATCCAGCGCGCCCAGACAGGCAGCAGGGGCGTGATCTCGCGCGGGATCAGGGCGTCGTGGCGAACCAGCACGCCCAGCCAGCCCAGAAGGCGCAAGGAAGCACCGACCGGATTGTTGACCGGAACGGTCGCCGGGGGCGGCGGGGGCGTCGCGGGATCGATCCGTCGGGTCAGATCGCCCACCCGTGGTGGATGGCGGCCACGCCGCCCGACAGATTGCTGACCGAGACGCGGCTGAAGCCGGCGGTTTCGATCATCCGTTTGAAGGTCGGCTGGTCCGGGAAGCGGCGGATGCTCTCGACCAGATACTGATAGCTGTCCTTGTCCCCGGCGACCCAGCCGCCGATGCGCGGGATGGCGTGGAAGGACCAGGCGTCATAGGCGGCGCGGATCGGGCCGGCGATCGGACGCGAGAACTCCAGGCACAGGAAGCGTCCGCCCGGCTTCAGCACCCGGCGCGCCTCGCGCAGGGCGGCGTCGACGTCGGCCACATTTCGGATGCCGAAGCTGATCGAATAGGCGTCGACCGAGGCGTCCGGCAGCGGGAGGTTCATCGCGTCGCCGACGGTCCAGGTCATCTCCGGCTCGCCGCCCTTGTGAACGCCGGCCATGATCATCTCGGCGTTGTAGTCCAGCACGATGACCGAGGCGTCGTCTCCGCCGCGTCGCTCCTGCGCCGCGCGCGCCATCTTCGAATAGCGGCGCGCCATGTCGCCGGTGCCGCCGGCCACGTCGAGGATGGTCTCGCCCGGACGCGGGTTCAGCTTGGCCGCCGCCGCATCCTTCCAGAGCCGGTGCACGCCCGCGCTCATCAGGTCGTTCATCAGGTCGTAGTTCGACGCCACGCTGTCGAACACGCCACGCACCATGCGGACCTTCTCCTTCGCGTCCACGTCGCGAAAGCCGAAGGGCGAGGTCTTGCCGGAAGGGGAGGCGGCGTCTGTCATGACGGCGGTCTAGCGCTTCGGCGGGGCCGCGTCATCCACCTGTGAAGCCGCATGGCGGCGATCTCAGTGTGTCGGGCGCGGCCGGGGAAGACCCAGATCCTTCATGACGTTGCGCATCAGGCCGTAGCAGCCGCAGGCGGCGTCCTCGAGGCCCGGACGGTTCAGCACCTCGACCCAGCCACGACCGCGGCGGATCAGCTTCTGGCCCTCCAGCACCGAACCGACCTCGGACACGGTGGCGCGACGCACACCCAGCATGCCGGCGATGCCGGCCTGGGTCAGGTTGAAGCGGTCGTCGCCGGCCCGGTCGTGCAGGGTCAGCAGCCAGCGCGCGAGACGTTCGTCCAGCCGATGCTGGGCATTGCAGGCGGCGGTCTGCTGGACCTGGGCGAACAGGCCTTCGGTGAAGCGCGACAGGGCGTTGCGCATGGCCGGGCTGCGGCCCAGGGCATCCGAGAAGACATCGGCCGGACAGCAGGCGGCGGCGCCCTCGATCTGGGCGATGGCGCGGCTGGAGGCGCGGGCGTTCATCGGGCCGCAGGTGACGCCGACCAGTCCTTCTCGGCCGATGGCGGCGGTCTCGATCATCCGGTCCTCTGGCAGGACGGTCATCAGGGACACCACTCCGTTCAGCGGGAACCAGACCACGTCCACCTCCTCGCCGGCGTCATAGAGCATCTGCCCCTGTTCGAACGGGCGTTCGGTCAGGTGCGGCTCGATCCGCTTGCGATCCTGGGCGTCGAGCGCGTTGATCCACAGATTGTCCATCACAGCCCTCCGATAGAAATGGCGACGCTTGATCAACGCACGGAGCTTTGCCGTTGTTCCGGCGCCGCTCGTCGTCTTGTGGCGCGGGCCTCGCCGCGATACGCCGGACGGAGGAGGACGCCCTGATGCAGACGATTGACGTAGCGGAAGCCTTGAAGGCCCTGCCGAAATGGCGCGATCCGGCCGGCGACCGGCCGGCGATCCAGCGCGATCTGAAGTTCGCCGACTTCAACGCCGCCTTCGGCTTCATGACCCGCGTGGCCCTGCTGGCGGACAAGGTCGATCACCATCCGGAATGGTCGAACGTCTACAATCGCGTCGAGGTGCTGCTGACCACCCATGACGCCGGTGGCGTGACGCAGCGTGATCTCGATATGGCCCGTTTCATCGATGAAGCCGCTGCGGCGATGGGAGGCGAATGATGGCCGGACGTCTGGCGAACAAACAGGCCCTGATCACCGGCGCGGCCGGCGGGCTGGGTGTGGCCATGGCCCGCATCATGGCGGCCGAGGGCTGCAAGCTGGCCCTGACCGACGTCAACGCCGACGCCGTCCAGTCGCTGGCGGACGAGATCAATGCGAGCCACCCCGGCGCGGCCTTCGCCTATGCCCACGATGTGACGTCGGAAGAGCAGTGGGTCGACGTGCTGGGCCGGGCCAGCGAGGACATGGGCGGCCTGTCCGTGCTGGTGAACAACGCCGGCATCGGCGGCCCGCTGATGTTCGTCGAGGCCGACACGGCCGAGAACTGGCAGCGCCAGTACGAGATCAACCTTCGTTCGATCATGTTCGGCTGCAAGCACGCCATGCCCCACCTGCGCGCCTCCGCGCCGGGCTCGATCATCAACATCTCGTCGGTGGCGGGCCTCGCCGCCGCGCCGGGCATGGGCGCCTACAACGCCACCAAGGCCGGGGTCTGGATGTATTCCAAGACCATCGCCCTGGAGGCCGCCAAGATGGAATGGAACGTCCGCTCCAACTCCGTGCATCCGGTCTTCATCAAGACCCCGATCCTCGACCCCTTCGTGGCCATGGCCGGCGGGGACGAGGGCAAGGCCCACGAACGCCTGTCACGCGGCATCCCGCTGAAGCGGATTGGCGAGCCGGACGACGTGGCCTGGTGCGTGGTCTACCTCGCCTCGGACGAGAGCAAATTCATCACCGGCGCCGAGTTCGTCATCGACGGCGGCATGCTGGCGCAGTGACCGCCTTCGGCGCTCACTGCACCTTTTTGCCCTAACGCTCGCCGCGCGGCGGCTCGCTGCTTGAGGGCGATTTTCGCCTACTGCAGATCCGTCGGCAGGATCTGGCTGCTCAGCAGGGTTTCCATGCCGTCCCAGTGGTCGCCGCCGCGGCGTTCGACCCAGGCCTGCACCACGTCGCGGCCGAGCCCGTAGTTGATGATGTAGCTGCGGTAGGTGTCGATGAAGCGCAGGCGCTGCGTGGCCTTGGCGCGGTCGGCCAGCGAGTATTTCATCAGCTGTTCGATGGCCGTGTCCCGGTCGATGCGGCCGGCCAGATAGGCGTCGGCGATGGTGTACTCCGCGCGCGCCAGCTGACGGGTCAGGGCGCCCAGCTGGGCCTTCTTCTCGGCCGTCGCAGGGTCGAGGCCGGCCAGCGGGAACAGGACCTCGCGCTCAAAGCGGGTGCCCTCATCGCCCGGGAAGGCCAGATCGATGCCGTAGTTGGCGCTGCCCTCTGCGACGAAGCTCATCGGGCTGAACAGGGGATAGACGCTCATCTCCATCCAGCCGCGCTCGCGCACGAAGGTGCGTTCCAGCAGGGCGTTGTAGACGTGGTGGCCGGGGTAGCCCTCGTGGCAGCCCAGATCGATCGCCCGCTCGGTATAGATCGGGAAGTCGGCGTTGATCTCGATCTTCGACGCTGAATTTCCTTGATAATAGTTGTAGCCCGACCACGGCTTGTCGCCGACGAAGGCCAGTGTGAAGCTCTCGTTCGAGGGCAGCTGGATATGTTGCAGGGTGCGGCGGCGGCACTCGGCGATGGCGGCGTCCATGACGGGCTGCAGGCGATCGCGCGGAATGACGTAGTGCGAGCGGAACTCGGTCACGCGGTCCGTCAGCGAACCTTCGCCGGGCACCAGGGCGTCGATCTGCGCCAGCACCGGATCGAAGGACGACAGGGGCCGCAGTTCCGGCCGGATGCCGAACATCGCCTCGGCCTCGTCGGCGAAGCTCATGCGCTCACCCGACAGCATCCGCACCCGGGCTCCGGCGGCGGAGACGTGAGCCAGCAGGTACTTCTTGCGCTGGACGATAGCCGGGTCCTCGCCGTCCGTGGACATGGCGTTCAGGCGGTGGATCAGATTGGCGGCCTCTTCGCCCAGCTCGGGCAGGGTGCGAAGGTTCGCCTTGGCCTCTTCCCGCCATTCGGGCGGTCCGTAATAGGCGTCGACATAGCCGTCCTCATGCTCGCCGATCTCGAGGATCAGGCCGACATAGTCGCGGGCGATGCCGTCGAGGGTGGGTCGGCGCGGGCCGGTCCGGGTGCCGTCGGACGGCGGCGCCGCGCAGGCGGCGACCAGCAGGGCGAGGGCAAGGGCGAGCACGCGCATCGGAACACTCCTTCGACAGGCGCTCCCGCGCCCGGACGGCCGAAGTCTTCCGACAAAACCGCCGGCCCGTCCAGAACGGTGCGACGGGCGTCATGCATTCGGGATTGAGGGCGGGCCTGTCCTGCTGTAGAGGCCTTCGTCCGGTTCAGGCCGACAGATGCACCCGTAGCTCAGCTGGATAGAGTACTGCCCTCCGAAGGCAGGGGTCAGAGGTTCGAATCCTCTCGGGTGCGCCATTTCCTCATCGAACAGCATCTGGCGGCCTTACAGGCTTGATCAAACAAGTCTCTCGACTCGCTCTATGGTTGCTTTATAGAGCTCTGGCACTCGGGGGAGGTTTATATGACAGCGACGCTGGAGCCCGTCACACTGGCGCTCATCGCCCTGCCTGCACTGGCGACGATGGTTTACATGGGCTGGATGGCCACGCGGAAGAAGTAGGCGGTCTGGAAGCCGGCGCGCGGACGGGCTAGGCAGCGGGCCCCCAGCCGTTGAAAGTCGCGTCATGACCCACACCGACCTGCCCGCCCATCCGACCGGTCAGCCCGTCGGGCGCGTCATCGCCATGCCGGCGGACACCAATCCGGAAGGCGACATCTTCGGCGGCTGGCTGCTGGCGCAGATGGACCTGGCCGGCGCGACGCCGGCGTTCGAATATGCGCAGGGCCGCTGCGCCACCGTGGCGCTGGACGCCATGGTCTTCCACCAGCCGGTGTCGGTTGGCGACGAGGTGTCGATCTATGCCAAGGTGATCAAGACCGGCCGCACCTCGATCCGCGTCCATGTCGAGGCGTGGAAACGCCCGCGGCGCGACGCCCAGGCAGAGTCGGTGCGGGTGACCGAGGGCGTCTTCACCTATGTAGCCATCGACGAGAACCGCAAGCCGCGCCTGCTGCCGGGCGTCGAGGGCTGATCGCCGCAATAACCCTTCGGAACAGTCGGAAATCTTGACCTTTCGGCCCGCGGAGACTACCTCGCGGGCATGGCCATCCGTCGCATCCTCACCATCGACAACGCCGCCGATCTGGCGATCCTGAAGCAGGTCTCGACCCCGGTCGAAGGCCCCGTCACCGACGAGCTGCGCACGCTCATGGATGACATGCTCGAGACCATGTACGCCGCTCCGGGCATCGGCCTGGCCGCCGTGCAGATCGGCGATACGCGCCGGGTCATCGTCATGGATCTGGGCGACAAGGGCGGAGACGTCGACGACGTCGATCCCTCGACGATGTCGAAGGAAGAGCGCGAGACCTGGGACGCCGAGCGTCGCAACCCGCGCTACTTCGTCAATCCGGAGATCCTGTGGACCTCGGACGACACCTGCCCCTACGAGGAAGGCTGTCTGTCGATCCCGGAGTATTTCGACTCCGTCGAACGCCCCGCCCGCTGCCGGATCAAGTATCTGGGCTACAACGGCGAGACGATCGAGGAAGAGGCCGACGGCCTCTACGCCGTCTGCGTCCAGCACGAAATGGACCATCTGAACGGTGTGCTCTTCATCGACCACCTGTCGCGCCTGCGCCGGGAGCGCGCTGTGGCCAAGGTCAAGAAAAACGCAAGGCTGGCCGCCTGATGGCCCGTCTCAAGCGCAACCGCGACCGCATCATCGATCCGTCGGGTCGCCGTCGCCTGACCCGCAACGAGAAGGTCGGCGTCGCCTCGGTCGCCACCATCGTCGGCGTGGCCGCAATCGGCGTGATCGCCGGCGTCCTGCTGGACCGTCTGCTCGACTTCGACGACGCGCTCGACGCGGGCGGCGAATGGGACGAGGGCGGCGGAGTGTTCACGCGTTGGGATTAAAGCGCTAGGAGGCGCTCATGCGCCTCGCCTTCATGGGTACCCCCGACTTCGCCGTGCCGTCGCTGGCCGAACTGATCGCCAGCGGGCATGAGGTCGTGGCCGTCTATTCGCAGCCGCCGCGGCCCAAGGGCCGGGGGCAGAAGCTGACCCCCTCGCCGGTTCACGCCTTCGCCGAGACGATGGGCTTGCCGGTCTTCACGCCGGAATCGATGAAGTCGCCCGAGGCGATCGAGACGTTCAGGTCGCTGGACGTCGATGCCGCCTGCGTCGTTGCCTATGGCCAGATCCTGAAGACCGAGGTGCTGGAGGCGCCGCATCTGGGCTGCTTCAACCTGCATGGCTCCCTGCTGCCGCGCTGGCGCGGGGCCGCTCCGATCCAGCGAGCGATCATGGCGGGCGACAGGCAGACCGGCGTGCAGATCATGCGCATGTCCGAGGGTCTCGACGAGGGCGCGATCCTGCTGTCCGAGATCATGGACATCCGCCCCGACGACACCGCCGCGACCCTGTCCGAGCGCATGTCGCACACCGGCGCCAGCCTGTGGCCGCGGGCCTTGGCCGCCATCGAGCGCGGCGGGGCCGAGGGCACGGAGCAGGCCGGCGAGCCGACCTATGCCCGCAAGATCACCCCGGCCGAGGCGCGGATCGACTGGAGCCGTCCGGCGGCCGAGGTCGACGCCCATATCCGCGGCCTGTCACCTTTCCCCGGCGCCTGGTTCGAGGCCGCCTCGACGGAACGCCCGGTGCGGGTCAAGGCGTTGATGTCGCGCGTGGCCGAAGGCTCAGGTGCGCCGGGTCAGGTGCTGGATGGCTCCCTGCGCATCGCCTGCGGCGACGGCGCGGTTCAGCTGCTGCGCGTCCAGCGTGCGGGCAAGGCGGCGCAGACGCCGGACGAGATGCTGCGCGGCTTCCCCCTGCCCGCTGGAACCGTGCTGGCCTGATGCCCCGGTACCGGCTGACCATCGAATACGACGGCTCGGGCTACAACGGCTTCCAGACCCAGGCCGGCCAGCCGACCGTGCAGGGCGCCATCGAGATGGCGCTGAAGGCCTTCTGCGGCGAGAGCATTCGCATCGCCGCCGCCGGGCGCACCGACACCGGCGTGCATGCGACCGGTCAGGTGGTCAGCTTCGATCTGGAAAAGGCTTGGCCGTCGCGCACGGTCATGAACGCCCTGAACGCCTATCTGATCGAGGAGGAGGTCTCGGTGCTCGACTGCGCCGAAGTCGATCCGGAGTGGCATGCGCGCTTCTCGGCGACGGGCCGCAAATACCTGTACCGCATCCTGAACCGGCCGGGCCGGCCGGCACTGGATCTGGGCCGGGTCTGGCACATGAAGAAGGCGCTGGACGCCGACGCCATGCATGAGGCGGCGCAGGCGCTGGTCGGCCTGCACGACTTCACCACCTTCCGGGACGTGAACTGCCAGTCGAAGTCGCCGGAAAAGACGCTGGACGTCGCCCGCGTGACCCGCGTCGGCGAGGAGGTGCATCTGGTGTTCGAGGCGCGCAGCTTCCTGCACCGGCAGGTCCGCTCGATGACCGGCTCTCTGGTCGAGGTCGGGCTGGGACGGTGGTCGGCGGACGACCTGAAGGCGGCGCTGGAGGCGAAGGACCGGGCCGCCTGCGGCCCGGTAGCGCCGTCGGACGGTCTGTATCTGACCGGGGTGACCTACTGACGCGAAAAGGCCCGCCGGCGGAACCGGCGGGCCGTTCGTCTTTCCGATCCGGCCCTAGCGGCGGGCGTCGT
>NZ_BAAAGA010000001.1:677145-692411 GCF_039523815.1 Brevundimonas kwangchunensis | reverse complement strand
CCTAGCGGCGGGCGTCGTTCGAAGCGCCGGTGACGGCGCTGCCGGCGGCCGAGACGTCGCGGCCGACGCCGGCGACGGTGTTGCAGGCCGAGACGGCCAGAGCGGCGGCGACAAGCGTGAGCGTGATGATCTTTTTCATTGGGCTATCCCCGTTTGGTGTTGAACCTTCGCCGTAAACGCCAAGCGTGGCCGTGGGTTGCATGGCCAAGATCGGGGACGATCTGCTAGATCGCTGGCATGACCCAGCCCGCGAACACCGCCGCCCGCCGTCTCGTCGAAACCCTCGTCATGAACGGGGTCGATCGCGTCTTCTGCGTTCCCGGCGAAAGCTATCTGGCCGTGCTGGACGCACTGGCCGATGTCCGCGACCGGATTCAGGTCATCGCCTGTCGCCACGAGGCCGGCGCCGCCAACATGGCCGAGGCCTACGGCAAGCTGACGGGCAAGCCGGGTGTCTGCATGGTCACCCGCGGCCCGGGCGCGACCCATGCCTCGATCGGGGTGCACACCGCCCATCAGGATTCCACGCCGATGATCCTGTTCGTCGGCCAGATCGCCTTGACCGACCGCGGTCGCGGCGCCTTCCAGGAGGTCGACTACCGTGAGGTGTTCGGCGGCCTGGCCAAATGGTCGACCGAGCTGGAGAGCCCGTCGCGCACAGTCGAGGTGGTCGAGCGTGCCTTCGCCACGGCGCTGCAGGGCCGCATGGGGCCGGTGGTCGTGGCTCTACCCGAGGACATCCTGCACGACGACGGCGGCCCGGCGCCCGTGCGCCCGGTGGTTCCGGCGAAAGCCGCGCTGGACGCCGCCTTCGTCGAACAGGTGCGCGAGCGCCTGTCGAAGTCCGAGCGCCCGCTGCTGGTGCTGGGCGGTTCGGGCTGGACCGACGAGGCCGCCGGCGCGATCGGCGACTGGGCCGAGCGGATCGGCCTGCCGGTCTCCCTGTCGTTCCGCCGCAAGGACATCCTGTCCAACGACCGTCCGAACTATGCCGGCGATCTGGGTCTCGGCTGCAATCCGAAGCTGACCGCGCGGGCCAAGGCGGCGGACCTGATCATCGCCATCGGCGCGCGCCTGGGCGAGAACCCTACCCAAGGCTACACCCTGCTGGACCGGACGAAGACCGCCGAGACCCTGATCCACATTCATCCGGGCGCGGAGGAACTGGGGCGGGTGTGGGCTCCGCTGCTGAGCGCCACGGCCGACAACTCGCTGGCGGCGCTGGCCCTCGCCTCGATCGATCCGGGCCGCAAATGGAAGGCCGAGGCCGATCAGGCCCATGCCGACTATCAGGCCTTCTCGACGCCCGTGTCGGTGACCGGCGCGGTCAACATGAGCGAGTGCATGGCGCACCTCGGTGAGATCCTGCCGCCGACCGCCATCGTCACCAACGGCGCCGGGAACTTCGCCGCCTGGCTGCATCGCTTCTATCGCCACCGCGCCTGCCGCACCCAGCTGGCCCCGACCTCGGGCGCCATGGGCTACGGTTATCCGGCGGCGCTGGCGGCCAAGAGCCTTCATCCGGATGCGGACGTGATCTGCATCGCCGGCGACGGCGACTATCTGATGACCGGGCAGGAGATCGCCACGGCGGTCCAGTACGGCATCAACGCCGTCGTCGTGATCGTCGACAACGGCACCTACGGCACCATCCGCATGCACCAGGAAACCCACTATCCGGGCGCCCAGCGGGTCATCGCCACGGATCTGAAGAACCCCGATTTCGTGAAGTACGCCGAGGCCTTCGGCGCCTTCGGCATCCGCTGCGAGCGGACCGAGGACTTCCCGGCGGCGCTTCAGGCCGCCCGGAACGCCGGACGGCCCGCGGTCGTTCACCTGATCACCTCGGCCGAGGATATCGCGCCCCTGCGCACCATCACCGGCCTGCGCTCGTAACAGGACGCTCCCCCATGCGCACCGTCGCCCTCGCCTGCTCCGCCCTCGTCCTGACCGCCTGCGCCAGCACGCCGGAACCGGGTCCGGGCGGCGGTGGCGGACAGGAGACGAACCAGAACGACTGCGCGGTGATCGCGGCGGTGGCGAAGGAGCACTACCAGTTCGGCCCGAACAACGTGCCGCCGCCTCTTTGGCTATTTAGCGAGGCCGGCGACTGGTCCCCGCGCTGCGACTGGAGCCGTTACGGCGTCAGCTTCCCCCGCACCTTCGACCCCGACGCGCCCCGCGCTCAGGGCGAGCGCGTGCAGTGGGTGCAGTTCCGCAAGCCGGTCTATGACGGCGCCGGCGCGACCATCGAAGCCGGCATCCTGCACGGACCGCTGGCGGGTATGGGCGTGGAGTGCCGCGTGGTCTCCGGCATCGCCGGCTGGACCCTCGCGGACCAGTGCCGGAACACCTGGATTTCGTAAGGGCTATTCCCGCGGCGGGGCGGTTTCCGTCCAGCAGGGCATCAGCGCGGCGAGGACCTCGCCGGTCAGTGGGGCGATCGGCGAACCCGAGTTCGCGGTGATGTCGATCCTGTCGCTGTACCTCGCGCCCTCGAACAGGGCGCGCATCCGCAGACGATAGGTGTTGTCGTGAAGATAGCCGCCGCCGAAATCGACATCCGACGCCGGTCCTGACGGGTCCGGGAGCGCAGGCACGCGGGGCCTCAGCGTCGGCAGGCCCGCAATGCGGTCCAGAGCCTCCTGCACGGCCGGGCATTCACGCGAGTCGGCGAAGCGTTCGATGGTCCCTCGATTGTGCCTGGCGCGGAGGCGCGCGAACCAGACGGGGCGTCGGGACGAGTCATCCCTGATCCATGTCCAGCCAAATGCAACCGACACCGAAGTCCAGCGCATGTCGGCCCTGGCCGCCAACTCCACCACCGGCGATGTCCAGCCCAGATCGTCTGTTGCGCCGCGATCGACGAACTCGACGACGTTCTCCCGATGGGTGTCGGTTATCGGCGGAACGAGCGTGTTCAGCCGCAGCAGGGGATGGGGCTCTGCTGTCTGCGGGGCGCCGGACAGGGCCAGCGATAACGCGAGGGTGCTCAGCATGACGATCTCCTGTGCGGACAGGGTTGGCCGCAGGCGGCAGGATCGTCAACGCCTCTGGTGACGCGGTCACCCACGCCGCCTATGTTCGCCGCATGACCGACGCCGCGCCCGAAACCCAAGACCGACCGCTCACCCAGGACGGCCCCGCCGTGCGGCTCTGGATGATCGACGCCTCGGCCTACATCTTCCGGGCCTACCACGCCCTGCCGCCCCTGACGCGCAAGTCGGACGGCCTGCCGGTCGGCGCCGTGCAGGGCTATTGCAACATGCTGTGGAAGCTCCTGCGCGACATGAAAGGCTCTGACGGGCCGACCCATCTGGTGGCCATCTTCGACCACTCCGAGAAGACGTTCCGCAATGCCCTTTACGACCAGTACAAGGCGCACCGGCCGCCGCCGCCCGAGGACCTGATCCCGCAGTTCCCGCTGGTTCGCGAGGCGACGGCGGCGTTCGGCGTGCACTGCGTCGAGCTGCCCGGCTACGAGGCCGATGACCTGATCGCCACCTATGCCTGCCGCGCGAGGGATGCGGGCGGTGAGGCGGTCATCGTCTCCAGCGACAAGGACCTGATGCAGCTGATCGGCCCGTCGGTGGTCATGTGGGACCCGATGAAGGACCGCCGCCTCGCCGAGCCCGAGGTGTTCGAGAAGTTCGGTGTCGGGCCGGAGAAGATGATCGACCTGCAGGCGCTGATCGGCGACAGCGTCGACAACGTCCCCGGCGCGCCGGGCATCGGCCCCAAGACGGCGGCCCAGTTGCTGGACGAGTACGGCGATCTGGACACGCTGCTTGAGCGGGCCGGTGAGATCAAACAGCCCAAGCGCCGCGAGACCCTGGTCAATTTCGCCGACCAGATCCGCCTGAGCCGCGAGCTGGTGAAGCTGACCTGCGATGCCCCGGCCCCCGAGCCGATCGAGGACTTCGCCGTGCGCGATCCTGATCCGGAGATGCTGGGCGCCTTCCTGGAGAAGATGGAGTTCCGCTCGCTGCGCAACCGGGTCGGGGACGGCAAGGCGCCGACCAGCGAGACCTCGGCCTTTGCACCCAAGCGGCCGGCGGCCTTTACCGCCCCGGTCCTGACGCCGCGCTACGCCCCGTCCGGGCCGACGACGCCGGTGGAGGCCCAGACCTTCGACCACGAGGCCTATGTCTGCGTGCAGACGCTGGAGGAGCTGGACGCGTGGATCGCGCGGGCGACCGAGGCGGGGGTGGTCGGGTTCGACACCGAGACGGACGCCCTGAGCGCCACCCATGCCGGGCTGTGCGGGGTGTCCCTGGCGATCGGGCCCAACGACGCCTGCTATGTGCCCCTGACCCATGAGTGGGAGCCGGCGGCGGGCGGGGGCGGGCTCGACTTCGGGGACCAGCCGGACACCCGCGAGCCCCTGACCCAGATCGACAAGGCGACCGCTCTGTCGCGTTTGCGTAATTTGTTGGAAAACCCGGCCGTTCTGAAAGTGATGCAGAACGGAAAGTACGACATCGCCGTGATGGCCCGACGGGGCATTACGGTGGCTCCGTACGACGACACCATGCTGATCAGCTACGTCCTGGAGGGCGGGCTGCACGGGCATGGCATGGACGAACTGGCCCGCCTGCATCTGGGGCACGAGCCGATTCCGTTCAAGACCGTGGCGGGCACGGGCAAGAGCCAGAAGAGCTTCAAACACGTCGAGCTGAAACCGGCCACGTCCTATGCGGCCGAGGACGCCGACGTGACCCTGCGCCTGTGGCGCATCCTGAAGTCGCAGCTGGCGGAACAGGGCCTCGTCACCGTCTACGAGACCCTGGAGCGCGGCATGCCCGCGACCCTGGCAGGCATGGAGCGCGAGGGCGTCCGCGTCGACCCCGACCGCCTGCGCCGCCTCTCCAGCGAGTTCGGCATGCGCATGGCCGAGCTGGAGGAAAAGGCCCACGCCCTGGCCGGCCGGCCGTTCAACGTCGGCAGCCCCCGCCAGATCGGCGACATCCTGTTCGGCGAGATGAACCTGCCCGGCGGCAAGAAGACCGCCTCGGGCCAGTGGGGCACCGAGGCCTCGACGCTGGAGACCCTGGCCGAGTCCCACGAGCTGCCGCGTGTCCTGCTGGACTGGCGCCAGCTCTCCAAGCTGAAGGGCACATACACGGACGCCCTGATCGAGGCCGCCGACCCCACAACCGACCGCGTCCACACCTCCTACCAGCTGGCCGCCGCCACCACCGGCCGCCTGGCCTCCAGCGACCCCAACCTGCAGAACATCCCGATCCGCACCGGCACCGGCCGCCAGATCCGGCAGGCCTTCATCGCCGGCCCGGGCAATGTCCTGATCAGCGCCGACTACAGCCAGATCGAGCTCCGCCTGCTGGCCCACATCGGCGACATCCCCGAGCTGAAACGCGCCTTCAAGGCCGGGCAGGACATCCACGCCGCCACCGCCAGCGAGATGTTCAATGTGCCGCTGGACCAGATGGACCCCGAGACCCGCCGCCGGGCCAAGGCCATCAATTTCGGCATCGTCTACGGCATCAGCGCCTTCGGCCTGGCCAACCAGCTGGGCATCGACCAGGGCGAGGCCGGCGCCTACATCAAGACCTATTTCGAGCGCTTCCCCGGCATCCGCTCATACATGGACGCCACGAAAACACAGGTGCGCGAGACCGGCCAGGTCTCCACCCTGTTCGGCCGCCGCATCCACATCCCGGCCATCCACTCCAAATCGGCCGCCGAGCGCAGCTTCGGCGAACGCGCCGCCATCAACGCCCCCATCCAGGGCGCCGCCGCCGACATCATCCGCCGCGCCATGATCCGCATGCCTGCCGCCCTGGCCGACGCCGGGCTGGCAGACGTGAAGATGCTGCTGCAGGTCCACGACGAACTGGTCTTTGAGGCCCCCGAGGGTCTGGCCGATCAGGCGATCGCGGTGATCAAGCGCGTGATGGAGGGGGCGGCGGAACCGGCCGTCGCGCTGACCGTGCCGCTGGTGGTCGATGCGCGGGCGGCGGGGAACTGGGATGAGGCGCACTAGGTCGCGCTTCGCGACCTGATGCTTCTCTTGGAGGGCGATAACGCAAGCGACGCGGCCGCTCGCTGCCTGAGCACCCAGAGCCCAATCAGCGCCGAAACAGATTGATGCGGATCGATCTCCCGAACAGCCCTTCGCTCCAAGACGAGATGACGTCCTTCGCCTTGAGCCATCGCGCCAGTTCGAGATTCTGATCGTTCATATCCAATATGGGGATGTGGTGCCCTGTGCTGATTTCCGAGAACGGTCTCGGCAGCTGAGACAGGATCTCACGAGTGACGTCTTTGTCGAACGACGCTTGGAACGTGTTGAACAAAGCGATTTGGGTGGCGGGTGTCGAACCTGCCAGAATGACTGCCTGTGCAGCCGTCGCATCAAGCATTGGAACGTCTTCTGCCTCGGTCGCCGCGATAATTTCGCCGACGGCGCGCGCACGCGACGGCAGGCTAGAAAGCGTCGACAGGTCCATTGACCGGACAATCGAAAGTTTTTGTTCTCCTGGAATGTTTGAACCGAGCAATTTCTCTCGGAAATCGTCGTCGACCGAATACGAACCTGCGTCTGCAAGGTACACATCGATCTGGTCTGCGACGAAGAGGAGTTGGAGGTCCGCGTACGGGCCCAGTCGATCAAAAGCCTCGGGCGACAGAGACACCGCCCCGTCTTCGACCAAAATTCGCAGTTTCTGCTCGCTGATATTCTCTGGGAACGTCCGGAACTTCCTCGGCAGTAGTTTAATGTAGGTCCTGTACGCATCCTCGCCGAGGCCTTCGTCCTCGATCAGGAACTTGCGCAGATCCAGTGCCACCTCGCCATCAGGAACTGGCTGCCTCCCAAGTGCGTCCAGCGTAGCGGTCTGATTTAGATAGGTGGTGAGAATCTCAGCATCGAACGCCTCGCTCTTAAGGAAGGCGATGCAGTTCGCCCACACTGGCTCGATCCGACCGAGTTGGACAATCAGTGGGTGGAGCCTGTCGGGTGTCCCGGCCAAGGAGGGTAGAAGCGCCGTCTGCTGCGTAAGGAAGGCAGCGATGTCGTCGTCGTCTAACCCCTCGTGAGCAATCGCGGCGATGATTGCGGGGACGTCTTCTTCAGAATTGCCGTCAAGTCTGAGAAGGACGTTTTTGAAGTATTCTACGAAGCGTTTCTCGATATTGGACCGAAGTAAATCACTATCTGTACGGAGCGCCGTAGAGTAGTTTTGAGTTGCCAATGCTTCTGTCTCGTGGAGGCCCAGCACAGAGCTGAATACGAAGTTCAAGTTCGCGGGAGTGAGGCTATATAGCCCCATCTCAAACAGAAAACGGGCAACGCCTGGGAAGTTCTCTATCGAGGATAGGTCGGAGATTTCGATGTTGAGAAGCGCGAGCTTGTCGGGATCTACATCAATGCCAAGCGAGAGAATAGACGGCAGGTTGGCGGACACATACTCCGAAAGCGTCGGATGCCAATCCGGCATGGTTTGAAGGACCGATGACGGCAAGCGCGCCACAAGGTTCGCGACGTGCTCCAGGCTGTTGGGACTAACGAGTACCGTTGGGACGAACTCCGGCCACGCCTCCGTGAGTTTGCCGAGGAGCGTCGGGACTTCGACGCCGCTCGAATAGTAGGTCGCCAAGAACGCTTCGCTCTGCTCGAAATGGCCGGAGATGAAATCGACTGCTCGTGTCGTTTCACTCGCATAGAGGGGTGGATCGCTGAGGAGGCAGTCGACGATTTTAACGTTGAGGACGTATGCTTGCCCAAAGTCATCTTCTCGCATCGCCGCGATGACTTCTTTGGGGTTATCGATTTGGAAGTCTGATGCCGGATTGGAGAAGCCGCGAATTTGAATCAGGAACTTGTTGTCGTTTGGCGATAAGCGGCCTTTGTGGAACAGAGACGTGTACTGATAGTAGGTGTCATCGAGAAAGCCTTCGAAAACTAAGAACTTGGCGAGGCGACTATCCTCGCCGAGTTCATCAAAATGGGTGTCGAAAGCTGATGGGCTGAGCCGGACAATTTCGTTGAATTTGGCGGTTCGTAAGCTGGAGATCTGGGTCCTTAGATCTTGAATTATCTTTGAGTTCAGGACCCTGTTTTGGGTCGATTTGGCTTGAATCTCTTCCTTGCGCTCTCTGTAGCTACGGCTCGGATCGATCTCGCTTTGAAGACCGGAAATATCGACACTGTTC
The DNA here is from genome assembly GCF_039523815.1 of Brevundimonas kwangchunensis. Classification (NCBI taxonomy): domain Bacteria; kingdom Pseudomonadati; phylum Pseudomonadota; class Alphaproteobacteria; order Caulobacterales; family Caulobacteraceae; genus Brevundimonas; species Brevundimonas kwangchunensis. The sequence goes on along the minus strand of NZ_BAAAGA010000001.1, from coordinate 684,236 downwards.
CTGTTGCCGTGCACGTCCCAATAATAGATGCGTTGGGCTTCAATGATGCTCTCGAAGAGATCGTGCCTTGACAGTTCCGACAGGCTCACAGGCGACGCGTCTACGCCCACCCTCGTTGTCATCGCTGGAAGCTTTTCGATCAGGCTCATCGCATATAGACGGGCGAGCTCCTGCATATCTGCGGGTACCTGTCGTTGCGCGCGGTCGGAGAGGTCTTCGAGATCGGAGATCTCGTCCTTGAGTTGGGATTCTCCGAGCGTGATCAGTTCATCGTGACGGTTTAGGATTCCGGCGAGGACGCCTCTCCCACGGTGCAGATTTTCGAAGTCCTGAGGGAAGACATTTTTGTAGATAAGAACCGCAAGAAGCTTGTTTGGATCGAGCACCTTGTCTTCGCTTGTCTCGAGGCTCGCAATGTAAACGGCGTATTCATTGAATATGTTCTGGATCAGCCGTAGATCATTTAGATAACGAGAAACTTCCCTGAGGAACTGGCGGTCTAAAGGTTCAGCTAGAGTGAGGCGTTCTTCCTGCTCTAAAACCTTATCGATCGAGTTCGAAGAGTTGATGATCGGTATGACGGGTACAATGAATTCAAAGAACTTTGTTCTGTCTGTGTTGATGAACATGTCATCGCGGAGCGCATAAAGAAACCGTATCTTTCGCTTGACGCCCACATTCGCATTTATGAGGCTGTTTATCTCCCTAAGGGTGACAAAAACTTCAGTATTATTGAACCGATCAAGATCTTCTATAATCACCAATTCATATTTTGTGGACTGGAAGAAATATATAATCTCATCCAAGTGACGGTTCAGAATTGACTCTTGAGTGGCGGCAATTGGAGTTATCTCTATATCTTTCAAAGAGATACTTTTTAATGATATGCCAAAGCTTGCGATGTAAAAATAATGAACAGAAAACCACAAGAACGATAGGCCTGCACATAGAAAAGCTAGGTGATGCAAATTTCCGATTGTTATTGGAAAAATATACTCTCCACTCAAGATTGAGCTAATGTTCAAGAATAATTGCCAGCAGGAGAAAATCCCTGCCAGAATGAAGAGTGATATGCCTAATGCGCTTTTTCCGGGCGTGTTGATCCGCTTGAAGCGAGAGAGAGGCAGCTTGTTCGCATCAGCGCCGTAAAGCATCTGCTGGAGAATGCTTCTTTCGATCTCCTGTTTGCTGACATGACCGCTCTCTGACGTCGCCTCGGGCAGGAATGCAGCAAGCGATATCTGAAGAACCGGCTTCCCGTAGTTCACTCGGAATGACTCAATGATGCTGCTTTTGCCTGAGCCATAAGGACCAGTCAGCGCGATGTTCGACACCCGAGGATTGCTCGTCGCGTAAAGTAGCGCTTTTGAGTAGACGCCGGTCTCGTCTGCTTGGTCTGTCGGAGCAAGATCGACATAGGCGGATCGGTTGCCGTCGGGCATATCCATGCGACCTGGCGGGGCGTCGATGCCTCGACCTAAGTCACTTCCCCTGAGTGACATGGAGCCAGCGAGCCAAGTCGCGAGCGCCAGCCGAAGTTTGCGGATCCGCCAGCCAATCCCAGTTTTCATGAACCCCTCACACAAGCTATTTTCCCAGCTGCTTCGTCATCGATCAATATGAAACTAGAGGACGATCGCCTGCTAACTCGTCACAACCAATAGGGGAGCGGATTGTGTGTGGTTGCTGGTGGTCTGCCAATGCCGGCTTTTGGCGCATGAAAGCCGATGACCTTGGCTATCTACGCCCTGCTCTTGCAGCCGTTATCTCCACTTAGCGTCCAAGGCGGCTGCGCGCCGGCCGGGGTGGGAACGGGTCTCTGGCGGGGTCGGTTGTCTCTTCATCTGCTTGAGGAGAGCGACATGACGGATGCGACCAACAGCCCTGATCCCGTGCCGGTGGAGGATGACGATACCGCGTGGCCGGATCCGGTCGGGCCGGAGGGGGACGACGAGGTTCTGGAGAAGGATGAGGCGGATCGGAAGATCGATCGGCTGATCGGGGAGGAGGCGTCGGCCTTGCCGACGCCGGATTGAGGGGACCCCTCCACCATGCTTCGCATGGTCCCCCTCCCCGCTGCGCGGAGAGGTGAGGGTTGGGGGTGAGCGTGTGGCTGGCGCCCCTCCACCACCGGCTGCGCCGGCGGTCCCCCTCCCCCAAAAGGGGGGAAGAATGGGAGGAAATGGAGCTGTAATTACAACTTCAACTTCGACTGAAAACTACAACTTGGCCGCCCACTCGGCGTAGGGGGTGTTCTTCGCCAGGTGGCGGTTGAGGTCGGGGCTGCCGTCGGTCCACCAGACCGGGCCGCGTTCGCCCAGGGCGAGCTTGGCGGCGTGGACGCGGGCGCGGGCCTCGGGGAGGGCGGCGCCGGACTTCAGGGCGAGGCGGACGGCGCTGCGGGCGCTCATCAGCTCATGCACCAGGGCGTCGCGACGCTCGGGCGACAGGCTCGGGTTGGAGGTGCGCCACAGCCGGCCGCGGACGAGGAAGTAACGGCCGTCGGGGGTGGTGGGGTATTTCATGGGCGTGGGCGGCGACGGGCGCGGACGCCGAGCCAGCTGGTCAAAAGGGCCAGGGCGATGCCGGCGATCCAGAGGCCGTGCTCGATCCACTGCGGACCCTCGAGCATGTCGGTGACGATGCCGCCGGCGAACAGCGCCATGGCCGCGACGCCGAGGATCTTTTCGGTGCGGGTGATGCGCGGGCCGCGGGGTTCGTGCAGGTCGGTCATCGGAGGAGTGTGCAGGGGTGTGGGGTGGAGTGAAAGAGGGGTGTGTGCGTCTGCAAACCCCTCCACCATGCTGCGCATGGTCCCCCTCCCCACCTTCGGTGGAGAGGTGAGGGGTGAGCTTGGGGCTGGCCCCCTCCACCATCGGCTTTGCCGATGGTCCGGTCGTCGGAACGCCTCCGGCGTCCCTTCCTCCACCCCCGAAGGGGAGGATAAGCGCAGAGCTCTTGCCGCTGTCATTGGGTTTGCGGGGCGAAAGGGCGTTTTGGTCAGCAGGGGTCCGGGCGGGGTTAGACTCTGCGGATGGACCAGATCGAGACGACAGCGAAGACAAAGTGCGGCGCGCGGAGCAAGCTGAGCGAGCGGCGGTGGGAAAACCTGTTTCGCAAGGATGCGGAGGGGGTGTCTCGCAAGGCGCTGGCGCGGGCGTACGGGGTGACGGTGGGGACCATCGCCTGGCAGGCGCGCAAGCGGGCGAAGCTGAAGGGGCAGACGGTCGGGGCGGTGGACCGGCGGCGGCGGCCGACCGGCGGCTGGCCCGAGGATCATGTCTTCACCCAGAGCCGCAGCGGGATGACGCCGGCGCTGTGGGAGGACTGTCTGGAGCGCTATCTGGGCGGGGTGAGCACGGCGGAGCTGGCGCGGATGTACGGGGTCTCGGTGGGGGCGATTCAGCACAACGCGAAGAGGCTGAAGATGCGCAAGACGGACTGGCCCGGCGCCGCCGTCTATCGTCCGCGCGGGTCAGAGGCCCACAATCCGGTCAACCTGTACCTGCGGATGGTGAAGATCGACCTGTATGACGCCCTGCGGATGCGCGAGAGCTTCGGCGAGGCGATGATCGCGGCGATCAAGGACGAGGACTGGAACGCCGTGCGCGAGCTGATGCGGGTGCAGACCGGGGCGATGCGGATGGCGCGCGGGATGGACTGGTTGTGGAACCGGCGGCATTCCTCCCTCCCCCGAGGGGGCGGAACTCTGTAGAGGAGGCCCCATGAAGATCATCGATGTTCTGATCGTCGGCGCGGGCGCGGCCGGGATGATGTGCGCGATCGAGGCCGGGCGGCGGGGGCGGTCGGTGCGGGTGGTCGACCATGCCTCGAAGCCGGGCGAGAAGATCCGCATCTCGGGCGGCGGGCGGTGCAACTTCACCAATCTGGAGGGGGACCGGGTCGAGCGGTTTCTGGGCGAGAACCCGCGGTTCGCGACCTCGGCGCTGAAGCGGTACGGGCCGCAGGACTTCATCAAGCGGGTGGATCGGGCGGGCATCGCCTGGCACGAGAAGACGCTGGGGCAGCTGTTCTGTGACGACAGTGCAAAGCAGATTATCCGTATGCTGACGGACGACATGCGCGAGGCGGGCGTGACGCTGTCGCTGGGCCTGTCGGTCGACGGCGTGGAGCGGTCGGGCGACGGGTTCGAGGCGCGGCTGTCGGACGGATCGGTGGTGTGGGCGACTTCGCTGGTGCTGGCGACCGGCGGCAAGTCGATCCCGAAGATGGGGGCGACGGGCTGGGCCTGGGAGACGGCGCGGACGTTCGGGCTGAGGGTCACCGAGACGCGGCCGGGGCTGGTTCCGCTGACGTTCGAGCCGGGGCTGCTGGAGAAGCTGGCGCCGCTGTCGGGACTGTCGGTGGAGGCGGTGATCTCCCACCGGGCCTCAAGTAGCGCGGAGCGCGGTAGGCCCAACGAAGAGACGGCCTTCGCAGAAGGCATGCTCTTTACGCACCGGGGACTGTCCGGGCCGTCGATCCTGCAGATCAGCTCCTACTGGCGCGAGGGCGAGGCGATCACGGCGCGGATGGCGCCGGGCGAGGATGTCTATGCGAAGCTGAAGGCGGCCAAGGAGGAGAACGGCAAGCAGATGGTGCACACGGCCCTGTCGCACATCGTGCCGCGCCGGCTGGCCGAGAGCGTCTGTGAGCGCGAGGGGGTGAAGGGCAAGCTGGCCGAGGTGGGCGACAAGGTGCTGCGCCGGCTGGACGAGGCGGTGAACGGCTGGACCGTCAAGCCGGTGGGCTCGGAGGGCTATCGCACCGCCGAGGTGACCCTGGGCGGGGTGGCGACGGCCGAGCTGGACCAGCAGACGATGGCCGCGAAGGCCGTGCCGGGGCTGTACGTCATCGGCGAGGCCGTCGACATCACCGGCTGGCTGGGCGGGTATAATTTCCAGTGGGCGTGGTCGTCGGGCTGGGCGGCGGGGCAGCATTGTTAGGGCGCTAACGCTCGCGACGCGGTCGCTCGCTGCTTGAGCGCATTTCTGGCGCTAGCGCTCGTCGCGCGGCGGCTCGCTGCCTGAGCGCGGTTGGTGTATGGAGCCGCCCCATGTTCACCGCCACCGTCCTCACCATGTTTCCGGAAGCGTTTCCGGGGCCGCTCGGCGTGTCGCTGATCGGCACCGCGTGGCGCGAGCGTGGCCTGTGGAGCCTTGAAGCGCTTGACATCCGGGCGTTCTCCGACGATAGGCGCGGCTTCCTGGACGACACCCCCGCGGGTGGCGGCCCGGGAGCCGTGCTCAAAGCGGACGTGGTGGCCCGGGCGCTCGATAGCCTGTCCGGACCGCAGCGGCCGCTTTTGTACATGAGCGCCCGGGGTCGGCCCCTGACCCAGGCGCGCGTGAAGGAATGGGCGAAGGCCGACGGGATCGTCGTGCTGTGCGGCCGTTTCGAAGGGGTGGATCAGCGCGTGCTGGACGCGCGCGGGTTCGAGGAGGTCTCGGTCGGAGACGCGGTTCTCGCCGGCGGCGAGGCGGCGGCGATGGTCGCGATCGAGGCGTGCGTAAGATTGGTCCCCGGCGTGCTCGGCTCAGGCGAAAGCCTGTCGTCCGAAAGCTTCGAGGACGGGCTTCTGGAGCATCCGCAGTACACGCGACCGCGGACGTTCGAGGGGCTGGAGATCCCGGAGGTCCTGTTGTCGGGCGACCATAAAAAGGTCGCTCAATGGCGTCAGGAGCAGCGGGAGACTGCGACGCGGGAACGGCGACCCGACCTCTGGGCCGCCCGCACCGCGAAGGACTGACCACCGCGGGGTTCGCCCCGCCAACTCACAGCTAAAGGGCGCAAAAGCCCGAGGAGAAGAGACATGAACATCCTTCAGCAGATCGCTGCCGAGGAAAAGGCCCGTCTGGTCGAGACGCGCGCCATTCCGGACTTCCAGCCGGGCGACACCCTGCGCGTCAACGTGCGCATCAAGGAAGGTGAGCGCGAGCGCATCCAGGCCTTTGAGGGCGTCTGCATCGCCCGCGCCGGCGGTGGCGTGAACGAGAACTTCACCGTCCGCAAGATTTCGTTCGGCGAGGGCGTGGAACGCGTGTTCCCGATCCTGTCCCCGAACATCGAGAGCATCGAGGTGAAGCGTCGCGGCGTCGTTCGTCGCGCCAAGCTGTACTACCTGCGCGACCGTCGCGGTAAGTCGGCCCGTATCGCCGAGAAGCAGACCGCCCGCGCGCCGAAGGTGGCCGTGCCGGAAACCGGCAAGGCCGAAACTCCGGCTGCCGAGACCGAAGCGTAAGACGCTTTTCGCTCTGCGAATGACAAAAGGCCCCGGTGGAAACGCCGGGGCCTTTTTTCATGCCGGAATGGCGTCGAAGGCCAGGGTCAGCCGCTCCCCGTCGCCGCTGAACGGCTCGGTGCCGTGCCAGAAGAAGGCCGGGAACAGGGCCAGCCGGCCGGGCTGCGGCTCGATCCGGTGCTCGGCCGGCAGTTCGATGTTCGGCCCCAGCTGCGTCGCGCCGAAACGAAGCCAGCCGCCGACGGGCTCGGCGGGCGTGGAATCGGGCACGGCGACGTAGAAGGCCGACGAGATCCAGCCCTGCGGATGCACATGATCGCTGTGCCAGCCGCCGGCGTTCAGCAGCACGGACCACGCCCCCGAGATCGTCGCCGCGCCCGTGTTGGCGGCGCCCATCGGCCCGGCCGGATCGATGCGGGCCACATAGTCGGCGATCGCCTCGCGAATCCGCTCGAAGGTCGCGTCGATGACCGGATCGCCGACCCAGCGGGGGTCGGTGCGGGACTGGATGCCCGCGCGAACCGACTGGCCGAAGGGCTCGGCCTGAAAGCTGTGCAGGCGGTGAAGGGCGGCGGCGAGGTCGCTCAGCCAGACGGTCCGGTCCGACCAGCCAGGGGGTGGAGCAAGGTCGTAGGTCCGGACCATGCGGTCGTAGTCGGATGACTTCACCGCCGACGGATGACCGGCCATTCGTCGGGCGGCGGAGCGGAGGCCCAGCGCGACCTGATCGTGGGGGTGGGTCGCCAGCCATGTCTCAACGTCGTCGAGCACGCCCTGCGCCTGGCCGTGCGCCAGCCGCGCGGTCCAGTGCGCCTGACGGGCCCGGGGCTGATGCGGTTCGAGGGCGGCG
>NZ_BAAAGA010000001.1:600857-677138 GCF_039523815.1 Brevundimonas kwangchunensis | reverse complement strand
CCCGCCAGTTCGGTCAGGGCGATGCCCCGCCCGGTCCAGTCGCCGATGAAGGTCAGGGCGGCCTCGGGGCCTTCGACATCCTTCATGATGCCGCAGGTGATCGCCGCCAGTTCCGGTGACGGGGCGGCCGTCATGCCCGCGCGCAGCGGGGCGAGCGCCGCGCCGGCGTCGCCCGTGGTCATCCAGATGAGCTGGGACAGAAGCTGCAGGGCGTCCGCATAGCCGGGGCGACGAGCGGCGGCCTGCTCAAGGGCGTGCCGCGCGTCCGGAAGATCGCCGAGCGTCTGCAAGGCCTTGCCGAGCACCAGCCAGCTTTCCGGCGCATCGCGCAGGGCGATGGCGCTGCGGGCGGCCGGAATGGCGCGCGCATGCTGGCCGCAGTCACCCAACGCCGCCGCCAGATTGTGCGCCACGAACCCGTCGTTTGGGGCCCTGAGCGCGGCCTTGGACAGATGGGCGGCGGCGTCCGCGTGGCGACCCAGCATCCGGCAGGCGCGGGCGGCGAGCGTGAGCGCCTCCTGCGGCGGCTCGGTGCGCCGGAGGTCGGTGTCGAGTGCGCTCAAGGCCCCGGCGGCATCGCCGCCAGCGAGCTGTCTGCGCACGGCGTCATACCGCATCGGTGCGCTGAAAATGCCCGGCCCAGAACGCGCTCCGGAAGTCATCGTGGTGTGGTTCTAATATGAAATATTGAAGTAATCATGTAATCAATGCGTAACTACATGTGACGTAAAAACAAGGGTTGCTCAGTACAAAGTGCATGAGCTGTCAGAAGTCCAGCTTCTGCTTGACGATTTTTCTTCCCGAACCAAAGGCTGCCCGCCAACTCCATCCCAAGGTGGAGGTTAACAGGCGCTGTCGCCCAACATTCCCGGGGGAATATCTTGAACGTCACTGAACTCCGCAGCCGGCTGCTCGGCTCCACCATGATCGCCGGCCTGACCGTCGCCGCCGCCTCGCTGGCGCTGGCCTCGGCCGCCCAGGCCCAGAGCGCGCCGCAGGACGAAGCCAGCCGCATCGACGACGTGGTCGTCACGGGCTCGCGCATCGCCCGCCAAGACTATGCGGCGACCGTGCCAATCGTCACCGTGGACGAGCAGGACTTCCAGGCCACGGGTTCGGTGACCATCGACACCCTGACCAACGACCTGCCGCAGTTCGTGCCGGCTGTGTCCTCGACCTCGAACAACCCGTCGAACGGCGGCCAGGCGAACCTGGACCTTCGGGGCCTGGGCACCAACCGGACCTTGGTCCTGATGAACGGGCGCCGGATCATTCCGTCGAACGCCAACGGCACGGTCGACGTGAACCTCATCCCCTCGGCCCTGATCCGCAGCGTGGAAGTCATTTCCGGCGGCGCCTCGGCGACCTATGGATCCGACGCCCTCGCCGGCGTCGCGAACTTCATCCTGAACACCAATTTCGAAGGCATCCGGTTCGATGCCCAGTACGGCGTCACCGACCGCGATGACGGCGTCACCCAAAGCTATTCGGTCAGCATGGGCGGCGATATCGCCGACGGCCGAGGCCACGCCCTGTTCTCGATCAGCCGTTCGCTGCGCGAGAAGATGTTCAACAGCTCGCGGGAGTTTTCGTCGATCTCCGGCAGGTCGGGCGCATCGCCCCTCGGGAACACCGTCTTCGATGCCAGTAACCTGCCGTCTCAAGCCGCGGTCGACGGCTATTTCGGCGGCACGGGTCTCTCGCGCACCCAGTCCTTCGGTTTCAACGATGACGGGAGTCTGTTCGCCTACGAAGGCGTGCGGAACTACAAGAGCCCGGGCGGCATCGACTTCGACGGCTTCGCCGTGCCGGGCACGGACTATGGCTACAACACCGGCGCCCTGAACTACCTTCAGCTGCCGCTTGAGCGCTGGAACACCTTCGCCGCCGTCAGCTACGAGCTGACCGACAATATCGAGGCCTATGGCGAGCTTCTGATGACGGACTATCAGTCCGGCAACGAACTGGCCGCGTCGCCGGCTGCAGGCTCCACCGGATTCCGCGTTCCGGTCACCAATCCATTCATCACGCCAGATCTGGCCGCTCTTCTTGCGACCCGTCCGAACCCGCTGAATTCCTTCCGCCTGGACAAGCGCTTCACCGATGTGGGCGGGCGTAACTCCATGAACGACTACGGCGTCTATCAGGGCACATTCGGCTTCCGCGGCGACATCCCGGGCGTTCGTGACTGGACCTATGACATCTATGCTCAATACGGCCGCCAGGAGGTGATCACCACCCAGAGCGGGAACGTGTCACGCTCGGCTGTCCAGCGGCTGCTGGACGCGCCTGATGGCGGCCGATCGCTGTGCGCGGGTGGCTTTGACTTCCTCGGCCTGTCGCGCCTGTCGCCTGAATGTGTCCGCTACATCGGCCGGTCGGCAGTCAACACGACGGTCCAGGAACAGACCGTGGTCGAAGCGTCAATGCAGGGCGGCCTGTTCACGTTGCCCGCCGGGGAGGTGCGATTCGCCTACGGCCTTCAGTATCGCGAGGACACCTTCGCCTTCCGGCCGGATGCGTCTCTGGCGCAGACCAACCCGATCGTCACGCGTCCGGACGGCGGCACCACGGGCGGCTCGGAAATCGCCGGCTTCAACCCGAGCCAGGCTCTGGTCGGCGCGACCAACTCGACCGAAGCCTTCCTCGAACTGCTGGTTCCTGTCGTTTCGGACTTGCCGTTCATCCAGCAGCTGGACCTGAACCTCGGGTACCGCGCCGCCAACTTCGACACTGTCGGGCTGACGTCCTCGTATAAGGCCGAAATCGACTGGTTGGTCGTTGACGGCCTGCGGATCCGCAGCGGCGTTCAGCGCGCCGTTCGTGCGCCTTCGATCGGTGAGCTGTATGCGCCTGCTGGCACGACCTTCGGCGCTATCGGGTCGCCGACGGCCACGGGCCTGGGTGGTGATCCCTGCGATCGTCGCAGCAGCTATCGAACGGGTCCGAACGCCGCCCAGGTCACCGCACTCTGCACCGCTCAGGCGGCGGCGGCGGGTGCACCGGGCTATAGCTACACCAACGCCCAGGTCTCCGGCATCGCCAGCGGCAACCCCGACCTGACCGAGGAAACGGCAGACTCGTTCACCATCGGCGCCGTGCTGTCGTCTCAGGCCCAAAGCCCGTGGTTCTCGGGCATGTCGGCTTCGCTCGACTACTACTCGATCGAGATCGCGGACGTCATTGCTCCAATCGCCAGCGCCGACCAGATCCAGAGCTGTTTCAACGCCAACGGTCAGAACCCGACCTACGATCCGAACAACGAGTTCTGCAGGTTGTTCAGCCGTGATCCGCTCTCGGGCAACATCTTCAACGCCACCGAAAGGAACGACAACCTCACCTCCCTGAAAACGTCGGGGATCGACATGCAGGTCGACTGGCGGGTCGTGATGGAAGATGTTGGTCTGCCGGCCTGGGGCAACCTCAGCCTGAACGTCATCGTCGGCTGGCTCGAGAGCCGCGAGCGTCAGTCGATCGAAGGTGGCACCTTCGTCGAGCGGGTCGGCACGATCGACGTCAACTCTGCCGGACAGACCCAGACCTTCCCGGAATGGAAGTCGCTGACCTCGCTCAACTGGAGCAACGGCGACTTCGGCGCCGGATTCCGCTGGCGGTTCGTGGATGAGATGACGGTCTTTAACTCGAACGTCGTTCTGGATGCGACGAGCTATTTCGACATGAACGCCAACTGGAACATTACGGAGTCCGTGTCGCTTCGCGGGACCGTGAACAACATCACGGACGAACAGCCCCAAACCTGGGTGCCCGGCGTGCAAGCCAATACGGACCCGTCGACCTATGACATATTGGGTCGTCGCTTCTCGATCGGTTTGACCGCCAAGTTCTGATCCGAATCCGGGTTTGAACATTGGAACGGCGGGGCTTCGGCCCCGCCGTTTTCGTTTGTCAGTTGGGGAATAGCCGGCTGTCGGCGTCGCGCTGGCCCTCGAGACTGTGCTTGAGGTCGCGCATCTCGTCGTGTTCGCCACGGACGCGGCTCCAGGCGCGGCGGATGGTTTCGCGGGTGGTGGCCGAGATGTGGGAGTCGTCCAGGGCCTTTTCGAACTTCGCCTTGACCGTATCCTCGATGCTTTCCATCGCGCCGACGACGCTGAGCTCGTCTCGCATCAGGGCGTGCTTCATGTCCATGAAGGCGCGCTGGGCCTTGGCGAGAATGGAGCCGTCGGTCTGCGGGTCGCCGCCCATGGCGCGGACGTTGGAGCCCAGCTCATCGGCGAGATGACGGCGTTCCTGGTCGCGGCGGCGGAAGAGGTCGGCGTGGCCGGGATCAGCGGTTTCCTGCGCCGCCTCCCGATAGAGGTCGGCGCTGTCGATCGTCGTGCGGATCAGTCCGTTCAGGACCTGAATGTCGTGGCGATTGGCGTTGCTCATGATCGTCTTCCCGAGGGATGAGACGACTCAAGCGCTTGCGAGCGGCGAAGGTTGCGCGATTACAGACGTGTACGCAGCGCCCAGAGCTCGGGGAAACACCGCCGCTGCAGGGTTTCGGTCAGATAGCCGACCCCGTCGGTGCCGCCGGTGCCGCGGCGGCGGCCGATGATGCGTTCAACGGTGACGACATGCTTGTGCCGCCAGGTCAGCAAGGCGTCGTCGAGATCCACCAGCTTCTCGGCCAGCTGGTACAGGGGCCACCATTTTTCGGTGTCGCGATAGACCTCCAGCCAGGCGTTCTCGACGCCCTCGGAGGCCTCGTAGGGCTGGCTGACGTCGCGGTTCAGCACCTCGGCGGGGACCGGCAGGCCGGCCCTGGCCAGCTGGGCAAGGGCGTCGTCATAGAGGCTGGGGGCGTCGATGGCGGCCTTCAGCGCGTTCCAGGCCTCCGGGCGCTCCTCGTGGAAGCGCAGAAAGCGGGCGTCCTTGAGGCCCAGCATGGACTCCAGTCGCCGGAACTGGTCGCTCTGGAAGCCCGAGGACGAGCCCAGCACGCCGCGGAAGCGCAGGTAGTCGGCGGGGGTCATGGTGGCCAGGATGTCCCAGCTCATGGTCATGACCGACTGGATGCGGCTGACGCGGGCGAGGCTCTTGTAGGCGGGGACCAGATTGCCGCCGCGGACCAGAGACTGGGCCAGCGCGACTTCGTGCAGGATCTGCTTGAGCCACAGCTCCTTGGTCTGGTGAATGATGACGAACAGCATCTCGTCGTGCTGGTCCGACAGCGGATGCTGGGCGGCGAGCAGGTCGTCGAGCGCCAGATAGCCGGAGTAGGTGATCGAGGACGGAGGGGCTGTGTCGGTCATGGGCGACCTATCGCCCGCGGGGCGGTCAGGCTCAACCCCACAGGTCAGGGGTTGTCGTCGGCGCCGGGGTCGAGGCTGTTGTCGACACGCTCGTCCCAGCCCTCGCGGCTGGACTTGAAGGCCAGCGCCATCAGACCCCAAGCCAGCCCTACCGTGCCGAAGGTCCCGATCAGCAGGGCGATCCAGCCGTGGATCGACAGGTCTCCGCCGCCGATCAGTCGCCAGAACGCAGAAATCGCCCACGTCGAGACGAGGGCGATCCCTGAGGCGATCAGAAGATTGCGAAGGAGGCGGAGCATCGCCCCGCCTCAGGTCAGCGCTGGACCCACTGGCCTTGCGCGTTGCGGTACCACTGGCCGGAGCTGATGCGCGGGAGCAGCTGGGTTTCGAACATGCGCGAACCGGCGGCGGCGGCCGTGGCATCGCCGCCGGCGGCCTGGGCGCTGCGGGCATAGGCGGCGCGACGGCCGTCATTGGTGGCCTGGACGGCGGCGGTCAGGGCGCTGTCGGACGACGGAACGCGGAAGCCGACATAGCCGTCAGCCTGTTCACCGACGGTGCCGGCGGCCTTGGCCTGATCGATCAGCGCCTTCTGCGACGAGGTCTGGGCGAAGGCCGCGCCCGCGGCCACGCCGAGGGCCGCGACGGCGGCGACCATGACGAAGACTTTGCGGAATGACATGTGAACGGACCTTCCCATCAGAACAGGTTGGGGTTTTCGGCAAGGAGGTCCTGGAGCTCCTTGTCGAGGCGCACGCGGACGTCGGCGTCCAGCTTGGCGTAGATCTGGATCGGGTCGACCTGCAGGCGCACGGTCGGCGTACAGGCGGCGGCGCCCACGGCGAGGAAGCCGAGGAGGGCGACGGCTCTGCGCGTCTGGTTCCGGGTCATGACAGGCGTCTCCGCGTTCGGTACGCGCCAATCTAACGCGAACCAGGGTGAACGGGTTCTGAACGGCGAAGGCGGCGAGATCACGGCAGCGCTTCCGGCTCGTTACGGGCCTCGCCGGCGCGGGCGCGGTTCAGCTCCAGCAGGTCGCTGACCAGCTGGTTCAGATTGAGGCTGGTCTCCAGCGTAAGGTCGATGCCGGTGTCCGAGGGCAGGGGCAGCTGGCGGTTCAGGAACTGGCGGCTGATGAACTCGGCCAGCGGAATGCGGAGCTCCTGCCGCTGCGGCGGATCGTGGCGGCCGCGAATGTGGAACAGGACGCCGAGCCGGCCCTGATCGAGGCTGTTCACCTCGGCCGACAGCAGGTCGAACGACAGATTCTCCATCGCCTGATAGGCCAGATCCTGAACGGTGTTGGGGGGCACGCCCTCGCCGCCGCCGCCGGCCTCCAGCCCGGACAGGGCCTCGCGCTGGATCGACAGGCGGCCCGGGCGGACGGCCTGCAGGCTGCCGCCGGTGATGCGGACGCCGGTCTCGGGCGTATAGGTGTAGGGCAGGCGGCCGGAGACGACGGCGTCGAGGTTCACCTTGTCGCCGAAGCCGGCCTCGGCGATCACCTGACCCAGCTGAACGTTCTCGAGAACCAGCACGCCGGTGATCGGCTTGGTACGGTCGAGAGGGACGGCGAAGGGCTCGACCCGTACCACGCCGCCGGCCACATCCAGTTCGCCGCCGTCTACGGTGACCGACGACTTGTCGAGGCCGAAGGTCACGTCGATGTCGGTCAGCGGGGCGACGGACTCCAGCAGGTCGATGTGCAGTTGCTGGCCCGGTGCGGTCTCCAGCGGGGCGAGGCTGGTGAAGTCGATCGCGCCGCGCAGCCCCTTCACCGGCCCGGCCGGGCTGTTGAAGTCGAGGCCCGGGATGGTCAGGCGGCCGGAGCTGGTCCCTTCGGTCTCCGCGCGCCAGTCGATGCGGCCTTGGAAGGCGACGGAGCCGACGGCCGGCGAGCCGACGATGTCGCCGGCGAGGGGGCTGAGGTCGTCGGGCTGGAGGCCGCCTTCCGCGAAGGTGATCGACGGGGCGTCGATGGTCAGGCCGCCGGCCTGGGCCCGGCCGTCGTGCGACAGGGTCAGGCGGCCCAGCACCGTGTCGCGGCGCGACAGGTCGAAGGCGCCGGACCATTGCTCGTTCGCCAGACGGGCCGAACCGTCGGCGATCATGGCGTTGAAGCGGGCGGGGGTGGTGGCGTCGACGACGGTGGCGCGCTCGACGCGGGCTTCCAGTCCGATGCCGCGCGGGCCGCCGGTAGCGGTGAAACCGCCCGAGGCGTCGGCGAAGCGCAGGGCGAGGAAGGGGGCGGAGACGGACAGGCCGCGCAGGGCCCCATCGGCGCGCCAGGCGCCGTTGCGGACCTCGACCAGCGGCCGGGCGACCGGACAGACCTGACCCGCGATGTCGGTCACGTCGTTCTCGTCCATGTCGAGGCGCTCGACCGTCAGCGGCATACAGCCGTCGGCGACATAGGTCAGACGACCGCCGGCGGAAGTCAGCCGGCCGCGGGTCTGCACCGCAATGCCGCGGGCCAGATCGAAATCCAGCGCCGCACGGCCGTCGAGGCGGGCGGTGAAGCCGCTGGAGGTCAGCCGCCACTCGGGAATGTCGAAGGCGGCCTCGGGCAGGCCGCGACCGCGCGTGGCGGTCAGGCTGAGCGCGCCGCCTCCGGATGAGCCGGCGCGGCTTGAGAAGACGGGGGTCGCGGCCGGGCGGATGGTCAGAACGCCGCCGTTGGCGGGGCGGGCGGTGACGGCCTGCGTCAGCCGCACCTCGGTCCCGGACATGCCGGAGACAAGGGCGAAACCGGGCGCGTCGAGGGCGAAGGCTGACAGGGCGCGCTTCATCTCGGCCAGTTCGGGCGTGTCGTCCCGCGCCGGGGCGCCGAACAGGGGCCAGCTGGCGCGGCCCGAGCGCAGGGCGCCCGAGGCGGTCAGGCGGAAGCCGCTGTCGGCCACCAGATCGACGTTGGCCGTGCCGCGCGTCTGGCCCAGCGTCAGGTCGCCCGTTCCGATGCTATCGGCGGAGAGGGCGACCGCGCCGGAGGCCTCGACCGCACGACCGCGTCCGCCGATGGTCACACGGCTGGACGACAGGGACACGTCCCTGCCGGTGAGCGGTCCCGACAGGCCGGCGGCGCGCAGGGTGACCGGCGCGTCGGCGCGCCAGGCGATGGCCGGCTGGGTCGCGGTGCGCGACAGACTGACCGGGGCGCTGGCGATGCGGGCGGACAGACCCGAGGCGCCGACCGGACCGGTCATGCGACCGGCGTCCAGTGCGAAGTCGGTGGTTCCGCGAATGTCGAAGGCCTCAATCCAGCCGGTGGTGCGTCCGTCGAAGGCGAGGCTCAACGCCGCATCGACAAGGTCCGTCTCGCCCAGCGCCGCCTCGCCGGCGGTCAGACGGGTGTTCAGGCGGGCCACGCCGTCGCCGCGCCGGGTCTTCATATCCGGATAGGGCAGGTCGCCGGTCAGGCTTGCGGCGATCCGCTGGCCGCTGAAGCCGGGCAGGGTCGCGCTGGAGGCCGAAGCGGTGGCCGTGAGAGCCACACGGTCGCCGGTGGTGGTCAGGTCGACGGTCGCCGCCAGATCGCGCGCCTCGATATCGCCGCTGCGCAGCGGCGCGGCCGGCATGCGCGCGACCAGCCGCATCAGCTTGCCGTCGTCCAGCCGGGCGTCGCCCAGCACGCTGACCGGACCGTAGTCGGTATCCACCCGCACGCGGGCGCGCTCGACAATGACGATCGGACTGCGGCTGTCCGGCTGGGGCGGTCGGCCGGTGAACTTGTCGATGAGCGGATCAAGGGAGCCGAAGGACAGCTCGCCGTCACGCAGGGCCGCGCGCACAACCGGCCGGACCAGACGCACGCGGCTGGGCGTGACGCCCAGGCCCTTGGCCGACCATGGCGCGCCCAGAGCATAGTCGACCTCGATCCGTTCGATGGTCACGTCGGGATTGGCGGGGTCGCCGATGCGGATGCGGGCGACCAGCCCGTCCAGCTCGATCCGCTCGATATCCATGTCCGCCTGGACGCCCTCGCGCTCCAGCCAGCCGACCAGCACCTCGCGGGCGGCGGCGCGACGGTTCAACCAGAGCGCGGCCAGCAGGACGAGCAGGACCGCAAGCCCGACCGCCACGATGCGGAGCAGGCGTCGTCCGCCGCGACCGCGGCGGGGCGAGGAAGGTCCGGAAGGGGCGGCCGCCACGTCGCTCATGCCAAGCTCATATCCGGACCAACCGTGGCCGGGAAAGGGCGATGAGCAATTCGCCGGGCGTCATGAGAAATCTTCACGTGTCTGAGACGCCACAGGTGAGTGACATGAAGGCAACTTTGAATGCAGTGACAATGCGTCGCGATGAAGCGCGGCAAAGCTGTTCGCGTTCCGCGCGATCTGCACACGAATACTGTATTCGAAATCTCGGCTGATCTGGGCGCTCACGCAGTGTTTACCCTCGGATACGGCTCCGGTTAACGCACTGTAACGAACTCGCTTCCCATAATGGCACGGACGGGCTATAGGGCGCGTCTCGCGTCGAGCGGTTCCTCGGGGGGCAGACCGGCGCGATCCTTGCTTTTTGGTGGCTTCCAGTGGCTTGGCGCCGGTCGGCGTCGTCGTATTTCGGGACCGATGGCTCAGTTCGATCCACGTCGCCAACCGATGCGCATCGCTCCGCACGCCCTTACGGCGGTGGCGGCGATCTCGGTGGCTCTCCTTGCCGGCCGTGTCTATCAACCCGCGAGAGCGGAAGAGGCTCCGCCCCTGACCGCCGCCCAGATCGCTTCGCTGGAAGCGCAGGCTTTCGCCGCGGGCGGCATGCCGGCCGGTCTGACCGAACCCGAAGCCATTCCCGTCCAGATCCGCCGCGGCGAAACCTTCGAGCAGGCCGTGCGCCGCACGGGCATCGCCGCCGAGGAAGCCTCGGCCGTCGCCGCCACCCTGTCGAACGCCATGGACGTGTCGTCGATGCGCGCCGGCCAGCGCTTCGAAACCGCCATCTCCAAGCCCCGCAACGGCCGCGGCGACGCCCGCCTGATCGGCCTGACGATGCGCACCGGCCCGGCCAGCCAGGTCACCGTGTCGCGCAGCTTCGACGGCGCCCTGCGCCTGCGCGCGCTGGAAGAACAGGTCACGCACGAGACCGTCGTCCTGACGGGCAAGGTCGAGGGCTCGCTGTCCCGCACCGCCCGCCGCGAGGGCGCGCCGGCCGGGATCACCCGCGCCGCCGGCCGCCTGTTCTCGCACAAGCTCGACATGGAGCGCGACGTCCGCGCCAATGACGAGTTCACCTACGTCTTCGACCGCACGGTCACCGAGAACGGCCGCACCATCGGCTCGGGCGAGCTGCTGTACGCCGAGCTGAAGGGCGTGGTCTTCTATCGCTTCCAGCCCGCCGGCGCGAAGGAAGCCCAGTATTTCGACGCCACGGGCAAGAACACCCGCTCGGCCTTCATGCGTACCCCGCTGGAACGCGGCTTCCGCGTGTCGTCGTCGTTCGGCTTCCGCCGCCACCCGATCGCCGGCTATCGCAAGATGCACCAGGGCATCGACTTCGCCGCGGGCATGGGCACGCCGGTCGTGGCGCCGGCCGACGGCGTGGTCGTCGAGGCCCGTCGCTGGGGCGGCTACGGCAACTGGCTGCGCATCCGTCACCCGAACGGCCTCGAGAGCGGCTACGGCCACCTGTCGCGCTATGGTTCGGGCATCCGCGCCGGCCAGCGCGTCCGTCAGGGCCAGGTCGTCGCCTATGTCGGCTCGACGGGCGCCTCGACCGGTCCGCACCTGCACTATGAAATCTGGCGCAACGGCCAACGGATCAATCCGGCCGGCGTGCGCACGACCGAGGGCACCATCCTCGCCGGCTCCGATCTGGCCGCCTTCCGCGCCGAGAAGGCCCGGATCGACCGCATCATCGCCGCCGGCGGCCAGCGTCGCGTCCAGGCCCCGACCATGGCCGGCGGCCTGCGTCCGGCCCGCGCCGCCGAGGCAGCCGCTCCGGCGGCCGCCGAGGCCTGATCTACACGCGACGCCGTCACCCTCCACTCCGTCACCCTCGGGCTTGACCCGAGGGCCGGATGTTGAGGCGGTCTTTGCCTTTCCGTCCTTCCGCGACATCGGGTCTCACGCACAGCGTGCTTCCGCGTCCGATCCTCGGGTCGAGCCCGAGGATGACGGGGTTTGTGGTGGGATGACGGTGTTTGGGCGGGGTGATGTAGAGGTGTTTCCTCCACCTCAGGCCTTCATTCTGGCGCCGCATTCCGGAACCAGACTGCCGTCTTCGGAACTGAAGGCGGCGTGGTGGACAGACGACAGCTCATAGGCGGCGCGCTCGCGATGACGGCCCTCCCGGCGACGGGATGGACACAGAGCGCCTTTTCCTCGCGCCGGATCACCGTGCAGACGCGCGGCGAGGGTGCAGACCTGATTCTCATTCCCGGACTGGCCTCTACGGCCGCGGTCTGGACCGGCGCCGCGAGCCGCCTCGACGACCGCTGCCGCCTGCACATGATCTCGGTGCGCGGCTTCGGCGAACTGGCGCCCCAGGCCAACAGCGAGGGCGCGATCATGACCGCCGTCTCGCGCGAGATCATTCGCTACATCACCGAGCAGCGGCTCGACCGCCCGGCCATCATCGGCCATTCGATGGGCGGTCAGCTGGGTCTGCGCGTCGCCTCCGACGCGCCGCGGCTGGTCGGCCGGCTGATGACGGTGGACTCCTCGCCCTTCTTCGCCGCCCTGATCAGCCCGCAAGCGACCGCGCGCGACGTCGAGCCGATCGCCCAGGTCGCCTATCAGGCCATCCAGTTCCTCGGCGACGATGCCCTCGTGGCGCGCAGCCGCCAGATGGGGGTCGAGCTGGGCGGCGCCTCGGACGCCCTGTTCAGCACCATGGGCTGGCAGGGAGGCGACCGCCGGGTGCTGGCCCAGTCGCTGTACGAGGTGATGACCATCGACCTGCGCGCGCGTCTGCCGATCATCTCGGCGCCGGTGACGGTGACCTATGGCTGGAGCGCGAACGAGAGCTCGCCGCGCAGCCGCACCGACAGCCTGTTCCGCGGCGCCTACGCCCGCCTGCGCACTCCGGCCACCTTCGAGCGGATCGAGGGCGCCGAGCACATGGTGATGATCGACCGGCCCAATCAGTTCATCGCGGCGGTGAACCGGTTTCTGGGGTGAGGTGGGCGGGTGATTCCCGCGCGTGCTGGTTCATCACGAAGGCCACGAAGGATGCACGAAGTGCACCAAGGCGACCGCGAATGGTCTTGAGTGACTGAAGCGTTCCGCGTCGGGTAGCCCTTCGTGTCCTTGGTGCGTCCTTGGTGTCCTTGGTGATGAACCAACTGTTCCGAACGCTCTCGCTCAATCCGCGTCCGGCTGATTGTCCGGATGCGCCGCCACGAAGGCCGGGTGCTCCGACGCCTTCGCATCGATGGCCTGAAGGCGCGGGAAGGCGTCCATGGCGACGTTGAACCGGCCTGCGGAGTAGATCTGCGGGATCAGGTAGCAGTCGGCCAGCGTCGGAGCGCCGCCGAAGCACCAGCCGGCGCCGTGACGGGCGACCAGAGCCTCAAGCGCCTCGAAGCCGGGGATGATCCAGCGCGCGGCCCAGGCGTCGACGGCGGCCTGATCGGCGCCGAAGGTTTCGCGCAGGGCCTTGCCGACGCGCAGATTGTTCAACGGATGGATGTCGCAGCCGATCAGGGCGGCCATGGCCCGCACCTGCGCCCGCCCGATGGCGTCGGCCGGCAGCAGGGGCGGGGTCGGGTGGGCTTCCTCGAGCCATTCGAGAATGGCCGGGCTCTGGGTCAGCACCGCGCCGTCCACCTCCAGTGCCGGCACCATGCCCTGCGGGTTCAGCGCGACATAGGCCGGGTCCTTCTGTGCGCCCGTGCGCAGGTCGTGACCCTGCTGCTGGTAGTCGATCCCCTTCAGCGCCAGGGCGATGCGGGTGCGGTAGGCGGCGCCCGAGCGCCAGTAGCCGTGAAGGATCATTTCGCACCCACGGTGAACGTCAGGGGCTCGAGGCCCTCGATGGTCGCCTCAACCCGGTCGCCCGCGACCAGCGGTCCGACGCCCTCGGGTGTGCCGGTGAAGATCAGGTCGCCGGCGCGCACGTCCCACAGCTCGCGGGCCTTGGCGAGGATCTCGACCGGGCTCCAGACCATGTCGTCGAGACGGCCGGACTGGCGGGTCTCGCCATTGAGGTTCAGCGCGATCGGTGCGGCGGGGTCGGGCAGGTCGCCGAGGGTCAGGGCGCCGCAGGGGGCCGACTGGTCGAAGCCCTTGGCCGCGTCCCACGGCCTGCCCTTCTCCTTGGCGGCGGCCTGCAGGTCGCGGCGGGTCAGGTCGCAGCCGACGGCCCAGCCGACGATCTCGCTGCCCTCGCCGATGGCGCAGACCAGCTCGACTTCGTGGTGCAGATTGGCCGTCGCCGTCGGATAGACCGGGTCGGCGCCATCGACGACGAGGGCGTCCGCCGGCTTGGAGAAGAAGAAGGGCTCGGCCCGCGCGTGTCCCATCTCGCGGGCGTGGGCGGC
Source organism: Brevundimonas kwangchunensis (assembly GCF_039523815.1). Classification (NCBI taxonomy): domain Bacteria; kingdom Pseudomonadati; phylum Pseudomonadota; class Alphaproteobacteria; order Caulobacterales; family Caulobacteraceae; genus Brevundimonas; species Brevundimonas kwangchunensis. The sequence continues at coordinate 663,401 of NZ_BAAAGA010000001.1, read as the reverse complement.
ATAGTTCTGGCCCACGCAGAGGATGCGGCGAACGGGGAAGCGCTGCGTCGATCCCTTGATCGGCAGCGAGGCGGTCGGGGCGGGGGAGAACAGCCAGTCGGTCATGAAGGGATCAGGGCCCAGGGATCAGGGATTAGGGAGGAGGGATTATGTCGCAGTGGTCGCGGAGATCGTTGCTTCACCTGGCCAATCCCCAATCCCTAGTCCCTAATCCCTCCCGTTCCCATGCTGCAATGCGGGAACCGTCACCGCACAGTGGCGTTCCGGCTCAGGGTTCTCTATCTAACTGTCAAGCTTGCAGAACGGAGCGCGCATCATGGCGACGACCAAGGCGGCCAGAGCCGCCGTCAAGAACGATCTGAATACGCTGAAGGACGACCTGAAGACGCTGGGCGCCGAGGAAAAGGCGAACCTGCGCGAGAAGGCGTCGGTGGCGGAAGCCCGCATTCGCGCCAAGGCCGCCGAGGCCGAGGCCGAGCTGCGCGCCCAGGGCGAAGTCCTGCGCGAGCGTGCCCGCGGCTATTACGACGAGGCCCGCGTGCGCGGCCGTGAATACTACGACGACGCCTCGGAGCGCTTCGACGAGGCGCAGCGCTATCTGACCGAACGGGTTCAGGAGCGTCCGATCCAGTCGACCGCCATCGCGCTCGGTGTCGGCGTCGTGCTCGGGCTGCTGCTCGCCGGCCGTCGTCGCTGATGTTCGGCGGGGGGTTGGCCCGGGGACTGGTCAAGAAGGCGGTGGCCGCTGCGGTCGCCGCCGGCGCGGCGCTGGTCGCCGTGATCTTCCTGGGCGTCGCGATCTTCTATGCGCTGTGCCTGATCGTCGTGCCGCTTGCGGCTGCCGCGATCACCATGCTGCTGTTCGCCGTGGTCGCCCTGTTCGTGGCGCTGATCTATCTGCGTCGCGAGGACAGCGAAGACGACGACTTCGAGGACGATGAACCCGCCGGCCTCGGCCAGCGCGCCTTCATGCTGTTCCGCGAGCGTCCGATCCTCGGCACGGTCGCGGCCCTGGCCGGCGGCTGGATTTTCCTCAGGAATCCAGCGCTGGCCACCATGGTGGCCGCGGCCTTCACCGAGAAATCGCACGGTCGGAGCCGTAGATAACGGAACGGGTTGACTTTCGGATCGTTGATAAAACAGGCGCGGATACTTTCGCACCGTTGTTGAAATCGAACCGGGAGGAACGCCTATGCTTCGCTGGGCCCTTATCTTTCTCGTGCTCGCCCTCGTTGCCGGTGCTCTCGGTGCGGGTGGTGTCGCCGGACTCTCGATGAACATCGCCTATGTGTTGTTCGTCGTCTTCCTGATCCTGCTGGTGGTGAGCTTCATCACCGGGCGAGGGAAACGAATCTAGCGAGTCAGCTGGATGAATCGAAAAGGCCGCGGTCCTCCGGGATCGCGGCCTTTTTGTTTTGGCTGGCCAGGCGGACCGGATCAGACGGCGGCGGCCTCGCGTTCGCCCGGCACTTGCGGATCCGGCGCGGTCGAGGCCTTGCGGGTGTCCTGACGACGCGGCAGGCGCCAGCTCTGGCTGTCCTCGAAAGTGGAGCCATCCCAGGCGACGGCCGTGACCACGATCTCGTGCGCGTCCCACTCGATGCGATTGAAGCTGGCCGGCGTGCCGCGCTCGCGGTGGGACAGGGTCCCGCAGCCGACGGCGTAGGAGCAGTTGTCGCCGAGGGCGATCGGCAGGGCGAAGGGGACGTGGACGTGGCCGGTGGTGATCAGGTCGACGCCGGCCTCGGCGAAGATCAGGGCCGCCTCGTCGCCGCGCTTGACGTCGCCGGTCATCGGCGTGCCGATCATCTCCACCAGCGGATGGTGGCAGGCGAGGATGCGCAGGGCGCCGACCGGGGCCTGACGCAGGGCGGCGGCGGCCTTGCGGGTCTGGTCCAGGTCGATGACGCCCTTCGACCAGTTCGGCCGCGCCTGCCAGCCGCGGGCGGTGACGACGCCGCGGACCATGATGTTCGGGCTGAGGAACTGATGGTCGTGCGCCGGGTGGCCGGTCGCCTCCTCGAACGCCTTCCACGGATGGAACAGGCGAGCGGGCAGGCTCCAGTAGGGCACGTCGTGATTGCCGACGATGACGAAGGTCGGCTCCGGCATCCGCTGGATCCACTCCCCGGCGGCGGCGAACTCGTCGGGGAAGCCCTGCTGGGTGATGTCGCCCGTGATCAGGACAAGATCGGGCTTGCGGGCGTGGGCATACTCAAGGGCCGCCGCGCAGGCGCGCTTGTGCTCGCATCCGAAATGGACGTCCGAGAACTGGAGAATGACGCCCACTAGACGCTGTCCTCCGCCGAGGGCGGTATCGGCGCCAGCGCCTTGAAGGCCTTGGCCACGAACTTCACCTGGGCGCGGTGCTGCAGTTGCATCGGCTCGCCGTCGATCACGGACGGGATCTTCGAGCGGGCGCGGAGGCTCACCTTCCTGGTGGCGCGCGTGGTCACGGCCGGGTCCTGACGCCAGTCGTCCATGACCGCGTGGGCCGCCAGACGGAAGGCTTCCATGGCGTCGGACGGGTTCATGGCCGCGGCCTCGAGGCCGGTGTTCTCCTCCATGACCTTCGAGATCATCGGACTGATCAGCACCAGGGCCTCGGCGCGGCGTTCGGGGCGGTTGTCGAGAGTGAAGCGCAGGCGGCCGCTGAAGGCGCGCTTCAGCGCCTGCCGGGCGTGGCTGAAGGCCTCGCGCAGCTTGCCGGTCCGCATGGCCTCGCGCGCCGGCGCCCACAGGGCGGGCGAGCCCATGATGGCGGCGCAGAAGAAGGCCTGTTTGATCTCGCCGTCCGAGACCTCGCCGCCGGCCACGGATTGGGGCGCGCCCTCCTCAAGAGCGACCTTCAGCGCAGCCTTCCAGTCGCCGGTGCCGTACAGGGCCTTGGGCAGCATGTTCATGGTGCCGCCCGGCAGGGGGGCGACCAGAGGCCCGTCAGGGCCTGCGCGCGAGGCGATAGTGCCCGCGGTGCCGTCGCCGGCGAGGACGAACAGGCAGTCGGGCTTCGCGTCCAGCGCGGCCTCGATCTGCTCTTCGAACTTTCCACCTTCCAGCGCCACCACCTCGGCCTCAAGATCGTAGGCCGACAGGATCGCCTCGGCGTCCCGGACGGCGCCGGCGCCGACGCCGCCCGAAAGCGGGTTCACCAGCATGATCACGTTGCGCAGCGGGACGTGAGGCGTCAGCGCGGGGCCGGCGTCCTCGACGACGGCCGGGGCAGACGCGTTGGCGCCGGAAGCAGTGGCCAGTGTATCGCTCATGCCGCCCGAACGCCCTGAAGCGGGCGATGTTCCGGCCAGCTAGGCTGTTTGGCGACTATTGCTTCTTCAGTTCCTCGGAAGCCGCAGCGGCGCCCGCCTGGGCGGCGTCGCCGGCCTTCCCGGCCGCGGCGCCGGCGGCTTCGGCGGCCTCGTCCGCGACACGCGGGCCTTCGCCCTTCACCAACGCCACGCCTTGGGCGATCCAGCCGTCCATGATCGCTCCGCCTTCGGCCAGCGAGCGCTCCTTGATGCCCAGCACGGCCGTCAGCACGCCGAAGACCGCCAGCAGGGTGACGATGACGCCGATGATCGGATTCCCGCCGCTGCGGCGTTTCTTGCGCGCCCAGACGGGGCTGTGCTCGCCGCCGTCAGCCATTCGAACCGGTTCGGAAAAACGCATACGCAAAACCCCCGTCTCGCTCTCAAATCCGCAGCCATCCCCGCTGCGACGACACAAAGCCTGATGACAGGCTTAACCACATTGCATGCTCCGGGGAACCGCCACGCTTATCCAGCGTTCTCACCCCAGGGGCGAACCCGAGGGATGAAGGACATACCTATGAAGAAGGCTCTCATCGCGATTGCCGCTGCCGGTCTGATGGCCAGCGCTTGCGCCAGCGACGGCTACAGCAACGAACAAACCGTGCGCCAAGGCGCCATCGGGGCCGGTATCGGCGCCGTGGCCGGTGCGATCATCGGTAACAATGTGGGTGACGGCAACGCCGGTCGCGGCGCGGCCATCGGTGCGGCCGTCGGCGGCGCAGCCGGCGCCATCCGCGGTTCGGCGCAAGATCGCGCCAACCAGCAGCGCTACAGCGACAACGGCCGGTACTACTACTGCTACGACAACCGTCGTGACGAGTGCTACTGGGAGAACGGTCAGCGCCGCCGTTAAGGCTAGCTGATTCAGTGATTTAGGGCGGCCTGTCGCGTGCGTCAGGCCGCCCTTTTCATGAGATGGGCCGGGGCTTGGCCATTGCAAGAGGGGACGGGAAATGATGCGGACGATCGTGATTGCAGGGCTGGCGGGACTGACCGTGGCGGGCTGCGGATGGACCCCGGGAATGAGTGATCGCAGCGCGTTGGTCGCCGAGCCGAACCAGTGTGCGGCCAAGCGCTTCGAGGTCTATTTCGCCGAGGGCGAGGCGCGGCTGACGCAGCCGGCGCTGCAGGCCATCGGTCTGAACGCCACGCAGCTGCAGGGCTGCGATATCCGCTCAGTGCGGGTCGTGGGTCTGGCTGACGCGCAGGGCGGCGCCGCCGCCAACCAGGCGCTGTCCGAGCGCCGGGCCGTAGCCGTGACCGAGGCGCTGGTCGCCGCCGGCTGGCCGTCTCCGGCATTCGAGGTGATCGCTGCGGGCGACACAGGCGCGACGACGCCGCAGGGAACCAACGAGCCGCTGCGTCGGCGCACCGAGGTTCTGGTCGACGCCGCGCCGCGCGCCTGAGACCACGCGCCGCTGGCGGCGGGCGTGACGAGAAGGCGGCGGGGCGGCTAAGGTCGCCGCGTATTGCATGAGGTCCCGCGTGCCGCAGTTTTTCCGTGCCCTGATCCTGCTGCTGGCGCTTTTTGCGCCTGCGCTGGCGTATGCCCAGACCGGGGTTCAGACGGGCCCCCAGCGCACCGAGCGGATCGAGGCCGAGCTGGTGTCCATGTCGCAATGGGCGGCGCCGGGCTCAACCGCCGTGGTGGCAATCCGGCAGAAGATCCAGCCCGGCTGGCACACCTACTGGCGCAATCCGGGCGACAGCGGCGGGGCGACCAGCCTGACCTGGTCCCTGCCGTCGGGGATCACCGCCGGCGACATCGTCTGGCCCCTGCCCGACCGCCAGCGCCTGCAGACCCTGGTCAACTATGGCTATGAGGACGTGGTCTATCTGCCCGTCCCGATCGAACTGCCCGCGAACCTGAGGCCGGGCACGACCGTGTCGCTGGAGGTCGAGGCCCTGTTCCTCGTCTGCAGCGACGAGATGTGCGTGCCGGACGAGCTGACCCTGCGCCTCGACCTGCCGATCCGCGAGGGCGCGGCGCCGCTGACGGCGACGCATGGCGCGGCCATCCAGACCATCCTCGAACAATCGCCCCGCCCGGCCGGCATCGAGGCCCGCGCCACGGTGCGCGACGGCGTCATCACCCTGACGGCCACGGGCGGTCCGCTGGCGGGTCAGGACCCCGGGCCGGTCTATTTCTTCCCGTTCGAGGGCGGGATCATCGATCACGCTGCGGCGCAGTCCGGTTCATGGGGGCCGCAGGGCCTGACGCTGGTCGTTACCGCCGGCGGCAAGATTCGCTCGGGCGGATTGACCGGGCCGATGGGCGGCGTTCTGGCGACCCGTCTCGGCGCTTTCGAGATCAGCGCGACGCCCGGTGAAACCCTGCCCGGCGCGACCGGTTCGGGCGACTTGGCCCCCGCCGAAGAGGGCGCCAGCCCGACCGCCGCGGCGGCCCCGACCGGGATCGCGACCTTCGTGCAGGCGGCGCTGTTCGCCCTGCTGGGCGGGCTGATCCTGAACCTGATGCCCTGCGTCTTCCCCATTCTGGCGATGAAGGCCGCCTCGCTGACGGCCTCGGCGCATGACGCAGCCCACGCCCGGCGCGACGGTCTGGCTTTCCTCGCAGGGGTGCTGGCAGCCTTCCTGATCCTCGCCGGCGTTCTGCTGGGTCTGCGCGCGGCGGGCGAGGCGGTCGGCTGGGGCTTCCAGCTGCAGTCGCCGCCGGTCACGGCCGGCCTGGCCCTGCTGATGCTGGCGGTGGCGTTGAACCTGTCCAATGTATTCCAGATCGGCGCGGGCCTTCAGGGCGCGGGCTCAGGCTCCCTGTCGCGCCTGCCCGGCGGCGCCGGCGCCTTCTTCACCGGCGCGCTGGCGGTGGTGGTGGCTGCGCCGTGCACCGCCCCATTCATGGCCTTCGCGCTGGGAGCCGCGCTGGTGATGCCGTGGCCGATGGCGCTGATCGTCTTCCTGATGCTGGGGCTGGGGCTGGCCCTGCCCTTCGTGATCGTCAGCCTGTCGCCCGGCCTGCTGCGCCGCCTGCCCCGTCCCGGTCCGTGGATGGAGCGGCTGAAGACCCTGCTGGCCTTCCCGATGTACGGCACGGCCCTGTGGCTGGCCTGGGTGTTCAGCCGCCAGACCGGGGCCGAGGGGCTGGGCCTGCTGTTCGTCGCCGGCCTGCTACTGGCCTTCGCCCTGTGGCTGTTCGGCGTGGCCCAGACGGAGCGGATGCATGGTCGCCGTGGCCTGATGCCGCTGGTCGCCGCGATCGCCATGCTGATCCTCGCCGGCGCCGCCATGGTTCTGACCGCAAAGGCGCCGGAGCAGACTGCACCCCCGACCGCACCGGCGGAGGGCGGCGAGGCCCTGACGTCTGCGCCCTGGTCCGCCGAGGCCGTCGCGGCGGCCCGCGCCGAGGGCCGGCCGGTGCTGGTCAACTTCACCGCCGACTGGTGCGTGACCTGCAAGATCAACGAGCGCACCTCGCTGGCCACCAATGAGGTGAAACGGGCGATGGAGGCGACGAACGCCGTCTATCTGGTGGGAGACTGGACCCGCCGCGACGACGCCATCACCGCCGAGTTGCAGCGTCACGGACGCTCGGGCGTTCCTCTGTACCTGCTCTATTCGCCGGGGTCGGACGAGCCCCGGATCCTGCCGCAACTGCTGACCGGAGGGCTGGTGGTCCAGGCCCTCGAGGACGCCGCCCCCGCTTCCTGACCTGCCTGAGAAACGGAGACCGCCATGAAGAACCGCCTGACGATCACCTTCGCCGCCCTGTCGGCCCTGACCCTCGCCGCCTGCGGGCAACAGGCCGCCGAGCCGGCTCCGAAGACTGAAGCCGCCACCACCGAACAGGCGGCCGCCCCGGGTCAGACGCCGATGGCTGGTCAGCCCGCTCCTGCCTTCACCCTGGTCGATTCCGAAGGGACCCAACGCTCGCTGGCCGACTTCCGCGGCAAGACGGTGATCCTGGAGTGGACCAACGAGGGCTGCCCCTATGTGAAAAAGCACTACACGGGCGCCATGCAGGCCCTGCAGCGCGAGGCCGTGGCCGACGGCGTGGTGTGGATCACCATCATCTCGTCCGCGCCGGGCACCCAGGGCTATGTCGAGGGCGATGCGGCGCGCGAATGGCGCACGCGGAACAACGCCGCCTCGTCCTACCTGCTGCTGGACCCGACCGGCGAGGTCGGCAAGCGCTACGGCGCGCAAACCACCCCGGACATGCGCATCATCGATGCAGAAGGCACCCTGCGCTTCGTCGGCGGCATCGACGACAAGCCGACCAACAAGGTCGAGGATCTGGAAGGCGCCAACAACTTCGTCCGCGCGGCCCTGACCGATCTGGAAGCGGGCCGCCCGGTCGCGACCGCGTTCGCGACGCCTTACGGGTGCGCGATCAAATATCCGGAGACGGTGGGGACGTAGGTGGGGTCGCCCTCTCCCCTCACTGAACACCGTCATCCTCGGGCTCGACCCGAGGATCGGAGGTCGGAGCAGGCTCTGCGTCGGGGTGAGATCGTGGGCCGGGGGACGCGCACAGTTCGCCGTAACGTCCGGCCCTCGGGTCGAGCCCGAGGGTGACGGCGTGTGGGATGGCGGCAAGTGCACAGGGCGATGACAGACCTTGTTCCACGGTCGGCCAGCAAACTCCGTCATCCTCGGGCTTGACCCGAGGATCGGATGTTGAAGCAGGCTCTGCGTCGGATTGAGAGCGCGGCCCTTCGGACACGCATAGTCGGCGCAACGTCCGGCCCTCGGGTCAAGCCCGAGGGTGACGGTACATGGGGTGGGTGACGGTGCACAACTACTCGTCGCCAAGCTCGCCGTCTTCCAACCGTTTGAGGAAGTTCGCGACGCCCCCGTCGTTCGGGTCCGGAAGGCGCGGATCGGACGCCTCGCCGATGAGCCAGGGGTGGAGGTCTGCCCAGTCCGGATTGCGTTGCTCGATCAACTGCGTCTTCCAGGCGCGGTTCCAGCGCTTGAGCGCGCGTTCGCGTCGGATGGCCGTGGTCATGAACTCATATGGCTCGTACCAGACCAGCCGGCCGCAGCCGTGTTGTTTGGTGAAGCCCTCGATGCGGCCTTCACGATGTTCGAAGCTGCGGCGGATCAGGTTGCTGGTCGAGCCGATGTAGATCACGCCGAAGGGGCGGCTGGCCTCAATGTAGGTCGCGATGAACGGGCGCTCGCGGGACATAACCGAGAGTTGTTTGAGCGCGCGCTGGAGTCAATATCAAACGCCGTCATCCTCGGGCTTGACCCGAGGATCGGAGGTGAGGAGGGCTCTGTGTGGGTTTGAGGTCGCGGGCCGGCGGACAGGTACAGCTTGCCACGACGTCCGGCCCTCGGGTCAAGCCCGAGGGTGACGGTGTTGGGGAAGGGAGAGGGAGCTCGCCCTACACCGGCGGCGCCGGCGGCGCCGTGATGACCTCGACGTTGTCGTTGAGGAGGTAGGCCAGTTCGTCCAGCGCGACGCGGCGCTCCGCGGGGGAGGCGGCGGTTTCGACGGCCTCGACCTTCTTCGGCATGTCCTCGGAGATGCCGCGCAGGATGCATTTCAGGTCGCTGTCCGTGCCGCGCTCCTTGAGGATCAGGTGACCCTGCATGTCCAGCGCGGCCAGTTCGGTCGTCCGGGTGCGGAAGCCGGTGAAGGTCTCGCTGGCGAAGAAGCCGGTCTGGTCGGCGGCTCCGGTCTCCATCCAGCCGCGGACGAGATCGCGAAGGCCGCCGGAGCGGGCGACGATGTCGGCGAACAGGGGCTCGGAGGCGACCGAAAGCGGCGCGGCGGGCGCGACCGGCGGCTGGGCCGCGGCGGCGGCGACATTGGGGTCTGCGAGCAGCAGGGAGATCGCGAGGGCGACGCCGCAGGACATGGGAAACCTCTTGGGCGAACCATTTGTTTGGGTCGAATCGTGCATTCGACGTTGAACCGGCTTACGCCCGACCCGTAAACGAGGGTTTACCCTCCTGAAGTTCGAGACCCGCCCATGACCGCCCGCTCCCAGGCCCTGGACATGCTTCGCGCCGTCGCGCGCAAGGATTCGAGCTCGCGCATCGTCCACCAGTTCGCCGTCGATCCGGGCCGGATCGAGCGGATGGGGGTGGAGGCCGCAGGGCTCTATCTGGACCTGTCCAAGCAGTCGTGGAGCGCCGAAGGCTTTGAAGCGGCGCTGGATCTGGCGCGGACCTGCGATGTCGAGGGACGCCGGGCGGCGCTGTTCGGCGGCGAGGTCGTGAACAACACCGAGGGCCGCGCGGTGCTGCATCCGGCCCTGCGCGCGGCCGACGACGCCGACTTCCACGCGCTGGGCGAGCCGGTGTCGAAGGAGGTGACCGCCACCCGCGACGCCATCGCCCAGTTCGCCACCGATATCGGCTCGGGCGCCGAGACCGGCGGGGCGCGCCAGCCGTTCACGGCCATCGTCCATATCGGCATCGGCGGCTCGGATCTGGGTCCGCGCCTGCTGTGGGATGCCCTGCGTCCGCTGGAGCCGACTATCGACCTGCGCTTCGTCGCCAATATCGATCCGCGCGACATGGCCGAGGCGCTGAGCGGGCTGGATCCGGAGACGACTCTGGTCGTGGTGGTGTCCAAGACCTTCACCACGCAGGAAACACTGGCCAACGCAGAACTGGCCAAGGCCTGGCTGTCGGAATCGTTGTCGGCCAAGCGCCTGCCGCGCCATCTGGTGGGCGTGACCGCCGCGCCGGACAAGGCCGAGGCCTGGGGCTGCGGCCGGACCTTCGGCTTCCGGGACTGGGTCGGCGGCCGCTATTCGCTGTGGTCGTCGGTCAGCCTGTCGGTCGCCGTGGCGCTGGGCTGGGACGTGTTCGAGCGTGTGCTGGACGGCGCCCGGGCGATGGACGAGCATTTCCTGACGGCGGATCTGGAGAAGAACGCCCCGGTGCTGCTGGCGCTGGCGCAGATCTACAACGTCGAGGGCATGGGCCGGAACGCGCGCACCGTGGCGCCCTATGCCCACGGCCTGCGCCGCCTGCCGGCCTTCCTGCAGCAGCTGGAGATGGAATCGAATGGCAAGCGGGTGAAACGCGACGGCTCCGCCGTCGACACCGCCACGGGACCGGTGGTGTTCGGCGAGCCGGGAACCAACGGCCAGCACGCCTTCTTCCAGCAGATCCATCAGGGCCCGACGGTGGTTCCGGCCGAGTTCGTGGTCGTGGGCCATACCTCCGACGCCGCCATGGACGACCGCGAGGGCGATGCGCCGCTGTGGTCCAATGCGCTGGCGCAGGCGCAGGCGCTGATGGTCGGCAAGACGGAGAAGGAGGCGCGGGCCGAGCTGATCGCCGCGGGCGCGTCGGACGCCGAAGCGGACCGGCTGGCGCCGCACAAGACCTTCCCGGGCGACCGGCCCTCGACCACCATCCTGATGGACGCCCTGAGCCCCGAGGCCGTCGGCGCCCTGCTGGCGCTCTATGAGCACAAGACCTTCGTGGAAGGCGTGGTGTGGGACATCAACAGCTTCGACCAGTGGGGCGTCGAACTGGGCAAGGTTCTGGCGAAGGCGATCCTGAAGGACGTCGAGGCCGGGGAGCCCGGGGCCGGGCTGGATCCGTCGACGGCCGAGCTGATGAAGCGGCTGATGGTGTGAGGCCGCTTCGGGCGAGGTCGCAGAAACGGCGGCCCACCGAGCCGCCGTCGCCGTGAATGACCGTTGATGTCGTCCTGCGTTACTTGCAGGAGAAGTACTTGCGGTTCGACGATGCGTCGAAGGCGAACCCAAAGAATCCGCTCAGACCGGTGACCCTGTGGAAATAGCTGCTCAGCCTGAACCGGGCCGCATCCCCCGCGCAGTCCTTGACCGGTGTACCTGCAGACGCCGGCACGGCGGCGGAGATCGATGACACGGCGATCGCAATCGCGACGACGGCCGCTTTTGCGGTTTTATCGATTTTCATTGTGGTGCTCCTCCAGACGCTCGCAAAAACCGCGAGCCGGAGAACCATCGGCGTCAGAACAAGCCTGTAAAGCGAAATTGGGAAATAACTTTAATAAATACAGCAACATGTCTTGAGGCAACCAAGTGCGTATCCGCGCACGGCCAAGCGTTGCTTTATCGGGTGCTAATTACGGCAGCATCGCCGTCATGAAAAAGGCGGGCGCCGTTTCCGGAGCCCGCCTTCCTCGCCCACGCATCCGACCCTACTCACGCGGCCGGATGAAGGGTGTCTCGCTTACCAGCGACGGTCGTAGCGGTAATCGCGGTCACGGCGGTCCCAACGGTCATCGCGGCGATCGCGACGGTTCTCGCGGTAGTCGCGGCGCTGTTCCCAGCGCGGGTCGCGGCTGTTGATGCCGTGCTCGCGCTCCCAGTGGCCCTGGTTCCGGTAGCAGCGGCCGCCGCGGTAGTAGCCGCAGTCGTCGCCGCCGCGGCTGGCGGTGGCGCCGAGCGCCGCACCGGCCAGGGCGCCGCCGACGATATAGGTGCCGTCGCCGTTGCCGAGCGCGGCGCCGGCCAGACCGCCGACCACGGCGCCGACGACGGCGTCACGGCTGCGGTTGTCGCGGCTCTGGGCCTCTGCCGGAGCGGCGGCCATCAGGGTCACGGCCATGGCGCCGGCGACCGGGGCTGCGAGAGCGATTTTCGAAAGCGTCTTCATGGTCGTTCCTTTCTGTCAGGCCGGCGGGGGAGCGCCGGGCTTGCATACAGTCATGAACCGTCAGGCCTGAACGGGTCGGGGACGTGCTGTTCAGGTTCGGTTCATCTTGTCAGGCCGCTTTCGATGCGGCTTCCTGAGAACGCGGTTCAGCGAGGGTGGTCGCGTGCGAGCAGGTTTAAAGATCGGTCTGGCGCTGGGGGCGTTGCTGGTGTCGGCGACGGGCGCGCTGGCGCAGGTCGCGCCGCCTCCCCCGCCGCCTCCGCCGCCGCCTCCCCCGCCAGCAGCCGCCGCTCCGCCGCCTCCGCGGCAGGGCGAGATGCGCGGTGATGTCCGGATCTCGGCCGACAGCGATCCGGTCGCGGCCATCCTTCAGGACGGCGGTCCGGCGACGACAGTGTCGATGAACCTGATCCGCCTGGCCGAGACGCGGAACAATGCCGGCGACCTGCCCGGCGCCCGCGCGGCGGCGGAGGCGGCCCTGAAGGTCATTATGGACGCTGAAGGACCCGATGCGCCCGTCGTCGCCCTGGCCCTGTCGACGCGCGGGCGCGTCCGGTTCGAGGCGGGCGAGTACGAGCCGGCGCTGGCGGATCTGCGGCGCTCGCGCGCCCTGCTCGACGGCGCGCCGGCGCCGCTGCCCGAGGAGATCGCCACCCTGATCTATGACGAGGCGCGGGTGCTGGACGCGCTGGGGCGCAACACCGAGGCCGAGGCGGCGGCGCGGGACAGCCTGACCCGCCGGCAGGCCCTGTTCGGACCCGTGCACGAGAAGACCGCCGACAGCGCCAATCTGGTCGCCAACGCCCTGACCGCGCAGGGCCGCCATGCCGAGGCCGATCCTTTCTACCGGCAGGTGCTGGGCATGTACGAGGTGCTGTACGGGCCGGACGATTTCCACGTCGCCATCGTGCTGTCGAATCTGGCCAACTCCCTGCGCCGGACGGGGCGGGCGTATCAGGCCGAGCCGCTGTACGTGCGCGCGGTCGCGATTGCGGAGCAGGCCAACGATCCGGTGCTGCTGGCCCAGTGCCTGACCAATTATGGCTGGTTCCTGCACATCACCGGGCAGGGCGAGAAGGCCGAGGCGCCGTTCCGGCAGGCGCTGGATCTGGCGCTGCAGATCGTCGGGCCGAACCATCCGTTCACCGGGGTAGCCAGGGCCAATCTCGGCTATGCGCTGGCCGATCAGGAGAAGTGGGCGGAGGCGGAGACGCCGTTCCGCGAGGGGCTGGCCACGCTGGAGGCCGGGATCGGCGCGGACAGTCCGGACCTGCTGGAGACGCTGGACGGCTATGCCCTGGTGCTGGCGCGGCTGGGCAAGGACGCCGAGGCGGAGACCCTGTACCAGCGCGCCGCGACGATCGCCGGTTCGCGCCTGCCGCCGGCCCATGCGGACAGCCTGGCGACGACCGAGCACTACGCGGCCTTCCTGGTCGCCCGCGATAGGCCGGACGAGGCTCTGGTGCGTGTGCGCGCCGGGCTGAACGAACTTCTGGGGCAGGATGTGCGCGGCCGGGACTGGCGCAATCGCGTCCGCGGAGCCGGTCCCCTGTTCGGCCGTCAGGTCGAAGCGGCCTGGGCCGTGTCCGCCGCGGCCGACTGACGCCGTCTATTTTACTGCTGCCCGGCTTGACGCTGGGGGTACCCCGTCTTACCTGCCGGGCGCGTTAGCACTCGGGCATGGCGGCTGCCAAAACGGTGGTCCGGTCCGGGCGCACGCGATGATATTCTCAAGGGAGACATCCAAATGGCGTTTCGTCCGCTCGGCGACCGCGTGCTCGTGAAGCGCGTGGAAGAGGAATCCAAGACCAAGGGCGGGATCATCATCCCGGACACGGCCAAGGAAAAGCCGCAGGAAGGCGAAGTCGTCTCGGTCGGCCCGGGCGCCCGTGATGACAGCGGCAAGGTCAACGCTCTCGAGCTGAAGGCCGGCGACCGCATCCTGTTCGGCAAGTGGTCGGGCACCGAGGTCAAGATCGACGGCGAAGACCTGATCATCATGAAGGAATCGGACGTTCTCGGCGTCCTGAGCTGAGCTTCGGTCGGGTGAAAAGTGAGCGGAGTGCCAGTGAGCGGTTTCTGCTCCTGGCCGCCGCTCCTCTTTCGCTCACCCCTTCGCTCACTCTTCACTAGCACTCATTTCAAGGAGCAGCCGGATGGCCGCCAAGATCGTACAATTCAACACCGACGCGCGCGACAAGATGCTGCGCGGCGTCAACATCCTCGCCAATGCGGTGAAGGTCACCCTCGGTCCCAAGGGCCGCAACGTCGTGATCCAGAAGTCCTTCGGCGCGCCGCGCTCGACCAAGGACGGCGTGTCGGTCGCCAAAGAGATCGAGCTGGAAGACGCCTTCGAGAACATGGGCGCCCAGATGATCCGCGAAGTCGCTTCGAAGACGAACGACAAGGCGGGCGACGGCACCACCACCGCCACCGTTCTGGCCCAGGCCATCGTTCAGGAAGGCCTGAAGGCCGTAGCCGCCGGCATGAACCCGATGGACCTGAAGCGCGGCATCGACAAGGCCGTCGTCACCGTCCTGGCCGACATCAAGGACAGCTCCAAGAAGGTCACCTCGAACGACGAGATCGCCCAGGTCGGCACCATCTCGGCCAACGGCGACGTCGAAGTCGGCGCCCTGATCGCCCAGGCCATGGCCAAGGTCGGCAATGACGGCGTCATCACCGTCGAGGAAGCCAAGACCGCCGAAACCACCGTCGACATCGTCGAGGGCATGCAGTTCGACCGCGGCTACCTGTCGCCGTACTTCATCACCAACGCGGACAAGATGGAGGCCATCCTCGAGGAGCCGCTCATCCTGCTCCACGAGAAGAAGCTGACCTCGCTGCAGCCGATGCTCCCGATCCTGGAAGCCGTCGTGCAGTCGGGCCGTCCGCTGCTGATCATCGCCGAGGACATCGAGGGCGAGGCCCTGGCCACCCTGGTGGTCAACAAGCTGCGTGGCGGCCTGCGCGTCGCCGCCGTCAAGGCTCCGGGCTTCGGCGATCGCCGCAAGGCCATGCTGGAGGACATCGCCGTCCTGACCGGCGGCCAGGTCATCTCTGAAGACCTCGGCATCAAGCTGGAGAGCGTCTCGCTCGACATGCTGGGCAAGGCCAAGAAGGTCTCGATCACCAAGGACGACACGACCGTCGTCGAGGGCGCCGGCGAGAAGGAGGCCATTGAGGCCCGCGTCTCGCAGATCAAGGCCCAGATCGAAGCCACCACGTCGGACTACGACCGTGAGAAGCTGCAGGAACGTCTGGCCAAGCTGGCCGGCGGCGTCGCCGTCCTGCGCGTCGGCGGCTCGACCGAGGTCGAGGTCAAGGAGAAGAAGGACCGCGTCGACGACGCCCTGAACGCGACCCGCGCGGCCGCGGACGAAGGCATCGTCCCGGGTGGCGGCATCGCCCTGCTGAAGGCTTCGAAGAAGCTGGAAGGCCTGACCGGCGACAACGCCGACCAGAACGCCGGCATCGCCATCATCCGCCGCGCCCTGCAGGCTCCGATCCGTCAGATCTCGGAGAACGCAGGCGTCGAGGGCTCGATCGTCGTCGGCAAGGTGCTGGAATCGAACGACCCGTCGTTCGGCTTCAACGCCCAGACCGAAGAGTACGGCGACCTGGTCAAGATGGGCGTCATCGACCCCGCCAAGGTGGTCCGCACGGCCCTGCAGGACGCCGCCTCGGTGGCCGGCATCCTGATCACGACCGAAGCGGCCGTGGCCGATGCGCCGAAGAAGTCGGGCGGCGCAGCCCCCGACATGGGCGGCGGCATGGGCGGCATGGGCGGCATGGACTTCTAGGGTCCGCCGTTCAGTCGACAGGCTGAAACAGAAGAGGGCGCTCCGGGAAACCGGGGCGCCTTTTTTCTTGCACCTCGCGCCTCGACTGGCTGGCGGCAAAACAGCGCAATGCGATCACATTTTTGATCCAAGGTTGTAATTGTCTTGTCACAAAGTGGGCCGTCGTCCACCAATGGTTCGGGGGTTTTTCCAGTCCGGTTCAACGCGTTCGTCCTGACGAAACCCTTCGCGATCAGGCCGCTTCATCTCTCGCCCGTTCTCGCCGCGCGAGACGAGGGGGGAGGCGCGGTCTTTCGTGTGTCCAGATCGGTTTTTTGCTCAAGGATTCCGGATGCCCGCTCTCTCGATGTCCCGTCGCCAGTCGCTGATGTACGCCTCGGCGTTGGGCGCCATCGCCGTGTTCGGCGCGGCCCCGGCCAGCGCCCAGGAGGTTTCCGGCGCCGAGCAGATCGCCGCCACCCTGCATCACGGCGGGCTGCGCGAGGAGCGGCACGTGGACTTCGGCCCACTGGCCTACACGCCACCGGTCGCCGGCGCCGTTCGCCTGCCGCCGGCCGGCTATGTCGAGCCGGGTCGCGTGGGCGACGTGGCCAGCTGGATGACGCCGGAGTTCATGCAGGACTACGGCCTGCGTCAGATGAATGCGCAATACGCCTATGCGCGCGGCCTGACCGGCGCGGGCATCCGCGCCGGCGTTCTGGATGACGGCGTCGAGTTCCGCCACACCGAATTCACGGGCAAGAACAACCTGTCGATCACCGCTGCAGACGTGCTGGCCGACGGCAGCCTGTGCGCGCCGACCAATGGCGTGATGAACCTGACGGGCTGCTTCTACACCCAGGGCGACGAGAGCGCCCGTGACTTCTACGTCTACGACGGCAACGACATCTACACGGGCCTGCTGCCGACCTATGTGGGCGTGTCGGGCAACCGCTTCATGTACCGGACCGGCCACGGCACCCACGTGGCGGGCACCATCGCCGGCAATCGCGACGAGAACGGCACCCACGGCGTGGGCTACAACGCCAGCATCGTCAGTGCGCGCCTGTTCGCCGACAGCATCAGCGACCTGGACTCGCTGGTCTATGAGGCGGCCGGCCTGAACTGCCCGGCCGGCGCCTGCTACTCGCAGATGCCGCAGATGTCGCTGCAGGCCCGGACCAACGTCTATCGCGATTTCGTCGCTTCAGGCGTCAAGGTGATCAACAACAGCTGGGGCTACACCCTGCGCACGCCGACGGTCGCGAACCTCGACGCGGCCTACCTGGCCAACAAGGCGTTCCTGGATCCGATCTTCCTCGCCACGGCCCAGCAGACCTCGGCGGCCGGCATCCTGCAGGTCTGGTCGGCGGGCAATACGCCCAACGACGTCGCAGGCCTGACCGCCAGCCTGCCGCGCTGGATGCCCGAGTACGAGCCGTACTGGGTGGCCGTCGCCAACATCAACAGCGCCGGCACGATCAACGCCGGTTCGAGCATCTGCGGCGCCGCAGCCCAATGGTGCGTGGCCGCCGCCGGCACGACCATCTGGTCGGCCCAGTTCGGCACCAACGCTGTCTTCAGCAATGCCGGCGGCACGACCCTGGCCGGTCACGAGATCATCTTCAACGATCTGGGCCAGCCGATCGGCTTCCGTGAAATCGCCACCGGCGAGATCACGACCAACGCCTTCAAGACCCTGACCGGCACCTCGATGGCCGCGCCGCACGTGACCGGCGCCCTGACACTGCTGTTCGAACGCTATCCCTATCTGCAGGGCACCTTCGTTCGCGACATCATGCTGACGACGGCGCGCGATATCGGCGCGCCGGGCGTCGACCCGATCTACGGCTGGGGCATCGTCGACCTGCAGAAGGCGATCAACGGTCCGGGCCAGCTGATCAAGGACAGCACGGTCAACATGACCAACCGCGCCGGCGGCGCGAAGGTCTGGACCGGCGACGCCTGGGACGACTGGAGCAACGACATCTCGGGCGTCGGCCGTCTGACCAAGACCGGTCAGGGCTGGCTGCGCCTGTCCGGCTCGAACACCTTCAACGGCCTGACCGTGCAGCAGGGCGTGCTGGAGCTGACCGGCGCCAACGCCCTGACCCGCGCGGTCGACGTGACCGGCGGCACGCTGATGATCGGCGGCACGCTGAACAACACGCCGCTGAACGTGACGGGCGGCTCGGCCATCGTGACGGGCACGATCAACGGCGGCCTGACCACCATCGGCGCGGCCGGCTCGCTGTTCGGCACGGGCACCCTGGCCAACACCATCGTCAGCGGTTCGATCACCCCGGGCCTGTCGGTGACCGATCTGGGCCGCCTGAACGTGATCGGCTCCTACGTCCAGAACGCGGGCTCGACGTTCAACGTGGCGACCCGTCCGGCCAACTCGTCCGGCCTGCTGGCCGTGACCGGCGCGGCGACCCTGAACGGTGGCACGGTGAACGTGCTGGCGCTTCCGGGCCTGTATCAGGTGGGCCAGACCTACACGATCCTGACCGCCACCGGCGGCGTGACCGGCGGCTTCAGCGGCGTGCAGACCAACGGCCTGACCCTGCCGTTCATGTCGTTCAGCCTGACGCCGAGCGCCAATGCGGTGCGCCTGACCGTCTCGCGCGGCATGGCCTTCAGCGCCGCAGCGACGACGGACAACATGCGATCCGTGGGCGGCGCCATCGACGCCCTGCCGACCAACAACGTCGTGCTGAACAGCCTGAGCCAGCTGACGCTGGAGCAGGGCCGCACCGCCCTGACCGAAATCAGCGGCGAGGCCTATGCCAGCATCCAAGGCAGCCTGATCGATTCCGGCCGCAGCGTGCGTGAAGCCGCCATCAGCCGCATCGTCGCCGGCGCCAATCGTCCGGAAGTCGGCATCTCGGTGTGGGGCGACGCCCGTCGTTCGGAAGGCGAGCGGACCGGCTACGGCGTCGCGCGCGCCGAGCAGACGACCGACACCTACCTGATCGGCGCCGACTTCGGCCTGTCGAACAACCTGACCTTCGGCGTGTTCGGCGGCTGGGGCGAAACCGAGGTGCAGACCACGGCGGCCTCGAACATCGACGCCGACAACAGCCACTTCGGCCTGTATGGCGCCTATCGCGGCTCGAACTGGCGCGTGGGCGGCGGCGTGGTCTATTCGGACCACAACGCCGACGTTCGCCGCTCGATCACGACGCCGGGTCTGGGCCAGCAACTGCGCAGTGAAACCGACTATTCGACGCAGCAGTATTTCGTCGACCTCGGCTTCCCGGGCGTGGCGAACGGCACGACCGCCGAGCCCTTCCTGCAGCTGGTGCACCTGCGCTCGACCAATGACGGCGTGGTGGAGGCCGGCGGCAACCTGGCCCTGACGGGTGAAGTGGCCGAGGCCGACATGAACATCGCCACGGCCGGTGTTCGCTTCGCCTCGAGCAGCGCCAACCTGCCGATGAACCTGCAACTGCGCGGCGCCATGGGCTTCCGTGTGGTCGACGGCGACCTGGCTCCCTCGGCGCAGTTCGCCTTCCCAGGCAGCAACGCCTTCGTGGTCGGCGGTGCGCCGCGCTCGGACAAGGCCTTCGTCGTCGACGGCGGTCTGGCCGCCGAGGTCGCCCGCAACGTCTCGCTGGAAGTCGGCTACTCGGGCGAGCTGGGCTCGAAGTACGACAACCACACCGGCAACGTCCGACTGGTCGTCAACTTCTAGGGACCGGACGGTTCCGGTGGATCGGGGCGGGCGGAGCTGGCAGGCTCCGCCCGCCCTTTCTCTTTCAGGAGGCTCGCATGGCCCGGTGTTTGTCTCTCGCGCTGGCCGGCCTTCTGGCGGTCATGGCCGGCTGCGCTCCGGCCGGTCCCGGGCGATCCGAAGCCGGCCCCGCGTCGGCGCCGCTATCTCGGCCGGAGGTGTCGATGTTCGCTGATCCGATGTTCGTCGGCCTGTCCGCACTGAGGGACGCGCCCACGATGGAGCAGGTCGAGCGGATCGTCGGCGCGCGCGGCGCAGTGCAGCCGCGGCAGGACCGGCACGCCCAGATCCGCCTCCCCAACGGCGCCGACTACGTTCGCGTCGCGCCGGCGGAGGGTCGGCCGAGGGTCGATACCGGAACGATGGCGGCGTTCATCTCCCCGGTCGTGACCGGCGACGGCTGCCTGACCCTCGCGGAGGCGACACGCGTGCTCGAGAGCGCAGGCTGGACTTCGCCGCCGCCACTGATGGCCGAACGTCATGCGCCGGGCGGCGCGGCTGTCACCCCGTCGGGCGCCTTCACCCGGCACGACCGCGCGATGACCCTCTATCTGTTCCGCGCCGGAGCGGGCGAAGGGTGCGTGGTTCGCTATGCCCTGTTGTGGCGGATGGAGCTCGCGGGGCTGGCCACGCTGGCGCCGTGGGTGCTGCGATAGGCGGGCGGCCTACAGGTACTTCATCCACCACTGGCCGCTGCGGCGCTTGACGCCGGCGAACCAGCGGCAGGCGAACCAGCTGGGGATCGCGGCGAGCACCGCGATGGCCCAGACCCAGCCGACGTTTGGCACGCCGAAGACCTCGCCCTGATTGGCTCCGAAGATCGCCAGGCAGGCGCGGGCGGCCAGATGCAGGCCGTAGAGGTGGATCAGGTAGAAGAACAGGGGCGCGCCGCCGTAGACGGCGAGCAGACGGATCAGCCGGGGCCAGATCACCTCGAAGGCGGCCAGCAGCAATGTCCCGACGCCGAGCGTCAGCAGGATGAAGTCGGCCGACGGCGGATATTTGGTCAGGTTGAAGACGCTCATCACCGTCTGCAGCGGGGTCGGCCAGACCGACCACGGCAGCGGCTCGCCATAGATGTTGATGGCGCGCAGCACGGCGAACAGGGCCAGCATCGACAGCCCCAGGATCGTCAGGTCGCGCAGTCGGCGCGCGGCCGGCGCCTTGAACCACGGGCCGATGGCGTAGCCGAGCGCGGCGATGCCGATCCACGGCAGCAGGGGATAGGAGGTTCGCACCTGTCCGCCCCACGGCATCTGGATGAAGCCGCGATCATGCAGGACGGCCCAGATCGCGTGGCCGGGCTGGCCCTCGGGGATGGTGATGGGCGTCAGCAGATTGTGGCCCAGCACGATGATCAGACCGACGGCGATCAGGACCGGGCGCGGCAGCCAGACCAGCGCCGACAGCACGATCATCGACAGGCCGATCGCCCAGATCACCTGCAGGAAGATCGTCGGCGGCAGGACGTCGAAATTCCAGGCGAAGTTCACGACCGTCAATTCGAGGAAGACGAGAAACAGACCACGCTTGAACAGGAAGCCGGAGGCCGCTGACGCCCCGCCCTTCTTCGATGCATAGAGCCAGGCGCCGAGGCCGGTCAGGGCGACGAAAACCGGGGCGCACAGGTGGGCCGCCAGACGGGTGAAGAACAGGGCCGGCGAGGTCGTCGCCACGTCCATCGGGTCCGGCACCTGGGCGTGGATGAAGAAGAACTCCCGCGCATGGTCGACCAGCATCAGCAGGATCACCAGACCGCGAAGCGCGTCGATCGACGGGATGCGGGCGGTGGAGGCGGCGGGGGGAGCCGACGAAAGCGGAGCGGTTGACAGCGACATGCGGGAGCGTCTAGCCGATATAGTATAACATCACAAATGGAGTTTCCCCGTGTCCCTGCTGACGAGCTGCGCCAGCCTCTGCCTGCTGGCCGCCGCGACGCCTCCGGCCGAGGCGGACCAGGCCGAACCCGCCATGCTGGGCGAGATCGTGGTGCTGGGCAGCCGCACGGCGCGCGATGCCACCTTGGGCGCCAGCGCGGCGACGGAGCGGATGTCGCCGTCCAGCCGGTCGGTGGAGGCGGACCTGCTGCAGGCCGTCGGCGCGACCCGGCTGGTCGATGCGCTGGAGCTGGTCAGCGGGGTCAGCCAGCAGAACAACCGCGGCGGGGTGATGGACAATTTCGCCATCCGCGGCTTCCTCGGCACGCCGGACGGCGGGGCGGAATACTATGTCGACGGCTTCCTCGCGAACCGGGGCATGGCGCCGCCGAGGGACCCCGCCACGACCGAGCGGGTCGAGGTGCTGAAGGGTCCGGCCGGCGCCCTGTTCGGGGACATCGATCCGGCGGGCCGGATCAACCTCGTTTCGAAGACGCCGCAGTTCGAGACAGACGCGCGCTTCACGGCGACCGTGGGCTCGTTCGGCCTGACGCGCGGCGAGCTGGACCTGACCGGGCCTCTGGTCGGCGAGACCCTGGCCGGGCGGATCGTGGTGGCGGGCGAGACCAGCGACGGCTGGCGCGACCACGTCTTCCTGGACCGGACGGTGGTGGCGCCGTCGCTGACGTGGCGGCCGAGCGAGGCGCTGCGCCTGACCTATGTCGGGGAGTTCACGACCTTCGATACCCTGTTCGACCGGGGCGTGCCGGGACTGAACGGCGACGCCCTGGCCTTGCGGCGGGAGAACTACTACGGCGAGCCGGGCGACGGGACGACCCGCTTCCGCAACGAGCGGCATCAGGTGTCGGGCGAGTACTGGCTGGGCGATGACTGGAGTCTGGTCGGCGGCGTGGCGTGGCGCGGCGGGTCGCTGAAAGGCCTGTCCAGCGATCACTCGCGACTGGTCGGAGACAGTCTCTGGCGGCAACGGCGCGGGCGCGACTTCACCGTCGACGACCTGTCCGCGCGGCTGGAGGTGCGGGGCCGGATCGAGACAGGCCTGGGCGTCCACCGGCCCGCGTTCGGAGTGAAGGCCTATGAGCTGGAGTACGGCGAGCGCTGGCTGCGTCGCAATCCGTCGGCGGCCGCGCCTTATGCTGTCAATGTCTTCACACCGGTCTATGGGCAGGTTGCTCCGGACCCTGCTCCGTTCACGGACAATCTGGAAACCCGCAAGGTCGTCACCTTCCACGCGGAGGACCTGTGGGAGGTCACAGATCGCCTCAGCCTGATCGCGGGCCTGCGGGTCGACGACTACACCCAGACGATCCGCAACAACCGCACCGGCGCGGTGGGCGAGACGTCGGACAACCCGCTGGATGGCCGGGTCGGGCTTCGCTATCGGCTGACCGACGCCCTGTCCCTGCATGCGGGGTGGGGCCAGTCGTTCGTCCTGAACTCGGGCACGGGGCGCGACGGGAACGGCTTCGCGCCGGAATCCGGCGAGGGTTACGAACTGGGCGTCAGCGGCGCCTGGGAGGGCGTCGATCTGGCGATGACGCTCTTCGATATCGAGAAGACCGACATCCTGACGACCGATCCGGTCGATCCCAACTACCTCGCCCCGGTCGGAAAGCTGACCACGCGCGGGGTGGAGCTGGACGGCTCGGTGCGGATCGCGGACGCCTGGCAGGTGATCGCCAACTATTCCTGGACGGATGCGGAAGCCGACGACGCGGCCTTCGCCAGCGACACGGTCCTCAATGTGCCGGAGCATTCCGGCTCGCTGTTCGCCGTTGGCCGGTTCTCGCAGCCGGACGGCCGCGAGTGGTCAGTGATGGCCGGCGCGGCCTATGTCGGCGAGCGGGCTGGGGATCTGAACGCCAACGGCATCCGCCTGCCGGCCTACTGGAAGGTCAAGGCGGCGGCGGACTATGACCTGACGCCCAACCTGACGGCGCGGGTCGAGGTCGACAACCTTCTGGACGAGGACTACGCCGCCAGCTCCTACAGCGCCCTGTGGATCAGCCGGGGCGCCCCGCGATCGGTGCGGGCGTCGCTGACGGTGAAGCTGTAGGGCGAGGTCGGTTGAACCCCGGCCGCGTCCCTGCGTTGGACTCCGCGATCTGATGCGGAGAAGACCGATGGTCGCGCGGCCGACATGGCAAGGACATCTGAAGCTGTCGCTGGTTACCTGCCCGGTGGCCATGTTCACGGCGACGTCGTCGACGGCGCACGTCAGCTTCCACCTGATCAATCCGGACACGAACAACCGCATCCGCATGGTGGCCACCGATCCCGACACCGGGCCGGTGGAGCGGTCGGATCTGGTGAAGGGCTATGAGGTGTCGAAGGACGAGTACGTTCTGATGGACGACGCCGACTTCGAGAAGGTGAAGCTCGAGGCGACCCGCACCATCGACATCCAGCAGTTCGTGGACGCCGACGACATCGACCGGCGCTACTATGACAGCCCCTTCTATCTGGTCCCCGAGAAGGGCGTGGGCGCCGAGGCCTTCGCCGTCATCCGCGAGGCGATGAAGGAGACGGGCAAGACCGCGATCGGCTCGGTCGTGATCCGGGGCCGGGAGCGTCAGCTGGCGCTTGAAGTCTGCGGCAAGGGACTGATCGCCTACTCCCTGCGGGCCTATGACGAGGTCCGGCAGGCCGACGACTATTTCGACGACATCCCGGCGGTGAAGGCCGACCGTGAGATGGTCGAGATCGCCGAGAAGATCATCGGCCAGAAGGATTCGAAGTTCGACGCGTCGAAATTCCGCGACCGCTACGACGAGGCGCTGAAGGCGCTGATCAAGTCCAGGCAGAAGGGCGGCAAGGCGCTGGTCGAAGCGCCTGAGCCGGAGGACACCAACGTCATCGACCTGATGGCCGCCCTGCGCAGCAGTCTCAAGGGATCGGCGACAGGCGCGCGCAAGACGACGGCGGCGAAGAAGGCCGCGCCGGCGAAGAAGCCGGCGGCGAAAAAGGCGCCCGCGCGCAAGACGACGTCGAAGAAGAAGGCGGCCTAGAGTCCCATCGCCTTAATGGCGGGCCTCAGGCTGGCCTCGGACTTGCGGAAGTCGGCCCAGGGATCGGGCTTCTTGAGCAGGGCCACCGCCTCGGCGATGGTGAAGGCGCGGGGGTCCAGACCCTTGCGGACCTGGCTCCAGTTCAGCGGCAGGGCGATGGTGGCGCCGGGCCGGGCGCGCGGCGACCACGGGGCGACGGCGGTCGCCATCCGGCCGTTGCGCAGATAGTCGATGAAGATCTTCCCGCCCCGCGCCTTCTTGGCCAGGGTGGTGGTGAAGCGATCCGGATCATCGGCCTTCAGCGCCTCGGCCACGGCTTTCGCGAAGGCCTTGCACTGGTCCCATTCGACCCGGCTGCGACCGTCGGATCGGATGGGGACGACCACATGCAAGCCCTTGCCGCCGGCGGTCTTCACGAAGGGCGTGAGGCCCAGGTCCTCCAGCTTGGCCTTCACCGTCTTCGCGGCCGCCATGACGTCGGCGAAGTCCAGGCCCTCGTCGGGGTCGAGGTCGAAGGTGACCTGGTCGGGCGTTTCCGGATCGCCGGGACGGCAGCCCCAAGGGTGCAGCTCCAGCCCGCCGGCCTGGGCGAGGGCGACGAGGCCGCCGACGTCCTCGACGCCGACATAGGGCTTTCGCTCCTTCACATCGATCAGCTTCAGACGCGGGTTCGAGCCGGGCATGGCGTGACGCTGGAAGAAGCGCTGGCCGTCGATGCCGTCGGGGGCGCGGACGATGGAGATGGGGCGGTCGGCGACATGCTCCAGCATCCGCTCGGCGACGCGTTCGTAGTAGCGGGCGAGGTCGGCCTTGGTGACCGCGTCGCAGCCGTCGGCGGCGGGCCACAGGACCTTGTCGGGGCTGGAGATCGCGACATCCGCAACCACGGTGCGGGCCTTGCCGGTCGTGGTCTTCGACGTCGGCTTGACCGGCGGGGTCGGGGCGTCGGTGACCTCGCTCGCCGCCTTGTCGTCGCGCAGACCCTTGAACGCCGCCTGCCGCAGGGAGCCGGATTCGGTGTAGCCGCCGTGTTCCAGCTCGGCGACCAGCACGGGCTTCACCCAGTGGATGTCCTTGCCGCCGCGCGGGGCCGCCGGGCCGGCGAAGGGAGACCGGTCGGCGGCGGCGGATTTCAGCGCCGGCAGCAGGGTCTTCAGCAGGGGCTGGGAGTAGCCGGTCCCGACGCGGCCGAGGTAGCGCAGGCCGTCCTTCTCGCGCACCCCGACCAGCAGGGACCGGAAGCGGGTCCCGCCTTCCGACGACCAGCCGCCGATCACCACCTCGTCCCGGCCCCGACACTTCGACTTCAGCCAGGTCGAGGAGCGGCCGGCCGTGTACGGAGCATCCAGCTTCTTGGAGATAACGCCTTCCAGATCCATCCGGCAGGCGCTTTCCAGAATGGCGGTCCCGGACGTGGCGAAATGGTCGACGTAGCGGATGCGCTTGCCGGCCGCTTTCGGGATGCGATCGATATGGGCCTGAAGCCGCGCCTTGCGACCGGCCAGCGGCAGTTTGCGCAGATCGTCGAGGCCCTCCGACAGCAGGTCGAAGGCGAAGAAGACCAGCTTGTCGGTCTTTTCCTCCGAGATGGCGGCCTGCAGCGCCGAGAAGTCCGGCATGTGGTCGGCGTCCAGCGCGCAGAGCTCGCCATCGACCACGCCGTCGGGCCAGTGCGCTGCGTCGGCGATGACCTCGGGAAACTTGTTCGACCAGTCGTGGCCGCGTCGGGTGTAGAGGCGTGCCTTGCCGCCGCCGGTGGCGATCTGGACGCGATAGCCGTCGAACTTGATTTCGTGCGCCCAGCCCTCTCCCCGCGGCGGATGGTCGGCGACCTTGCACAGCTGGATGGGGGTGAAGGGGGCGGGTTTCTTCAGAGCCGCCTCGCGCGGTTGGGCCCTGGGCTTCTTCGGCCCGGCCTTCGCGACCGGCTTCGAGGACGTCCACTGCTTGCGGCCGTCGGCGATCTCGGCCAGCGAACGGCCGGTGGCGACCGAGGCGTCGATCTCCATATTGGCGTCGCCCTCGCCGGGGACGGCGAAGGCGTCTTTCTCCTTGATCAGCAGCCAGTTGTTGCGCTTCGACGGCTTGCCGCGATCACCCTTCAGCCGGACGAGGGCCCAGCCGCCCTCGAGCCGCTCGCCGTGCAGGATCATCTTGACCGAGCCTTGGCGGAAGTCGGCCTCGAGCGTGTCGGGGTTCTGCGGCTCCCACGTGCCGCGATCCCACATCTGGACCGTGCCGGCGCCGTAGTTGCCCGAGGGGATGGTTCCCTCGAACGCGCCATAGTCGAGCGGGTGATCCTCAACCTCGACCGCCAGCCGCTTCACAGCCGGATCGCGCGAGGGGGCCTTGGTCACGGCCCAGGACTTCAGCACCCCGTCCGCCTCGATGCGGAAGTCGTAGTGCAGCCGCGTCGCCGCATGGCGCTGGATCAGATAGGTCAGGCTCTTGCGGCGGCCGCGCGCCTTGCGGCCCTTCGGTTCGGGGGTGATCCCGAAATTCCGCTTGGCCTTGTAGGTCTCCAGCTCTCCGCGCACCGCGATTCCTCCAGCGACGCGGTTAAACGCGCCGGAACGGGAATCGCTCAGCCTGTTGCCGGAGGTTCTTCATCCACCACTGGCTGCCGGGGCGTTTGAGGTGAGCCACCGGGTAAGGCAAGACAGGTTCAGGCGTCTATCGCCGTCGGCAGCACCGCCCGCGCCTGCAGGGCGTCACGGCGGGGCGGGACGCCAAACAGGCGGGCATACTCGCGGCTGAACTGTGAGGCGCTTTCGTAGCCGACGGAGAAGCCGGCCTCGGCTGCGCGCTCGCCCTCGGACACCATCCGCCGGCGCGCCTCCAGAAGGCGCATCTGTTTCTGGTACTGCAGTGGCGACATCGAGGTCATCGTCTTGAAGTGCTGATGGAAGGACGACGGGCTCATCCCGGCGACGGCGGCCAGTTGGGCGACGCTGAGCGGCGCGTCGAAATTGTCCCGCAGATGGTGGACCGCGCGGGCGATCCGGAGCGGCTGACCGTCCGGCAGGACCATGCGGGCCACATTGGCGCCCGCCGGTCCGGTCAGCATCCAGTAGGCGATCTCGCGCAGAACGCCCGGGGCGAGGATCTCCACGGCCTCGGGCCTGCCGACCGTGTCGAGGAGCCTCAGCATCGCGCCCGTGATTGTCTCGTCCATGTCCTTGACGATCATGCCGAAGCCCGGCTTGCCGGTGGCATAGCTGGCTGTATCCAGCCGGCTGACCAGGTCGAGGATGATGTCCGCATCCAGCTCCAGCGTCGCCGCCAGATAGGGCCGCTCCGGCGAGGCGTCGACGATCTGGCTCAGCACCGGGACCTCGACCGTCACCACCAGCGCCTGCATGTCGCCATAGGTGACCGTCCGATCCCCGACCATCACCTGTTTGGCGCCCTGGGCCACCATGCACAGGGAGGGGCGATAGGTCATGTTGTGCGGCGCCACCCTGTCTTTCGACCGCAGAAGCCGAAGCCCCGGCACGCGCGTGAACAGGGCGCCGCTGTCGATCTGATGGGCATCCATGACGTCGGTGATCGTCTGGGCCAGCGAACGGGTCATGGTCGAACCTTCCTTGCCTGAACTTCCCGACGCTAACCCGACGCTCCGCGGCCGACAATCGTCGCTGGAGGATCAGGCAAGACACTCGGCGCATCGGACATTCGCTCCGACGCGCGATCCGTCACGCTGGAGGGAATGACCCATCACCGCCAGCGAGAGCCGAGCATGACGAACTGGACCGCATCCCGCATTCCTCCCCAGAGAGGCCGAACCGCCGTGGTCACCGGAACAGGTGGCCTCGGCTATGAAGACGCCCTTGCTCTCGCCCGCGCCGGGGCGGAGGTGATCGTCGCTGGCCGCAATCCGAAGAAGGGGGCCGAGGCCATCGCCGCCATCCATCGCGACACGCCTTCCGCCCGCGTCCGGTTCGAGCAACTCGACCTCGCCAGTCTGGCCTCGGTCGCGGCCTTCGCCGACCGGCTGAAGAGCCAGATCGACAGCCTCGACCTGCTGATCAACAACGCCGGGGTCATGCGTCCGCCGCAGCGAATGGAGACGGCCGACGGTTTCGAGATCCAATTCGGGACCAACTATCTGGGTCACTTCGCCCTGACCGGCCATCTGCTGCCCCAGCTTCGGAAGGGCCGGAACGCGCGTGTCGTGACCCTGTCCAGCATCGCCGCGCGACAGGGGCGGATCGACTTCGACGACCTGCAGGCCCTGCGACGGTACCGATCGATGCCGGTCTATGCGCAGTCCAAGCTGGCCTGCCTGATGTTCGCCTTCGAACTGCAGCGCCGCAGCGAGGCCGGCGGTTGGGGCGTCGACAGTCTGGCCGCGCACCCGGGTCTGTCGCAGACGCAACTGCTGGAGAACGCGCCGGGCGCCGGCGGCAGGGTGCCGCTGCCGTTCCGCATCCTCCGGGCCCTGATGATGCAGTCGCCGGCGCAGGGCGCGCTGCCGACCCTGTTCGCCGCCACGGCGCGGGAGGCGAAGCCCGGTGGCTACTACGGCCCGGGCGGCCTCAGCGAAACGCGCGGCTATCCCGCGCCGTCCCGAGCACCCGCCCCCTCGCTGGACAAGGCTGCCTGCGCGCGCCTGTGGGACGTGTCCGAAGACCTGACCGGGGTCCGCTTCGGATGACCGACCTGACCCTCCGTTCCGCCTCCGGCTACACCAGCGGATGGCGCACCGGCGCGCTTCTGGCGACCCTGTTACTGGTCAGCAGCCTGAGCCAGATCGACCGCATCCTGCCCTTCATCCTCGCCGAGTCGATCCGGACCGATCTTGGCTTGACCGACACCCAGATCGGCCTGCTGACCGGACTGGCGTTTGCGGTCTGCTACACCCTTCTGGCCTTGCCTCTCGCGCGCGCCGCCGATCGCGGATCGCCCCGGCTGGTGCTGGTTCTGTGCCTTCTGCTGTGGAGTGCGATGACCACCCTGGGCGGGCTGGCGGGCGGGTTTGTGGTGCTGGCCCTGACCCGGCTGGGCGTCGCCGTCGGCGAGGCGGGAGGCACGCCCGCAGGCCACGCCCTGATCGCCCGCCGCATCCGGCCCGAGCGACGCGGTCTGGCCATCGGCCTGTTCGCCATGGGCATTCCGTTGGGCACCATGATCGGCTTCGTCGGTGGCGGGATGATCGACGAGGCCTTCGGCTGGAGGACCGCCTTTATCGGCGCCGGAGCGATCGGCCTTGGGACCGCGCTGCTGAGCTGGTGGGTCGTCGGACCCACCTCGCCTGCCAGGCGCACGACGGAGCGGACCGAACCCTATCTGCGGGCCGCCCTGCGCCTGCTCGCCGACCCGGCCTTCCGTTGGCTGATCGTCTCGGCGTTCGTTGTCGGCTTCGCCTCGGCGCCCTTCTATACCTTCACGGCCCCGTTCCTGATCCGCACGCATGGCTTCACTACCAGCGAGGTCGGGCTGTCGTTCGGTCTGCTGCAAGGATTGATGGGGATCGCGGGAACCCTCGTCGGCGGGCGGTTGTTCGATCGCGCCATTCGGGCAGGCGGCAGGAACCTGCTCGTTCTGCCCGCCGCATTGTTCGCCGTCGGCGCGGTGACAACGGCCGCCGCGCTTTTCGTTCCCGACGGGCGGCTGGCGATCGCCCTGTTCGTGCCGGGCATGCTGGCCTTCGCCTTCATGCTCCCGTGGCTGTTCGGCGCGGCGCACAGGGTGGCCGGCCCCGGCAAGGAGGCGATGGCCACCAGTCTGGGCATGGTCGCTTCCGGGCTTGCCGGTCCGGCGCTGGCTCCGGTGCTTGTCGGCCTGATCAGCGATCAGGCGACCGCGGCCGGGATAGCCAATGGCCTTGGCCTGGGGCTGCTGATCGGTCCGGGCGCTAGCGTTCTGACCGCCGCGGCCTTCCTGATCGCCGGGGCGAGGATCGCGCGACAGGCGCCTGCCGGCTGAAGACGGGCGCTCCGAATTACGGAGCGCCCGGCCCTCTCATCGATCCTAGTGGTTGCCGTGGCTATGGCCGTGGGTGTCGGCCTCGGTGGCGCCGGCGGACCAGGCCTCGCCGCCTTCCTGGGCGAACCAGAAGGGCGCCCGCTCGCGCTGGCGCGGGGCGATCTCGTTCATGCGATTGTCGTAGACGCGGCCGTTGGCGATCGTGTGCGAGATCGAGGTCGTGTTGCGGATATTCTCCAGCGGGTTGGCGTCCAGCACGATCATGTCGGCCAGCTTGCCGGCTTCAAGAGAACCGATGTCGCGGTCCATGCCCAGCGAGCGGGCGCCGTTCAGGGTGCCGGCGCGCAGGGCGTCGTGCGGGCTCATGCCGCCCAGCGCCAGGCTCCACATCTCCCAGTGGGCGCCGAGGCCCTCGCGCTGGCCGTGGGCGCCGATGGAGATGCTGACGCCCTGTTCCGACAGGCGGGTCGCCTCGCGGGCGATGGCGATGTGGTTCCACTCCTCCATCGGCGCGGTGACCGGGCGACGGGCGCGGGCGTCGAGGATGCGGCGCGGCACGTACTGGGTCAGGATCGGGTGATCCCAGACCGGGCTCTCCTGATAGAAATAGTTCTCGCCGTAGCTGCCGCCGAAGGCCACGACCAGGGTCGGATTGTAGGCGACGCCGGTCTGGCGCCACAGCTGGTGCACATCGTCGTACAGGCGGGCGACGGGCACCGAGTGCTCGATGGTGGTGTGGCCGTCCACGATCATCGACATGTTGTGCTGGAACAGGGAGCCGCCCTCGGGGACGACCATCATGTTCAGCTCGCGCGCGGCGGCCAAGATCTGCTGACGCTGGTCGCGACGGGGCTGGTTGTAGCTCTTCACGCTCCACGCCCCGACCGCCTGCATCCGGCGCAGGGTCGAGCGGGCGTCGTCCAGACTGTCGATCTGGGCGGTGAAGGCGGTGGTGGCGCCGTACAGGATGGTGCCGGTCGAGAAGATGCGGGGGGCCACGACGCGGCCCGCGCGGCCCATCTCCGAGTGGGCGAAGATCTCGCTGGTGTCGTTCGACGGGTCGTGCAGCGTGGTCACGCCGAAGGCCAGGGCCGCGTAGTTGACCCAGCTCTGCTGCGGGATGATCTCGTCCGAGCCCATCGAGCCGTGCCAGTGGGCGTCGACCAGACCGGGCATGATGGTCTTGCCGGTCATGTCGAGGGTCGGGATCCCGGCCGGGATGGTCGTGGAGGCCATGGGGCCGATCATCTCGATGCGATTGCCGTCGATAACGACGACGCCGTTCTCGATGACCTCGGCGCCGTTCATGGTGATCAGGCGCGCGCCGGTCAGGGCGATGCGGCCCTCGGGGCGGTCGGTCGGAACGCTGAAGCCGAGGTTGATGCCGTGCTCGTCCGGCCTGGGCAGCTCGGACGGCGCGCCGTCGACGAAGGTGAAGGACTGGTTCAGGTCGCGGGTGAACAGCTCGGGTCCCAGCGACCATTGCAGGCGGCGGCTGTCGCCCGACCAGCTGAGCCACTCGCCGGCGTCGCGGGTGACGCGGGCCTGCGGCAGGGCCTTGCCGTCGGGGCTGACGTTGATCGGGCGTCCGGCGGCCACGAAGGGCGCGACATAGGCGTTGAAGCGCTCGGTCCAGCCGATCCAGTTTCCGTCGGGCGAGATGGCGAACTCGCCGGCCCATTGCGAGGTCACGTGGGTGCGCTTGTCCTCGCCGTTCAGATCGACCGAGATCAGGGCGCGGTTCTCGCCGTCGCGGCCGGTCAGGAACAGGCGGTCGCCGTTGGCGCCGAACTGGGGCGCTTCGCCTTCATCGGTGATGCGCACGGCCTCGCCGCCCGCCGCAGGAATGCGATAGACGGCCGGATCGCGACTCCACAAGGCCGAGGTCAGGAAGCCGTCGGATACTGTGCGGTAGACGATGGTGCGGCCGTCGGGGGTGAAGGTCGGTTCGACATAGTGGCCCGGGTTGCGGGTCACGACGCGACCCTCGCCGCCGCTGGCGGAGACGACGCGCACCGTGCCGAGGTCCTGATCGTCCCAAGTCGTGTAGACGATCGACCGGCCGTCGCGGGACCAGTTCGGATAGAGCTCGAAATGATCGCTCTGACGCGTCAGACGGCGCGCCGTGCCGGTCGGCAGGTCGCGGATCCAGAGGTTGCCCAGGGCCTCGAACACGACGCGTCGGCCGTCCGGCGAAGGGCGGGCCCAGCGGATCATCTTCACGTCGAACTGGTCGGGCGCGACCTCGACCGGGAAGCGGACGGCCTCCTGGATGCGGCGGGTGTCGGCGACGTGGAACGGGATGTCCGTCACCTCGCGGCTGGCAACGTCCACGCGCTGGATGCGGCCGTCGGCCCAGAAGACGATGGAGCGGTTGTCGGGCGTCCAGCTGATGGCCGGATAGACGCCGTGGATGGCCCAGGTCTCCTGCATGTCGCGGTCGAGGCCCGAGAAGATCGGCGTTTCGCGGCCGGACTCGATGTCCATGACATACAGGGTCGACTGGTAGCGAACGCGTCGCACGAAGGCGAGCGAGCGGCCGTCGGGCGAGGGCGTCGGGCGGATCGAACCGCCGGGGCCGGTCACGTAGGGTTCGATCTCGCCGGTCTCCCGGTCGAGGCGGCGGATGATGTAGATCTGGGTGTTCGGGTCCTTCGAATATTCGAAGGTGTTCCCCGGCGTGGCGTCGTCGCTGAAGTAGAGGTAGCGGCCGTCCGGCGAGAAGGCGGGCTCGCCCGTGTCCTTCTGCGGCGTCCGGCGCTCGGTCATCTGCACGCCGCCGCCGCCGGTGCGGTGGTACATCCACAGCTCGCCGGCGCCGAGTGAGCGGGCCGAGGTGAAGTGTTTGCGGGCCACCACGAACTGGCCGTCCGGCGTCCACTCCGGCTGGTTCAGCAGGCGGAAGGACTCGTCGGAGATCTGCACCGGGTTGGAGCCGTCGGCGTCCATGATCCAGATGTTGTCGCCGCCGCCGCGATCCGAGGTGAAGGCGATATGGCGGCCGTCCGGCGACCATTTGGGCTGCATGTCCCAGGCCACCCCGCTGGCGATGGCGCGGGCCTCGCCGCCGGCGACGGGCATGACGTAGATGTCGCCCAGCAGGTCGAAGACGAGGGTGCTGCCGTCAGGGCTGACGTCCAGCGCCATCCAGGTGCCGCGGGTGGTGTCGATGGGGATGTCGCGCGACGCGCCGGGCGGGTTCTGGACGTCCCACTTCGCATCGTCCGCATCGGCTTCCGCATTTTCAGTCGCGGTCGGCGCGACCTCGGCGGGAGCGGGCTCCGCAGTCTGGGCCCATGAGGAACCGGCGAACGCCAGCGAGGCGGCCGTGGCCAGCAGGATGCGCTTCATGGATTTCCCCCGGGACGCAGACAGACTTTTCAGGCCGTCAACAGAGCATCGGGGGTCAGGGGTGTCCAGCCGCGTCAGCTCTCTCTGCCGCGCATCCCCGCGAAGGCGGGGATCCTGTGCGGGCAGCGGGCCGGGTACGGGCTATCCGGTGCACGCTGCGAAGCGCCCGGGCTGCATTCCTGAATGTGCCGGGTCCCCGCCTCCGCGGGGATGAGCGGAAGACCCTAATCCTCGAGCGGCGGCAGACCGGCTTCCTTGCGAGCGGCGGCTTCGGCCTTCTTCTCGGCCTTGCGTTCGGCCTTCTCGGCGGCCTTCTTGGCGTCAGCGCGTTCGCGCTCCTGGCGTTCGAAGCTGTAGTTGGGCTTGCGGGCCATGGGCGTATCCTTGTGTTCGTCCGTAATGTGGTTCGTCAGCGCGCTGACGGCAACGTCAATCGACCGCGACGATATCGACGGCCTGTCCGGCGACCGTCGCTTCGTCGCCGACGCGCTTGCCGATCAGGGCGCGGGCGAGGGGCGAGACGTGGCTGACCGAGCCGGCGGCGGGGTCGGCCTCGTCCTCGCCCGTGATCCGCCACGTCTGGGTGCGGCCGTCCTCGCGTTCGATGGTCACCGAGCCACCGAAGCGGACACGGCCGTCGGCCTCGATCTCGACCAGCTGGGCAGAGGCGCGGCGGGCGGTCCAGTAGCGCAGATCGCGGGTGGCGCGCGCCATGGCGGTGCGATCGGCCTCGATGTCGCCCTTCGCCTGCGCCGCCGTCCAGGCCGCGCGCGCCTCGGCCAGGGCGGCCTCGATCGCGGTCAGACCCGCGGGCGTGACCAGATTGGGGTGCGGGGAAATCGGACGGTCGGGAAGATCGGCGGCCGTGGCCTCCAGGTCTTCCTCGCGGGTGAAGGCGACGCTCATGGGGAATGAGCGTATGGCGGTCGCGCGCGTTCCGGTCCACAGGAAGCCGATGACTGATCCGAAGACCGTGCATGTGATCGGGGCCGGCCCGGCCGGCCTGATGGCCGCCGAGCGACTGGCCGGCGCCGGAGTGCGCGTGGTGGTGCACGAGACCATGCCGTCCGTGGCGCGCAAATTCCTGATGGCGGGGCGCGGCGGGCTGAATCTGACGCACTCCGAGCCGATCGAGCCGTTCACCGGCCGCTATGCGGAGGCCGGGGCGGTGGTCGGCCGTTGGCTGGAGCGGTTTTCGCCGACCCATCTGATCGGCTGGGTCGAGGGGCTCGGGCAGCCGACCTTCGTCGGCTCGTCGGGCCGGGTGTTTCCGAAGACGATGAAGGCCTCGCCCCTGCTGCGGGCCTGGCTGGCGCGGCTGGCGGGTCTGGGCGTGGAGATCAGGACGCGATCGCGCTGGGTCGGTCGCGAGGGCGAGGGCTGGGTATTCCGTACGCCGGAGGGGCAAAGCGTCGAACGACCCGATGCGGTGGTGCTGGCGCTGGGCGGGGCCAGCTGGCCCCGGCTGGGGTCGGACGGATCTTGGGCTGAAGAACTGGCCAAGGCGGGCGTCGAGCTCGCGCCGTTGCGGCCGTCCAACGTCGGCTTCGATGTCGACTGGAGCCCGGTGCTGGTCGAACGGTTCGCCGGGCAGCCGCTGAAGAATATCGCGCTAACCCACGGCGAGCGCACGGTTCGGGGTGAAGCGATGATCGCCGCCTACGGCCTGGAGGGCGGGGCGGTCTATGCCCTGTCGGCGGGTCTGCGCGACGCGATCGAACGGGACGGGCAGGCGGCGCTCGTCGTGGACCTGCGGCCCGATCTGGATGTGGCGGCGCTGGCGGCCCGGCTGGCTAAGCCGCGCGGCAAGGACAGCATTTCCAACTGGCTGAGAAAGGCGGGCGGGCTGTCGCCGGCGGCGGTGGGCCTGCTGCGGGAAATCCCCGGGGCGATTCCGGAGGGCGCCGAGAAGCTGGCGAAGCGGATCAAGGCGGTGCGGCTGACCCTGACCGGGGTGCAGGGACTGGAGCGGGCGATTTCCTCGGCCGGCGGGATCAGGCTGGATCAGGTCACGGATGGTCTGATGCTCAAGGCCCTGCCGGGCGTCTTCGTCGCCGGCGAGATGCTGGACTGGGAGGCGCCGACGGGGGGCTATCTGCTGCAGGCCAGCTTCGCCTCGGGCGTGGTCGCGGCGGACGGGGTGCTGGACTGGCTGGCCTGACGGGGGCAGGGTGCCGCCTCCCCGAACCGTTGGAGTAGACCCATGCGCCTGAAATCGATCCTCGTTTCGACCACGGCCATGTTGCTCCTCGCCTCGCCCGTGCTGGCGCAGCAGGCGGATCCGGCGCGGCTGAACGAGCACACCCGCGTGCTGGCCTCGGACGAGTTCGAGGGCCGCGGCGTGGCGACGCCGGGCGAGCAGAAGACGGTCGACTATCTGGTTGAGCAGTTCACGGCCCTGGGGCTGGAGCCCGGCGGGCCGGACGGCCAGTGGGTGCAGGTCGCGCATCTGAGCCGCACGCAGCAGGACGGGCCTGCCACCATCACCGCGCGGACGCCGGGCGGGGAGATCAGCCTGCGGCGCGGGCCGGACGTGCTGGTCGCCAGCGACCGGCCGGTGGACCGGATCACGGTGACGGACGCGCCGGTGATCTTCGCCGGCTATGGCGTCGATGCGCCCGAGCGCGGCTGGGACGACTTCAAGGACGTCGACGTGCGGGGCAAGATCATCCTCGTCCTCGTCAACGACCCGGACTTCGGCGCGCCCGAGGGCCATCCGGTGGCCGGCCGGTTCGACGACAACGCCATGACCTTCTACGGCCGCTGGACCTACAAATTCCAGGAGGCGGCGCGGCAGGGCGCGGCGGGCGTGCTGGTGATCCACGACACGGCCGGGGCCGGCTACGGCTGGTCGGTGCTGGAGGGGTCGTCGACCGCGCCGGACTTCGACATCGTGCGCCAGAACTGGGAGGCCGAACGCGTCCCGGCGCAGGGCTGGATCCAGGGCGAGGTGGCCCAGCGCCTGTTCGAGGCGGCCGGCCTGAACTATGCGCAGCTGCGCGATCAGGCCCGCAGCGAGGCCTTCCGGCCTGTGCCGCTGGAGGGGGTGACGCTGTCGATCGACTTCGGTCAGACCCACGCCAACATAGAAAGCCGCAATGTGCTGGCGCGTATTCCGGGTACGGAGCATCCGGACCAGACCGTCATGTACGGCGCGCACTGGGACGCCTACGGTCGGGCGACGCCGGTGGGCGACGACGACATCTATAACGGCGCCGTCGACAATGCGACGGGCGTGGCGGCCATCCTGGAGCTGGCCCGCCTGTTCCGGGAGGGCGGCGCGCCGAAGCGGTCGGTGGTCTTCGCCGCCTGGACCGCCGAGGAGGCCGGGCTGCTGGGCGCGGAATACTATTCCGCCAACCCGGTCTGGCCGCTGGAGACCACGGTCGCCAACATCAATATCGACAGCCTGCTGCCGGGCACGGAGGTCTCGCCCGAGATCGTCGTCATCGGCGCGGGCAAGAGCCAGACGGACCAGTGGCTGGAGCGTCGCGCGGTCGAGGCCGGCCGTCGCCTGATCCCCGATCCCGCGCCGCAAGCCGGCGGCTTCTATCGCTCGGACCACTTCCCGCTGGCCCTGCGCGGCGTGCCCGCCCTGTTCGGCATCGCCGGCTTCACGGGCCACAACGAGGCCAGCCGCGACTATGTCGCCAACCGCTATCACAAGCCCTCGGACGAATGGACGCCCGACTGGCGCATGGATGCGGCGGCCGTGGACGTGAACCTGCTGTACGCCGTCGGCCGCGATCTGGCCGACAGCGACCAGTGGCCGGAGTGGAACGAGGGTTCGGAGTTCGAGGCGGCGCGTCAGGCCTCGGCGGATCGTCGGCGCTAGGCTGTCCGCTCGCCCGCCAGGGCGGCGAAGGCGGCGTGGAAGGCCTCGTCCGGCACGAGATCGGGCGTCAGGAAGCGCTGGAACAGCAGGCCCTCGGTGAGGGAATGGATCACCACGACCAGAAGGTCGGCGCGCATGGGCAGGCCGCCGTCGTCGGCGATGGTCTGCAGCCATTCGGCGCCGACGTGGAAGCTGCGACGGGTGGTCTCGGCGATACGCGCGCGGACGTCTTCCTGACCCAAGGCCCAGGCCATGCCACTGAGCCGGCCAAAGGCGGCGGCTTCGCGATCCGGGATGGAGGCGACGGTCGCGTCGGCGATGGCGCGCATTTTCTCTGCGAAGGTTGTCCCCTTGCGGATGACCGGCTTGATCGGCACCCAGTAGACGTCGGCCAAGGCCATGAAGAGGTCGTCGCGGTTCCTGAAGTTACCGTAGATGGCGCCGCTGGTCATGCCCGCCCGCTCGGCGACAGCCTGCAGGGTGGTGCGCTCGTAGCCCCGCTCGCGGATCAGAGCGCGGGTGGCCTCCAGCAGAGCCTTGCGCGTGCGCTGGCGCTTGTCGCCCTTCGGCGCGCGCCGTCCGCTTTCGTTCGATGAACCCGTCATGAGCCGGGTTTAACGCGCCACTTGTTTTATGGAAAGATTATTTTATAAGTCACGCACATTTTATGGTGAGGCTTCAGGTGACGTTGGCGCAACAGGCGACAGAGATGCTCGGGCGGCTGATCGATTCGGGCGAGATGGCGGGCGCGGCGACGTTGGTCTGGCGGGGTGGCGTCGCGGCCTGCGCCATCGCCGGCTGGCAGGATCGCGAGGCCGGGGTTCCGCTGGCCCGGGACAGCCTGTTCCGCATCGCCTCCCTGACCAAGCCGGTCACGGCCATGGCGGCGATGATCCTGATGGAGCAAGGACGCTTCCGGCTGGACGACCCGATCACGGACATCGCGCCGGAGTTCGCGGACATGCGCGTGCTGCGCTCTGTCGATGGCGCTCTGGATGACACAGCGCCGGCGGCGCGGGCGATCACCTTCGAGGACGTGCTGACCCACCGCGCGGGCTTCACCTATGGAGCCTTCCATCGGGGGCAGCTGGCGCAGGCGTATCGCGAAGCTCTGGGCGGCGATATCGACAGCGACCGGACGCCTGACGACTGGATCGCCGGCCTGGCTTCCCTGCCGCTGGTCGACCACCCGGGCGCGAGCTTCCACTACGGACATTCGACCGACCTGCTGGGCCTGCTTCTGGCCCGGATGGAGGGGGTGTCGCTGGGGGAGCTGCTGCATCGCCGGATCTTCAGGCCGCTGGGCATGCTGGACACCGGCTTCGTGGTGCCGGAGGTCAAGCGGGACCGGCGGGCGGGGCTGTACGGCTATGACGCAGAGGGTCGGCTGAAGCGGCTGGACGTCGCGCCGGGTGGAGCGACCGTGGCCGAACGACCAGCGAACATGGCCTATGAGTCCGGCGGCGCGGGCTTGTGGTCGACGCTGGACGACTATCTGGCCTTCGCCCGGGTGTTTCTCGACCGCGCGGCCATCGACGGTGCGCGCCTCATCCGGCCCGAGACCCTGGGCCTGATGACGACCAACCGCCTGACCGACGATCAGCGCGCCCGGGCGACGACGCTGGGCATGCCGACCTTCGCGCCAGGCAACGGCTTCGGCCTGGGGCTGGCGGTGGTGACCGATCCGGCGACGGCGGGCGTCATGCACGGCAAGGGCGGCGTAGGCACGGTCGGCTGGCCAGGCGCCTATGGCGGGTGGTGGCAGGCCGACCCGACGGACGGTTCGGTGATGATCCTGCTCCAGCACAACATGGTCGAGCTTGAGGGGCTTATGAAGGGCCACGGCCTCGCCGGTTACGGCGCGATCCAGCAGTTCCACGCGATGGCGTCGGCCGCCTGACGGTCGACGGCGCGGGCGGCGGCCGGTAGGGAGGTGGTATGACCGCCTCCCCCGAGATCATGGGCGTCTGCCCGCCCGAATTCGCCGCCGTGAAGGACGCCTTCGCCGCCAATTTCGTCGACGCGCCCGAGGGGCTGAACGAGCAGGGCGCGCGGTTCAGCGTCTGTGTGGGCGGCGAGACGGTGGTGGACCTTTGGGGCGGTTGGGCCGATGCGGCGCGGACCGTGCCCTACGACCAGCGGACGCTGACGCCGGTGTTCTCGACCGGCAAGGCGGTGATGGCCCTGCTGATCGCCACCTGCGTCGAGCGCGGCCTGCTGGACTATGAGGCGACGGTCGCCAGCTACTGGCCTGTGTTCGGACAGGCGGGCAAGGACGGCATCACCGTCGGCCAGATGATGAGCCATCAGGCGGGTCTGCCGGGCTTCGACACGCCCGAGGATCCGGCCATCTGGTTCGACCGCGAGGCCGCGCTGGCCCGGCTGTGCGCCCAGGCGCCGATGTGGGCGCCCGGGACGGCGTCGGGCTACAGCCCTATCGTCATCGGCTATCTCGCGGGCGAGCTGTTCCGGCTGGTCGACGGGCGGACCATGGGCACGGCCCTGCGCGAGGACTTCCCCGGCCTCGACCTGTGGATCGGCCTGCCGGAGGCGGAGCACGAGCGGGTGGCGCAGATGCGTAAACCCTCGAAGGCGACGGACCTCGGCGGTGTGGACCCGATCAAGACGGCGGCCTTCCTCGACAAGGGCTCGTCGCCCGGCGGGCGCGGTTCGGCCGAGTGGCGGATGATCGAGATTCCCTCGGCCAACATGCACGCCACCGCCGCCGACCTCGCTAGGATCATGGGCCTGCTGGCCAATGGCGGGACGTTCGAGGGGCGGTCGGTGCTGTCGGCGGAGACTCTGGCGCAGGCGACGCGCGAGCGCATCCGCGGGCGGGACAAGGTGCTGCCGTTCGACATGGGCTGGGCGGCCGGGTTCACCCGCAACGACCTGCTGAAAATCTTCGGGCCGGATACGAACGCCGTCGGCCATTGCGGCTGGGGCGGCTCAACGGCCTTCGCTGACGCGTCGAATGGCGTGTCGGCGGCCTATGTGATGACCCGCCAGTCGCCGCATCTGATCGGCGACCCGCGCGCCCAGCGCTTGATCGGGGCGCTGTATTCGGCGCTGTGATCAGATCGGCTCGGCCGAGGCCTTGAGCGCCTGACGCGCCGCGCGCTGGCGGAAGAAGGCGGCGGCGGCGAAGACCAGCGCTCCGCCCCAGATGAAGGCGAAGGAGGCGACGCGCAGGGCGGTCAGGGACTCGCCCGTGGCCACGCCGACGCCGAACTGGATCGTCGGGGCGAGGAACTGGATGAAGCCCAGCGTCGACAGCGGCAGGCGGCGCGCGGACCAGGCGAACAGCACCAGCGGCAGGACCGTGGCCGGGCCGTTGGCCAGCGCCCAGGCGACGTGGACCGGGTCGTCGAAACCAACGGCCGCGCCGGTCTGGTTCAGCCACAGCAGCCAGGCCACGCCGAACGGGGCCAGCAGCAGGCACTCGATGAACAGGCCGGCCTGGGCGTCGACGGCCACCTTCTTGCGGATGACCCCGTAGCTGGCGAAGGTCACGGCGAGGATCAGCGAGATCCACGGCGGGCGGCCCAGCGCCAGCGCCTGCAGCACCACCCCGACGAAGGCCAGGCCGATGGCGACCCAGCCCCAGCGGTCGATGCGCTCGCGGAACAGCCACAGGCCCACGATCATGTTGAGCAGCGGGTTGATGTAGTAGCCGAGGCTGGCTTCCAGCGTGGCGTGATGGGTCGTGGCCCAGACGTACAGGCCCCAGTTCAGACCGATCAGCGCCGTGGAGATCGCCAGCAGGCCGATGATCTTCGGATTGCGGAAGGCGGCGACGACCTGGGCATTCTGGCGCGCGAACCACACCAGGGCGAAGGCGACCGGCGCCGCCCAGATGGTGCGGTGAGCGAGGATCTCCATCGCGTCGAAGCCGACCGCGTGCTGGCCCATGAACAGCAGGGGCATGAAGCCCCACAGCACATAGCAGCTGAAGGCGGACAGCAGGGCGGCGCGGCCCTGATCCGGACCGGTAGGGGAGGCCATGATCTTCTCCAGCGCCGGGGGGAGCCGACGGTGCGGAAAGGGGTCAGACGGTGATGGAGCGATAGCCGCTCTTCGGCTGGATCGTGCCGGATTCGTCGAGCAGCTGGGCGATCTGGACCGCGTTCAGGGCCGCGCCCTTGCGCAGGTTGTCCGAGACGACCCAGAAGCTCAGACCGTTCTCGACGGTGTGGTCCTTGCGGATGCGCGAGACATAGACCGTGAACTCGCCGGCGGCGTCGATCGGCGTGACGTAGCCATCGGCCTCCTGCTTGTCGATCACCTGGATGCCCGGGGCGTCGCGCAGGATGGCGCGGGCCTCGTCCGGGCTGATGGGACGGTCGAACTCGACCGTCACGGCCTCGGAGTGGCCGACGAAGACCGGCACGCGGACGCAGGTGACCGTCAGCTTGATGGCCGGATCCAGCATCTTGTGCGTCTCCTTCCACATCTTGGTCTCCTCATCGGTGTAGCCGTCGTCGTTGAACGACCCGATGAAGGGGATGACGTTGAAGGCGATCTGCTTGGGGAATTTCTTCGGCGTGGCGTCGCCCAGGCCGTAGATGGCCTTGGTCTGGTTCCACAGCTCGTCCATGCCTTCCTTCCCGGCGCCCGAGACCGACTGGTAGGTCGAGACGACGACCCGCTTGATCTTCGCGGCGTCGTGCAGGGGCTTCAGGGCCACGACCAGCTGGGCGGTCGAGCAGTTGGGGTTGGCGATGATGTTCTTCTTCGACGTCAGCTTGACGTCGTCCGGGTTCACCTCCGGCACGATCAGCGGCACGTCCGGGTCCATGCGGAAGGCGGACGAGTTGTCGATCACCACGGCGCCCGACTTGCCGATCTTTTCGGACCATTCCTTCGAGATCGCGCCGCCGGCCGACATCAGGACGATGTCGACGGTCGAGAAGTCGAACGTCTCGAGGACTTCGCACTTCACGGTGCGGTCGCCGAAGGAGACCTCGACGCCCTTGGATTTGCGCGAGGCGATGGCGTGAAGTTTGTCGACCGGGAAGTTCAGCTCTTCCAGGATGTTGAGCATTTCCTGACCGACATTGCCGGTGGCGCCCACGACGGCGACGACATAACCCATGACATTCTCTCTTGCCCTGACGCTCGCCGCGCGACGGCTCGCTGCTTGAGGGCGGTTGGTCTTTCGGACACCCCGGCGATCACAGGGGGCGGACAATATTGCGCTTCAGAGCGTGCATGTAGTCTTTCGCAGGCGCGAAGCAATCGCTTTTCACGAAGGGCCGGGGCGGCTAAGCCCGAGTTCGATGTCTTCCCGCATTCGCGCCGCTTATGACAAGCGTCTGGCCGATGGCCGACTGACGCCCGATCCGTCGCAGATTCCGGTGGTCGAGGCCTTCGGCCGGCTGGAGCGCGATCTGGAGAAACGCGGCCTGTTCGGCGCGCGTCCGGCGGTGAAGGGGATCTACCTGTGGGGTCCCCCGGGACGCGGCAAATCCATCCTGATGGACCTGTTCTTCGCCTGCGTGCCCGAGCAGCGGAAGACCCGCGCCCACTTCCACGCCTTCATGGCCCGGGTGCACGACCTGATCCGCCAGTGGCGCGAGGGCGATGCGAAGGCGCGCAAGGCCGTGTTCGGTCAGTCGAAGGGCGACGATCCGATCCGCCCGGTGGCCGAGCTGATCGCGTCCGAAGCTCGCCTGTTGTGCTTCGACGAACTGCAGGTCACCGACATCGCCGACGCCATGATCCTGGGCCGGTTGTTCGAGGCCCTGTTCGAGCTGAAGACGGTGGTGGCCATCACCTCGAACCGGGCGCCGGACCAGCTGTATCTGAACGGCATCAACCGTCAGCTCTTCCTGCCCTTCATCGGCATGCTAGAGACCGCCTGCGAGGTGGTGCAGGTGACCGGCGCGCGCGACTGGCGGCTGGACCGGCTGATGGGCGCGCGGGTCTGGTACGACGCCGCCGGCCGCGCCGACTTCGAGGCCCTGTGGCAGGAGCTGAAGGGCGAGCAGCAGGAATGCCCGACGCACCTGACCGTGCTGGGCCGCGACATCGTCATCGATCGCACCGATGGCGGACTGGCGCGCGCGACCTTCGCCGAGCTGTGCTCGCGCCCGTTGGGTCCGCAGGACTATCTGGCCATCGCCAACCGCTTCCACACGGTCTTCGTCGAGGACGTGCCGGTGCTGGGCCCGGCCAA
The DNA here is from genome assembly GCF_039523815.1 of Brevundimonas kwangchunensis. NCBI lineage: Bacteria > Pseudomonadati > Pseudomonadota > Alphaproteobacteria > Caulobacterales > Caulobacteraceae > Brevundimonas > Brevundimonas kwangchunensis. The sequence continues at coordinate 619,803 of NZ_BAAAGA010000001.1, read as the reverse complement.
TCATCACGAGGCACGCCGCTTCGTGACCCTGATCGACGCCCTGTACGAGGCCGGGACCCGGCTGGTCGTGCTGGCCGCCGCCGCGCCCGAGGCGCTCTACACCGAAGGCGTCGGCGCTTTCGAGTTCGAACGAACGGTGTCACGTTTGAACGAGATGGCCAGCGCCGACTGGCTGGCGCGCGAGCGGACGGAGCCGACCGCGCCTTAATTCCGCTCCGGCGCTCGCGTCGGATCGGTCCGATACTGGAGGGAGAAACTTCAATGCGCCTTACTGCCCTGATCGCCGCCGCCGCCCTGACGGGCGTGGCTGCGCCTGCTCTTGCCCAGACCGCCGCCCCGGCCGCGGCGTCCACCGGCGTAACCGTGGCCGACACCCGGACCTGGCTGACGGGCCTCGGCGGGCAGGTCAGCGAGCCGACCATGGTCGGCAATGCGCAGATTGTGCGGATCGCGGATCAGCCCCTGCCCTGGAGCCTGACCTTCTACGCCTGCGCGACGCTGTGTGACGACGTGCAGTACTCGGCCACCTTCACCGGCCCGATCACCGAGGCGCAGGTGACGGCCTGGAACCGCGACAATCGCTATGTGACCGCCGCCTGGTACGCCCCGGAGACCGAGGGCGGGGAGGCGTCTGTGCTGGCGCGCTACGATGTGCTGCTGACCGCGAACGGCGCCGAGCAACTGCGCGAGCCGACTGTCGTGTGGCTGCAGCAGCTTCGCGCCTTCGCCCAGTATCTGGCGGGGCCAGCCGCGCCTGCGGCGCCTCCGGCAGGCCAGTAAGAGAAAAGGCCCGCGGAGCGATCCGCGGGCCTTCATTCTTTTTGACCTATCGTTCGCCGCCCGGCGGCTCACTGCTTGAGGGCGCCCTGGCGCTCAAGCAGCGAGCGACCGCGTCGCGAGCGGCAGCGCCCTTAGGCCAGCGAGCCGTCGATGTCCTTGCAGGCCTGGATGAGGCCCTGGACCGACTCGACCGACTTGGCGAACATCGCCTTCTCGTCGTCGTTGGTGGTGAACTCGATGATCTTCTCGACGCCCGAGGCCCCGATCATGGCCGGCACGCCGACGTAGAGGTCCGACAGGCCGTACTCGCCCGACAGCCACACGGCGCACGGCAGAACGCGCTTCTGGTCCAGCAGGTAGGATTTGGCCATGGCGATGGCCGATTCCGCCGGGGCGTAGAAGGCCGAGCCGGTCTTCAGCAGGGCTACGATCTCGCCGCCGCCCTTGCGGGTGCGCTCGACGATGGCGTCCAGATCGGCTTGCGACAGGAAGCCGGCGGCGACGGCGTCCGGCAGCGGCAGGCCGCCGACGGTCGAGTGACGCACCATCGGCACCATGTCGTCGCCGTGGCCGCCCAGGGTCCAGGCGTGGATGTCCTGGATCGACACGCCGGTCTTCTCGGCGAGGAAGTAGGCGAAGCGGGCCGAGTCGAGCACGCCGGCCATGCCGACGACCTTCTCCTTCGGCAGGCCCGAGAACTTCTGCAGGGCCCAGACCATGGCGTCGAGCGGGTTGGTGATGCAGATGACGAAGGCGTTCGGGGCGTGGGCCTTGATGCCCTCGCCGACGGCCTTCATGACCTTCAGATTGATGCCGATCAGGTCGTCGCGGCTCATGCCCGGCTTGCGCGGCACGCCGGCGGTGACGATGCAGATGTCGGCGCCGGCGATGTCGGCGTAGTCGTTGGCGCCCTTCAGGGCCACGTCCTGACCGAAGACGGCCGAGGCTTCGGCGATATCCAGCGCCTTGCCCTGCGGCGTGCCCTCGGCGATGTCGAACAGGATCACGTCGCCCAGCGCTTCGCGCGCCGCAACGTGGGCCAGGGTGCCGCCGATCATGCCGGCGCCGATAAGGGCGATCTTCGCGCGAGCCATATAGTCTGTCTCCGGGAGGAAGTTGTGCGGTTGCGAACCGCGGTCGGCGGCGGTCTAGACCCGCAGGCCCCCGGCTGCAACTGTAACGCCGCGTGATCAGGAGTTCGTGTGACCCCGCCTGCCGAAATCGTACCCGCCGACGACGTCCCCGAAGGCCTGATCGCCATCGCGGACGAGACGACCGTGCGTGCCGAGGTCGCCGCCTGGCGGGAGAAGGTGCTGAGGCCGCCCAACCTGTGGGACAAGGCGACGCGCGGCACGCAGGACCGGATCAACCGCATCATTCCCGAGCGGGTGCACACGATCGTGACGGCCGGCGTCGAGGCCATGACCAAGGGCATCCTGTTCGGCAGCGACCTGCTGAAGGCGAAGCCGGCGCCCGAAGGCTCGCTGGCGACGCGGGAGCTGCGGGCGCGCGCGGCGATCAGGGTCTATCGCAACACCGCCAGCGTCGAGGGCGGTGTGGCCGGCGCCGGCGGCTTCGTGCTGGCCGCCGCCGACTTCCCGGCCCTGATGGCGATCAAGGTGCGGATGCTGGGCGACATCGTCGCGGCCTATGGCTGGGGCGGGGGATCGCTGCGCGAACGGCTGTTCGTGCTGCACATCTTCCACCTCGCCTTCGCCAGCGCCCGTCGCCGGCCCGAGGCGCTGAAGGATCTGGAGAACTGGCTGGCCGACATCGATCAGCCGGTCGAGATCACCGAGTACGACTGGCGCACCTTCCAGATCGAGTACCGGGACTACATCGACCTGGCGAAGATGGCCCAGCTGATCCCCGTGGTCGGCGCGCCCATCGGAGCGGTGGTCAACTGGCGGCTGGTCGAGCGACTGGGCGAGACCGCCATCATGGCCTGCCGGATGCGGTGGATGGCGGAGAGCGGAAAGTTCTCAAGCGCCACGGTTCCATAACTTCTGCTGTTGGCGACCACAAAGTTTATCGATTTCCCCTACTCGCGACGTGGTCATAGGCTGGCTCCCACAACATCAGGGAGACGAGACCATGGACGGCAATGCTGGCGGCGCGACCCCCCTCAACGATCCCAACAAGGAGCCGGCGGCGCTGCGCAGCCTGCTGGGCCGGACCAACCGCGACTGGTGGCCCAACCAGCTGACGATGGACATCCTGCACCAGCAGGGAAAGTCGGGCGATCCGATGGGCGACGGCTTCAACTACGCCGAGGCTTTCAAGCAGCTCGACTATGACGCTGTGAAGCGCGACCTGCACGCGCTGATGACCGACAGCCAGCCCTGGTGGCCGGCGGACTATGGCCATTACGGCCCCTTCTTCATCCGCATGGCCTGGCACTCGGCCGGCACCTATCGCACCGGTGACGGGCGCGGTGGCGCGGGCGCGGGCCAGCAACGGTTCGCACCGCTGAACAGCTGGCCGGACAACGGCAACCTCGACAAGGCCCGCCGCCTGCTGTGGCCGATCAAGCAGAAGTACGGCGCGAACCTGAGCTGGGCCGATCTGATGATCCTGGCCGGCAATGTCGCCATCGAGAGCATGGGCGGGCCGGTGTTCGGCTTCGGCGGCGGGCGGGCCGATGTCTGGGAGCCCGAGAAGGACGTCTACTGGGGCACGGAAGAAAATTGGGTCGGCGACGAGGCGAACAAGACCCGCATCCGTCCCGAGGACAACGCCGCGCTGGAGGCTCCGCTGGCGGCGATCCAGATGGGTCTGATCTATGTGAACCCGGAAGGTCCCGGCGGCGTGCCGGAGGCCCTGCAGTCGGCCCGCGACATCCGCGAGACCTTCGCCCGCATGGGCATGAACGACGAGGAGACCGCGGCCCTGACCGCCGGCGGCCACACCTTTGGCAAGGCTCACGGCGCGGGCGATGCGTCCAAGGTCGGGGCCTCGCCCGAGGGGGCGGACATCGCCCAGCAGGGCATGGGCTGGCAGTCGGGCCACGAGAGCGGCATCGGCGACCACACCATCACGTCCGGGATCGAGGGCGCGTGGACGCCGACCCCCATCACCTGGGACATGACCTATTTCGACATGCTGCTGGACCATGAGTATGAGCTGGTCCGCTCGCCCGCGGGCGCCAAGCAGTGGCAGCCGGTCGGCAATCCGCCCGAGACCCTCGCCCCGGCCGCGCACACGCCCGGCAAGAAGGTCCCGACCATGATGACCACGGCCGACATGGCCTTCAAGGTCGACCCGGAATACCGGAAGATCATGGAGAAGTTCCGGGCCGACCCGGCCTATTTCGGTGACGCCTTCGCCCGCGCCTGGTTCAAGCTGTGCCACCGCGACATGGGTCCGAAGGTTCGCTATCTCGGACCGGAGGTGCCGGCCGAGGACCTGATCTGGCAGGACCCGATCCCGGCGCATCAGGGTCCTGTGATCGGCGACGCCGACATCCGGGCGCTGAAGGAGAAGATTGCGGCGTCGGGTCTGTCGATCGCCGAATTGGTGACGACGGCCTGGGCGTCGGCCTCGACCTACCGCGGCTCGGACCATCGCGGCGGCGCCAATGGCGGCCGCATCCGTCTGGCGCCGCAGAAGGACTGGGACGTCAATGATCCGAAGTCCCTGGCGAAGGTGCTCAAGGTCTATGAGGACCTGAAGGCGTCGTCGGGTCTCAATGTCTCGATCGCCGACCTGATCGTGCTGGGGGGCTCCGTCGGGATCGAGCAGGCGGCAAAGGCGGCGGGCCAGTCGATCGAGGTTGCGTTCACGCCCGGCCGTACCGACGCCTCGGCCGAGCAGACCGACGTCGAGGGCTTCGCGGTGCTGGAGCCGCGCGCCGAGGGCTTCCGCAACTATCTGCAGGTCCGGTTCAACGTACCGACCGAGGAGTTGCTGGTCGACCGCGCCCAGCTGCTGGGCCTGACGGCGCCGGAGATGACGGTGCTGGTCGGCGGCCTGCGGGTGCTGGGCGCCAACCACGGCGGATCGAAGCACGGCGTCTTCACCGCCCGTCCGGGCCAGCTGACCAACGACTTCTTCGTCAACCTGCTGGACATGAAGACCGGCTGGAAGAAGGTCGACGGCGAGGGCGACGAGACCTTCGTCGGCACCGACCGGGTGACCGGCGAGGAACTCTGGACCGCCACCCGCACCGATCTGGTGTTCGGCTCCAACTCCCAGCTGCGGGCCCTGTCCGAGGTCTATGCCTCGGCGGATGCGGGCCAGAAATTCGTGACGGACTTCGTGAAGGCCTGGGTGAAGGTGATGAACGCGGACCGGTTCGATCTGAAGTAGCGCAGTAAGTTCCTCCCCTTCGGGGGAGGGGGACCGCCGGTACGGCGGTGGAGGGGCGTGTCAGCGCACCCGGTCTGGCTTGGCTAAATCGAGACCGGGTCAGCCGCCCCTCCACCATGCTGCGCATGGTCCCCCTCCCCCGTTGGGGGAGGAACAGAATTCTCGATACTCTTTACTCAAACCATAGGGAGCGCCTATGTCCGCTTCCATGCTCCCCACCCTTCGCCAGCTTCAGTACCTGCGTCTGCTCGCCGAGCACGCCTCGTTCAGTCGGGCGGCGGAGGCGGCGCACGTCAGCCAGCCGGCGCTGTCGGCGGGGGTGCAGGAGCTGGAGAAGATTCTCGGCGCGCCGGTGGTCGAGCGGACGCGCGGCAATGTGCAGCTGACCGCGGTCGGCGCCGAGGCGGTGCGGCGGGCCGAGGACGTGCTGGCGCGTACCGAGGATCTGGTCGAGGCGGCGCGCAATGCCGGCAAGCCGCTGTCGGGTCGGTTCCGGCTGGGCGTCATCCCGACGGTCGCGCCCTTCCTGCTGCCCGCCCGCCTGCCGGACATCAAGCAGGACTATCCGAGCCTGCGGCTGTTCATTCGCGAGGACCTGACGCCCCGGCTGGTCGCTGCGCTGAAGAGCGGCCACCTGGACGCCGCAGTGATCGCCCTGCCCTACACCGCCGCCGGCATCGACCATGCCCGGATCGGCGACGACGAGATTCTGGCGGCGGCCCCGCTGGGCCACGCCCTGGCCGGGCCGGGTCCGATCGCGCCGGGGTCGCTGAAGGCCGAGGACCTGATCCTGCTGGAGGACGGCCACTGTCTGCGCGATCAGGCCTTGGCTGCCTTCGACATCGAGGCGCCGAAAGGCGACGACGTCTTCGCCGCCACCAGCCTGCATACCCTGGTGCAGATGGTTTCGTCCGGGCTGGGCGTCAGCTTCCTGCCCGAGATGGCGGTGCGCGCCGGGCTGGCGGACATGCCGGGCGTGGTGGTCCGTCCGATCGCGGCCAAGGCGCCCCGACGCGAGATCGTCGTCGCCTGGCGCACGGGCTCCAGCCGGGCAGGCGAGGCGCAGCTGCTTGCGGATGCGCTGCGGCTGGACTGACGCGGCTTCATTACTACTCTGTAAGGTGCGCCCCGAACCGGCCCTGATAGGGTCTGCCCGCCCGGTGGTCCGGGCGTCCGGAGCCGCCGTCCCATGAAGTCCCGCCTGATCCTCACCGTCGCCGCCTCGGCGCTGCTTCTCGGCCTGCCGGCCGCCGCGCCCGCGCTGGCCCAGACCGCCCCGGCCGCCGCTGCGCAGGGGATCACCGTTCCGCCGCTGGGCTTCCAGGAGCGGACCCTGCCGAACGGCTTGAAGATCTACACGGCGCGCGACACCTCGACCTCGAACGTGACCGTGCAGGTCTGGTACCGCGTCGGCTCCAAGGACGATCCGGAGGATCGCTCGGGCTTCGCGCACCTGTTCGAACACCTGATGTTCAAGGCGACGCAGAACTTCCCGGACGAGACCTTCGACCGTCTGACCGAGGACGTGGGCGGCAACAACAATGCCTTCACCTCGGACGATGTGACGGCCTATCACGAGACGGTTCCGGCCAATCATCTCCAGCGTCTGATCTTCGCCGAGGCCGACCGTCTGGGCTCGCTGGTCGTCAACGAGTCGGTGTTCGAGAGCGAGCGCGACGTCGTTAAGGAGGAGTACCGGCAGGGCGTGCTGGCCAGCCCCTACGGCCGCCTGTTCAGCGTCTTCGTGCCTGAGACGATCTATCAGGAGCATCCCTATCGCCGCACGACCATCGGTTCGATCGAGAACCTGGACGCCGCGACCATCGAGGACGTGCGCCGTTTCCACGCCACCTACTATCGCCCGGACAACGCCTATCTGATCGTGGCGGGCAATTTCGATCAGGCCCAGCTGGACGGCTGGATCGACCAGTATTTCGGCCCGCTGACCAATCCGGACCGCCCGCTGCCGGTCAACGACGTGCGCGAGCCCGAGCCGACCGGGCCGCGCGAGGCGACCTATTACGCCCCGAACGTGCCGTTGCCGGCGGTGGTGCTGGCCTGGCCGGCCGTGCGCTATGACAATCCGGACCGCGCGGCCCTGACCGTGCTGGACGGCATCCTGTCGACCGGCGAGAGCTCGCGCCTGTATCGCTCGCTGGTCTACGATCAGAAGATCGCCACCCAGGCCAGCTCGAGCCTGGACGCCAGCCAGCAGGCCGGCGCGGTTCTGACCTACGCCATCATGGCCGAGGGTGAGACGCCCGAAGCCGGTCTCGCCTCGCTGCGCGCCGAGGCTGCCCGCCTGCGCGATGCGCCGGTCACCGAAGCCGAACTGACCGAGGCGAAAAACGAGCTGGTCGCCGCCGCCCTGCGCGATCGCGAGACCATCGAGGACCGCGCCAGCGCCCTGGGCTGGTCGCTGATCAACACCGGCGGCGCGGCCTCGGCCGACAACGAGGTCGCGGCGCTGCAGGCGGTGACCATCGCCGATATCCAGCGTGTCGCCCGCCGCTATCTGACCGACGAGCGCAGCATCGCGATCCGCTATCTGAAGGCGGACGACGCCAACCCGGTCTCGGCGCAGAACGTCGACGTAGACGCCCCGGTGAAGGTCGCCGACCTGGCGCCGGTCGGCCGCGTGTTCGAACTGCTGCCCGAGGCGCAGCGGACGCCGATCCCGGAGGCCGGCGCGCCGGTCGAGGTCGCCACCCCGGCGGTCGAGACCTTCACCCTGTCGAACGGCCTGAACGTCTATGTCGCGCGCAAGCCGGGCATGCCGCTGGTGTCGGCGCGTCTGGGCCTGATCGCCGGCTCGGCCGACGACGGCGACAAGACAGGCCTGTCGGTGCTGACCGCCGGCCTTCTGACCCAGGGCGCCGCCGGTCGCTCGGCGCCGCAGATCGCCGCCGAGATCGAACAGCTGGGCGCCCAGATCGGCGCCTCGTCGGGCACGGATTTCTCGAACGTCGTTGTCAATGCGCCGTCGGACGTCTTCTCGCGCGCCATGAGCCTGATGGCCGATCTGGTTCGCCGTCCGGACTTCGCCGCCGAGGAAGTCGAGCGCCAGCGCGACCAGTCGCTGGACGGCCTGCGCGTCTCGCTCAGCTCGCCCGGTCCGGTCGCCGCCATGGCCGCCGGCCGCGTGGTCTATGGCGACGCCGCCTATGGCGCGCCGGGCAGCGGCACCCTGACCTCCCTGCCGGGCCTGACCCGCGAGGACGTCGTGGCCTTCCACGCCTCGCGCTATCGCCCCGAGACCGCGCGCCTGGTCTTCTCGGGCGACATCACGGTCGAGCAGGCCCGCGCCCTGGCCGAGCAGGCCTTCGGCGACTGGCGCGCCACGGGGCCGGCTCCGGCGCCGCGCGTGAATCCGGCCGGTGAGGCCGTGGCCCCGCGCGTGGTGGTCATCGACCAGCCGGGCGCCGGTCAGGCCGCCGTCTATGTCGCCATGCGCAGCATCGCCCGCAGCAACGAGGACTTCTTCCCCCTGACGCTGGGCAACACCCTGCTGGGCGGCAGCTTCACCTCGCGTCTGAACCAGGAAATCCGCATCAAGCGCGGCCTGAGCTACGGCACGCGCTCGAACCTGGGCGTGCGTCAGGACATGGGCGCCTTCATCGCCTCGGCCCAGACCCGCAACGACGCCGCCGCCGAGGTGGCCGAGCTGGTGCTGGCCGAGCTCTCGCGCCTGTCGGACACCCAGCCGACCGCGAGCGAGATGACCACCCGTCAGGCCATCCTGTCCGGCGGCTTCGGCAGCGGTCTGGAGACGGTGGACGGACTGGCCAGCACGGTCGCGGGCCTGGCCCTCTACGACCTGCCGATGAGCGATCTGGCGGCCTATGTCGGCCGGGTCGAGGCCATCACGCCGGATCAGGTCCAGTCGGCCTTCGCCGAACACCTGCCGGCGGCCAACGCCAGCCTGGTGATCGTCGGCGACTCCGCCCAGTTCATCGACGCGATCCGGGCGAAACACCCGAACGTCGAGGTGATCCCGCTGTCGGATCTGGACCTCGACTCGGCGGCGCTGCGATAGGCGAAATCGGCCCGGTTGGACGCAATCCAGCCGGGCCCGGATTTCGGCTTAGTGTCAGGCCGACAGGCAGACCACCTGCGCGACCCGGAGTTCGCGACGCAGGTCGTCGGCGACGAGGCCGTAGTTGTCGACGGTGATGATGCGGCCGGCCAGCGGCTCGTCGGCCTTCTGGATGCCGCGGATGGCCGGGGCGAAGGTTTCGGGCGCGGTGGTGTAGATACGGCCGCGTCGGGGGCTCTCGGCGATGGTCACGCCGATGGCGCGGCCCTGACGATCCAGCACGGGCGCGCCGGACAGGCCCGCGAGGGTGCCGCCTAGTCGCGCGGTGCGTCCGACCTCGGCCCAGGCCAGCACCGGCTCCTCACGTGCGCCGCGGCCGCGCACCTTCAGCGTCTCGCGACCCAGCAGACGCGAGGTCACCTCGCCCGCCCGCGCCTGCGGATAGCCGGGATGGAAGGCGCGCTGACCCTCGCGCAGGTCATCGGAGCTGACGGGAATGGCCGACGGCCCGCCAGCGGTCAGCAGGACCGCGATATCGGCTCGCGGCGCCAGCCGCACGTCGGCCGCCACGGCGCGTCCGCCGCCGACCATGATCGCCGGCTTGCGGCAGCCTTCGACGACGTGCCGGGCGGTGACCCAGGTCCCTTCGCGGGCGATGGAGAAGGCGGTGCCGGAACTCGGCTGGAAGGGGATGTCCGGCGCATGGACCGTCACGGCCGGGTCGAAAGGCGTCACCGGCCCCAACAGGGCGCCCTCCATGGGATCGGGCGGCGGCGGCGCGGGCGGCGCGTCGGCGTTCTCACGACGGTTCAGTGAAGCCACGAGAAGCGCACCCAGCACGGCCGAGTAGATCAGCCAGTCGGGCGGACGAAAGCCCATGCCGTCAGCCCGTCAGGGCCGCGGCGAGGATCAGCGCCGTCGACAGCTTGGCGCCGACCAGCAGGACGGCGGCGGAGACCTCGCCTTCCTTGATCCGCTGCGGCAGACCGGTCAGCAGGATGTCGACGATCCGGAAGGCCAGCAGCTGCAGCACCACGGTGGCGAAGCCCCACAGGGTGATGTCCTTGATCGAGGTCGAGACGCTGAGGCTGACCGCCAGCGGAATGGCCAGACCGACCAGCACCCCGGCGAAGGCCACGGCCGCGGCCGAGTTGCCCTCGCGGATCAGGGCGATCTCCTTCCACGGCGTGAACAGGGCGTAGATCACGGCCCCGGCGATCATCAGCGCCAGGGTGATGCCCAGATGGGCCATGGTCGTGGGGAAGCCGGTCGCGAAGGCCTGCACCTCGGCGCTTTCAAGCACGCGGGAAAGGGACGACGAGTCCATGGGGCTCCGGGGATCCGATACCACCGAGGATTGCCCGCTTTCCGCCCCAATCCGCAAGCGTCCCGGCGCCACAGTTGGTGAGCAATTGTTTCTGGATCAGTCCGGCGCGCGTTTCCGCCGGATGGCCGCGCTCTCGTTCTTCAGCGGTTTGGCCACCGGACAGACCTCCTGAACATAGCTGTTCAGGGTGTTGGTCAGGTTCTCCGGCGCCAGGCTGTAGTGGACGTACTGGCCCTTCTTCTCGCTGGTCACGAGGCCGGCGTTCTCCAGCACGGTCAGATGCTGGGAGACGGCGGGCTTTGAGATCTCGAAACGCGCCGCGATCTCGCCCGCCGTCAGGTCGGTGTGGGCGAGGTAGGCGAGGATCTTTCGCCGGATGGGGCTGGAGAGGGCTTCGAAGACGCGTTGCATGGTGCGACATTTAAGTGATTTGCGAACCACTTGCCAGTCTGGGATTTAAGAGATTAAGTGATGTCTTAAATACTAATCAGTGATGGAGGGCGGCGATGAAACGAGTGTGGAGCGGCGTAAGGGTCATGCTGATCCTGATGGCGACCGGACTGGCGGCTGCGACCGGCTTCCTGCTGTTCATGCTCATCGGCGGGTTCTGGGGGCTGTTGCTCGGCGTCTTCGCCTTCCCGTTCTGGATGCTGGGCGCGATGCTGGGGGCGGCGCCGGTCTGGCGGTTCATGCATGTGCGGGGGATGAGGAGCCGGCAGGACTTTATCCTGTCCGGCGGGCTGGTCTCCGGGATCGCCGCTCCGCTTGCGGCGCACCTGCCGCTGGCCATCGCGTCCGGGAGGGCGATCAATCTGTCGGACGTCTGGACCCCGACGACGTTCGTGATCGCGGCGGGGCCGGGACTTCTGGCCGGCTACATCCTGTGGAAGCTGGCCTACGGAAACCGGGCCCGGGGAGGGGTCGATGTCGCACACGCATGACGACCCCTGCGCGGTGAACAGCCTGATCGAGACGCCGGGATGCAGTCCGGTGGAGGGGCGGGTGCGATGGGATCCGGTTCATTCGCTGTGGAACGGATCGATGATGGCGGCGACGCTGATGCTCGCGCCTCTGACGGCAAGCTGGGGCGCGATGGCGATCTTCGTGGTCGGGACGGGCGGCGCCCTGTTGCTGGGCCACTCGGTCGGTTTCCACCGCCGGCTGATCCACGGCAGCTTCAAATGCCCGCTCTGGCTGGAGCATATGCTGGTCTGGATCGGCACGGCCGTGGGCATGAGCGGGCCGTTCTGGGTGATCCGGACCCACGACCTGCGCGACTGGGCCCAGCGGCGGTCCGACTGTCACGACTATCTGGCGCACCGGCGGCCCATGCTGATCGACGCCATCTGGCAGATGCATTGCCGGCTGGAGCTGGATCGCCCGCCGGCCTTCGACCTGGGCAAGGTCGGGCGCGACCGGTTCTACCGGTTCCTCGAACGGACATGGATGCTGCAGCAGCTGCCGATCGCCGGCGTCCTGTATCTGATGGGCGGCTGGGGTTTCGTGGTCTGGGGCGTCTGCGCGCGGATCACTGCCTCGGTCACCGGCCACTGGTTCGTCGGCCATCTGGCGCACCGGCGCGGGCCGCAGACCTGGCTGGTGAAGGAGGCGGGGGTGCAGGCGCACGATGTGCCGTGGGCGGCGATCCCGACCATGGGCGAGGCCTGGCACAACAACCATCACGCCTTCCCCGGCTCGGCGCGGATCGGCCTCTATCCCGGCCAGAGCGACTGGGGCTTCCGGTTCATCCAGCTGCTGGAGCGGCTCGGACTGGCGTGGGACGTGCGGACGCCGGAGGGTATGGGGGAGCGGCGGACGGCATTGCAGGAGGCGGGATGATGAAGCCGTCGTTCAGCGCGACAATGCTTGCTGCGGCAGCGGCGACGGGCATTTCGGTCGCCACGCTGCTTCCCGTTCTTCTGACGTGTCTCGCCGTTGTTCAGCCCCAAGGCATGCGCGTCGCGTCCGTTGGCGAGGCGATATTCATGGGAGCCATAATTCTAATCATGACGCCGTTCATTTCGATCTGCTTCTTCTTCGGCGCGATTAGCGCGGGTCCGCTAACCTACTTCGGGGCGAAGGCTCTCCGCCTCGCCAACGACGGGGTCGCTATGCTGACGGCTGGCTTGGCGAGCGCATTGGCGGCAGGTCTTCTGCATGAACCGATGACAGACCGTGGCGACGCAGTGATCGTGCTGGCGGTCGGAATCTCAGGCGCGGTGGGAGGTCTGGTCTTCCGACGCACGCTGGATGCCGGCCTTAAGCCGCCGCCTGCTCCGCCTTCCGCAACGCCGACGCCCTGACCTTCTCGCTCTCCGACTTCAGCTGGCCGCAGGCGGCTAGGATGTCGCGGCCGCGGGGGGTGCGGATGGGCGAGGCGTAGCCTGCCTTGTTCAGGATGGCGGCGAAGCGTTCGATCGTCTTCCAGTCCGAGCACTGGTAGTCGGTGCCGGGCCAGGGGTTGAACGGGATCAGGTTCACCTTGGCCGGGATGCCCTCGATCAGCTTCAGCAGGGCGCGGGCCTCTTCCGGGCTGTCGTTGACGCCCTTCAGCATCACATACTCGAAGGTCACGCGACGCGCGTTGGACAGGCCGGGATAGGCGCGGATGGCGGCCATCAGCTGGTCCAGAGGATACTTCTTGTTCAGCGGCACCAGCACGTCGCGCAGGGCGTCGTTGGTGGCGTGCAGGCTGATGGCCAGCATGGCGGCCGTGCGGTCGCCCAGCGCCTGGAGTTGCGGCACCACGCCGGAGGTCGAGACCGTGATCCGGCGACGCGACAGGGCGATGCCCTCGTTGTCCGAGATGATGTCGATGGCGTCGGAGACGTGGTCGAGATTGTAGAGCGGCTCGCCCATGCCCATGAACACGATGTTCGACAGGCGGCGGTCTTCCTTGGGCGACGGCCATTCGCCGAGATCGTCGCGGGCGACCTGGACCTGGGCCACGATCTCGGCCGTGGTCAGGTTGCGGACCAGCTTCTGGGTGCCGGTGTGGCAGAAGGTGCAGTTGAGCGTGCAGCCGACCTGGGATGAGACGCACAGGGCGCCGGCGCGGCCGACATCGGGGATGTAGACCGCCTCGACCTCGATGCCCGGCGCGGTGCGGATCAGCCATTTGCGGGTGCCGTCCTTGGACACCTGACGCTCGACGATCTCGGGACGGGCGAGGGTGAAATGCTCGGCCAGCCTGGCCTGCATGTCCCTGGCGACATTGCTCATCAGGGCGAAGTCGGTGACGCCGTAGTGGTGGATCCAGCCCCAGATCTGGCTGGCGCGCATCTTCGCCTTGGCCGGATCGCAGACGCCCGCGTCGATCAGCGCCTGCCGCAGGCCCTCACGCGTCAGACCGGACAGGTTGACGGGGGCGGCAGGCTTGTCGGCGGTCGTGCGCGAAAGGTCGAGCGTGAGGCTCAAGGCTGTGATCCTGAATGACGGGAAGCCGGCCTTATACCACAGATCGCGCTGGATTTAAGGCGGGCCGCCGAACGTCAGTCCGCCTCATCCTCGATGTGATGGATCTGGTCGTCGTCGAGGCCGAAGTGGTGGCCGATCTCGTGGATGAGGACGTGGGCGATGATCTCGCTGAGACCCACGTCGCCGCGCTCGCACCATTCGTCGAGGATCGGGCGGCGGTACAGGAAGATGCGCGAGGGGTCGGCGGCCGGACCCATGCTGTCGCGCAGGCCGATGTCGACGCCGTGATACAGGCCCGTCAGCTCGAACGGGTCTTCCATGCCGAACCCGGCCAGCACTTCATCGTCGGCGAAGTCGTCGACGCGGATAACCACGTCGCCCGCCAGCGAGCGGAATGGATCGGGCAGGGCGTCGAAGGCCTCGCGCGCCAGTCGGGCGAAGTCGTCGAGCGAGGGGGCGAGCTGGTCTTTCCACATGGGGGTTAGGGATTAGGGATTGGGGATTGGGTTGGGAAGTCGCCGGCGCCGCGACCTATGCCCGCGACAGTGCGTCCCGCCTCCCAATCCCTCTTCCCCAATCCCTAATCCCTAGCCCCCCGCCCCCCATCAGGTATGGTTACCGAATCGGAGCGCGGGAGCTGTCAGCGGATATGGCCGAGGCCGACATCGCCTATGTCGCGACCGCGGGGGCGGCGGGACTGGCCCTGGCGCTCAGCGCCTGGGCGGCGCGGATGCGCGCGAAGCTGGCTGTCCGCAACACGGCGCTGGAGGCTGCGCTGGCCGCCGCCGATGTGGACCGGGCCGAACGGGATGGCGCGCTGGCGGCCTTCGAGGATGTGCGACTGGCGCTGACACCGGGCGGGCGCACCGTCCGGCTGGGCGCGCCGGCGACGTGGGATGCAATCGTACGTGATCTGACCAGTCATGACGCGCCGGCAGGCGATCCGGGTCTTGTGGTGCTGGACGCCGTGCGCGGCGTCGCCGGGCCGCGCCTCGATGCGCTGATGGACCGGGGCGAGAGTTTCGACGCCGTGCTGGAAGGCGCGGGCGGGGCGTGGACGGTCGAGGGCCGGTCCTCCGCCGGCGCCGCCTGGCTGCGTCTGTCGCGGCTGGGTCTGGTGGGCACGGCGGCGGAGAGCGGACTGGGCCTGCTGGCCGACGCCTGGCCGGCGCCGACCTGGGTGACCGATTCCGCAGGTCGTCTTGCCTGGGCCAACCGCGCCTGGCTGGCCGAAATGAAGGTCGAGAGCGTCGAGGTCGCCCGCGAGAAGGGGCTCAGCTTCGACCGCGGCGCGGACGCCATCGTCGCCGAGGCCGGACGGCTGCATCAGCCGCAGGAGGGCTTCCGCTGGACCACCGGCGGCGGGCGTCGCCGCGCGTGGCGGATCGTGGCCGAGCCGGCCCCGGGCGGCGCGGGCGCGGTGTTGGCCTTCGCCCTGGACATGACCGAGGCCGAGGAGACGCGGGACACCCTGCGCCGCCACGTCGAGGCCCACGACGAGACGCTGAACCATCTGGCCGACGCGGTCGCCATCTTCGGTCCGTCCAAACGGCTGGCCTTCCACAACACCGCCTTCCAGACCCTGTTCAGCATCGACCCGGCCTGGCTTGACGAGCGGCCGACTCATGCCGAGCTGCTGGACAAGCTGCGCCAGCGCCGCCTGCTGCCCGAGGTGATCGACTATGCCGGCTGGAAGGCGAAGGAGCTGGACTTCTACGGCTCCACCCATGCCTCGCCGGATGACAGCTGGTCCCTGCCCGATGGCCGGACCCTGCGCGTCGTGCGCCAGCCGCACCCGCTGGGCGGCATGCTGTTGCTGCTGTCGGATATCACCGACGAACTGAAGCTCCGCAGCCGGTTCAACGCCCAGCTGCAGGTGCAGATGGCGACGCTGGACAAGCTGAACGATGCGGTTGCGGTGTTCGGTTCGGATGGACGCATCCGCCTGCACAACGAGGCGTTCGAGGCCTTCTGGGGTGTCAGCGGCGACCAGCTGCGCGCGGCCGGAGACTTCGACGCCATCTCGGCCCTGTGTCAGGCCACCCTGCCGGATCCCAGCCTGTGGCTGGGCCTGAAGGCGCGGGTCGCCGATCCGGACCCGGAAAGCCGTGTGCCGATCTCCGGCGAGGGCCGAACCGCCGATGGTCGTATCGCCTCGTGGCAGACGCGTCCGCTGCCGGACGGCGCAACCTTGGTCGCCTTCTCCGACGTGACCGCGCGGCGCGAGCTGGAGCAGGCGCTGGCCGCCAAGGCGGCGGCGCTGGAGGAGAGCACGGCGCTGAAGCGCGAGTTCGTGGGCAGCGTGTCCTATGAGCTGCGGACGCCGCTGACGACCATCGTCGGCTACTCCGAACTGCTGGAGATCCAGGGCGACCTGCCCGAGCGCAGCCGCCAGCACGCCGGCGCCATCCGCATCGCCGCCAGCCAGCTGGCCAGCTCGATCGACGACGTGCTGGACATGGCCCAGATCGACGCCGGCGAGATGGAACTGACGCTGGGCGACGTGCGCGTCTGCGATCTTCTGGACACCGCGGCGGACAAGGTCCGTGCACGGATCGAGGGGCGCGGTGCGACCCTGACGGTCACCTGCCCGACCAACCTCAAACCCATCCGCGCCGACGCCCAGCGCGTCGGCCAGATGCTGGATCATCTGCTGGACAACGCCACCCGCGCGGTGGCCGAGGAGGGTGTGGTGACCCTGACGGCCGAGGCCGGTCCGGCCGAGGTGCGCATCCGGGTCGAGGACACCGGGCGCGGCATCCCCTACCACCTGCAGGCCCACGTCTTCGACCGGTTCGTCCGGCGCGAGCGCGGCGGGCCGGGCGTCGGCCTGGCCTTGGTCAAGGCGCTGGTCGAGCTGCACGGCGGCTGGGCCGAGGTCGAGAGCGAGCCCGGCAAGGGCGCCGCCTTCATCCTGCACCTGCCGCTGGAAGCCGAGAGCGCCGCCGCCCCGCCGGAACTCAGGCTGGGTTGACGCTCCCGGCCTCCGGAATCAGTTCACGAACAGCGGCGGCGCCTGGATCGAGGTCGGCAGGGCAGTCGTCTCGATCACCGCGCCGTTCGACGACCGGATTTCGACGGTCCCCCCGGTTCCGTTCTGGCTGAACCGGACGATGGCTCTGCGACCGTCCGCCAGGCTGATGTCGACACCGGACTGGCCGGCGGCGTTGGAGGCGACGGCGCCCGCCACGGAGCCGTCCAGGCCGATGACGTGCAGGAATTCGGTGGTCGAGTCGAAGCCGCGGCCGACGACGTCGAGGCGCGCAGCGGTGTCGTCGGCGAAGAAGTCGGCGCTGTTTGCGTTTCGCCAGAGGGTGACCGAGGAGTCGGCGGCCGCAGGCAGGATCCGGGTCATATCGAACCGGTTGGACCCACGGACCAGAGTGACCGTATCGCCACTGATCGTCGGCGCGCTCGGGAAGTTCATCGTAAAGATGCGCTGGATGCCGGCGTTCTGGGCTTGCGTTCGATCATAGACCACGAACGTCGAGGGCTTGATGAACACGAACTCACGCTCGGATTTCAGGATGCCTGCCGATGCAGCGTACATCGGCGTGATCCGCGCCATGGCGTAGGCCCAGTTTGTTGTGTTCGCCAGCCCTCCCATGTTGCAGGAACCCGATCGGCGAGGTTCGAGATGGGTCGTCCCGAGCTGGAAGCGGACCGAGTTGTGGTAGCGCTGCTCCTGCAGGATGCCCGAATGACCGTCGATATTGGCGTCATAGGCCATCCAGCTGCCCTTGAAGAGCACGAAGCTGCCCTGGTCGTTGTGGGCGTGGCTCTCGTCGATCGGGCCGCAGATGAAGTTGGCGTAGGCCGAGGTGGTGGTCCAGTCGTTGCGCATCGAGTAGCTGCCCGTGCCGCTGGCCCAGTAGGCGGTCGAAAGGGAGTTCAGCGGTCGCGCGGCGATCGGGGTAACGTCGTAGAGCAGATCGAAGACCTTCTGCGGATGGTATCCCATCTCCCGGATCGACACCTGGCCGAGCATGGTCTTCGCCACGCCCGACAGTCGTTCGCCGGGGTTCAGACTCATCAGCTCCAGCAGGTAGGTGCGGTGATAGTCGAAGAAGAGCGCCTCCGAGTCCCGCGAGTGGTCGCCGGTCGGCAGGATCCGGTCGCCCGTCGGCACGATCGCATGAAGCATCCATGCCATCGACGCCAGCGAGTGCGGCGTCCGGTTCGCCAGCGGCTCCTCCGTCGATCGTTGCCACCAGTCGTAGGTGCGCCACAGGTTCATCAGGGCGGTCCCGTACCCGGTGCCCTCTCGCGACCCGCCACCAACCAGCTGGTTGTTGAAGTGCGGCAGCATCTGGTTTTCGACCTTCTCGATGCGGAACTTCTCCAGCCACTGAGGCGCCATGTCGTTCTCGCCATAGGTGGCGAGACCCAGCATCATCGTCGCATCGATAAACGAGTAGTAATAATTGTTGCCCGGGTTGTTGATCGACCAGCCTGACCAGGTGGCGCTCCGGTTACCCCAGCGCGCCTGGGTCGGGTTCCAGACATTGAAAACCGCCTGGTTGCCCCAGTTCTTCCAGCGCTCGCGCTGGGCTGGCGTCATGTGGCTGCGACACCAGTCGTAGACCATCATGGCGCTGCCGAGGATTTCGGAGATGTACAGATAGCTGTTCGCGGCGATCTGCGGGTTGGTGTTCTCCAGGATCCGGGTTTCTTCTTCCCGCACGAAGGCATCGGTCCGGGCGACGGCGACGCTGCAATAGTTCGACGTCGCCGGTGATCCGCTGGCCTGTGCCATGAACGCCAGAAGCCACGGGTTCATGCCGGACATGTTGGGGTTGTTCACATAGGCGTCGGCGACCGCCTTGAAGCGTGTTGCGGAGGTCGTGTTCCGGGCCACGCGATCCCGCACGCCGGCCATCGTGGCGCTGTCTGACACCAGAATCCGCGGCGTTCCCAACGGCTGAATACGCGCGCCTCCGGGCGGCGGCGGCGGCGGAGGAGGAGGTGGCGGGGGCGGAGGCGGTGGTGGTGGTGGTGGGGGAGGCGGCGGCGGCGGAGGAGGCGGAGGCGGAGGCGGAGGGGGTGGAGGCGCCATCGGCGCAGGTGGAGGCGGCGGT
>NZ_BAAAGA010000001.1:542266-600755 GCF_039523815.1 Brevundimonas kwangchunensis | reverse complement strand
GCCGCCGCCATTGTCGTTTCCGCCCCCGCCGCCCCCGCCGCCACAACCTGACACGGCCAAAGCTGCTGAAATGACCGCGACGCAAAGCGTCCGGTTCGAACCGAAGGTGAGTTTACGCATCATGGTCGGGCGCGCCTGAAGGGTGACGATCGTGCGAGACGACGCATCGGGCGCGATCCGCGACCTCAGGCAACGTCTCAATGTCACAGTGGAATGCGTAGCGGGCGCAGGGTGGTCAACTATATTGATGGTTTCGTCTCTGTAGACGATGAGTATATCATCATCAATGCTGTATAATTACTGAAGTGAAACCATTTTCACGTCTTGTGGCGGCCGTGGCGGCGTTGCGCGCAGGCTCTCCGGGGCGCGGGCCGGGGCGTATTCCGTGTCCTTGGGGTAATCGGCTATAGAGCAAGGCCCTCGCTTCCCCGGACGCCCCGATGTCGACTTCGCCCAAACTGCTCAAGACCGCCCTGATCTACGATTTCGACGGCACCCTCGCCCGCGGCAACATGCAGGAGGTCACCTTCATTCCGTCGGTGGGCATGGGGATCGGCGACTTCTGGGGCGAGGCCGACCGGCTGACCAAGTCGGCCGACGGCGACAACATCCTGATGTACATGCAGCTGATGCTGAAACAGGCGCGCGATCATGACGCGCCGATCACGCGCAAGCTGCTGGCCGAGCACGGGCAGGACGTGAAGCTGTTCGACGGGCTGAAGTCCGACCTGACCGGCAAGGGCTGGTTCGAACGCATCAACGCCAAGGGCCGCGAGTACGGCCTGGACATCGAGCACTACATCATCTCGGCCGGGCTGGAGGAGATGATCGACGGCTGTCCGATACGCGACGAGTTCCACCACGTCTTCGCATCGAAGTTCGTCTACGACGACCACGGCGTCGCCATCTGGCCGGCGGTCGGCGTCAACTACACGACCAAGACCCAGTATCTGTTCCGCATCAACAAGGGCGTGCTGAACCACTGGGAGCACGAGCGCATCAACCGCTTTATGGCGGATGACGCGCGTCCGGTCCCGTTCGAACGGATGATCTTCCTCGGCGACGGGGACACGGACGTGCCGACCATGAAGATGATGCACTCCAAGGGCGGCTTCTCGATCGCCGTCTACGATCCGCGCAACTCCGAGCGCGACCAGCAGAAGATCTACGGCCTGATCTCCGAGGATCGGGTCAACTTCGTCGCCGCGGCCGACTATCGCGAGGGCTCGGCGCTGGACCTGATCGTCAAGGGTCTGATCGGCCGGATCGCGATCAACGCCGGGACGATGCCGGAAGTCTCCGACCACTGACTGCATCCAATCCGCCGGTCGGCGGCGACCAGACATTGAACCGGCGATCTCGCCGCAGGAGGTTCGGGATGTTTCGACGGATGATGGGTGTTCTGGCGGCGGTCGCCGCGATAGCGGCCGCGGGCGTCGCAGCGGCGCAGACGGTGATCGACCGGCCGATCGAAGGCTTCCCTCACGCGAAGGTCTGGACGCTGGAGGGCGATGCGCCCCGGCCGGTGGTCGTGATCCTGCATGGCGCCGAGGGCGGGGACGAGGCCGGGCGCATCTTCGGGCCCGAGTTGGCTCAAATGGGCTATGCGGCCGTCGGCCTGCCCTACTATTCGGCCAACTGGGGCGATTTTGGCCCGCCACCGCAGTTCCCGGATCTGCCGGGCAGCTTCATCGACATTCCGGTCGACCAACTGGCGCGCTTGCGCGAGGTGTTGCGGACCATGCCGGGCGTGGATGTCGAGCGCTTCGGTCTGTTCGGCGCGTCAAAGGGATCCGAGTTCGCCCTGATCGCTGGCAGCCGCTATCCGTGGATCGACAGCATCGTCGCCTATAGCCCGACCGACGTGGTCTGGGAGGGCTGGGGTCTGGAGATGGTCGAGGCGGAAGGCACGCGCTCGTCCTTCTCGTTCGAGGGTCAGCCCCTGCCGTTCACCCCCTATCGCGGCTTCGTCGAAGGCCTGCTGGCGGGAGATGCTGCCGACCTGCGGGCGATCCACGCCAACGGTCGCGCCGATCATCCGGAAAAGGCGCTGGCGGCGCGGATCCCCGTTGAGGCCTATCCCGGCGCCCTGCTGCTCATCGCGGGCGCGCAGGACGCCCAATGGCCGGCATCGGAGGCTGCGGCCGCGATCGTCAGCGCCCGCTCGGCGGCCGGACGGGAGACGGAGACGCTGATCTATCCGGAGGCGGGACACGATCTGGTCGGGGACAGTCCGGCGCGGAACACGCCCCGCAGCGGCGGCACGCCCGAGGCCAATGCGGCGGCGCGGCAGGATGCCTGGCCGAAGGTCGTCGCCTTCCTTCAACGGACACTCGAGCCTTAACGCCCTCCGGCGCGCTGCCAGGCGGCGCGGGCAGCGGCGAGGCGGGACGGGGTCAGGCCGCGCAGGCTGGACTGGCCCTTTCGCTTCAGGCCGGCCTCCTGCCCCTTGGCCCAGGCCACCTCGGCGTCGATGGCGATCCCTTGGGCGATGTCGACGATCTGGACCTCGCGCGGCAGGGCCAGCTTGCGATCCAGCCGGATGCGCAGGCCGGAGGCCGAGGCGTCCATGATCAAACAGGCCATCTCCAGACGCGGCGCCACGACCACGGCGCGCGTGTTGGCGGGCGTGCGTATCTCGAAACGGCGATCCGGCGCGGTGGTCATGGCGTGATAGTGACCGGAAGACGGTTTCGATCCAGTTGAGCCGTGACGTCGGTCTCGATGCCGCCCGCCAGCATGTGGCGGGTGATGCGCTCGAAATACTGGATGAAGGTCGTCAGGCGGTCGCGCTCATGGGCGGGCAGGTCGGCGGGATCGACACCCAGCAGGTCGGCCTCCTGCTGACAGCGCCAGTCCAGAACGACATCGAAGCCGGGCGCCTGCAGGAAGACTACGGCGTCGAACCGCTGCATGAAGTCCGTATACGGACCGGCGACCTGCTCATCGATCCAGCGCCGCCACTGGCCATCGCCGTCCTGATCGCGTTCGAGGGCGTTGATGGGCACGGTCAAGGCTCTCTCGGCTTCCGGCGTTGCGGCCAGACACCAGGCGTCGATCAGGATGGCGGACGGCCGACCCCGGAAGCGCCGCCAGCGTTCGACCGGCCAGCGGTCGTCGCCGCGCTTGTCGAAATCGGGGATCAGGGTCTCGTCGTCCGGCCCGGCCGTGGACAGATCGTCGATCAGGCGGTTCAGCAAGCCGAGGTCATGGGTGCCCGGAGGCCCACGGTGGACCAGAAGCGGATGGACGTCGCGGGCCAAAGCCTCGCGCTCCGAACGGGTTAGATAGACGTCGTCGATCGAGATCTGGGCTCCGCCGAAGCGTTCGGCGGCCGCACGAGCCAGTGTCGTTTTCCCCGAGCCTTGGGCCCCGACCACGGCGATCAACGCCGGACGATCCTTCGGCCCCGCCTCGATCAGGCGGCCGATGCGATCGACGAGGACAGGGTTGGCGCGGCCCATGGCCGACGACCTCAGTGCTGGTTTTCAGGCAGGCGGACGATCAGGCCGTCCAGATCGTCCGAGACACGGATCTGGCAGGACAGGCGGCTGTTCGGCTGGACGTTCTCGGCGAAGTCCAGCATCGACTCCTCCATCGCCGAGGCGCGGCCGGTCTCGGCCTGGAAGGCCTCGTCGACATAGACGTGGCAGGTCGCGCAGGCGCAGGCGCCGCCGCAGTCGGCGTCGATGCCGGGCACATTGTTCCGGATCGCGCCTTCCATGACGGACAGGCCGTTCTTAACCTCGACGGTGTGTTCCTTGCCGTCGTGCTCGATGTAGGTGATCTTCGCCATGCGAACGCGACGTCGGCGATCAGGCCGACGCCGTCTCCTTCTTGCGGCTCGGCGAGACCATCAGCTTCTTGGTCTCGGCGATGGCCTTGGCCGGGTTCAGACCCTTGGGGCAGACCTGGGCGCAGTTCATGATCGTGTGGCAGCGATAGAGCTTGAACGGGTCCTCGAGGTCGTCGAGGCGCTTGTCCGTCGCATCGTCACGGCTGTCGGCGATCCAGCGATAGGACTGCAGCAGGGCGGCCGGGCCAATGTACTCTTCCTGGTTCCACCAGTAGCTCGGGCACGAGGTCGAGCAGCAGGCGCACAGGATGCACTCGTACAGACCGTCCAGCCTGGCGCGGTCTTCCGGCAGTTGCAGGCGCTCCTTCTCCGGGTCCGGCTCGTCGGACTGGAGGTAGGGCTGGATCGAGTCGTACTGGGCGTAGAACAGCGACAGGTCGGTCACCAGATCCTTGACAACCGGCTGGTGCGGCAGCGGGCCGATGGCGATGGTGTCGGTCGCGCACTCGTCCATGCCCTTGGTGCAGGCCAGGGCGTTGCGGCCGTCGATCGTCATCGAGCACGAGCCACAGATGCCTTCGCGGCACGACCGGCGGAAGGCCAGCGTCGGGTCGATCTCGTTCTTGATGTGGATCAGGGCGTCCAGAAGCATCGGGCCGTGCTCGTCGGCCGAGACCTCATAGACGTCCCAGCGCGGGTCGGCGTCGACCTCGGGATCATAGCGATAGACCTTGTAGGTCTTGACGTTGGTCGCGCCGGCGGGGGCCTTGTAGACCTTGCCGCTGGTCGGCTTCGAGCCACGGGGGAGGTTGAGCTGGACCATTAGTACACCCGCGCCTTGGGTTCGATGTACGAGACCTCGTCGGACATCGTGTAGTTATGCACCGGACGGTAGTCGATCTTCACCGCGTCGCCCGGGACCTTCCAGGCGAGGGTGTGTTTCATCCAGTTCACGTCGTCGCGTTCCGGATAGTCCTCGCGGGCGTGGGCGCCGCGCGATTCCGTGCGGTTCAGCGCGCCCTCGATGGTGACCAGGGCCTGATCGATCAGGTTGTCGTATTCCAGCGTCTCCACCAGGTCGGTGTTCCAGATCAGGCCGCGATCGGTGGTCTTGATGTCGGTTCCCTGCGCGTGGATGGCGCGCAGCTTGGCGACGCCTTCTTCCAGCGTCTTGCCGGTGCGGAAGACGGCGGCGTCGGACTGCATGGCGCGCTGCATCTCGACGCGCAGCTTGGCGGTCGGGGTCGAGCCGTTGGCGTGGCGGAAGCGATCCAGACGGGCCAGGTGGCCGTCGGTGGTCGCGGCCGGAGCGTCCGGAACCTTCGATGCCTTGTCGACGATCTCGCCGGCGCGCAGGCCGGCGGCGCGGCCGAACACGACCAGATCGGTCAGAGAGTTCGAGCCCAGACGGTTGGCGCCGTGCACCGACACGCAGGCGGCCTCGCCCACGGCCATCAGGCCCGGGACGACGCTGTCCGGATTGCCGTCGCGCAGGGTCAGGACCTCGCCGTGATAGTTCGTCGGGATGCCGCCCATGTTGTAGTGGACGGTCGGCAGGACCGGGATCGGCGCCTTGGTGACGTCGACGCCGGCGAAGATCTTCGCCGACTCCGAGATGCCGGGCAGGCGCTCGTGCAGGATGGCCGGATCCAGGTGGTCCAGGTGCAGGAAGATGTGGTCCTTGTTCGGGCCCACGCCGCGGCCTTCGCGGATCTCGATGGTCATGGAGCGCGAAACCATGTCGCGCGGGGCGAGGTCCTTCACGGTCGGCGCATAGCGCTCCATGAAGCGCTCGCCTTCGGAGTTGGTCAGATAGCCGCCCTCGCCGCGGGCGCCCTCGGTGATCAGGCAGCCGGCGCCGTAGATGCCGGTCGGGTGGAACTGCACGAACTCCATGTCCTGCAGCGGCAGGCCGGCGCGCAGCACCATGGCGTTGCCGTCGCCGGTGCAGGTGTGGGCCGAGGTGGCCGAGAAGTAGGCGCGGCCGTAGCCGCCGGTGGCCAGGATCACCAGCTTGGCGCGGAAACGGTGCAGGGTCCCGTCATCCAGCTTCAGCGCGGTCAGGCCGGTGCAGACGCCGTCCTGCATGATCAGGTCGAGGCCGAAATACTCGACGAAGAACTCGACCTCGCGACGGACCGACTGGCCGTAAAGCGTATGGAGGATGGCGTGGCCGGTGCGGTCGGCGGCGGCGCAGGTGCGCTGCACCGGGCCTTCGCCGAAGTTGCGGGTCATGCCGCCGAAGGCGCGCTGGTAGATCTTGCCTTCATCCGTCCGGCTGAAGGGCACGCCCCAGTGTTCCAGCTCGTAGACGGCCTTGGGCGCGTTGCGGACCAGGTATTCGATGGCGTCCTGGTCGCCCAGCCAGTCCGACCCCTTGACGGTGTCGTACATGTGCCACTGCCAGCTGTCCTCGCCCATATTGCCCAGCGAGGCCGAGATGCCGCCTTGGGCGGCCACGGTGTGCGAGCGGGTCGGGAAGACCTTGGTGACGCAGGCGACCTTCAGGCCCTGCTGGGCGGCGCCGAGCGCGGCGCGAAGGCCGGAGCCCCCGGCGCCGAGGACGACGACGTCGTATTCGTGATCGACGAATTCGTAAGCAGCCACGCGATCAGGCTCCGATGCCGGCCGGAAGCGGGGCCGAGCCCAGCGCCAGACGCACGATGAAGAAGACGCTGGCGGCGGCCAGCGCGAAGAAGACGAGGTTCACCAAGAACAGGCACAGGCCCTTGCTGGCGGGCTTGTGGACGTAGTCCTCGACGATGACCTTCCAGGCGAGAGCGCCGAATAGGCAGAAGATCACGGCGGTGGCGATGGCCAGGCCGGCGTTCAGCGTGTTGGCGAACCAGGCGGCGACCGTGTCGTAGCCGGCGCCGGCCAGGGTGAAGGCGCTCGAGGCGACCCACAGGCCCAGCGGCATCAGCGCCAGCAGGGCGACGCGCTCCAGCGCCCATTCGCCGGCGCCGTGGCGCTCGGAAATCTTGACGTTCTTCCTGAACTGCGCGGGACCGCTCACAGCGAAACCCTCCCGGTGGCGAACAGGACGACCCAGAACAGGATGGCCAGCGGGATCGGGCCCCAGACGGCGATGTTCGACAGCAGCACCGCCGACTTCAGCGTCAGGCCGTTGCCGGTGTCGTTGATCAGGTGGCGACCGCCGTTGAGGGTGAAGGAGAACAGCACCACCGTCAGGCCGAAGGCGATCAGCAGGCCCAGCGGCGAGCCGGCGAAGGCCAGCAGGCCCGCATAGGCTTCCGGACCGCTGGCGACCGCGAACACCCAGCCGAGGGCGAACAGGGCGCCGAAGCTGGCGGCGCCGATGGTCACCCGGAACAGGATCGAGGCCGTCATGGTGACGTGCCAGCGCCAGGTCTGGAGATGGGGGGACAGCGGACGGACGCGGCCGTTGGGCTGGTTCACGAAACGGCCGGTGCGATCGGCCGTCGGACTGCCCGGCTGGGGAGTGTTCGACATATGCGAATGGTTCTCAAAAACCCGAACGAAATCAGGCGCTCGAAATCGGTGAACAGGCTTTAGTCAGCCGGAACCGGGGGGTCAACGCGGCCAAGGTCGAGGAGGGGCTCGCAGATGCGTGATGAGCGGTTGCGGCGCACATCACGATTTCGTCTGTGACCTGTCTGCACTAGTCGGCGACGCAAGCTGGCGGCAGCTTTCGTTTCATGTCGGGGTTCATCGTCGCCGCCTTCGCGGGCCTGCTGATGCAACAGCAGGCAGAGCCGCATCCGTCCACGCTGTCGCTGTATCAGGCGCCGGCGATCCGGCCGTTCGAGCCGCCGTCGGACTTCGGTCGCGAGCCGGCGCAGGGCGACGGCGCGGGAGATCTGCACCGCCGCCCGCTGGAGGCGCCGGTCTCCGTCGACCGCTACGTCCGCTCCTATGAGTTCACGCCGTCGGACAATGAGGCGGCGTATGACCAGGGCGTCGCTTCGGCGGAGATCCGGGTCGACCAGACCGCCGGCCCGCTGGACGGCGCCTGGCGGGTGACGGACGAGCGCGGCCATGTGCTGTTCAATATGGTCATCAGCGACCGCGGCGCCCTGATCGAGGGCGGCTGGCGCGGAGGCGAAGGCTCGGGTGTCGTGACCGCGGACGGTCGCACCGTGACTCTGGAAGGTCTGGGTGTTCTGGCGCTGGAGGCCGACGGCTCAGGCTGGCGCGGAACCCTGACGGGCGACGGCCGGCCGAAGACGGTGACGGTCAGCCGGCCGGGCTGAGCCGAACACGCGACACCGCCGCCTGAAGCGCGGAGCCATAGGGCTGCGCCGGCCCCTTGCCCCAGACCGGATCGGGCCACAGGCCGTCGTCGTGGCGGCGACCCACGACATGCACATGAAGCTGGGCGGTGACGTTGCCGATCGCGGCGACGTTCAGCTTCTGCACCGGGCGGAAGGCCGTCTCGCCCAGCTCGCGCACGATCTCGCCCGCGCGCACGATCTCCTCCATCAGCACAGCCCGGTCGGCCGCCGACAGATCCTCGAGCTCGTGCAGCCCCTCGCCGCGCGGGATCAGGATCAGCCATGGAAACCGCGCGTCGTCCTGCAGACGCACCTGACAGAGGGGCCAGTCGCAGACGACGACGGAGCCGGCGTCGAAGGCGGGATCGGCCCTGAAGGAAGTGCTCATCGGCCTTCGGTCGCGCGGTGTGGGCGAAGCGTCAAGCCACAACCCCGTACTTCAGTTCAGGGCGTACACGACGCAGGCGCGATCCGTCAGCTCGCGCAGGGGCGGCTGCAGGGCCAGACGCGCGGCCTCTATCTGGGCTTCGGTTGGAGCCTGCGCGCCGGGCGGCGGTGGTGGCGCTGCTGGCGGAGCGGGGGACGCCATGCCGCGGGCGGCGATACGGCTGCCGGTGACGACGACATCATCTACGGTGGTCGCCTGTTCCTGATTGCTGGCGTACGAAGGCCAGCCGGCGAGGACGTCGGTTTCGCAGGCCCGGCCGGTGGGGTCGATCACTCGCACTCCGCCCAGCGAGGTTCCGGCGTTCGAGGCGGCTTCCCGCGCCCGCCGCGCCGCGTCCTTGACTGCCTCGCCTTGAAGCCACGTCTTCACCGTGTTGTCGGGATCCAGAGTGAACCAGACCTGACTCACCGAGGTCGGCTGCGACGCGGTGACGGTGGCGTAGACCCGTTCCAGCACCTCGACATCGCGAACGGTCAGGGAGACGGTGGCGTCGGCCTGATATCGGGCGATCCGGTCGGCGCGGGTGTTGTCACGCAGGACGCCATTCTCGTCGCGGTACTGGTCGTAGAGCGGGCGGGTGGTGATGGAGGTTTCAACCCGCACCACGGTCGCGCCATAGGCGCCGAGCGCCCGGCTGAGCTCGCGGATCTGGTCGGCCGCCTTGCGCGAGGCCTCGGCGGCGGAGCGGTCGATCGACTGGAAGCTGGCGTTGAACGCGGCCCGGTTGGCGGGGATTTCGGTGCGGACGTAACCGACCGAGGCGATCACCGGATCGCGCATCCACCAGGGCGCCGGGACATAACGATCCCCGATCGAAGCGGGCGGTGTCTGGGCGACCACCGCAGATGGCAGGGCGACGGCGGCGAGCAGCAGGCAGGCGATCGGTCGGCGCATCGGAAATCCTCGCTTCTGGAACATCGAGACTGACGGGATCACGACCCGCCGTAAACCCGCGCGCGCCAGATGGAGGCTTATGAGGACTATAGGAAAAATCTATCGAAATGAGTTTTATGGAACGATTGACTTTGTGCATCGCAAAGTCCATCTCGCAGCTGCGGCGCCGCTCCCCCGGCGCTCCGAGATTCCACAATCCCATCTGTCCAATACGGAGAACAGCGATGCTGGGCGTCGGTCAAAAACTGCCGGAATTCAAGCTGGTCGGCGTGAAGCCGGGCTTCAACAGCCACGAAGAGAACGGCGTGTCGGCCTTCGAGGCAATCGATCAGAACAGCTTCGAGGGCAAGTGGAAGGTCATCTTTTTCTACCCGAAGGACTTCACCTTCGTGTGCCCGACCGAGATCGCCGAGTTCGCTCGCCTCGGTAAGGACTTCGAGGATCGCGACACCGTCGTTCTGGGCGGCTCGACCGACAACGAGTTCGTCAAGCTGGCCTGGCGCCGTGACCACGCCGACCTGAACAAGCTGCCGATCTGGCAGTTCGCCGACAACGGCGGCAAGTTCGCCCGCGAACTCGGCGTCCTGAATGAGGAAGAGGGCGTCGCCCTGCGCGCCACCTTCGTGGTCGACCCGCACAACGTCGTGCAGCACGTCTACGTCACCAACCTGAACGTGGGTCGCGCCCCGGCCGACACCCTGCGCGTCGTCGACGCCCTGCAGACCGACGAACTGTGCGCCTGCAACCGCCCGCTGGGCGGCGAAACCTTGGCTGCCTAAGGCCGGGTGAAGAGTGCTGGTGAGCAAGGGGTGAGCAGGTTCGCCGCCGCCCCTTGCTCACCCCTGCGCTCGCTTATCACTTCTCACGACAGGACACCCTCATGTCGATCGACGCCCTGCGCGACCTCATCCCTGCCTATGGCAAGGACATCTCCCTGAACCTGTCGTCGCTGGCCGGCGAGACGGTTCTGAACGACCAGCAGAAGTGGGGCTGTTTCGTCGCCTCGGCTCACGCCATCGGCGTGGCTCCGGTGGTCAAGGCCATCGAGGCCCAGGCCGCGACCGTCCTGTCGCCCGAAGCCCTGAATGCGGCCAAGGCGGCCGCCGCCATCATGGGCATGAACAACATCTACTACCGGTCGCTGCACCTGATGAAGAACCAGGAGTACACGACCATCCCGGCCAAGCTGCGCATGAACATCATCGCCAACCCGGGCGTGGACAAGATGGACTTCGAGCTGTGGTCGACGGCCGTCTCCGGCATCAACGGCTGCGGCGCCTGCCTGGACGCCCACGAGGGCGAACTGCGCAAGCACGGCGTGCCGGCCACCCAGGTGCAGGCCGCCCTGCGCATCGGCGCGGTGGTCCATGCCGCCAGCCGCATCATCGCGTCCGAGACGGCGCTGGCGAACTAACCGTCGGCCATGACGGGGGCGGCCCAGTCCGTCCCCTTCAGGGCGGCGGCATAGGTCCGGCTGACGGGCGCCACGGCGCCGGTCGACAGGACCAGTTCGCCCCGACCGCCCTTCCAGCGGGCGGTCTCGACGGCGGTCCGGGCCACCCACCACGAGCGGTGCGTCCGGAAGCCGTCGGCGGCGGTCAGCGCATCGAGCGCATCGCCGAACCGCATCAGCACCAGCTCCGAGCCCGCATCTGTGTGGATGCGCAGATAGTGATCCTCGGCCTCGATGGCGATCAACCGGGCGCGGGCCAGTCGCGGCGCCAGCTTCGCCCGGATCGCCGGCGGCGGGGCGCCGTCCACAGCCGGAGCGGTCTTTGGCTTGAAAGCCTGCCGGACGACCCAGGCCAGACCGATCACCGCGACGTTGACCGTCACCACGCTGGGCATCGTCCAGTACAGGCGCTCGATGCGGAACGGGTCGCCCCACAGGCACATCGGCAGGACGGTGATCCAGAGCGTGATCGGCGGCGTCATGGCGACCAGTTGGGCGAGGGCGAACAGGCGCGGCCGGCCGGGCAGGCGGGCGGCGATCCAGGGTTCGATGAGGGCGGCGATCACCCCGCCGCCGACCAGGGCCGCGATCCAGTAGAGGTAGCGGGGGACGGTCGGGATTTCCTCGGAATCGAAGGCCGAGGTCGCGGCGAGAAAGACGCCAAGCAGCAGCAGGCCGACGATCTCGACCACGCCCGAGCGGCCGATCCGCAGGCGGCCCATCCCGCTCTTCACGCCAAGGTCCGTCACGCCCGCTCCCGTTCGCGAAACGGATCGCACCGTTCGCGAAAGCGAAGCTGCACGGCCCGGCCGAAGCGTTCAAGCGGGCGGCTCCCCTTTCCCGGAGAGCCTGCATGCAGCGCGTCGCGACCCATACCCTGTTCGGACTTCTGGCCCTGATGTGCCTGGCGGTCGCCCTGTTCAGCGCCCGCTTTCTGCTGCCCGAGCCGATCATGGCCGAGGGTATGGCGGGGCATCTGCAGGCGCGGCCAGCGGTGTTTCTGGCCCACGTCGGCGGAGGCGTGGTCGCGCTGGCGTTGGGCGCCTTCCAACAGGTGACGTGGCGCGGGCCGCGTCGGCGGTGGCACCGCATCGCCGGGCGGGTCTATGTGATCGCCTGCCTGATCGGCGCGGTCGCAGGACTCGGACTGGCGCTGACCAGCACGGCGGGGCCGGTAGCCAGCGTCGCGTTCAGCCTGTTGGGCATCTTCTGGTTCGGCACGACCGCGATGGGCTGGCGGCTGGCCATGACCGGCGATTTCGCCCAGCATCGCCGCTGGATGCTGCGCAGCCTGTCGCTGACCTTCGCCGCGGTGACCCTGCGCATCATGATCCCGCTGGCGGAGATCTGGCGGCTGGACTTCGCCGTCG
Organism: Brevundimonas kwangchunensis; assembly: GCF_039523815.1. Lineage (NCBI taxonomy): Bacteria > Pseudomonadati > Pseudomonadota > Alphaproteobacteria > Caulobacterales > Caulobacteraceae > Brevundimonas > Brevundimonas kwangchunensis. The sequence goes on along the minus strand of NZ_BAAAGA010000001.1, from coordinate 588,538 downwards.
TCTACCCGGCCATCGCCATCCTGTGTTGGGTCCCCAACCTGATGCTGATGGAGCTGTGGCTCAGGGCGTGGGGGTGGGAGGCGAAGGTTCCGGCGCCTCTCCGTAGTGCATGAAATGGCTGTACCGGCCGTACTGGGTGCGCATCACCGAATCCACACCCTCGGCCCAGGCGCCGACGCCCGGACCGCGCACGACATAGGTCATCACCAGTCGAGTGCCCGCGCCCATGGGCGAGCCGGTCCAGCCCACGCTCCACCGGGCCATGGTCGCCTTGCCCTTCAGCGGCCCCAGCGGCGCGTCGAACAGCACGCCGGTCTCCGGATCGGCCTCGACCACGCGCCCGTGCTCGAAGTCGGTCCCGTCGGCCAGCCGTTCGCAGAAGCAGGCGCCCGGCTCCAGGGTAACCGACATGTTCGAGGCGTCGCCGCTCCAAGTATGCGCGCTGTCCCACCACTCGCCGATCTGGCCGAGCGCGGTCCACATGTCCTCGGGCGGGTACTCCAGATCGATCTCGTAGCGGAGCACGAAATGATCGTCGCTGCGCTCGATCACCTGGGCGGCGGCGGGCGAGGCGATCAGCGCCACGGCCATGGCGCCGGCGGCGAGCAGGGTCTTCAGCATGGCGGATCCTCCCGGCCGCATGGGGCGACCGGGAACGACTTTCGTCAAGCCGGCTGGAAGGTCAGGGGCGCGCCCCAGAACTGGCTGACCAGATCCGACTGCGGGCCGGCCTTGCCGGTGGTCAGGAAGTCCCGACGGCCCGACCCGCCCAGTGCGTACTCCGGATGGCGTTCGAAATAGCGCTCCAGCGCGTCGGCGACGGCGGTCGGCTGGTGGATCAGGGCTGTGCCTTCCGGCAGGGCCGAGGCGAAGACCTCGGCGACGATCTCGTAGTGGGTGCAGCCCAGAATGGCCTTGTCCGGATGCCGGCCGATGCGGCGGCGCAGGGCGTCGACGTGATCGCGGACCACCACGTCCAACTCCTCGGTCGGGGCGCCCAGCTCGATCAGGCCGGCGAGGCCCGGGCAGGGTTCCGAGAAGACGGCCAGATCCTCGCGGCGCTTGTCGATCTCGATCTCATAGACCCGGCTCATCGCCGTGGCGGCGGTGCAGAAGACGCCGGTGATCTCCAGCGCCTCGATCTTGTCGCCCAGCCGTTCGGCCTCGTAGGTCCAAGGCAGGCCGGTGGCCGCCTCGATGGTCGGGACGATGATGCCCAGCACATTGATCGGACGGCCGTGACGCTCACGCGCCTCGGGCACCCAGGTCTGCTGCAGGCGGCGCAGGGCGATGGCGCTGGCGGTGTTGCAGGCCAGGACGATGACATTGGCCCCGGCCTCGAACAGCCGCTCGCAGCCCGCGCGCGTCAGGTCGACGATCTCCTCGCCGCCGCGACCGCCGTAGGGGGCGTTGGCCTGGTCGGCCAGATAGACGAAGTCCCGCTCGGGAAACCGACGGGTCAGTTCGCGATGGACGGTCAGCCCGCCCACGCCGGAGTCGAAAACGCCAATGGCCATGGCGCGGGCTTTAGCCGCATGGCCTCACCGCGTCCACCGGGCAGGATTACAGGGCTGTCATGTGACAGCAGAGGTCGGTAAGGCCTAGGGTCCCCGGCAACGATCAAAGACTGACGGAGTTTTCCGCGTGAACAGACGACACCTTCTTATCGCTGGAGGCAGCTTCGTGGCGCTTTCGGGTTGTGCGACCGCCGGTGCAGGCGCGGGCGGGACGCCCGCCGCCACCCTGCAAGCCGATGCCGCCGTGGCGCGCGCCCTGCTGCCGGTGCAGACTCCGCGCGCGGAACTGCTGCAGCCGTGGACAGGTCCCTACGAAGGCGTGCCGCCGTGGGATCGCGTGACCCCGGCCAAGCTGAAGGAAGCCCTGCTGGAAGGCATCGAGCTGCGCCGCGCCGAATACCTCGCCATCGCCAACAATCCCGAGCCGCCGACCTTCGCCAACACCCTGGTCGCCACCCAGATGGCCGGCCAGCCGCTGCAGCGCGCCAGCGCCCTGTATGGCGTGATGACCTCGAACATCGGCTCGGCCGAGTACCAGCAGGTCGACCGCGAAGTGTCGCCGGTCCTGTCCGCCGCCGGCGACGAGATCACCTTCAACGAGCGCCTGTTCCAGCGCGTGAAGGCCGTGGCCGACAACGCCCGCGCCGCCGGCCTGACCGCTGAGCAGACCCGTCTGGCCGAACGTTCGCGCGACTCCTTCATCCGTAACGGCGCCGCGCTCGACGCCGCCGGCAAGGCCGAGCTGGGCCGCATCAACACCGCCCTGTCCAACGCCTTCACCTCCTTCGGCCAGAAGGTCGTGGCCGACGAGAACGCCTGGACCGTGATCCCGACCGAGGCCGGCGTGGCCGGCCTGCCGGCGTCGAACAAGGCCGCCGCCGCAGCAGCGGCCCGCGCCCGAAACGTGCAGGGCTGGGCCATCGTCAACACCCGCTCCAGCGTGGATCCCTTCCTGAGCTTCGGTGACGACCGCGCGATGCGCGAGCAGGTCTGGCGCAAGTTCGTGAACCGCGGCGACAACGGCGACGGCAACGACACCAATGCGACGATCGCCGAAATCGTCCGCCTGCGCGCCGAGCGCGCCCGTCTGCTGGGCTTCGCCAACCACGCCGAATGGCGGATGCAGGACACCATGGCGAAGACGCCCGCCGCGGCCATGAGCCTGATGGAGCGCGTCTGGGCTCCGGCCAAGGCCCGCGTCGCCGAGGAGGTCGCGGACATGCGCGCGATCGCCGGTCACGACATCGAGCCGTGGGACTATCTGTACTATGCCGAGAAGGTCCGGAAGCAGAAGTACGACCTGGATCAGAACGAGCTGAAGCCGTACTTCGAGCTGAACAACGTCAAGCGCGGCGCCTTCTATATGGCCGGTCGCCTGTACGGGTTCGACTTCAAGCCGCTGCCGCGCGGCACGGTCCCGGGCTTCCATCCGGACGTCGAGGTGTTCGAGGTCACCAACAAGTCGGACGGCAGCCATGTCGGCCTGTTCTACTCGGACGACTTCTCGCGCGCCGGCAAGCGCTCGGGCGCCTGGGCCACGACCTACCGCAGCTACTCGACCTACGACGGCGTGAAGAACGTCCTGTCGTCGAACAACAACAACTTCACCAAGGCCGAGGGCGGCGAGCCGATCCTGATCTCGCTGGACGACGCCGAGACCCTGTTCCACGAGTTCGGTCACGCCCTGCACTCGCTGTCGGCGGCCTACACATACCCGGCGCTGGGCGGCACGCCGCGCGACTACGTCGAGTACCCGTCGCAGGTGCACGAGCACTGGGTGCTGAGCCGCCCGATCCTCGACGGCTACATGAAGCATGTGGAGACGGGGCAGCCGATGCCGCAGTCGCTGGTCGACAAGATCGAGGCCGCCTCCACCTTCAACCAGGGCTATGCGACGGTCAGCTATCTGTCCTCGGCGCTGGTGGACATGGACCTGCACACCCAGGCCACGCCGCCGACCGACATCGACGCCTTCGAGCGTGACAGCCTGGCTCGCTACGGCATGCCGCGCGAGATCGTGATGCGGCACCGCCTGCCGCAGTTCAATCACCTGTTCACGTCCGACGCCTACTCGGCCGGCTACTACTCGTACCTGTGGTCCGAGGTGATGGACGCGGACACCTGGGCCTATTTCGAGGAGTCGGGCGATGTCTTCAATCCGGACATCGCCGCCCGCTACAAGGCCATCATCCTGGCCGAGGGCAACACGACCGATCGCGGCGAGGCCTATCGCCGGTTCCGTGGTCGCGACCCGGAAGTGGCGGCGCTGCTGAAGGTGCGTGGGTTCCCGACTTCCTAGTAAAGTCAGGCCCCTATCGCTCGGCCCGCGGGACCTCGCTGCTTGAGGGGCAGTCGGCGCCCTCAAGCAGCCCCACGCCGCGCGTGGGGCGGTAGGGCAAAAAAGAAAGGCCCGCGGATGCGTCCGCGGGCCTTTCTTCTATTCGACGTTGGCGACAGGGACCCGAACCCTCCTGCCGCCGGTGTCGGTCAGGCCGCCCAGCCGGTGAAGGCGCGGGCCTCGATGTCGCCGGCGCGGCGGGCGCGGGCGTAGTCGTCCTGACGGGCCTGCGGCAACTGCGCCAGCACCTCGCGCTGGACGCGCTGGATGCAGACGGCGTTGGGGATCGAGCGCGAACCGCGCAGGCAGGCGGTGCGGGCCTCGGCGGCGACGCGGGTGTCGAAGGCGACGGCGCCGGCGCGGGTCGACAGATCGAGGTCGTTCACGCGGACGCGAACAGTGTCCTGGGCGAAGGCGGGGGCGGCCGTCAGCAGGCCGAGGGCGGCGACGGAAAACAGGGTCTTGGTCATCGGATCATCCTCCTGTCGCGATGTGTGCGACGACAAGGCAGATGAGGGGCTTGTGTGACGATCGCCAGACCAGAATGGCGACAAACAGGTGATTTCAGGGCAAGAACGGCAAAGTTACGAACAAGCCAGGCTTATGTATGTGACCGAGGGGCGGCTCCGGAGGCTCCCCTCGGCCTTCACCATCAGAGGTCGAGAGTGCGGCGGGCCGAGGCATAGTCCGCACGGGCGATCGAGGGCAGGCTTGCAAGCGCCTCGGTCTGCACCGCCACGCGACAGGCCTCGCGGTCGGTAATGGCGCTGCCCGTGCGTCGGGCGCCGCGGCACACCTTGCGGGCGGCCGTATCGACGCGGGCGTCGAAGGCGTCGGCGCCCGAGATGGTGGAGAGGTCGAGGTCGCCGAACGACACGCGCGCCGACTGGGCGGAGGCGGCACCGGCGGCGCCGGCGGCGGCGGCGAGAACACAGGCGACGGTCACTGAGGCGAGAACTTTCATGGCGGTCTCCTTCGGATCGCTTTGCTGTCACCCGGGGTCGGCGACAGGGCGGGAGATGCGCCTGTCCTGTTTCGGCTGCGTGAGACTTCGGCGGCGAAATCGCGACACCGCATTAAATCGCGGAAAGCTGAACGGCGATCAGCCGCTGTTGCGCAGCCCGGCCGCGACCCCGTTCAGGGCCAGCAGAATGCCCTCGCGAACGCGCGGATCGTCGTCGCCCGCCCGTCGGCGGCGGATCAGCTCGATCTGAACATGGTTCAGCGGTTCGACATAGGGCATGCGCAGGCGGATCAGCCGGTCCAGTTCTGGCTGGCCGCCCAGCAGGGCGTCCTGTCCGGTGATGGCCAGCACCGCGGCCTCGGTGCGCTCCCACTCCTTCAGGATCTCGCCGAAGATGCGGTCTGCCAGGGCGCGGTCGGGGACCAGCGAGGCGTAGCGCCGGGCGATGGTCATGTCGGCCTTGGCCATGACCATCTCCATGTTCTGCACCAGCGTCCGGAAGAAGGGCCAGTCGCGATACATCGTCTGTAGTTCGAGGGGATCGATCCCCTCGATTGCGGAGCCGAAGCCGAACCAGCCCGGCAGCATCACCCGGCTCTGGCTCCAGCTGAACACCCAGGGAATGGCGCGCAGGTCCTCGATGGCGGTCGAGGTCGAGCGGGAGGCGGGCCGGGAGCCGATCTTCAGGTCGGCGATCTCGGCGATGGGGGTGGCGGCCCGGAAGTAGTCGACGAAGCCGTCGGTCTCGTAGACCAGCTTGCGGTAGGCCTGCATCGAGGCGGCGGACAAACGGTCCAGCGTCGCCCCGTGTCGTCGCGTCATCTCGGCGTCCGGCGGGGGGGCCAGCGAGGCCAGCAGCACGCCGCAGGTCAGGGCATCGAGGTTGCGGCGCGCGACCTCGGGCTCGCCGTACTTGTTGGCGATGACCTCGCCCTGCTCCGTCACGCGGATGCGGCCGGCGACCGTGCCCTGCGGCTGGCCCAGCACGGCGGCGAAGCTGGAGCCGCCACCGCGGCCCACAGCGCCGCCCCGGCCGTGGAACAGCTGCAACCGCACGCCCGCTTCGCCGACGACCTCCAGCAGCTCGCGCGAGGCCTGATGGAGCTCCCAGGTCGAGGTCAGATAGGACCCGTCCTTGTTGGAGTCCGAATAGCCGATCATCACCTCCTGCACCCCGCGCGCCTGGGCGACGGCGAGGGCGGAGGGTTCCTTCAGCACCCGCTCCATCGTCGGGCGAGAGGCGCGCAGGTCGTCGATGGTCTCGAACAGGGCGGCGGCCTGGATCGGGCAGGTTTCGGGCTGGTCGGGGCGATAGAGCCCGACCTCCTTCAGCAGCAGATAGACCTCCAGCAGGTCGGACGGCGCGTCGGTCTTGGAGACGATGTGCGTTCGGATCGCCTGCGGCCCGAAGCGCGCCAGCACCCGGGCGGCGGCCAGCAGGATCTCGCGCTCCTTCAGCGTCTCGGGCTCGTACTCCGACCAGGCGTTGAACAGCAGGCGGCCCGAGGCGAGCTCGGCCGACAGCAGGTCCAGTCGCGCCTCCTCTTCCAGCGCGAGGTAGTCGGGACAGACGCCGGCCACCTTCAGCAGGTCGGCGACCACCCGCTCGTGCACGTCGGCGTTCTGGCGCAGGTCCAGCGTCGCCATGTGGAAGCCGAAGATATCGGCAGCGATGATCAGCCGCGCCAGCCGGTCGTCGGCGAAGATGGCGCCGTGGTTCGCGACCAGACTGTCGTGGATGATCTTCAGGTCGGCGCGGAAGGCGTCGGGCCCGGCGTAGGGTTCGGCGTCGAACTGGGCCGCCAGCGGCGCGGGCTGGCCGGTCAGCACCGGATGGGTCGCCGCCAGTCGGGCGTAGATATGGCTCAGCACGCGGCGGTAGGGCTCGTCCGCGCGGTGGGGGGAATCGTCGCCCGACGCCTCGGCCAGCGCGGCCAGCTCGGGCGAGACGTCGGACAGCGACGCCGACAGGCTGAGCTCGGCGCCCAGCGCATTCACCTCGCGCAGATAGAACCGCAGCACAGCGCGAGACTGGGCGGCGAAGGCGGCCTCCAGCACCCCGGCGTCGACATTGGGATTGCCGTCCCGGTCGCCGCCCACCCAGGTGCCGATGCGGATGAAGGGTTCGAGGTCGGGCGCGTCCAGCCGTTTGCGCCAGTCCGCCAGCTGGGCCGGGGCGACGTGCAGGAAGATGCTGTCGAGGAAGGAGACGACGGTGTCGATCTCGTCCTGAACCTTCAGGCCCGCTTGCCGGACCAGCCGTGTGGTCCAGAGGATGGTCGCCTGCCGCCGTAGCCCTGCATCGCGGGCTTCGAGATCGCAGGCGGATCCGTTGCGGTCGCAGGCGTCCAGCACGTCGGAGACGGCGGCGATGCGGTCGATCACGCTCTTGCGGCGCACCTCCGACGGGTGGGCGGTCAGCACCGGAGAGATCAGGGCGCCGGCCAGCAGATCGCGGGCGTCGGCGGTGGTGCGACCGGCGGCCTCAAGGCGGGCCAGGGCGCCGTCGGCGGTGTCGGGGCGGTCGCCCTCGGCGGTCTGCAGCCGTGCGCGGCGCTGGCCGGCCCGATCCTCGGCCACATTGGCCAGCAGGGAGAAGACGGCGAAACCGTGCGCCAGCCCGACGGCCTGATCGAGAGACAGCTCTCCCAGCAGAGCCTCCAGTCGCTCGGCGTCGGCCGATCCTGCATCCCGGTGCCAAGCGACCGAGGCCTGTCGCACCGCCTCGATACGGTCGTAGAGTTGCTGCCCGCCCTCGTCCCGGATGACCTCGCCCAGCAACCCGCCCAGCAGGCGGACTTCCTCGCGCAGTTGATCGTCGGCGACAGCATTCATCTGTGAGGCTTTCAGCGGGGAGGCTGGAAGCGCCACCGTATCAGGGGTTCTGGAATCGGCCATGCCAAACGCCAACGCCGAAGGCGGGCGAGCGTTCGCCGCGATTCAACCAATCGCCTGCGGCTTGTCCCTGATCCACTGTGACAGAACCCATTTGCGGCCGCGTGCCGGCGGAAGACCGGCGTGCAGGGTGTCGGGATCCGGCGAGCCGTCGGGGCGAACGTTGACGAACAGAAGGGCGTCGCCCGTGCCGCCCCGGTAGCGTTGTCCGACCGAAGGAAAGTCGGTTTCACCGCCCGTGTAGTCGTCGTTCAGATAGATCAGGAAGGTCGCCACCCGTTGTCCGAGGATGGCGATCTCGTCCGCGAACCCGCCGGCCGCCGGATTGAAGAAATCATGGTGCGGCCGGTACTGCTGTCCGGGCGCATAGCAGAGCAGGTTGGGGGTCTCCAGGCAGGCGTTGGCCAGCCCTGTGGCGGCCGAGATGCGTGCCTGCGTCAGCAGGACGACGACATCGGTGTCGGCAAGGCCGATGCGGGCGACGCCATTGGTGCGCATGGGATCCGTGCGCGGCTGGCCGGTCGCCGGGTCATTGACCATGGCCGGCTCCATCGCGCCTTCGCCGCGCCGCATCAGCCAGCGGCAGACCTCGGGTGTCGCGAAGCGTTCGAAGGTGACGATACGCGGCGCATCCGACCCGACCTTGCCGGTCGGCGGCCTGATCCACGCGTCGATATCGACGCCCGCGCGGGCCTTCGCCCAGACGGCGGGCCCGTGGGTGGTCGAGGTGCGGATGCGGGCGGTGACGGCGACATCCGAGGTCAGCAGGGCCAGCTGGCGTTGTGCGGAGCGGTCGCCCAGAACAGCTGCGGCCTCGAGCAGGTCGAGGCTGTCCGACCAGCTCTGGTCCCGGCCCAAGCCGACGCCCGCCAGTACGGCCAGCCGCGCGGCGGCGGCGGGTGAGCCTGCCGCCTGTGCGGCCCTGAACGCCTCGACGGCTTGTTCCGGCTCGGGCGTCCCCATCATGCCGAGCAGCAGATCGAGGCCCGCCAGATAGAGGTCGTCGGCTTCAGCGGAGGTGGAGGGTTTCGCTGACGGCACGACCTATTGCGACCCGGCGGCCGGGTCCGTCGGCAAGCCGAAGACCTGACGCAGGAACAGGTTGGTCACCTCGGCCTGGGCGTCGGAGTTGGACTTCTTGCGGAAGCCGTGACCCTCGTCCATCGCCAGCAGGTACCAGACCGGGCGGTCGTGACCGCGAACGGCCGAGACGATCTGTTCGGCCTCCGAGCGCGGAACCCGCGGATCGTTGGCGCCCTGGATGACCAGCAGGGGCGCGGTCATCCGGTCGGTCAGGTTCAGCGGCGAGATCTGGTCGAAGATGGCCCGCATCTCCGGATCGCGCTCGTCGCCATATTCCGCCCGGCGCAGGTCGCGGCGATAGCCCTCGGTGTTCTGCAGGAAGGTGACGAAGTTCGAGATGCCGACGATGTCGACGACGCCGGCCAGACGATCCGGATAGGCCGCGCTGGAGGCCAGCACCATGAAGCCGCCGTACGATCCGCCGTGGACGACGACGCGCGACGGGTCGAGGTCGGGCTGGGTTGCGATCCAGTCCAGCAGGGCGCCGATGTCCTTCACCGAGTTCTGGCGCAGCGGGCCGTTGTCCATGGCCACATAGGCCTTGCCGTAGCCGGTCGAGCCTCGGACGTTCGGCACGATCACCACGGCGCCGAGGTCGTTGACCCACTGCTGGTAGCCGGGGTTGAAGCCGGGGCGCGACTGGCCCTCGGGGCCGCCGTGGATGTCGATAATGACAGGGGCGCGGCCGTCGACCTCGCGCGGCTTGTAGACGAAGGCCGGAACGCTGAGCCCGTCGAAGGAGTCGAAGCGCACCAGCTCCGGCGTCACGAAGGTCGAGGGATCGACCGGGCCGACTTCGGACTCGGTCCAGCGGGTCAGGCCGCCGTTCTCGACATCCCATGTCCAGACATCGCCCGAGCTGGACGGGGTCGACAGGGTCAGGGCCAGGGTCCGGCCGTCCGGAGAGAACTCCAGACCGCCGGCCGTGCCGACCGGAAGCTCGGGCTGGGGCAGGGCGCGGCGGGTGCGCAGGTCGCGCACATGGACCTTGGCGTAACCGTCCTCGTTCACGGTGTAGGCCAGAAGGCGGCCGTCGTCGGACAGCTCGACACCCTCGACGTCCCAGTTCAGATCGTCGACCAGCGGTGTCACCGAGCCGTCGGCGACCGACACCTGCACCAGGCGGCTGAAGTCCGAGCCCTCGTCGCTGGTGGCGATGACACTGCGGCCGTCCGGCGTCAGGGAGGCGTCGCCCCAGGAAATCTTGCCGTCGGTCGGGCGCAGCTCGCGGGCCTGACCGGTGGTCAGGTCCAGCACCCACAGCTCGCTTTCCTGCACCGAGATGTATTTGCTCATCAGCAGGGTGCGGCCGTCGGCCGAGACATCGACCGGAGACCAGCTGCCCTCGCCGCGATGGACGACGCGGCGCTCGCCGGGACGTTCGACGTCGCCGGCGATGATTTCATAGACCGACTGACCCGGCCGGACCTGCGACCAGAAGGCGGTCTTGCCGTCGCGGGAGAAGAGCAGGCTCTGGTTCCGGGTGCCGGCCTCGGTCAGGGCGATCTCGCCGCCGTGCTCGTCCGCCAGATAGATCTGGAAATATTCAGCTCCGCCGGCATCGCGCGAATAGGCGTAGCGGTTCGTGCCCGGAATGACCGTGGCGCCGCCGATCGGCTCGCCGAAGAAGGTCAGCTGGCGGCGGTCGGCGCCCGGGGCGGCGACGCGGTGCAGCTGGGAGGTCTCGCCGAAGCGGGTGCTGATGAGGATGGAGCCGTCGGCCATCCAGTCCTGAAAACCGGCGCCGCGGGCGTTGCGATAGCGCTGGATCTGCGGACGCAGGCTGGCCGGGATCGCCGGCACGCCATCATAAACCAGCGCCCCGACCTCGCGCCGCTGCGGCGCCTCGGCGGTCTGGGCGATGGCCATCGGGGCGGTGGTCGCCAGAAGCACGGCGGCGAGGGCCAACGGGCGGACAGTCCTGCGGATCATGTGTTCAACTCCCTGTTCGGTGCGGACTAGACGATGACCCTGCAGGGCTGACAAGGGCCGGTAGCCGCCCGCGCCTTGTCTTGGCCGGACTTTTCCGCCATAAGCCGCCGCTTCCGACGCAAGTGAACCTCGCGTCTCCTCCCACACGACCCCGGTTCCCGCGCTCAAGCCGCGTAGCGTTAGCGCTTCAGGGATGTCCGGACGAGGTGGGCGAGAACCCTCTGCCGACGTGATCGTCGCCAGAGGCCGTTGTCGTATGGAGCCGTTTCACCTGCGCCAAAAGAGGTAGTGAATGTTCGAGGCTCTGAACGAGCGGCTGACAGGCGTCTTCGACCGGATCACCGGTCGCGGCGCCCTGTCCGAAAAGGATGTCGCCGAGGCGATGCGCGAGGTTCGCGTGGCGCTGCTCGAGGCCGACGTCGCCCTGCCCGTCGTCAAGGACTTCATCGCCTTCGCCACCGAGCGCGCCACCGGCGAGGAAGTCATCCGTTCGGTCAAGCCGGCCGATCAGGTGGTCAAGATCGTCTACGACGGCCTGATCGAGATGCTGGGCGGCGAGGAGCCGGTCGGCATCAATCTGAACGCCACGCCGCCCGCCGTCATCCTGATGGCCGGCCTGCAGGGTTCGGGTAAAACCACGACCTCGGCCAAGCTGGCGCTGCGTCTGACGAAGTTCGACCGCAAGAAGGTCATGATGGCCTCGCTGGACACGCGTCGTCCGGCGGCCATGGAGCAGCTCGAAACCCTCGGCAAGCAGATCGAGGTCACGACCCTTCCGATCGTGAAGGGCGAGAGCGCGGTCCAGATCACCAAACGCGCGCTGCAGTCGGCGAAGCTGCAGGGCTTCGACGTCCTGATCCTCGACACCGCCGGCCGCATCACCCTCGACGAGGCCCTGATGGCAGAGGTGGCCGAGGTGGCCGCTGTCGCCAAGCCCGTCGAGACCCTGCTGGTCGCCGACAGCCTGACCGGTCAGGACGCCGTCCGCACCGCCCGCGCCTTCCACGAACGCCTGCCGCTGACCGGCCTGGTCCTGACCCGCGCCGACGGCGACGGCCGCGGCGGCGCCATGCTGTCGATGCGCGCCGTCACCGGCCTGCCGATCAAATATCTGGGCGCCGGCGAGAAGGTCGACGCCCTCGACGTCTTCGACGCCCGCCGCGTCGCCGGCCGCATCCTGGGTCAGGGCGATATCGTCGCCCTGGTCGAGAAGGCGAGCCAGGAGCTGGACGCCTCCAAGGCCGAGGCCATGGCCCGCAAGCTGGCGAAGGGGCAGTTCGACCTGAACGACCTCGCCGCCCAGCTGCAGCAGATGAAGAAGATGGGTGGTCTTCAGGGCATCATGGGCATGCTGCCCGGCGTCGCGAAGATGAAGGCCCAGATGGCCGAGGCCAATGTCGACGACCGCATGATCGCCCGTCAGGAAGCGATCATCAGCTCGATGACCAAGGCCGAGCGCAAGAAGCCCGACCTGCTGAACGCCAGCCGCAAGAAGCGCATCGCCGCCGGCGCCGGGGTCGAGGTTCAGGAGATCAACCGCCTGCTCAAGCAGCACCGGCAGATGGCCGACATGGTCAAGTCGCTGTCGCGGGGCGGGCCGAAGAAGATGCAGCAGATGGCCGCCATGCTGGGCGGCCTCGGCGGCGGAGGAATGGGCGGTCCGGACATGGCCCGCCTGAAGGCGATGGGCGGGGGCAAGATGCCCGAGCCGAGCGCCGACGAACTGAAAGCCATTCAGGACCGGCTCGCCGGGCTTGGAAACCCTCTCGGGGGCGGCGGACAACTTCCGGGAGGGCTTCCGGGCCTCCCCGGCTTCCCCAAAAAGAACTGACTACCGAAAGAGACCTGAAATGCTGAAGATCCGTCTGGCCCGTGGTGGCGCCAAGAAGCGCCCGTACTACTACATCGTCGTCGCCGACTCGCACGCTCCGCGCGACGGCAAGTTCATCGAGCGCGTCGGTTCGTACAACCCGATGCTGCCGCGCGACGGCGAGCAGCCGCGCGTCACCCTGAAGGCCGACCGTATTTCGGAATGGCTGTCGAAGGGCGCCCAGCCGACCGACCGCGTCGCGCGCTTCCTGTCGCAGAACGAAGAGCTGGCCGGCAAGGTCAAGTGGACCCAGGGCAACAACCCGAACAAGGCCCAGCCGGGCAAGAAGGCGCAGGAACGCGCCGCCGAGCGCGCCCAGCGCGAAGCCGACCGCGCCGAAGCCGAAGCCGCCGCCAAGGTGGAAGCCGCTGAAGCCGCCGAGCGCGCCAAGGCTGAAGCCGCTGCCGCCGCCGCCGCTCCGGCTCCGGCTGAAGAGCCGGCCGCCGAGGAAGCTCCGGCCGCCGAAGTCGCCGCTGAAGAGGCTCCGGCCGCTGAAGCCGCTGCTGAAGAAGCGACCGAAGAGAAGTCGGAAGGCTGATGTCTTCCGGTTCGCCGGACTGAACATCGAAAGGCGGCGCCCGCGGGCGTCGCCTTTCTGCTATCCGGGGCTGACCCCATGCGGAGCGAGCGATTGGCGCAGGACGACAAACTCATTCTCGTGGCCCAAGTGGCCGGCGGGTTCGGCGTGCGCGGCGACGTGCGGGTGACGGCCTATACGGCCGACCCGATGGCGCTGCTGACCTATCGCGACCTGCTGCGCGCGGACGGCTCCACCGGCCTGACCCTGCTGTCCGGACGGCCGGACAAGAACGGCGTGGTCGGCAAGGCGAAGGAAATCACCACCAAGGAACAGGCCGACGCCCTGCGCGGGCTCAAGCTGTTCATCCCGCGCGACCGCCTGCCGGAGCCGGAAGAGGACGAGTTCTACCTGACCGATCTGATCGGCCTTCAGGCGCGCGACCCCGAGGGCGTGGTGCTGGGAACGGTGAAGTCCGTCCAGAACTTCGGCGCCTCGGACATGCTGGAGATCGCGCCCGCCGCCGGCGGCCCGACCTGGTATCTGCCCTTCACGCGCGACGCCGTGCCGGACGTCTACCTGTCGGACGGCTGGCTGCTGGCGGTTCGCCCGAACGAGGTCGGCGAGCGCGAGCCGGACTAGCTGTTGTCCTCGGTCGGCGCGCTCGGCCCGTTCTTCTTGATCGAGTCGATGGCGTTCTGCGCCGAGGCTTTCGACGAATAGCCTTCGGTCGAGAAGAGGGTCTCGGAATTGTATTTGAAGCGGACGCGGAACTCGCCCGCCTTGTCCTTGTAGATCTCGAACTTGTGCGCCATGGCCGTTCTCCTGTTCGGAGCGCCACGGCGCCAGAAGGCGGCGTCGCCGTAAAGTCGGCGACCGGACACAGTGTCGTGAGGGCGGCTCAGTTCGTCTTGCGCCAGCGCAGCGCCGCCAGCGTCACGAAGCCCGCCAGCAGGCCCCAGAAGGCCGAGCCGATGCCGAACAGAGCCACGCCCGAGGCGGTGGCGGCAAAGGCGATCACAGCCGCCTCCCGGTCCTTCGGCTCGGCCATGGCGCCGGTCAGGGCGCCCGTCAGCGGTCCGATCAGGGCCAGCCCCGTCAGCACCGCCAGAGCCGCCGGCGGCATGGCGATGAACAGCCCGGCCAAAGGCGCGGCGAACAGGGCGACGATCAGATACAGGGCGCCGTAGATCACCCCGACCCACCACCTGCGCGACGGATCCGGATGGGCGTCCGGCCCGGTGCAGATGGCCGCGACGATGGCCGCCAGATTGATGCCGTAGGCTCCGAAGGGCGCCAGCATCACCGTCGCCAGTCCGGTCGACAGCAGCAGCGGTTCGGGCGGCGGCTCGAAGCCCGAGGCCTTCAGCACCACCAGCCCCGGCAGGTTTTGCGAGACGAGGGTCACGAGGAAAAGCGGCACGGCCAGGCTGATCGCCGCGACCGGGTCGAACACAGGCAGAACCGGGTGCAGTTCGCCGAACAGATCCGTGCCGGGCGGCAAGGTGACCTGCCCTCGCACGGCCAGCACCGCGAAGGCGCCGACCAGAACGGCGGGAAGGGCCCAGCTCGGGGCCAGACGGCGCATGATCAGGAAGACCGCGAACAGGCCTGCAGCCAGGGCGATGTCCGTCGGGAAGACCAGAAACAGCTTGATGCAGAAGGGCAGCAGCACGCCCGCCAGCATGGCCGAGGCGATGCCGCCGGGGATGCGCGCGGCCAGCCGACCCAGCGCCGGGACCAGCCCCGTCACCACCATCATCGCGCCGGCCAGCATGAAGGCGCCGATCGCCGTCGGCCAGCCCAGACCCAGCGTCGAGGCCGCCAGCAGGGCCGCGCCCGGCGTGGACCAGGCCAGGATGATCGGAACCTTCAGCCGCCAGCTCAGCAGCATGCCCGGCACGCCGATGCCGAGGCACAGGGCGGTGACCATGGAGACGATCTGCGCCGGCGAGGCGCCCAGCACCTGTCCGGCCTGAACCACCAGCGCCACGGTCCCGCCGAAGCCGATCACCGTGCCGACCGCGGCGGCGGTGAAGACGGACACGGGCAGGCGCGAGGGGCTCATCCCTCGCGCTTACCGTCCGGCTGGATCGAGGGGAAGGCTTACGCCTCCTCGCTGTCGCCCAGACCCATCATGTGGAAGCCGGCGTCGACGTGGACGACTTCGCCGGTGGTCGAGAAGCCGAGGTCCGAGCACAGCCACAGGGCGGCGCCGGCGACGCCCTCCATCGAGGTGTCCTCCTTCATCGCCGACATGGCGCGGCCTTGGGCGATCATGCCGCGACCGCCCGAGATGCCGGCCAGCGACAGGGTGCGCATGGCGCCGGCCGAGATGGCGTTGACGCGAATGCCCTTGGGACCGAGGTCGCGGGCGATGTAGCGGGTCGCCGCTTCCAGGCCGGCCTTGGCCACGCCCATGGTGTTGTAGTTCGGGATGGCCCGCTCGGCGCCGAGGTAGGTCATGGTGACCATCGAGCCGCCGTTCGGCATCAGCCTGGAGGCGCGTTTGGCGACGTCGACGAAGCTGAACACCGAGATGTTCATGGCCAGCAGGAAGCTGTCGCGGGTGGTGTTGTCGACGAACGAGCCCTGCAGCTCGTTCTTGTTGGCGAAGGCCACCGAGTGGACGACGAAGTCGATCGTGCCGAAGGTCTTCTCCAGTTCCTCGAAACAGGCGTCCATCGAGGCGTCATCGGTGACGTCGGCCGGGACGATCAGCTTGGCGCCGACGCTCTCGGCCAGCGGACGCACGCGACGCTCCAGCCCTTCGCCGAGGTAGGTGAAGGCCAGTTCGGCGCCCTGGGCGGCCAGCTGCTGGGCGATGCCCCAGGCGATGGAGTTGGCGTTCGCCACCCCCATGATCAGGCCCTTCTTGCCCTTCATCAGTTCGCCCTTGGGCATGTTCCAGGCGGATTCGGCGGCCATCGGCGCTCTCCTCAAATCAATGGCGCCTTTCTGGACGGTCCGGCGTTCAGGGGCAAGCGAGGGGAGAGCGTGTTCGTGGCCCGGGTCGCCGGGCGCGTCAGGTTCCGACGGCTGATCTGCATCGGACCACGGGCAAGGATGGCGTCATGAGCCTCCTCGCCGCGACCCTCGCCCTGACGATCGGCGCCTTCCCGGAGGCCGTCGCGCCGCGGGACCGGACCGAGGTCGCTGTCGTGTTGGTGACGCTCGATAGTCTTCGGCGCGGGCAGGAAGCTTATGGCCGGGGCCGACTCGAACGGCTCGGCGACCCGAGCTGGGGGATGTTCCGGTTGGCGCGGGCGTCAGTTCAGCCCGATCGCTTCGAGTCATGCCTCGACGATCGCATGGGCGCCGGGCTCGACTACTGCATCCGGTTCTACCTGACGCGAGCCGAGGCGCCGGCAGGACCCCCGGTCGTGGTGGTCGTGCTCGACGACGATCCGGAGACCGCGCCCCGCCACATCGACGGTCAAACCATGCGCGTGACCTGCTTCGGTCGCGGCGTGGTCCCGGCCGACGCCGGCCTGCAGGACACATGGCTCTGGCCGGGCGCAGCCCGCATGCATGGCGTCAGGGATCTGGACCGGGACGACGATGCGCTCGCCGCCTGCATCACTGCGGCGGCGTCGGAGCGCTGGACCGGGCTGAGACAGCCCGACCGGAACTGATCGTTCAGACCTTCGACAGGATCAACGTGCCGTTGGTGCCGCCGAAGCCGAACGAGTTCGACATCACGTGCTTCAGCGGGCCGTCGTGGCGCTTGCGCAGGATCGGCATGCCCTCGAACTCGGGATCGAGGTTCTCGATGTGGGCGCTTTCCGACGCGAAGTCGTTGTCCATCATCAGCAGGCAATAGATCGCCTCCTGAGCACCGGCGGCGCCCAGCGAGTGGCCCGTCAGCGACTTGGTCGAGGAGATCATCGGCAGCTGGTCGCCGAAGACGTTGCGCACCGCGCCCATCTCCTTGCTGTCGCCGACCGGCGTCGAGGTGCCGTGCGGGTTCAGGTAGTCGATCTTCGGATTGCCGGCCATTTCCAGCGCCAGCTTCATGCAGCGCTCGGCGCCCTCGCCCGACGGGGCCACCATGTCGTAACCGTCCGAGTTGGCGGCGTAGCCGGTGACTTCGGCATAGATTTTCGCGCCGCGCGCCACGGCTCGCTCGTACTCTTCCAGCACCACGATGGCCGCGCCGCCGGCGATGACGAAGCCGTCGCGGTCCCTGTCATAGGCACGACTCGCGGTTGCCGGGGAATCGTTGAAGTTGGACGACATGGCGCCCATGGCGTCGAACATGTTGGACATCGACCAGTCGATGTCCTCGCAGCCGCCCGCGAAGACCACGTCCTGCTTGCCCCAGGCGATCTGTTCCGCGCCGGCGCCGATGCAGTGGGCGCTGGTCGCGCAGGCCGAGCTGATCGAATAGTTGATGCCCTTCAGCTCGAACCAAGTGGCGAGCACGGCCGAGGGGCCCGAAGCCATGGCTTTCGGCACCGCGAACGGCCCGATGCGCTTTGGCGAACCTTTTTCGACGGTCGTCTGGGCCGCCTGCAGGATCACCTGCGTCGAGGGACCGCCCTCGCCGACCACCAGACCGATGCGCGGGTCCTTGATCTCGTCGGGCGACAGGCCCGAGTCCTTCAGGGCTTCCTCGAAGGCGATGTGCGCCCAGGCGGTGCCGTTGGCGAGGAAACGGGCTGCGCGGCGGTCGACCTTGTCGGCCCAGTCCTCGGCGGTATGGCCCATCGAGGGCGGCGCCCAGACCTGCGAGCGGAAGCCGTGCGCGGCGTGATCGGCGGCGTGCTGGACGCCCGACTTCGCTTCGCGCAGCGAGGCGGTGACCTCTTGGGCCCCCGTGCCGATGGAGGAGACAATGCCCAGGCCGGTGACAACGACACGCCGCATGGTGGTTTCCTTCTTGGTACGCTCGGTCGCCGCGTTCGCCGCGGTCTCGGAAGAGATAGGGACTTATTCGCCGGCTGCTGCTTCGGCGGTTGCGCCGAACAGGCCAACGCGCATGTCGTTGCAGGTGTAGATCACCTCGCCGTCGGCCTCGAGCACGCCGTCGGCGATGCCCATGACCAGCTTGCGGTTGATCACGCGCTTCAGGTCGATCTTGTAAACGACCTTCTTGACGGTCGGCAGGACTTGGCCGGTGAACTTCACCTCGCCGACGCCCAGCGCGCGCCCCTTGCCCGGACCACCGATCCAGCCGAGGTAGAAGCCGACCAGCTGCCACATGGCGTCCAGGCCCAGGCAACCCGGCATCACCGGATCGCCGATGAAGTGGCACTGGAAGAACCAGAGGTCCGGATGGATATCCAGCTCGGCCTCGACATAGCCCTTGCCGTGGGCGCCGCCGTCCGCGCTGATCTGCGTGATGCGGTCGAACATCAGCATCGGCGGAGCCGGCAGCTGGGCGTTGCCCGGTCCGAACAGTTCGCCGCGGCCCGAGGCCAGCAGGGCTTCGTAATCGAACGAGGACGGATATTTCGACTGGCTCAAGGACGCTCTCCGGCGGTTTCGACGCCGGGGTACACGAGGCTTCGCGCCGTCTCAAACCTTTTCAGACGAAGTTCCCGCCCGCGAGGGACCGGTTCAACGCGTCGAACGGCCCCGCCCGGCGGGCCGATTGGCGTTGCACAGCGGGCGTTCCTGGGCTCCGAAAACGGCCCTTTGCTGCACCCAGCCGCGCATCCGGCGGATGCGGACCTCGCACCAGCCGTCCTCGCACTCGTCCATCGACACCAGCGAGCGCGGCGACAGGCGGGCGCGCACCGACGAGGTCGCCGAGCGGCTGGAGTGGATCGGGATTTCCTCTGCGGAGGCGTTGAAGAGGCTGCGTCGACTGGACACGACCGAGCGGTGGACCCAGGCGACGGCGCCTTCCGGATCGCAGATCTTCCGCCATTCGGTGGTCTCGGCGATCACCTGAACCGGGAGGCCCGAGGTCTGGTATTCCCACATGATCCGGTAATCGAGGCCGGGTCCTTCCCGGGCGCGCACCTCATCCGACTTCAGCGACAGCCAGCGCGGCACTGGCTGGCGACTGGGGGTCGGGCGACCGTCCGGCATGGTCTGCGAAGCGGTCGTCAGCGCGGCCACGCCCAGCAGGCCTGTGACGACCAGAACCCGCCTGAGGCGTTCGCGCGCTTTGCCAGACACCGGGAGGACCATTAAAGCCGGAGTGAATCGGAGTTGAAGCCGCCAATGTCCCCGCCCAGGCTTAAGGTCGTATTAACCAGACGCTTGCCGGACGCGGTCGAGACGCGGATGCGCGAGCTGTTCGACGCCGAGCTGAATCTGACCGACAGGCCAATGGATCGGGCGGCGCTGGAACACGCCGTCAGCTATGCCGACGTCCTGTCGCCAACCATCACCGACACCATCGACGCCGACCTGATCGACAAGGCCGGACCGCGGCTGAAAATGATCGCCAATTTCGGCGCGGGCGTGGACCACATCGATATCGACGCCGCCGTGGCGAAGGGGCTGATCGTCACCAATACGCCGGGCGTCCTGACCGAGGACACAGCCGACCTCGCCATGAGCCTGATCCTCGCCGTCAGCCGCCGCATCGTCGAGGGCGCGCAGGTGATGCAGGAGGGCCGGTTCGGGGGCTGGACCCCGACCTGGATGACCGGGCGCAAGCTGTGGGGCAAGCGGCTGGGCATCGTCGGCATGGGTCGCATCGGCCAATCGCTGGCCCGCCGGGCGAAGGCCTTCGGCATGCAGGTCCATTATCACAACCGCAAACCCGTTCCGGACATGATCGCCGAGGAGCTGGGCGCGACCTGGTGGGACGATCTGGACCAGATGCTGCAGCGAATGGACGTCATCTCGCTGAATTGCCCGGCGACGAAGGAGACGCATCACCTGCTGTCCGCCGACCGTCTGGCCCGATTGCAACCTCACGCCATCCTGATCAACACCGCCCGCGGCGAACTGATCGACGAGGCGGCGCTGGCCGAGGTCGTGGCGACGCGCCGGATCGCCGGTGTCGGTCTGGACGTGTTCGAGAACGAGCCGGCCGTGCATCCCGGCCTGATCGGTCACGCCAACGTCGTCCTGCTGCCCCACCTCGGCTCGGCGACGATCGAGGCCCGTCAGGACATGGGTGACCGCGTCATCGCCAACATCATGACCTATGCGCGCGGCCACCGTCCGCCGGACCGCGTCATCCCTGCGATGCTCTGACGTGCACGCTTGACGTAACGGCGCACCTTCGGTTGTGTGTCGAGACAAGCGTCGGGGGACAATAGTGAAATCTGTATCGAAGGCGGCAGCGCGGATGGCGCTGTCGCGGCGTGGTTTAATGCTCGGCGGCTGTCTGCTCGGCGGTCTGGTCATGGCGGGAGGGGCGTCTGGCGCAACCCGGTCTGTCGCTCCGTATCGGCTGGAGGACTTCTTCGGCCGCAACCGGACGCGGGCTGTCAGTCTCTCGCCGAACGGCGCCCGCATTGCGGTGCTGGACCAGTTGGGGACCGAGGAGCAGCCGCAAGGCGTCATCGACATCATCCGCGCCGAGGATCCCGAAGGATCCCGCCAACGCATCGAGCTGGGCGCTGTGGTTGCCGAGGCGATGCGGTGGGGCAGCGACGACCGTCTTCTGGTGCGGGTCGCCGTCACCCAGGCCGCTCGCGCGCAGATGGCCACCGGCTCCAACCGCCGAAGCCGTACGGCGGAACTCACCGCGAGACGTGTGATCTCGATCCATGTCGGCACGGGCGAGGCCGTGATCCTGTTCAACGATCAGCGCGAACGGATGCGACACTCGGTCGATATGGGCCGGGTCGTCGACATGTTGCCCAACGATCCTGACCACGTCCTCATGACCGCGTGGGAGCGGGAGGGCGTGCTGGGGCTGCACCGGGTCAACATCGCGACCGGCGCAGCCGAACGGATAGAGCGCGGCTCGGGCCTCACGATCGGGTGGCAGACCCAGGGCGGTGCGGCGGTCATGCGCCACGACCTCAACTCGCGCGGCACGATGGAGACGGTCTACGGCCGCGCTCCGGGAGAAACGGACTGGAAAATGGTGCGCCAGACCCGCGTGGTCGATACGCCGGACTTCGCGTGGGTGGCCGAAACCGATCGTCCGGGCGTGGTTCTGGTCCGGGCTCGCACGGCGGGCGATGATTTCGAGGCGGTGCGGGAACTGGATCTGCGCACCCTCGCCATGGGGCAGCCGATCAACGCCCGTTCGGGGCGGGACGTCAGCTATGGCCTGAACGACAGCGCCGGAAACTTCCTCGGCGCCGCCTACTACGCCGAACATCTCGAGTACGAGTTCGCCGAGCCGGCGTTGACGCCGCACCACGCCGCCCTGCGGCAGTTCTTCGAGAACGAGTGCGATGTCCATTTGACGGAGGTGTCGCGCGACCGGAACCGCTTCATCGCCTATGTCACCGGACCGAGGGAGCCGGGGGCCTGGTACTTCTATGACAGGGCGGCCCGGGCGATCGTCGGCGTCGGCGCTCGCCGGACCTACGACGCTGAACGACTGGGATCCAACGAGACTCTTTCCGTCACCACCCGGGATGGCGCGGTCATCGAGGCCTATCTGACGGCGCCGCCCGGTGGCGCGCCTGGGCCGCTGGTGGTTCTTCCGCACGGGGGACCCGAGATGCGCGACACCCAGGCCTGGGATCATCAGGTCCAGGTGTTCGCGGCGCAGGGGTGGTGGGTGCTCCGGCCGAATTTCCGGGGCTCGGGCGGCTATGGCCTCGACTTCGCGCGCCAGGGCTGGACCCGATGGGGCGACCGCATGCAGGAGGATGTCGAGGACGCCGTCGTCCACGTCGTCAATGCCAAGGGGTTGCCTGCCGACAAGGTCGCGATCGTGGGGACGAGCTACGGCGGCTATGCAGCCCTGATGGGCGCCGCAAAACGGCCGGACCTGTACCGGGCGGCGATCGGGATCTGCGGTGTCTACGATCTGCCGGACATGCTGGCGTGGGAAGAGCGCGAGGACGAGCTTCCCGGCAAGCCGACCTACGAGTTCTGGACCAGACGGATCGGAGATCCGCGCACCATGGGTCCGGCGCTCGCGACGGCTTCACCCCGTCGACGTGTTCAGGACCTGACGTGCCCGATCCTGCTGGTGCATGGGGTGACCGACACGGTCGTGCCCGTCATTCAGTCCAGGCGCATGCACGAGGCCCTGAGAGCCGCCGGGAAGGCGTCGGAACTGATCGAGATCGAAGGCTTCGGCCACGGCGACTGGCCTGCGGGTCAGGAGCGGGAATTGATGGAGCGCTACGTCACCTTGCTGGGTCGAGCGTTCGCCTGACCGCAGTCCGGGCAGTCCGGGTCGGCGGCGACCTTCGCGGTGCGCGCCGAGCCGGTCAGGCCGTCGTAGATCAGCAGGCGGCCGGACAGGGGCTCGCCCGCGCCGGCGATCAGCTTGATCGCCTCCAGGGCGGCCATGGACCCGACCACGCCGGCCAGCGCCCCGATCACCCCGACGCGTGAGCAGGTCTCGGCGTCCGGCGGCGCGTCCGGCACCATGCAGCGATAGCAGGGCCGGCCGTGGAAGACCCCGACCTGACCGCTCCAGCGGCCCAGCGCGCCCGAGACCAGCGGGATGCCCGCCGCCGTGCAGGCTGAACTGACGGCGAACCGGGCGGCGAAGTCGTCCGTGCCGTCGATTATGACGTCGCAGTCGGCGATCAGTGCGGCGGCATTGGCTGAGGTCAGGCGTTCCGCCCGGTGCTCGATCACGACGTGGGGGTTCAGGGCCGACAGGGTCTCCGACGCCGCCTCGATCTTGGGGCGGCCGATGTCGGGCGTCGCAAAGGCGATCTGGCGTTGCAGGTTGGACAGGCCCACCGTGTCGTCGTCGATCAGGCGCAGGGTCCCGATGCCGGCCGCAGCCAGATACAGGGCCGCCGGCGCACCCACGCCGCCCACGCCGATCAGGCCGACGCGCGCGGCCTTCAGCCGCTGCTGCCCCGGGCCACCGACCTCGGACAGCACCAGGTGGCGGGCGTACCGCTCGATCTCGTCTTCGGAAAAGCTCACCCGCCCCAGTTAGGCGCTGCGAGCCGTCAGGTCACGCCCTCAGGCGGCCTTGCGCAGCTCCAGCATCGCCTCAGCCTCGTTGGCGGTGATGTTGGGGATGCCGGTCAGGCCGGCGCGCTCCAGCAGGGCGGCCGGGTCGCCGCACAGGCTCATCGGCTCGTCCATGGCGCGGCCCGTGATCGGCATGTCCACGAGGACGCGCACATTGGCGTGGCGCGGGTCGGCCAGCAGGCGGCGCATCAGGCGGTCCAGATCTGTCCGGGCGCCCTCCAGAACCTGCAGGATATGCCCGCGGTGGAACATGATGCAGCCGGTCAGGTGGTCCCGACGATTATTGATTTCCGACTCGCCCAGGATCTGGGCGATCGACAGGACCGACGTACCGGTCGCGCCAACGGCTTCGCTGGCGTAGATCACTCGGTGAAGCACGTTGCTTCCTCTCGATGTGGGGAAATACGGTACAGAATTGCTATGTAACCCGTTACATCGGCTATAATATGGCTAAGCTCAGCGTTGTTTTGTCTTCGCTTTCCGCTTGCGCGGCCGCATTTCGGACTCCATCTGAAACAGATGACTAACGACACGACCCCCTCGCCGGGCTGGCACGGCACAACCATCATCGCGGTGCGCAAGAACGGCCGCACCGTCATCGCCGGCGACGGCCAGGTCTCCATGGGACCGACCATCGTCAAGGGCGCGGCGCGCAAGGTGCGGGTTCTGGCCGGCGGCAAGGTGCTGGCGGGCTTCGCCGGCGCGACGGCCGACGCCTTCACCCTGATCGAGCGGCTGGAGGCCAAGCTGGAGCAGTATCCGGACCAGCTTGCCCGCGCGTGCGTGGACCTGGCCAAGGACTGGCGCACGGATCGCTATCTGCGCCGGCTCGAGGCCATGCTCCTGGTGGCGGACCGGAGCTCGATCTTCACCGTCACCGGCGTCGGCGACGTGCTGGAGCCGGAGCACGGCGTCGCCGCTGTCGGCTCGGGCGGCAACTACGCCCTGTCGGCGGCGCGGGCCCTGATCGAGAACACGGACCTGGACGCCGAGACCATCGCGCGACGGTCGATGGCACTGGCGGCGGAAATTTGCGTCTACACCAACGGCAACCTGACGGTGGAGACGCTGGAGTAAGGGTGCGTCCTGTGGTTGTGTTGTGCGTGCTGGAGGAGGTTCATCACCAAGAGCACCAAGGATGCACGAAGGACACCAAGGGATATCACCGGTCTCCTCCGCCATCGACCAGATCGGCCGCCGGACGCTGAACGCCGCTTTCGCGGTTCATCGCGCTTTGGGGCCGGGTCTGCTTGAGAGCGTCTACGAGGCCTGTCTGGCACAGGAGCTCGGCAAGGCCGGACTGAGATGTCAGAGACAGGTCGGTGTTCCAGTCACCTACGACGAGGTGCGGGTCGATGTCGGCTATCGCATCGATCTTCTGGTCGAAGGCTCGGTGGTCGTGGAGGTGAAATCGATCGACGCACTGGCGTCGATCCGTACGGCGCAAATCCTCACATACCTGCGGTTCTCAGGCGCGAGGCTCGGCTACCTGATCAACTTCAACAGCGTGCTTCTCAAGAACGGCATCCGTCGCGTCGTTCTCTGACACCTTGGTGTCCTTCGTGCATCCTTCGTGTCCTTGGTGATGAACCCGACACCGCCAACCCCGCGCCGCCGCCCCAATCGCCGCACCCCTCCCCAAGCCACCGCCACCGCCCTATCTCAACCAAATGACCGACCTCTCCCCCCGCGAAATCGTCTCAGAACTCGACCGCTTCATCGTCGGCCAGCACGACGCCAAGCGCGCCGTGGCCGTGGCCCTGCGCAATCGCTGGCGTCGCAAGCGCGTGCCTGAGGATTTGCGCGACGAGGTTACGCCCAAGAACATTCTGATGATCGGGCCGACGGGCGTCGGGAAGACCGAGATCGCGCGGCGGCTGGCGAAGCTGGCCGGTTCGCCCTTCCTGAAGGTCGAGGCGACCAAATTCACCGAGGTCGGCTACGTCGGCCGTGACGTCGACCAGATCATGCGCGACCTCGTCGAGGCCGCCCTGCTGATGGTGCGCGACAAGCGCCGGGCGGGGGTGAAGGCCAAGGCCGAGGGGCAGGCCGAGGAGCGGATCCTCGACGCCCTCGTCGGCCCCGGCTCCCAGCCGGCCACCCGCGACAGTTTCAGGAAGAAGCTACGGGCCGGCGAACTGGACGACAAGGAGATCGAGATCCAGCTGGCCGACACCGCCAACCCGATGCAGGGGCTGGACCTGCCCGGCGGCGGCAATGTCGGGATGATCAATCTGTCCGAGATGCTGGGCAAGCTGGGCGGCCAGAAGACCAAGTCGGTCAAGCTGACCGTGCGCGACGCCGTCGGCCCGCTGACGACCGAGGAAAGCGACAAGCTGCTGGATCAGGAAAGCCTGACGCAGGAGGCCCTGCTGCTGGCCGAGAACGAGGGCATCGTCTTCCTGGACGAGATCGACAAGGTCGCCGCCCGCTCAGACGCCCGCGGCGCCGACGTCAGCCGCGAGGGGGTGCAGCGCGACCTGCTGCCCCTGATCGAGGGGACGACGGTCTCGACCAAATACGGGCCGGTGAAGTCGGACCACGTCCTGTTCATCGCCTCGGGCGCCTTCCACGTCGCCAAGCCGTCGGACCTGCTGCCCGAGTTGCAGGGCCGTCTGCCGATCCGGGTCGAGCTGAAGGCCCTGACCCGCGACGACTTCGTGCGCATCCTGACCGAGCCCGAGGCCAATCTGATCCGTCAGAACCAGGCCCTGCTGGCCACCGAGGATGTGACGCTGACCTTCACGCCCGACGCGGTCGAGGCCATGGCCGACGCGGCGGTGGCGGCCAACTCGACGGTCGAGAACATCGGCGCCCGCCGCCTGCAGACGGTGCTGGAGCGGGTGCTGGAGGAGACCAGCTTCAAGGCCTCCGACCTCGCCGGCCAGACGGTCGAGTTCAACGGCGAGGCGGTGCGCGAGAAGATCGGCGAACTGGCGAAGAACGCCGACCTGAGCCGCTACATTCTCTGACGGTTTCATCCTCGCGAGCATCCGGACCCTTCCCTCGCGCGTATTCATCGTGGGGGAAGGGAGAGACCGCATGACTATCCGCACGGCCGCACTGGCCCTTCTGATCGCTTCCGCCCCTGTGGCTGCTTCGGCCCAGGTCGCCAGCATCGACATGGACCGCTTCGACGGCCGCTGGTTCGAGATCGCGCGCAGCCCGAACGATGCGCAGAAGGACTGCCGCCGCGCGCAGATCGATTTCACGCCGCAGGCCCAGGCCAATCGCTATGGCATCGTCGTCACCTGCACCCGCCGGGCGGACGGCGAGGTCGAGACGTTGCGGGCCAACGCCCGGGTGACCAATCCCGGGACCAACACGCGCTTCCGCTTTACCCTGACCGGCCTGCTGGGCGTCGGCGGTCTGGCGGGCCAGAACTATCAGGTCTTCGACCACGCTCCGGACTACAGCTGGGCCATCCTGGCCCTGCCCAACAAGTCGGACTGGTGGGTCTGGCACCGC
The DNA here is from genome assembly GCF_039523815.1 of Brevundimonas kwangchunensis. NCBI lineage: Bacteria > Pseudomonadati > Pseudomonadota > Alphaproteobacteria > Caulobacterales > Caulobacteraceae > Brevundimonas > Brevundimonas kwangchunensis. The sequence continues at coordinate 561,916 of NZ_BAAAGA010000001.1, read as the reverse complement.
AGCCAGAGCCCTTCCGAAGCGGTCCGCGCCGAAACGCTGAGGCGCGCCCGCGCCGCGGGTCTCGACACCGGCGAGGTCGTGCATACAGGGCGGTAAGCCGGTCGACCGTGTTGCGGACGCTCCGCCTCTCGCGCAGACTTCCCGCGAACGGCATGGGGGCTGGCATGAACCGCATCGATGGCGACGTCGCTTCGAAAATCATCCTGATCCTGGGGGTGGTCCTGTTGATCGCGGAACGGTTCTGGATACCGGCAGCGACCGTGTTCTGGCTCGGCATCGGCTTCTGTTGCGTCGGACTCGGACGCATCAAGGAGCTCGATCAGAGCCGGACGCCCGGTCGAACCACAGGCAGTTGAAACCGGAACACATCCGGAACATAACTTCGGCATGCCCGCCGCCGCCCTCCAGATCGATCTCGTCTTCAGCCGTCCCGAGACCACCCTGTCAGTCACGCGCGGGGCGGCGCGGCTGATGGTGGATCTGGGCTATGCGCCGCTGCTCGAGGTCTGCCTGCCGAACGGGCGGCGGGCCGATGTGATGGCGCTGGGGCCGAAGGGCGACATCGTTATCTGCGAGGTGAAGTCCGGCATCGAGGACTATCGCGTCGACCGGAAGTGGGGCGAGTACGGCCCCTTCTGTGACGCCTTCTACTTCGCCGTCGCGCCGGAGTTTCCGCAGGACATCCTGTCGGTCGATCCGGGACTGATCGTGGCCGACGGCTTCGGCGGGGCGGTGGTGCGCGATGCGCCGCTGAATCCGCTGGCCCCCGCCCGGCGCAAGGCCCTGACGATCGCATTCGGGCGGCTGGCGGCGATGCGCAGCCTCAGGGATCAGGCGGCGGGCTGAGCCGGCGCCTGGACCGGGCCGCTCTCGCCGGCGCTCATGATCGCGGCCTGGGAGGCGGCGCAGCCGGACAACTCCTCGCTCCCGATCTTCACCCGTGCGGTCAGCGGATAGGTGCGGTCGCTCATGCCGTCCGAGCATTCGGTGGCGGCCAGCATGATCGAGATCGGCGAGCCGTTGGCCGTGGCGGTCTCGTAGGTCGCCACCGTGCCCTGCAGGGTCGGCGCGGGCAGGGGCGCGCGCTGCTCGGGGCGGTCGACGCCGGAATAGACCAGCTCGTTTCCGCTCAGGGTGATGCCCCAGAAGGGTTCGGTGCCCAGCAGGCGGACCGGTTCGTTCAGGTTCACCCCCGCCAGTTCGACGGGCACCTCCGGTTCGGTCGGCGCGGGCGCGGGACCTTCGGCGCCCGGCGAGCAGGCCGACAGGACGAGGGCGGAAGCGGCGGCGAGGGCGATCAGACGCATGGCGAACTCCGTGGGGTGCGGCAGGAAGCCCGCCGCCACGCCCGCGGTCAAGTCACAGCCAGCCCTTGCGTTTGAACCACAGCAACGGCGCGATGGCCGACAGCACCATGGCGGTGACCGCCAGCGGATAGCCGAACGGCCAGCTCAGCTCGGGCATGTGCTCGAAATTCATCCCGTAGATCGAGGCGATCAGCGTCGGCGGGAGGAAGGCGACGGCCGCGACCGAGAAGATCTTGATGATCGACGACTGCTCGATGTTGATCAGCCCCAGCGCCGCCGACAGCTGGAACTCGATCGACGCGGCGACGGCCTGGTTGTGGATCATCAGGCTCTCGGCGTCGCGGGTCAGGGCGTTCAGATGGTCGCGGATCTCGCGGGACCGGACCAGTTCGGCCGAGTCGACGAAGACGAAGATGCGCGCCAGCCCGGCCAGGCTCTGCTCCATGCGGGCATTGGCGATCTGGGCGCGGCCCAGCTTGGTGATCAGCTTCTCGAACCCGACCGTGCGTCCGCCCGAGAAGACGTGGCTGGCGATGCCTTCGACCCGCGCGGCGTTTCTCGACAGGATGTCGGAAGCCCGGTCGATGATGGTCTCCATCAGGATCAGGAACATCTCGGCCGAGGTGGCGCACAGCGCCGGCTCCCGCTGCATCTTCTCCATCACCATGCTGAACGGCTTGGGGTCGGCGTAGCGGATCGTGACCAGCGGACCGCGCGAGACGATGAAGGTCACGGGATCGACGCCCGGGATCTCGTCATCGCCGTGGGTGATGATGTCGGCGGTCAGATAGGTGGCGCCGCCCTCGCGATAGACGCGGCTGGAGGCCTCGATCGACGCCATCTCGGCGCGGGTCGGCACGGACAGGCCCAGAGCCCGCTCGACGGCGGCGTCTTCCTCGGGCGTCGGTTCGATCAGGTCCAGCCAGACGGCGTCGGCGGGTAGCGCCCAGCGCGCATTGGCGATCACGGGCTCGCTGGTCTGGCAGCCCCGGCGATAGACGCGGATCATGGGAGGGGCCCTCGCAGGGGCCGGGGATCAGGGTTGGCCGGCCGTGTGCGAAGCCGAGGCCATGAGAATCTCGCCGGCGGGCTGCTGCGGCGCACTGGCGTAGATGAAGCCGTTTGTCGGATAGACGGTGGTGCCCAGATCATGGATCGGGTTGTACCAGACCTTCACCTCGGTCCAATCGTTGTCGTCAGACACGTCCACGACGGTGACATTCTCCTCGACCTTGCCGCGGCTGCCGCCCCAGTTGGCGTGGGTCACGCGGATGACGCGGTCGGTCAGGATTTCAGAGACGACGGCCACGTGGCCGAGGCGCATGCGGCCGCTCGAGGCGAAGCTGAGCACCGACCCGGTCTGCGGACGCTGGCCGGTCTGGAACCGCTGCTGGGCCTGACGCCACCAAGTGTGGGCGTCGCCGAAGATCTGGATGCCCGAGAACATGCGGGCGAAGGTCACGCACTGCCAATACGGATCGGCCTGCGCGGCGGGGGCCGTGAAGCCCAGCGCGAAGAAACCGAGGGTCGCTGCAACCGCAGCGGCTTTGAGCCGTTTGATCATGCTTGGGGCTTTCCCGACCTGCCTTGAAACAGTCCGTAACGGATAGTTTGGCCGGGTTGAAGTCCCCTTTCAGGCGAGTTCGGTGTGCGCTTTCGTCGCACCCGAAGCTTTGCGGTTTTTGTCCGCCCACCCTCTCAAAGCCTTGCGGGCCGGACGTTCGACGAGGTGGTAGGTCGCCACCGCAGCGACCGGAATGGCCGCGACAACGGCCAACCACACAATCACGTGAAAACGTTTGTCGTCGGCCCCGACCAGCTTGGCAGCGACGTTCGTCGACACCAGCAGGGCCGGCGCGCAGACCATGTAGATCGAGTAGCTGATCTCGCCGAGATAGACCCCGGCCTTCGAGGCGAAGACGCCGGCCTTGTCGTTGGCCAGCGACCCCAGCGCCAGAATCAGCGCCCCGGCGAACAGCACGGTGATGGGGTCCCACAGGCCCAGCGAGGCGCTGGCGATCACGGCCGCGCCGCTCAGCAGGGCGACCGGCCCAGCGAACGGGATCGGGCCGCGGCGGTAGACCAGATAAAGCGCGCACCCGAGCATGAAGCAGGGCACGATCCGCAGTGCGCCCCAGCGGAACGTCGCCTCCGTCAGGGAGAAGCCGGCCAGCCGCTCGAACACGGCCCAGATGCCCAACCCGACCACGGCCGCCAGAACCACGGCCACGGCCGGGAACTGCCGCAGCCGCCACGCCACGAAGGCGAAGGCCGGGAAGGTCAGATAGGCGAACCACTCCGCCGAGATCGACCACGAGGGGTGGTTGAACGCCGAGCTCGGCGCCAGGCCCCAGGCGTGGGTCATGGTCAGCTGGGCGGGCAAGGAGCGCCAGTCGGTCAGGCTGGCGTCGACATCCAGTCCCGCGACGCCGGCCGCGATGCCCAGTCCGACCATGCCGAACAGGGTCACCAGATGCAGCGGATAGACCCGCGCGATCCGCGCCCACAGGAAGCCCTTGTGCGAATACCGCTTCTCGCCGGCCGCCTCGAGATAGACGTGGCTGAGGATGAAGCCCGACAGGACGAAGAAGACCTCGACGCCCAGATAGCCCTTCGACACCGCCACCGGCGTGAAGCCGACGGCCAGATGCGGCCATGCGGTGTAGAGCACCACCCAGGCGGCGGCGAGGAAGCGCAGCGACGTCAGCGCGCGAAGATCGGGGGGCGTGGCCACGGGCGTCATGCCCGCAGCCCTACAGCCTCAGAGTCTTGAAACCGTTAAGCCGTGCACTCGGCCGGTTTGGTCTCGCCCGGCCCGTACATGGCACAGGAACGGTCGATCTCGTCCTGGATCATCTGGCAGGGGTTGGCCGGGTTGCACGGCGGATGGCTGGCCGGGCTGACGCGGGTGCAGCGGCTGGCCAGCGCCACGGCGGCTGCGGAACCCCTCTCGGTTTCACAGGCGACGGCGGCGCCTTCGGCCGGAGCCTCGGCTTCTTCCTGCGGCGGGGCGTCGGCGGGCATCATCGGCTCGGCGGTCGAACCGGCGGCCGCCTCGGCGGGAGCGGGGGCGTCAGCGGGCGCCTCGGCCGGCTGGCTGCATGCGGCGAGCAAGGCGAGGGCGGACAGAAGAACTGGCAGGCGCATGGATCGTCTCCCGAGAGGTTCGGGAGACGATGCCCGCTTTCGACGTGGGGTTAAAGCCTCAGCGGCCCAGCGCGGCCCGCTGCAGGGCGAACAGCTCGGCGCAACCGCCCTCGGCCAGCTGGAACAGGCGGTCGAACTCGGCGCGCGAAAAGCCGCGCTTCTCGCCGGTGGCCTGGATCTCCACGATCGCGCCCGAACCGGTGAGGACAAAGTTGCTGTCCGCCTCCGCCGAAGAGTCTTCCTCATAGTCCAGATCCAGCACCGGCTGGTCGCTGCACACGCCGCACGACACGGCCGCGACCTGATCCAGAATCGGATCGTTGGCCATCACGCCCTCGGCGCGCAGGTAGTCGAAGGCCGAGGCCATGGCGACCCAGGCGCCGGTGATTGCGGCGGTGCGGGTGCCGCCGTCGGCCTGGATCACGTCGCAGTCCAGAACCACCTGACGCTCGCCCAGCGCCTTCAGATCGACGACGGCGCGCAAGGACCGGCCGATCAGGCGCTGGATTTCCTGCGTGCGGCCGGTCTGCTTGCCGGCGGCGGCCTCGCGGCGTCCGCGGGTGTGGGTCGCGCGCGGCAGCATGCCGTACTCGGCCGTCACCCAGCCGGCGCCCTTGCCACGCATCCAGCCCGGAACGTTCTCCTCGACCGAGGCGGTGACCAGCACCTTGGTATTGCCGAACGACACCAGGCAGGAGCCCTCGGCGTAGCGGTTCACCCCGGTCTCGAGCGTCACCGTGCGTAGTTGTTCGGGGGTGCGGCCGGAATGGCGGGGCGTGGTCATGGGACAGGTCCTTGGAAGCAATCGCGGGGCTGCTTATCCTGAAACCATGAGCCTGTCCCCCTCCAAGCCCGGCAAGGTCCGTCTGCGCCCCGCGACCCTCGCGGACGTGCCGACGTTGCAGGCGTGGGACCGCGAGCCGCATGTGATCGCCTGCTCCAGCGACCGGCCCGACCTCGACGTCGCCTTCGACGGCATCGACTGGCCCGAGGAACTGGCCGAGCGCTCGCCGGTCAGCTTCTACGACATCGCCGAGGTGGATGGCCGGGCCATCGGCGTCATGCAGGTCTGCGACCCGCATCTGGAGCCAACCCACTACTGGGGCGAGATCGAGCCGGGACTGCAGGCGATGGACATCTGGATCGGGCCTCCGGACGCGCTCAACCGAGGCTACGGCACGCAGATGATGACCCTGGCCATCGATCGCGCCTTCGCCGATCCGTCGGTAGAGGCCATCGTCATCGACCCTCTGAACACCAACACCGAGGCGCATCGCTTCTATCACCGCCTCGGCTTCCACGACGTCGGCCGACAGCTGTTCAATGACGAGGACGATTGTCTGGTGATGCGGCTGGATCGGGCCGTGTGGGAGGCGCGCGCATGAAGTCCCCGTTGCTGACCTCGACCGCGATGGACGCCGGCGGACTGATGGGCCTCGACCAGCGCGCCCGCGACATCTTCCGCCGCATCGTCGAGAGCTATCTGCAGACCGGGGAGCCGGTCGGCTCGCGGACCCTGTCGATGTCGGGCGTGTCGCTGTCGCCGGCCTCGATCCGCAACACCATGCAGGACCTGACGCTGGCCGGCCTGCTGGCCTCGCCGCACACCTCGGCCGGGCGCATCCCGACCCACGCCGGCCTGCGCCTGTTCGTCGACGGCCTTCTGGAGATCGGCGACCTCGGCGCGGAGGAGCGGCGCGAGATCGACGCCCGTCTCGCCGGGCGCGGCCGCAAGTTCGACGAGGCCCTGAACGAAGCCTCCGCCCTGCTGTCCGGCCTCGCCGGCGGCGCGGGCATCGTCGCCAGCCCTGTGCGCGAGGCGGGGGTCAAGCACGTCGAGTTCGTGGCTCTGGGCCACGATCAGGCGCTCGCGGTGCTCGTCGCCGACGACGGCACGGTCGAGAACCGCCTCATGCCGCTGAAGGCCGGTGTCACGCCCTCGACCCTGCAGGAGGCGTCAAACTTCCTGAACGCCCGCCTGCGCGGCCGTCCGCTGCACGAGGCGCGCACCGAGATGCGGACCGAACTGGACGCCGCACGCCGCGAGCTGGATTCCGCCGCCGCGCGCCTCGTCGAGGATGGACTGGCCGCCTGGTCCGGCGGGCCTGATCGCGACCGTGCCCTGATCGTGCGCGGTCGCGCCAACCTCCTGCAGGATGCCGGCGCGATGGAGGATCTGGAGCGGGTCCGCGTCCTGTTCGACGATCTGGAGCAGAAGGAACAGCTGATCGGCCTGCTGGACGGCGTCTCCTCGGCTCAGGGCGTGCGCATCTTCATCGGCGCGGAAACACGTCTGTTTTCACTTTCGGGTTCCGCCGTGATCGCGGCGCCCTATATGAGCGGCCGACAACGGGTTCTGGGCGCCATCGGCGTGATCGGACCCGCGAGACTGAACTACGCCCGTGTCATTCCGTTGGTGGACTATACCGCCCGGGTGCTGGGCCGGATGCTGGACGGACAAGACACGTGAACGACACGCCTGAGCACGATCAAGAAACCGAACTCGACGCCGACATCGGCGAGACCGAAGGCTTCGAAACCGAAGGCGACGACCTCGGCCCCATCGACGCCCTGATCGCCGAGCGCGACCAGTGGAAGGACCGCGCCCTGCGCGCCGTCGCCGAGGCCGAGAACACCAAGCGTCGCGCCGAAACGCAGAACAACGACGCGCGCGCCTACGCCATCCAGAAATTCGCCCGCGACCTGCTGGGCGTAGCCGACAACCTCGAGCGCGCGCTTCAGGCCGCGCCCAAGGACGCCGACGCCGGCGAGGCTGGTCTGGTGACCGGTCTGGAGCTGACGCAGAAGTCGCTGCTGCAGGCCTTCGAAACCAACAACCTCAAGCGCGTCGCGCCGGAGCCGGGCGAGGCCTTCGACCCGAACCTGCATCAGGCGATGATGGAGCAGCCGTCCGAGACGGTGCAGGGCGGTCAGGTCATCCAGACCCTGCAGGCCGGCTACGCCCTGTTCGGCCGCGTCGTGCGCCCGGCCATGGTCGTGGTCGCCGCGCGCGGCTCGGGCGCCGCTGCCGGCAATGCGGCCTATGCCGCCCCCGCACAGGCCGGTGGGAACTTCGACGGCAAGGCTTGAGGTAGTGGCTAGTGGTTAGTGGATTAGCTCGCGTCGCCGTACCCGCACGCTCGTTCGCCAATCACCAATCACTAGCCACTAAACACCCCTACCCCTTCACCCGCGCGTCGAAGAAGGCCAGCAGGCGGCGCCAGCCGTCTGCGGCGTCGGCCGCGCGGTAGCTGTCGCGATAGTCGGCGTGGAAGCCGTGCGGGGCGTCGTCGTAGACGATGATGTCGCTGCCGGTCTGGCCCGCGCGGGTCAGTGCCTGTTTCATCGCCTCGACGCTGGGCAGGGGGATGCCGCGGTCGGCCTCACCATAGAGACCCAGCACCGGGCATTTCAGATTGTCGGCCAGATCGACGGGCCACGGCTGGCCGGCCGAGACCGCGGCCGGCTGGGCGTCCGCCGCCGGGGCCAGACGGCCGTACCAGGCTACACCGGCGTCCAGCACGGCGAAGCGGGCGCAGGCCTGCCAAACGACCTTGCCGCCCCAGCACCAGCCGGTGATGCCGACCTTGTCGCCATTGGCCCAGAGTTGCTGGCTGGCCCAGTCCAGCGTCGCCGAGACGTCGCCCATCACCTGCTCGTAGCCGGCCGCGGCTACGATCTGCTGGATGCGCTGCATGTCGCTGAGCGGCGCCGGGTCCTCGACCCGGTTGAAGAAGGCCGGGGCGATGGCCGCATAGCCGGCCTTGGCCAGTCGGCGGCAGCAGTCGCGGATGTATTCGTGCACGCCGAAGATCTCGGACACGACGATCACCACCGGGAAGGGCCCGTCGCCGGCCGGGCGGGCCACATAGGCCGGCAGGTCGAAGCCGTCCGGGGCCGGGTAGGTCACCTCCCCGGTCGTCAGCCCGTCCGCCGGAGTGGTCACCGGCGCGGCCTGTGCTGCGAGGGCGGCGGGCGCATAGCCGGCGATGAACAGCCCGCCCACGGCGCCGACGCCCAGACTGCGGCGGCTCAGTTTCAGGTCGTCGGATTGCGGACCTTCGGGGCGGATCAGCGTCGTCATCGGCGGGCTCCTGTCTGGCTTGGCCGGACAGTGGCGGGGGCGCCCTTCAGCGTCGAGTCACGATTGCCGTGAAGTCGGCAGGGCCTTTCGCAGCGTCAGATTGATCCGCCCGCCGCCGGGGATCAGGCCCGAAGAGCCGGGCAGCAGCCGGTCGATCCCGTGCCGCGCCAGCCGCGCCGGCCCGGTCAGGGCGCAGACATCGCCCGAGGCCAGTTTCAGCGACCGCGTTGCGCCCCCCGCCGCCGCGCCCACGCGAAACACCGCCGTGTCACCGAGCGATACCGACAGAACCGGCGCGGTCAGGTCCGCCTCGTCCCGATCCTGATGCAGACCCATCTTCGCGTTCTCGCGGTACAGATTGACCAGACAGGCGTCCGGCGGCTCCGGCCAGCCGGTCAGGTCGCGCCACAGGTCCAGCAACGTCGGCGGGATCGGCGGCCAAGGCTGATCCGTTTCGGGGTGCGTCGGCTGATAGCGGTAGCCCGCCCGATCGGACACCCAGCCGACCGGCCCGAGGTTGCTCATCCGTACCGAGAACGGCCGTCCACCGGGCGTGACCGGTTGATAGAAGGGCGCGTCCTCGACCGCCGCCAGCACCTCGGCGACCAATGCCTTCTGCACCGTCGCGTCCAGCGCGCCGGGCCAGTAGCGAAAGCCTTCCAGTCCGGTGTCGATCTCGCGCGGCATGCTCATCAAACCCCGGTAGGCCGGGCCAAAGGGAATGTTAAGCGCCCTGTGCGAGAACGCCCGCATGGATCGTCGCGCGCTTCTGGGCCTCGCCCCCGTTCTGACCGTCGCCGCAGCCGCGGCCGCCACGCCTGCCGCTGCGGGTGGCGGCGGAGGCGGGGGTGGCGGCAACCAGCAGAGCTATCTGCGTCTGCCCACCATCACGGCCAACGTGCGTCGCCCCGGCGGCGGCACGGGCGTGATGACGGTCGAGACCGGCGTGGACACTCCGGACGCCGCCCTGCGCACTCGCGTCGCCCAGTCCGCCCCGCGCCTTCGCGCAGCCTACAATACGGTGCTCCAGCAAGCTGCCGCCCAGATGCTGCCGGGCGCTCCGCCGGACCTCGAACGTCTCGTCGCCCAGCTTCAGGCCGCCACCAACCAGGCCGTCGGCCGCCCGGGCGCCCGCCTGCTCATCGGCACGGTGATGGTGATCTAGTCCTTCGTCGGATCGACCTGCGACGCATCCCCGTAGGTCAGCGCCAGGAAGACGTCTTCCAGATCCGGGTCCTCGGTCGAGATGTCGGCGATGGTCACGCCGGCCGCGCGCACGGCCGCCAGCACCTGCTCCACCGACGACTGTCCCTTCTTGTAGCTGATGGCGAAGGCGCCGTTCGGGCGTCCCACGACCTCGAAGCCCTTCACTGTCGGCAGGCCGTCCAGCTCGCCCTCCGGCGTCACCACGACATTGCGCGTATCCAGCCGGCGCAACAGCTGCGGCGTCGGCTCGCAGGCCACGACCTGACCGCGGTTGACGATGGCGATGGTGTCGCAGAGCTCCTGCGCTTCCTCGAGATAGTGGGTGGTCAGCAGGATGGTCACGCCCTCGGCGTTGATCTTGCGGACGTACTCCCACAGCTGGCGGCGCAGCTCGACGTCCACGCCGGCTGTCGGCTCGTCGAGGATCAGGATCGGCGGATTGTGCACCAGCGCCTTGGCCACCATCAGGCGGCGCTTCATCCCGCCGGACAGGGCGCGGACATAGGCATTGGCCTTGTCGGACAGGCCCAGCGCGGCCAGCAGTTCGTCCGAGCGCCGCTCGTTCTTCGGCACGCCATAAAAGCCGGCCTGAACCTCCAGCGCCTCGCGCGGGGTGAAGAAGACATCGGCCACGATCTCCTGTGGCACCACGCCCAGCGCCGCGGCGGCGTCGCGCGGCTGTTTGTCGATGTCCCGGCCCCAGATCGTCACCGTCCCGGCGCTCTTGTTCACGATGCCGGACAGGATGTTGATCAGCGTCGACTTGCCCGCGCCGTTCGGCCCCAGCAGGCCGAACATCGAGCCGCGCGGGATGACCAGATCGACCCCGCGCAGGGCTGTCTTGGGCGCGGCCTTCTTGGTGCCGGCATAGGTCTTTTCCAGGCCGCGGACCTCGATGGCGTTGTCGGGCAGGGCGATGGTCTCGGTCATTCAGGCGCTTTCGGGTTTCGAGCGGCTCCGTTTGACGGTAAGGAGCGCGCGCGCATACCTATGTGCGCCCGACCCAATCGCCAAGCCAGAGCCTGCCGAATGCCCACGCGCCCCGCCGATGCGATCATCCCCCCGCCGGAAAAGATCGTGGTCACGTCAAAGCGCGTGTCTTGCGACGGCGGCGGCGGCGCCCTCGGCCACCCGCTGGTCTATATGGACATGGGCGAGGACGACCACGTCGAGTGCGGCTACTGCGACCGCGAGTTCGTGCTGGGCAAGCTGAAGAAGAACGAAAGCCCCTACCACGACCCGGCGGCCCGCCCGCCCGAGGCGCACTAGGCCCGGGGCCGCACGCGGATCAGGCGGCGGGAGCCCCGCCGCCGGCCGCGATCCATGCGTCCACCTGATCCTCCAGCACGTCCAGCGGGACCGAACCGGAGCCCAGGACGACCGCGTGGAAGTCGCGGATGTTGAAACGGTCGCCCAGCGCCGTCCGCGCCCGCTCACGCAGTTCCATGATCTTCAGCTCGCCGATCTTGTAGCTGGTCGCCTGACCCGGGTTTGTGATGTAGCGCTCGACTTCCTTGACGATGTCGCGCTCGCTCAGCAGCGAGTTTGCGCGGAAGTATTCGATCGCCTGCTCGCGGGTCCAGCGTTTGGCGTGCAGGCCGGTGTCGGTCACCAGACGCACCGCGCGCCACAGCTCGGTCGAGAGACGGCCGAAGTCCGAATACGGGTCCTGATAGAAACCCATCTCCTTGCCCAGCCGCTCGGCGTACAGACCCCAGCCCTCGGCATAGGCGCCGTAGCCGCCGAACCGGCGGAAGGACGGCAGCCCCTGCATCTCCTGCGCATAGGCGATCTGGAAGTGATGGCCCGGCGCGCCCTCGTGATAGCTGATGCCCTCGATCTGGGGTTTCAGCACCTGGGTCATGTCCGACAGGTTGACGTAGTAGATGCCCGGCCGTGATCCGTCCGGCGCCGGGGCGTTGTAGAAGGCGATGGAGGCGGTCGCCTCGCGCCATGCCTCGACGGCCCGGACCTCCAGCGCCGCTTCGGGCAGATCGCTGAACCACTGCGGCGCGGCCGCCATCACCTGGGCGATGAAGGCGCGGGCGTCGGTCAGATACTGCTCCTTGCCCTCCGGTGTGTTCGGATACTGGAAGCGCGGATCGGTCTTCAGCAGGGTGAACATCTCCTGCAGCGAGCCCTCGAAGCCCACCTGATCCATGATGGCCTGCATCTCGCCGTGGACGCGCTCGACCTCCTGCAGACCGATCTGGTGGATCTGGTCGGCGGTCAGTTCGGTCGTGGTCGAGAGCTGGAGGCGGGCGTTGTAGTAGGCCTCGCCCTCCGGCAGCCGCCACACGCCGCCGTCGCGATCCGGCATGGTCGCCGCCTGTTGCTGCACCTCGGCCAGGGCCGTCAGCACGGTCTCGTAGCCGCGCTTCCATTCGCCGGTCAGGGCCGCGCGGCCGTCGGCCAGCAGCCGGTCCTTCGTGGCCTGATCGGTCTCCAGCGCGCCGATCTTGCGCTGGAAGTCGGCCCAGACCGGGTTGTCGGCGGCGTCGTCGAAGGGCGCGCCGGTGATGATGTTGCGGGTGTTGGCGATCGAGGGCTCGAACACGAAGTTCGGGGAGATGACGCCCGCCGCCGCCCGCTGGCGCAGCTCGTCCGCGATCTGGCCCATGACCCGTTCCGAGGCGCGGATGCGGGACACATAGGCCTCGGCGTCGCTGACGCTGCCGACCCGGTGGTTGTTGATCAGGAAGACCGGCAGGCTGGTGGTCGGATTGCCGTTGGCCGCGAACTGGAAACCCCAGTCCCGCCAGCGGTTCGACAGCCGCGCCTGCTGCACGCCGTATTCGAACAGCCGCATCGACATCCGGCTATCGGCGCTGACGGTCGCCGGATCGAACTGCGCCTGCATCTGGGCCAGCTGACTTTCGGCGAGCGCCAGAGACCGGTCGGCCGCCGCGTCGGTGGCGTCGTCCAGCTTGTCGTAGTCGGTCTTGAGGCCCAGCGAGGTCATCGTCTGCGGCGACAGTGCGATCCGCGCCTGCCACGCCTGTTCGAAGAAGGCCGCCAGCCGCGCATCCTCGGTCTGGATCGACATGTCCGGAGCCGGCGCGGTCTGGGCCAAGGCCGCCGAGGGTGCGCCGGTCAGCAGGGCGGCGACACAGGCGGTGGAGATCAACAGACGACGCATGGGCAACCCTCCGGAAAACGAGGGCGCGACCTTCACCGCTCGAACGGCATGGCGCAAGCCGCTTGCGGGAAACAACCATCAGCGCTGCACGACGCCTGCATCACCCCTGCGGTGGCGGCGGGCACAAGGTCGGCCACGTCCTCAGCCGGAAGTCGCCATGATCGATCCAGCCATCCCCCAGCTCCGCGGCGCCTGGTCGCCCTTGGTCGCCTTCATCGCAGCGGTCGCGGCCGCGATCGGTGTCACGGTGCTGGAGTTGGCCGTCCTCGCGAATGCCTGGACGCTCGATGGCCTTGATGTGATCGTGGCTCTGCTCACGACCCTTATCGGTCTGCCCGCTGCGGTGATAGGTCTGCCGCTATGGGCCGTCCTGCACATCCGGGGTTGCCGCAGCATCGGCCACGCGCTGTTCGCGGGCATGGCGATATCCGGGGGTGGCGTCATGGCCATCGGCCTTCTGCCCTTCCTCGCGGTCCTGCCGGTCAGCCTTCTAACGTCCGGAGTCGATCTGCTCCCCACGCTCGCCAGCGAGGTGTCGAAGCTGGGCGTCCTGTTCGCGTTCGGCGTCCTGCCCGGCGCGGCGGGCGGCGCCGTCTTCCAGCTGATCGCCTACCGGACGCGGTTCTAGAACTGCTTCCAGCTGTCGCCTTCGTTGCGTTCGCCCGGATCGACGTTCTGCTGCCCCCAGGAGACGATCATCAGCACCTTGTGGCTGCGGATGCGGAACTCGCCCGTCATCGGCAGGACGGCGCCCAGCGGGGCCCCGGTGCGCGGCTCGTAGAGGAAGCCCGAGAACTCGGCCACGCCGATCCGGTCGCGGCGGCTGTAGATCGACAGTTCCGGGATCGAGACCACGTTCAACGTTTCGTTGATCGGCACCCGCATGTCCGGCAGGCCGACGACCCGGCGCATCTGCTCCAGCGACAGCGCCCCGGCGCGCACCTCCAGCACCGCATCGGCCTCGGCCCTGGTCGGCACGACCGCATAGCCGGCTTCAGACAGGGCGCCGCGGATGGCGCTGATGGCGTAGGGGGCGTTGTCGACGCGGAAATACAGCTCGTCCACGAAGACGCGCGAGCCCGCCGGGATCGGCAGGGTCAGGCCCTCGACGGCGCGGTCGGCGGCGCGCGCGATCAGCAACTGCTCGGTCGCGGTGCGGGCCGGGTTGGTCTCGGTGGTCGAGGCGCAGGCGGTCAGCGCAATCAGCGCCGCCGTCGACAGGAGGGGGCGGGCCTTCAAGATCACCAGCTTCCCGTGTTCGGCATCGAGGCCCAGGGCTCGGCCGGGGCCAGCGGGGCGCCTTCCTGAAGCAACTCGATCGAGATCCCGTCCGGCGATCGGACAAAGGCCATGTTGCCGTCGCGCGGCGGGCGATTGATCGTCACCCCGCCGTCCATCAGGCGCTGGCAGGCGGCGTAGATGTCGTCCACGCGATAGGCCAGGTGGCCGAAGTTGCGGCCGCCCGTATAGACCTCGGGGTCCCAGTTGTACGTCAGCTCGACTTCCGGCGACCGTTCGGCGGCGGAGCGTTCCTTGTCCTTCGGCGCGGCCAGGAAGATCAGGGTGAAGCGGCCCGCCTCGTTCTCGGTGCGGCGCACCTCCTCCAGTCCGAGCAGGTCGCACCAGAAGCGCAACGAGGCGTCGATGTCCGTCACGCGGACCATGGTGTGCAGATAGCGCATGGGTTTCCGGGCCTTGGGGGGAAGAGGAACGGCGCGGGCCTTATAGCGGCCGATCGCCGCGAGCGCGACTCAACCGGTGTTTCGTCGTGCGCGTTGTCGCGGGGGCTGCTAGAGGCGTTCGATCGCGTTTCGGAATTCCAATGCTTCGCAAGCTCTACGACTGGGTCTTCTCCCTGGCCCGCAGCAAGCACGCCACGCCGGCCATGGCCGTGGTGTCCTTCACCGAAAGCTCCTTCTTCCCGATCCCGCCCGACGTCATGCTGGGGCCGATGGTCCTCGCCCGTCCGGACCGGGCCTACTACTACGCCACTGTCTGCACGGTAGCCTCGGTTCTGGGCGCCATCCTCGGCTATGCGATCGGCTATTTCCTGACGGATGTCGGGATGATGATCCTGACCTGGCTGGGAAAGGCCGACACCTTCGAGGCGTCGAAGGCCCTGTTCCAGCAGCACGGCGCCTGGGTGATCCTGATCAAGGGTCTGACCCCCATCCCGTTCAAGCTGATCACGATCGCCTCGGGCATCTTCC
The DNA here is from genome assembly GCF_039523815.1 of Brevundimonas kwangchunensis. NCBI lineage: Bacteria > Pseudomonadati > Pseudomonadota > Alphaproteobacteria > Caulobacterales > Caulobacteraceae > Brevundimonas > Brevundimonas kwangchunensis. Next base: position 546,823 of record NZ_BAAAGA010000001.1, on the reverse strand, counting down.
AGTTCAACTTCGCCCTCTTCCTCGCCCTGTGCGCCCTGACCCGCGCCGGTCGTTTCTTCCTCGTCGCCTTCGTGCTGAAGACCTGGGGGCCGGTCGTGCTGGAGATGGTCGAGAAACGTCTGGCCCTGTGGACCTTCATCGGCCTCGGCGTCCTTCTCGCCGCCTTCCTCGCGGTCCGGTTCATCTGATCGGCCCCCTCCGTCTCGCCGGCTGCGCCGTCGAGCCCCCTCCCCACTGCGTGGAGAGGTGAGCGTGTGCCTTCCCCCACCTTTCCACCGAAGGTGGGGAGGGGGACCATGCGAAGCATGGTGGAGGGATAGCGCCAGACGCACGCCCCTTGAGCGAAGGGTCTTACCCCCACGCTCGAGCCCGGCTATGAACGTCGTCCGATGAGAGGCCTGTACAGACTCCTGACGCGGTGGTGGACCGCCTTCGCCCTTCTGGCCTCGCTGGCCATGCTGGGCGCCGCGCATGCGTTCGAACGCTTCGCCGGCCTGAACCCCTGCAACCTCTGCCTCAAGCAGCGCGAGGTCTACTGGGGGGCCGCCGCCATCGCCCTGATCGCCACCGTCTGGCATCTGATCAGCCGCGGCAGCCGGGGCACGCCGCGCATCGCCGCATTCCTGCTGGCCGTGGTCTTCGCGACCGGCGCCGTCACCGCCGTCTTCCACATGGGTGGCGAGCTGAAATGGTGGGCGCTGCCGGCCACCTGCTCGGGCGGCGGATCGGTCGATCTGGAAAGCCTGACCTCCCTGGCCCTCGGCAGCGGCCCGGTCACGCGCATCGCCATGTGCGACGCGGTGACGTGGAGCTTCCTGGGCCTCAGCATGGCAGGGTGGAACGCCCTGATCTCGGCCGCGCTTGCCGTGTTCAGCCTGCTCGCCGCCAAGAGGCCCAAGGATGCCCGCGCACCACGCATCTGACACCGACGCCCGCCGCATCCCCCTGCCGCGTCCCGGCCGGGGCGCCAGCAAGCGCCGCCGCGACGAGATACTGCGCGTCGACCACGCGGGCGAGTACGCCGCCGTCCACATCTACCGCGCCCAGCGCGCTGTGTTCGAGGGTCGCGCCGGCAAGGAGGCCATCGCCGCCGACATGGAGGAGATGCGCGGTCAGGAGCAGGTCCATCTGGATCGCTTCCAGGCCCTTCTGAAGGCCGAGAACGTCCGCCCGACGGTGATGACCCCGCTGTGGCGCGTCGCCGCCCTGGCGCTCGGCGCCGGCACGGCCCTGATCAGCGAGAAGGCCGCCCACGCCTGCACTGAGGCCGTCGAGAGCGTGATCGAGGAGCACTACGCCGACCAGATCGCCGAGATGCAGGATCAGGACCCGGCCCTCGCCGCCGAACTGACCCGCTTCCGCGAGGAGGAGCTGGCGCACCACGACCACGCCATCGAGCACGGCAGCCGCGACGCCCCGGCCTATGAACTGCTCAGCGCCGTCATCAAGGCCGGCTGCCGGGTGGCCATCAAGGTCAGCGAGAAGATCTAGTTCGCGACATCGAACGCCAGCAGCAGCGTCCGCTGCGGGGCGTTGTTGTTGTCGTCCGACAGGATATAGAGGCGCGTCGTCGCGCCGTTTCGCACCGCCGCGATCCCTTCGAAATTGTCCGTCGTGCCCGGCAGTTTCAACTCGACCAGCACGGGGCCGAGCGAGCCGTCTGCCGCCATCCGGCGGACCTGGGCGCGGGCGTCCAGCGGCGGGGCGAAGCTGCGCTGGACGATGAAGTAGCCGCCGTGCGCCTCGTCCCGGTCCATGCCGGTGGTGCGATACTCGCCGTCCGTCGCCGGCGTATCGGGCGCGGGCGTTACGACCGTGCAGGCGCGCGGCGTGCAGTCCCAGACCCCGCCGTTCTCGGCCGAGACGCGCCAGCCGTCGCGGATACCCGTCGAGATGCCTTCCATCCCGTCGTTCAACGGGAAGTCGAAGTCCGGATGCCGGGCGACCGTCGGCCGCGCGCTCGGCTCCCGGACGTCGCCATAGTTCCAGATGCGGTGCCTGCGTTCGAAGCTGACCAGAAGGTCGCCGTCGCGGGTGATCAGCAGCCCCTCGGCGTCGCCATCCACCTTGTCCACGATCGGCGATCCGTCAGCCAGGGTCAGTCGCCGGTACATCAGCTCCGCCACGCCGGTCAGCCGGCCGGCCTCGTCCCGCACCAGCACGCCCCGCACCAGATCGCCCGCGTCGCTGACGCTGACGAACTCCGGACCGGAGATGATCTTGAAGTCCGACAGGCTGTGCAGCGGCGAGTCGTCCGCCAGCACCAGCTCGATTCCGCCCGCGAACGTCACGCCCTCGGCCAGTCGCGCGCCGCCGGGCAGGCCCAGCCCCACCGACCGCACGCCGGCCTCGGCCGGAATCCAGCCCGAGGCGGGAGACTGGATCGTCGGGACCGGCGAAACGCTGGCGCAGGCCGCCAGCGTCATCGCGGCGAGGGCGGGAAGCAGGCGGCGCAGCGTCGTCATGCGGCTTTCCTCGACCGGCGCGTCGGCGCCTCTTCCTTCGCCTCGAACAGCTCGGCCAGCTTCTCGATCATCACGCCGCCCAGCTGTTCCACGTCCACGATGGTCACCGCGCGGCGGTACCAGCGGGTCACGTCGTGGCCGATGCCGATGGCCAGTAGCTCGACCGGCGACTTCGTCTCGATCTGCTCGATCACCTGCCGCAGATGCTTGTCCAGATAGAGGGCCGCATTGGCCGACTGGGTCGAATCGTCGACCGGCGAGCCGTCCGAGATCACCATCAGGATCTGCCGCTGCTCGGGCCGGGCCATCAGCCGGTCGTGCGCCCACAACAGGGCCTCGCCGTCGATGTTTTCCTTCAGCAGTCCCTCGCGCATCATCAGGCCGAGGTTCTTCTTGGCCCGCCGCCACGGCGCGTCGGCCGCCTTGTAGATGATGTGGCGCAGGTCGTTCAGACGGCCCGGCGTCGGCGGCTTGCCGGCGCTGATCCAGGCCTCGCGCGCCTGTCCGCCCTTCCACGCCCGGGTGGTGAAGCCCAGGATCTCGACCTTCACGCCGCAGCGCTCCAGCGTCCGCGCCAGAATGTCGGCGCAGACCGCCGCCACCATGATCGGCCGCCCGCGCATCGAGCCGGAGTTGTCCAGCAGCAGGGTCACGACCGTGTCCCGGAACGGGCTCTCGCTCTCGGCCTTGAAGCTCAGCGGAGAGGTCGGATCCGTGATGATCCGGGTCAGACGGGCGGTGTCCAGCACGCCTTCTTCCAGATCGAAATGCCAGCTGCGGTTCTGCTGGGCCATCAGCCGGCGTTGCAGCTTGTTGGCCAGGCGCGCCACGACCGAGGACAGCGCCGTCAGCTGCTGGTCCAGCAGGCTGCGCAGACGATCCAGCTCGTTCGGATCGCACAGGTCGGCGGCGTCCACCACCTCGTCGAAGGCTGTTGTGAAGACGCGATAGGCGTCGATCTTTCGACCGTCGTCCATGGTCTGCTGACGGTTGGGCAGGGCGCCTTCGTTCAGCTCGGGGCCGTCGTCCGAGGCCTCGCCGTCCGGGTCGGCCGGCGCGCCGTCGGGTCGCGCGTCGCGCTCGTCGCCGGCCGTCTGGTCGTCGGCCGAGCCGTCCATCGACTGGCCCTCGCCGCCGCCTGCGTCGTCCTCTTCCTGATCCTCGGGATCGGCCGCGTCCGGGTCCTGCGGGTCCGGCGCCTCGTCTCCGGCATCTTCCGACGTGTCGTCGCCGCGCCCGTCGCCCGGATCGAGGTCCAGCGCCCGCAGCACGTCCTTCACCCGCTCGGCGAAGGCGGCCTGGTCGTCGGCGACGGCGGCAAGCGCATCGAGTTTGGCGCCCGCCTTGTTCTCGATTTCGGTGCGGACCAGATCCAGCATGGCGCCGGCGCCGTCCGGCGAGCGCTTGCCCGTCAGCCGCTCGCGCACCAGCAGCCCCACGGCCTCGGCCGCCGGCACCCGCTCGGCGTCGGTGACGCGCAGCGCGCCCGTCTTCTCCAGCCGGGTCAGCAGGGCGGCGTCCATATTGGCGCGCACGCCCGCGAGCGACCGGGAACCCACGGCCTCGATCCGCGCCTGCTCCATCGCCTCGAAGGCCTCGGCCGCGCGGGTGTCCTGCGGCCGAAGCCGGGCGTTCAGTCCTTCGTCGTGATTGGCCAGCCGCAGCGCCAGCCGGTCCGCCTGCCCGCGCAGTGACGCGCTCTCCGGTCCCGAGGTGTCGCGCGGCGGATGCGGCAGGGTCAGCACGCCGTTGGACAGCTTCGGCCCGTCCGAGCCGAAATTCACCTCCAGCTCCGACTGCTCGGCCAGCGCCCGCGCCGCATGGGCGAGCGCGCGCTTGAACAGATCGGCAGGGGTCTCGGCGGCGGCCATGGGGTCAGTTAGCGTGTCGCGGGGCGAGGGTGAAGGCCAGAATCCGTTTCCTTCTCCCCTCGCGGGAGAAGGTGCCCCGCAGGGGCGGATGAGGGGGGCTGGTGGCTGACGGTCACCCCTCATCCGACCTCGCTGCGCTCGGCCACCTCCTCCCGCAAGGGGAGAAGGCTCCGGACATCAATCCATCAACTGCTGCGCCAGATACACATAGTGTCTCGCCC
>NZ_BAAAGA010000001.1:499866-542209 GCF_039523815.1 Brevundimonas kwangchunensis | reverse complement strand
GCGTTTCCGCCGGGGCTTTCCAAAATCATTCCGATGCCAAGCTCACGCCGCGTTGGCGGCCTTGGCCTTCAGCTTTTCCTGATGCGCCTTCATGCCGGCGGCGATCAGTTCGGCGGCCTCGCCGGCGTCGCCCCAGCCCTTGACCGTGACCGACTTGCCCTTCTCCAGATCCTTGTAGCGGGTGAAGAAATGCTCGATCTGCTCGACCAGAATGGCGGGCAGCTGACGATAGCTGGCGATGTCTGTGTAGTACGGGTTCAGCTTGTCGACCGGCACGGCCAGGATCTTCTCGTCGCCGCCGGCCTCGTCGACCATCTTCAGCACGCCGATCGGGCGCGAGCGGATGACGCAGCCCGGAACGACCGGGGCCGGGTTCAGCACGATCACGTCGCAGGGATCGCCGTCGTCCGACAGGGTGTGCGGGATGAAGCCGTAGTTGCCCGGATAGTACATGGCCGTGTGCAGGAAGCGGTCGACGAACAGGGCGCCGGACTCCTTGTCCATCTCGTACTTCACCGGCAGGCCGCCCTGCGGGATCTCGATGACGACGTTGACGTCCCAGGGCGGGTTCGGGCCGACGGGGATGGCGTCGAGGTTCATGACGGACTCATCTATGTTGCAGATGCGAAACGGGGAGGCGCGCGTGATAGTCGTGGACGGCGCCCGAAGCAAGGCGACAAGGCGTATCGGCACTAAAGTGGTATGTCCGGAATACGCCCGCGACTCGGACGACAGGAGAGACGATGACGCCGTTCGACTACGCCGCGCTGGCCCTCTTTTTCCTGTGCTGGCTGGGCTACGACCCGCTGCTCAAGGTGCTGGCCCATCGAACCGGCACGCTGAACGACGACATGACCATCATTCGCCGGGTGTGGATGACGGCCATGACCCATCGCGAGATGCGGCTGGTCGACAGCCAGTTGATGGGCCACTCGATCAACTCCGCCAGCTTCTTCGCCTCGACGAACCTGCTGCTGATCGCGGCGGTCGCCGGCATCCTGTTCGGCGGCCAGTCCGCTCTTGAAGGTTTTGCCTCTGTCGGCGCCGAGCCCGTGCCGACGCCGTTGCTCGAGGCCAAGCTGGCGCTGATCCTGATCTGCCTCGTGCGCGGCCTGCTGGATTTCATCTGGGCCCTGCGCCAAATGAACTACACCCTCGCCCTGATCGGGTCGGCGCCGGAAGCCGATACCGAGGCCGACCGGGTCGCCTTGGGCGAGGCGGCGACCAATCTGCTTAATCCCGCGCTCAGCGCCTTCAGTCAGGGCGTGCGCGGCTACTATTTCGCACTTGCAGCAGCGGCCTGGCTGTTTGGCTCTGTCTGGCTGGCCGTGGGCGTGACGGCCGCATTCTGCCTGCTGGTCTGGCGTCAGTCGGCGTCTCCTGCGGCCCGCGCGATCCGTGCCGCACGCCGACTTCTGGACCGTCAGGACGGCTGAATGGTCAAGCCTGTTCGCAGTCGCGGACGGACTGGGGTGATTTTCACCTCTGAAACCGCTTACCTTACTGGATCGTGGCGGAATCGTGCCGTTACATTGCGTGACCGCAGGTGCGAAATACCCGCTTGACGGTTTGTGCACCGCACACTAGCTTGATCTTCGACGCCTCGCGGCGTCATGCCCTTCCTGGGCGTTTCCTCCCTATAGACTTTTCATGCCGCGCCCTCGGGCGCGGCTTTTTTTTAGTCCGCGAGCAGGTCGGCGATCACGCGGGCGACCCCCCGCTCCGTGCGCGACCATCCGGCGCCGGGGGCCCGTTCCATCTCGTCGAAATACAGGGCCCGGTTCAGCTCGATCTGGATGGCGTGGAAGCCCTCGTCCGGCCGCGCCCAGGTCTGGGTCGTCCAGCCGCCGGCATAGGGGTGGTTCAGCGCCACCCGCCAGCCCAGCGCCTCGAACGCCTTTCGCAACTTTCGCGTCAGCTCCGCCGGGCAGGACGAGCCGTGCCGGTCGCCCAGCACCACGTCCGGCCCCCGCCGACCGCCCGGCGCCTGGGTCGCCCGCGCGGGCATGGAATGCCAGTCCACCAGCACCGCCTCGCCGTGCCGCGCCCGCGCCGCCTCCAGTTCCTGCGCCAGCGCCGCGTGATAGGGCGCATGCGCCCGCGCCACCCGGCCTCGCGCCTCCGCCAGAGACAGTCGCCTCCGGTACAGGGCCCGCCCGTCGCCCGTCAGGCGCGGCACGACGCCGTAGCCCGCCGCCGCCCGCGGTGTGCCGACACCCTCGATCCCGTCCACCAGCGCCGGGTCCTGTTCGTCCGGATCGCGGTTCAGATCCACATAGCCCCGCCCGATCCGCGCCAGCACCAGGGTCGCGCCCCGCTCGGCCCCCGGCATGATCAGCCGGTCCACCAGCGCGTCCTCCGCGCTGCGCAGGCTGCCTTCGGTGAGGGACGGGTCGGCGTCCATGTCCTCGGGATAATGGTCGCCGGAGTGGGGCGAGGCGAACACGAACCGGCCGGGCGTCGCCGGGCGCACGATCCGGACCGGCCCTTCGCCTTCCACCCGCCCCGTTTCGCCCGCGCCGCCGTCCATTCGCGACCCTTAGCCTGTTTCGGCCGATCATCCATAATGGCCGCGTTCGCCATACCGGGGATTTTCATGGCGGGTTTACCAGTGCCGACGTAGCGTTCGTCGGCTGAAGACTCCGGGGGCGGACGAGACCTGAATGGCGCGCATTCTACTGGCTGAAGACGATCATTCGCTTCGGGGATTCCTGGCCCGTGCGCTGGAGCGCGCCGGCCACTCGGTCGTCGACTGCGAGAACGGGGACGACGCTATCGATGCGCTCGACCAGGGCCCGTGGGATCTTCTTCTGACCGACATCGTCATGCCGGGCGCCGACGGCATCGAGGTGGCCCGCGTGGCCGCCGCCCGCCAGCCGGGTATCCGCATCATGTTCATCACCGGCTTCGCGGCCGTGGCCCTCTCGGCCGCCCAGGCCAGCCCCCAGGCCAAGGTCCTGGCCAAGCCCGTTCACCTTCGCGACCTGGTCGGTGAAGTGGAGCGGATGGTCGCTGCCTGAAAATCCTGCGGTTTCACCCTTGCGGCCGGCGAGGCCCTCGGGTTATAGACCGCGCCTTCCCGCCCCGGGGGTTACCTCCAGGGCCGCAAAGGCGGACGCGTAGCTCAGCGGGAGAGCACTACGTTGACATCGTAGGGGTCACAGGTTCAATCCCTGTCGCGTCCACCATTTCTTCCTGACAATCAAAGCGATCGCAGCGCTCTCAGCGCCCGACGTCGTCTCCGGGCCACAGCGGGGCGGTGAATCGTGCTGTCAGCCAGGTCATGAGGGCGGTCACCCGCGCCGGTCTCGGCCCGCCGCCTGGCGCGACCAGATGCAGGGCGATGGGCGGCAGGGTCCAGTCGGTCATGATGGTCTGCAGCCGGCCCTCGGCGACGTCGCGCCAGTAGATGAAGTCCGGCTGGGGCGCGACGCCCAGACCCGCGCACAGTGCCGCCGTCAGGGCGTCGGCGTTGTTGGCGCGCAGCGGCCCGTGCGGCCGCACCGCCACCTCCTCGCCGGCGCCGTTCACGAACCGCCACAACTCCGCATTCGGAAGATAGGCATAGGCCAGACAGGCGTGGCGACCGAGATCGTCGGGATGCTCCGGCCGTCCGCGCTGGGCCAGATAGTCGGGCGAGGCCACCAGATGCCGCCGGATCGGCCGCAGCTTGCGCGCCGTCAGCGAGGAATCCGGCAGGGCCGCGATCCGCAGCGCGCAGTCGAACCCGCCGCCCACCAGATCGATCACCTCGTCCGACAGATGCAGGTCGACCGAGATGTCCGGATGGGTGGCCAGAAACTCCGGCAGGGCCGGGACCACGAACCCCATGCCGAACGACATGGGTACGGCCAGCCGCACCAGACCTCGCGGCCGCACCGCCTGATCCATCACCTCGCCCTCGGCGGCCTCCGCCTCGGCCAGCATCTGTCCCGCCCGCGCCGCCAGCGATCGCCCGGCGTCCGACAGGGAGAAGCGGCGTGATGTCCGGTGCAGCAGGGTCGCGCCCAGTCGCACTTCCAGCCGGCTGACCGCCTTGGACACCGTCGCCTTCGACACCCCCAGCGCATCGGCCGCGCGGGAGAAGGACTGGGTCTCCGCCACCTTTGAGAAGATGGCCAGGGCCTCGAGATCGGGCAGTTTCGACATGATCGGATCGGAAACGATGAGTTTCGGTTGTTTCTATTTCTGATCCTCAGCCGATCGCTATCTTGTCGTCAAGCAACGGCGTCCCGAAGGCGGGACGCGGAGATACGACGATGATCGAGCTGAGACCTTTCGCCGGACTGGGCGGCGCCGACCACGGCTGGCTGAATGCGAAACATCACTTCTCGTTCGCCAGCTACTACGACCCGAAGCGGATGAGCTGGGGCGCGCTGCGCGTCTGGAACGACGACGAGATCGCCGCCGGCACGGGCTTCCCGCCCCACCCGCACGCGGACATGGAGATCATCACCTATGTCCGCGAAGGGGCCATCACCCACGAGGACAGCCTGGGCAACAAGGGCCGCACCGAGGCCGGTGACGTCCAGGTGATGAGCGCGGGCACCGGCATCCGCCACGCCGAGTACAACGCCGAGCCGGACCTGACCCGGATCTTCCAGATCTGGATCGAGCCGACCCGTCGCGGCGAGCAGCCGTCCTGGGGTTCGCGTCCCTTCCCGAAAGGCGAGCGCGCCGGTCAGTTCGTGGTCCTCGCCTCGGGCTTCGACAATGACGGCGACGCCCTGCCGATCCGGGCCGAGGCCCGGGTCGTCGCGGCGACCCTCAAGGCCGGCCAGACCGCCGACTATCCGCTGGGCGCGACCCGGCGCGGCTATCTGGTTCCGGCGGTCGGGGAGATCGAGGTCAACGGCGTGCGCGCCAATGCCCGCGACGGCGTGGCCATCGCCGAGGTCGACACGGTGACCATCACGGCCCTGTCTGACGCCGAGATCGTGCTGGTCGACGCGGCGTAGGTCAGACAGAAAACCCGGCGCCGGCTCGCGCTGACGCCGGGTTTTTCATTTTCACGCCGTCACCCTACCACCCTCACGTCGTCACCCTCGGGCTTGACCCGAGGGCCGGGGGTAAGGGCAGCTCAGATGTGTTCCGTGCTGCGAGGCCCGCAGGCCGCTTTTGACGCAGAGCGAGCGGGACCTCCGATCCTCGGGTCAAGCCCGAGGATGACGGCGTGTGTGGGGGGAGAGAACTCAGGGCCGCGCCGGTATCTCCAGCCCCCGCTGCACCGCCGGGCGCGCCAGTCCGCGTTCCAGCCAGCCGGGCACGTTCTTCAGCTCGCTGAACTTCACCAGATCGCCGGCCTCGTAGAAGCCGACCAGGTTGCGCACCCAGCCCAGGGTGGCGATGTCGGCGATGGTGTAGTCGTCGCCCATGATCCAGTTGCGGCCTTCCAGCCGGTCATCCAGCACCTTCAGCAGGCGGGTGGCCTCGGCGACGTACCGGTCGCGTGGACGCTTGTCCTCGTAGTCCTTGCCCGCGAATTTGTGGAAGAAGCCCACCTGCCCGAACATCGGGCCGATCGCGGCCATCTGGAACATGACCCATTGCAGGGTCTCGTAGCGGCCGGCCGGATCGGCGGGGATGAAGCGGCCGGTCTTCTCGGCCAGATAGACCAGGATGGCGCCCGACTCGAACAGGGCCAGCGGCTTCCCGCCGGGACCGTCGGGATCGATGATCGCGGGGATCTTGCCATTGGGGTTCAGCGACAGGAATTCCGGACCCCAGGTCTCGTTCTTCATGATGTCGATGAAATGGGGCTCATACGGCAGACCCAGCTCCTCCAGCAGGATCGAGACCTTCACCCCGTTGGGCGTGTTCAGCGAATACAGCTGCAGGCGGTCCGGATGCCGGGCGGGCCAGCGTTCTGTGATCGGGAAGGCGGACAGATCGACCATCGGAAACTCCCTTTGATGTCGGGGAGGATGTAGGCGGCAACCGCCCGACTGCAACGGCCGGGGTTACAAAACGATGCGACCGTTTTTGACGCATGAGCGTGCCAGACTTCCGCGATCAAAGGTGAGGAGGATGTGCCGGCCACCCGCAGACGCTTTTTCGATGCATCGATTGCATCAATTGCATCCATTGCATCAGGGGCGCGCCGACTGGACCCCGGCCTTCGAGGAGGGCAAGGAGACGCCATGACATTCCCGACCCCGTCCCCCGCCGACTGGAAGGCCCTCGCCGAGAAGGCTCTGAAGGACCGTCCGCTGGAGAGCCTGGTCCATATCGACGCCGACCAGCTTATCGTCCGTCCCCTGTACGCCGGCGCGACCGGGGTCGAAACGGTGCGCGCGCCGCGGCCGTCGGACGCCGATGGCCGGGCCTGGGACCTGCGGACCTTGGTCGAGGGCGATGACCCCGAGGCTGTCAACGCGGCGGCCCTGGATGATCTGAGAGGCGGTGCGGCGTCGATCCTGCTGAGGGGCGAAGTCCTGTCGGACAGCGAGCCGCTGGGAAGGGCGCTGGACGGCGTGGCTCTGGAGCTGGCGGCCGTGGCGCTGGATGCCGGTCTGGATGGCCCCGACGCAGCCAACGCCCTGGCGGTCGCCGCCAAGGGTTCGCCCCGCGCCCGCCTGCGCTTCCACATGGACCCGATCTCCGCCTTCGCCGAAACCGGTGAGAGCCCGCGCGGCATGGCCGAGCATCTGGACCTCGCCGCCAACACCGCCGCCCGCCACGCCGGCGCCTACCCCGAGGCGACCCTGTTCATGGCCAGCGGTCGCGTGGTCCACGAAGCCGGCGGTTCGATCGCCCAAGAGCTGGCCTTCGTCGCCGCCTCGGTGGTCGAGATGGTCCGCGCCGCCGATCGCGCCGGCCTGTCGGCCGAACAGGCGCTGAAGGGCACGGTCCTCGGCGTCTCGGTGGATCAGGAGTATTTCGACAGCCTCGCCAAGGTCCGCGCCCTGCGGCTGGTCTGGCGTTCGATCTGTCAGGCCTTCGGGCTGGACCTGCCCGCCATCATCGAGGCCCGGTCCTCGCGCCGCATGCTGTCCGCGCGAGACCCTTGGCCCAATCTTCTGCGTCTCACCGCGGCGGGCTTCGCCGGCGCGGTCGGTGGCGCCGACGCCCTGGTGCTGGACGGCTTCACCCGCGTGGAGGGCCGTTCTGACGCATTCGCCCGGCGTCAGGCCCGCAACACCCAGCTGGTTCTGATGGAGGAGGCCAGCCTCGGCCGGGTCGATGATCCGGCCTCGGGCAGCTGGTATCTGGATCACCGCACCCGCGACCTCGCCGAGGCCGCCTGGGCCGAATTCCAGATCATCGAAGCCGAGGGCGGCCTGCTGGAGGCCCTGCGCGGCCACCTGATCCAGCCCCGCGTCGCCCGCGCCCGCGCCGTGCTGGAGAAGGCGCTGGCGGATGGCGGCAAGCACATGGTCGGGGTGACGAAATTCGTCGATCCCGATCCCCGCCCGGCTTCGGCTGAACCCGCGCCCGCGCCCGTCCTCCAAGGCGGCGGCGACGCCTGCGTGCCCCTGACCCCCATGCGCCTCGCCGCGCCCTTCGAAGCGAAGGAGGCCGGACAATGAGCTTCCCCGATTTCTCGAAAGCCGCCCTCGACCTGTCGCCGACCGGCGTCGGTCCGACGCGCGGGGACTGGTCCACGCCCGAGGGGCTGACGGTCTCAACCGCCTATGACGCCTCTGCGCTGGACGGGATGGAGTTCATCCACGGCCTGCCGGGCATCGCGCCCTATCACCGTGGACCGTACCCGACGATGTACGCGGGCAACCCGTGGACCATCCGCCAGTACGCCGGCTTCTCGACGGCCGAGGAATCCAACGCCTTCTATCGCCGCAACCTCGCGGCCGGTCAGAAGGGTCTGTCGATCGCCTTCGACCTGGCCACTCACCGCGGCTACGACAGCGATCACCCGCGGGTGAAGGGCGACGTCGGCATGGCCGGCGTGGCCATCGACAGCATCTACGACATGCGGACCCTGTTCGACGGCATCCCGCTGGACCAGATGTCCGTCTCCATGACGATGAACGGCGCCGTCCTGCCGGTGCTGGCCCTCTACATCGTCGCGGCGGAAGAGCAGGGCGTCGCCCACGGCGCCCTGACCGGGACCATCCAGAACGACATCCTCAAGGAGTTCATGGTCCGCAACACCTACATCTATCCGCCCGAGCCCTCGATGCGGATCATTGCGGACATCTTCGCCTGGACCGCGCAGCACGCGCCGAAGTTCAACTCCATCTCGATCAGCGGCTACCATATGCAGGAGGCGGGAGCCTCGGCGGATCTGGAGCTGGCCTATACCCTCGCCGACGGCGTCGAGTATCTGCGCGCCGGGGTGGCGGCGGGTATGCCGATCGACCGGTTCGCGCCGCGGCTGTCCTTCTTCTGGGCCATCGGCATGAACTACTTCATGGAGGTGGCCAAGATGCGCGCCGGCCGCCTGCTGTGGGCCGAGGCCGTGCGCCGCGAGGGCGGGCTGGATCCCAAGTCCCTGTCCCTGCGCGCCCACTGCCAGACCTCCGGCTGGTCGCTGGCGGCGCAGGATGTGTTCAACAACGTGTCGCGCACCATGGTCGAGGCCATGGCGGCGGCGGGCGGCCAGACCCAGTCCCTGCACACCAATGCGCTGGACGAGGCGCTGGCCCTGCCGACCGACTTCTCGGCCCGGATCGCGCGCAACACCCAGATCCTGCTGCAGCAGGAAACCGGCCTGACGAAGGTGATCGACCCGTGGGGCGGTAGCTTCTACGTCGAGCGCCTGACCCACGAACTGGCCGAGCGCGCCCGCGCCCACATGGCCGAGGTCGAGGCTCTGGGCGGCATGGCCAAGGCCATCGAGGCCGGCATTCCCAAACTGCGCATCGAGGAATCGGCCGCGAAGACGCAGGCCCGGATCGACACCGGCCAGCAGACCGTCGTCGGCGTGAACAGCTACTTCGCCGACACCCCCGACGACATTCCGATGCTGAAGGTCGACAACGCCGCCGTGCTGGCCGCCCAGCTCGACAAGCTGAAGCGCCTGCGCGCCGAGCGGAACGAGGGCGCAACGCAAGCCGCGCTGGACGCCCTGACGGCGGGCGCAAAGGGCGATGCCAATCTGCTGCAACTCGCCGTCGAGGCCGCTCGCGCCAAGGCCACCGTCGGCGAGATTTCCGACGCGCTGGAGGCCGCCTTCGGTCGCCACATCGCCAGCGTGAAGACCGTCTCCGGCGTCTATGCCAAGGAAGCCGGCAAGGACGCCAAGTTCAGCCGCGCCCGCGACATGGTCGCCGCCTTCGTCGAGAACGACGGCGGCCCGCCGCGCATCCTGATCGCCAAGCTGGGACAGGACGGCCACGACCGGGGCCAGAAGGTGGTCGCCACGGCCTACGGCGACCTCGGCCTCGACGTCACCGCCGGCTCCCTGTTCCAGACCCCCGCCGAGGCGGCGCAGGAGGCGGTTCAGAAGAACGTCCACGCCGTCGGCGCCTCATCCCTGGCCGCCGGCCACCTGACGCTGGTGCCCGAACTGAAGGCCGAGCTGGAGAAGTTGGGCCGGTCGGACATCATGATCGTCGTCGGCGGGGTCATCCCGCCGTCCGACGTCCAGCCCCTGCTGGAGAGTGGCGCGGCCGCGGTCTATCCGCCCGGCTCGGTCATCGCCGATACGGCTATCGACTTGATCGAAAAGCTGAATTTACGGCTCGGGTACGCCCAGAAGCGCTAGGGGCGGTGGGCTGCCGGGAGAGCTTCGAACTCGGCGTCGGTCAGCTGTTTGACGATCCGGACGCGGCAGACGTCGGTCCGCTGCGTATTGCCCGGCACCACGACCCTGGCCCAGTCGCCCGTGCAGAAGCGCGAGCTGGCGCCCGTGTCGGCGACGAGGCCGAGGTGAAGGGCGTAGTCCAGGTCCCGGCATCCGCCCGCGACGCTGAGCTCATAGACCTTGTCGCGGCTGACCCGCAGGAACAGCTGGTCCAGAGTCCCGCTGCGGAAATTGTCGACCTGGTTGGCGCTGAAGCACTGGCGGGCCGCACGCGGCGTGCTCTCGCCAGAACCTCCGGGGGCGGTGGTCGGCGCGCAGGCGGCGACGAAGACAAGAAGACCGAGACCGGCGGCGATGGACGTACGCATGCGTTATGCTCCCTCAGACCAGAACCCCTGTGCCTCAACCGTCTACCGTCGGTTGAGGTTGCGCAAGCCCCTCCCCGCTGACGAAGCGTAACGGGTTCACCCGCGCGGCCTGATCCGCTGCGATCGGGGACGGGATGCCCAGCGCGAGGGCGACCACATGTTCCGCCAGCAACGGCGCCGCGCAGAAGCCTCGCGAGCCCAGCCCGCCCAGCACGTACAGGCCCGCTTCGAGCTGCCCCGCCACCGGCAGGCGGTCGGGCATCGTGGCGCGCACCGCCGCGCGCGCCTGCGTCGGTGTTTCGGCGATCTGCGCCGCAAGGTCGGGCAGGACCCTCGCCAGGGTCTCCCGGTTCTTCGCGCTGGCCTCTGGCGTCACGACGGCGTCGGTCACGCCCCGCTCATGGGTCGCGCCAAACAACAGACCGCCGTCGGTCGGAACCGCATAGCCGCCCCAGGCCATCGGCGAGGTGGTCGCGCCCTCGACCCAGTCCGCCTGACCGCCCACCGGCGACAACGGCAAGCCCGGATCCAGCGCCGCGTTTCCCCAGCCCGCGGCCAGGATCACGACGTCCGCCTCGAGCAGGGTTTCGCCGCCAGTTCCGATCATTCGCCAGTGCGTCCCGATCCGCTCGATCTTCCCTACGCGGGCCTCGAGGCGTTCGATCCCCGCCAGCCATGTTTCGAGGATCGGACGCGGTCGGACCGCCATCGCGTCCCGCATCATCAGACCGCCCGCCGGCGGCATGGTCATGGATCCTTCGGGCCAGAGATCCTGCGCCGCCACCTTCGCGAACCGCACCGTGTCCCGGGGCATGTGCTCCAGCTGATGGACGGCCGTTTCCAGAACGGCGTCCGGAACGGCGGCATACAGTCTCCCCGCCCGCTCCAGCGCGGCGGCGTACAGTCCCGCTATGGCGCGGTTTCCGGCATCCAGCCGCGGGGTCACCAGCGCAGCCGGGAAGCCCGACGCGCCGGCGCCGATCTCCTCCGCTTCAACGAGAACTGCCGGATGACCGGCCTGCGAGAAGGCTCTTGCGAGTGACGCCCCCGCGATTCCGCCGCCAATGATGGCGACCCGCGGAGAGGTGTCGGCCTGCGGCTCACCATGAAGGCGAGCCTCCAGTCGTTCGCGCTTTCGTCCGTGCCCCGGCTTCTTCTCGACCGTGAAACCGCGCTCGGACAGCCCACGTCGGACCATGCCAGCGACCGTGAAGGTGGCGACCCGTGCGTCCGGCGCCGACCGTGCCGCGATCAGGTCCATGACGCCGTCCGACCACATGCCGGGGTTTGTCGAGGGCGCGAAGCCATCGAGGAACCAGGCGTCCGCCCGCCCCATCCAGGCCTCCAGCACCGGCTCGACCTCACCGATCGCCAGATCGAACGTCGCGTCGAAGCCGGGCAGGTCGAGCCGGTGCATTCCCGGCGTAGGGGCCGGCCATGCGGCCAGAAGCGCTTCAACCGGCTCGGCCAGTTCCGGCCAGGCCGCCAGCGCCCGAGCGGCCTCGTCCCGGCTCAGCGGGTATCCCTCGACCGAGAAGATATGCAGGCGTCCGCCCGAGGGCCGGGCCTTCCGCCACAGATCCAGCAGGGTCGCGATGTTCAGGCCTGTGCCGAAGCCCAGCTCGGCCACCGTGAAGTGCCTCCGACCCGCCCACGCGTCCGGCAGGCCGCATCCGGCGAGGAAGACGGCCCGGGTCTCCGCCAGCCCATCCTCGCGCGAGAAATAGACATCGCCGAAGCGGCCGGACCGCGGGGCGTCCTCTTCGGTCCAGGTCAGTCGCGGTGAGCGGTCTTCGGTCATCGATCCGGACCTACACCGGAGCGGGCATGACGCAATGAAAAAGGGCCGCTCCGGGTGGAACGGCCCTCATTCGGTTGGCTCAGCCGATTACTGGGCCGGAGCTTCGACGCCCTGCGGGTTCAGACGACGCTCGGTGTCGGTCTGGTTTGCGCCGGCGGCTGGCGGCTGGCTGTAGGGCGCGGTGGCCCCGGCCGTCGGAGCGGTCGTCGTGTCCATGCTCAGGGCTTCACCCGAAGCGTGGGCGGCGTTCGAGCTGGCGCTGCCGGCTGCAGCCGAGGCGTCGGCGGGCGCGCCTTCGCCCGCCATGGCGGCGGTATCGGCGGCGGCTTCAGAAGCGGCGGCGGCGTCGGCCGAGCTCTCGGCGGCATCGTTGTTGTTGCAGGCGGCCAAGGTCAGGGCGGCGGCTGCGGCGACGGTCAGGGTGATCAGGCGCATGGGTTTTCCTTCTGCAAAGCTGACTTGGCAGGAGAAATACCCCTGCTCGCCGGATGTTCCGGGTTCGGCGCATGAAAAAAGGGCCGCCCGTGAGGACGACCCTTTCTCAACGAAGGCCCGAAGGCCCTGTCTGGTGTTGCTCTTAGTGAGCAGCAGCCGGGGCAGCCGGAGCAGCAGCGGCGTCAGCAGCCGGAGCGGCGGCAGCGTCGGCAGCCGGAGCAGCAGCGGCGGCAGCAGCGTCGCCAGCAGCGGCGGTCGCGTCAGCGGCAGCGGCGTCGGCGGTCGCGGCGGCGTCCGTGGCGGTGTCGGCGGCGGCAGCGGCGTCGGCCGAAGCGTCAGCGGCCTTGTCTTCGGCGGCCGGGGTGCAGGCGGCCAGGGCCAGAGCGGCGGCCGAAGCGGCGATCAGAGCGGTGATGCGCATGGGTGTTATCCTTCAGAAGGTTCAAACGAGGTCATGAATCCTCGTCGAGTTGAGATAACGGGATCGTGAGCGTCGTTGCAAGCGAATTCTCACGGGTTCGTGAACCCGTGTAACACCGTGGCCGTCCGACCGCCTCGATCACTGGGCTGGAGGCGAGGTGGTGGCCTGCGACGTCGGCTCCATCGTGGGGTCGGTAGGCAGGGTGGGCGGCGTCGTCGACGTGCCGTCCGGACTGGTTATCGGGGCCGAGCCGTCGACGGGCGGCATTGCCGGGTCGGCGGGCATCGGTGCGGCCGGAGCCGTCGCAGCGTCGTCCGCGCCGGCATTGGCAGCAGCGTCAGATTTCGGGGCGTCGTCGCTGCCGGAACAAGCGGCGAGGGCCAGGGCGCCGGCGGCGGCGAGGCTCAGGGTCGTCAGCTTCATCGGAAATCCTCCGACGGTCGCGCGACGGGAATGGTCCGCCGCTCTAACGATCGCCAGAGGATCAACCGGCCAATGGCCACGCCGTTCCCGCGGCCGTGATGTGGCTTGAGGACGCGTGAAGGCTCCGTGATTACTCGGTCGGCGCGTTGGACAGGGTTTCTTCCATCTCGGCGAACGACGGCTGGGCGGTCGACGGGATGTCGCCCCGGCCGATCTCGACCGAGATCTGGGCCGCGTTGCCGTGCAGGTGGGCGACCAGCACCGACTGGATGATCTTGTAGTAGGCGGCGTCGCCGTTGATGATTCCGGTCAGGCGCGCGGCCAGCGGGCCGACGAGACCATAGGCCAGGAACACGCCCAGGAAGGTGCCGACCAGGGCGCCGCCGATCATGCCGCCCAGAACCTCTGGCGGTTCGGTAATGGCGGCCATGGTCTTGATGACCCCGAGCACGGCCGCGACGATGCCCAGCGCGGGCAGGGCGTCGGCCATGTTCTGCAACGCGTGGGCCGGTTCAAGCGCCTCGTGGTGGTGCTTTTCGAGCTGCTTCTCCATGGCGTCCTCGATCTGGTGCGGATCCTCGAGGTTCATGGTCATCATCCGCAGGGTGTCGCAGATGAAGTCAGTGGCGAAGTGGTCCTTCAGCACCTTGGGGTACTTCTGGAAGATGCTGCTCTCGGCCGGCTTCTCGATGTGGCTTTCCAGGGCGATGACGCCCTTGGACTTCATCGTCTTGGTCAACTGGAACAGCAGGGAAAGCAGGTCCTTGTAGTCCTGCTTCTTCCACTTCGAGCCGGCGAACACCTTGCCAAAGCCGCCGGCCACGCCCTTCAGGGTGGAAGGGGCGTTCGAGATCAACAGGGCGGCCACCGCGGCGCCGCCGATCATCATCATCTCATAGGGCAGGGAGTGCAGGATCACCCCCATTTTGCCGCCCGCGATCGTGTATCCGCCGAACACCATGGCGAACAGCACGACGATGCCGATAATCTGGAACATGGAGAGCGGACGCCTGCGCGGGGAAGTCGATCCCCCACATATCGCCGTTAATCATTAATCGGCGGTTGCGAAGGCGCGCTTCGTTACAGCCTCGTTTCGCCGCTCAGGATGGCGGCGCGGGCTGTCTCGCTCAGCTTGGTATAGCCGCTCTTTCCGCCGCGCACGTACAGGGCGCCGTCCACCTTCGCCGGGTCGAAGCCGTCGGAGACCAGATCGACCTTGCGGTACTTGAAGGTGCCCGTCGTATCCGCCGACTTGATGATGCGAATGAACGCCGGCCGGGCGTAGGTGGGCAGTTCCTGTTCGACCCACTCGGCGAAGGTCTTGGCCGAGAACCGGCCGTCGATGACCAGAGCCACCATGCCAGCCTTGCCTTCCTGCCCTGGGATCGGAACGCCGTAGGCGATGACTTCCTTGATGCCCGGTGCGTCGGCCAGTCGCTGCTCGACCTCGGCGGTCGAGACGTTCTCGCCCTTCCAGCGGTAGGTGTCGCCGATCCGGTCGACGAAATAGACATAGCCCTCGGAGTCCTGGCGCATCAGGTCGCCGGTGCGGAAATAGCGGTCGCCGCGCACGAAGACGTCGCGCAGGATCTTCTTCTCCGAGGCGGCCTTGTCGGCATAGCCCGAGAAGGAATGGCGGGTATCGTCGCCGATGATGCCGATGGCCTCGCCGATCTCGTTCGACTTGACCATCTGGCACAGTCCGTCCGAACCGCGCACCGGCTCCTCGGTCTCGATATCGAAGCGGACGAGGCGGAAGTTCACCTGCTTCTTCACGAAGCCCGGCACCCGCCCGATCGCGCCCGCCTTGCCGTCGAAGTTGAACAGCGAGACGTTGCCCTCGGTCGAGCCGTAGAACTCCAGAATGTTCGGCACGGCGAACCGCTTCTGGAAGTCGGTCCAGACATCGGGGCGCAGGCCATTGCCGAAGGCGAGGCGCAGCTTGTGCGACCGCTCGTCCGGGTTTTCGGGGCAGTTCACCAGATAGCGGCACAGCTCGCCGATGTAGACGAACAGGGTCGAGCCTGTGGCCTTCACGTCGGGCCAGAAGGTCGTCGCCGAGAAGCGCCTGCGCAGGATCAGCTTGCCGCCGTTCAGCAGCGCCGGACCGATGCCGACCAACCCGCCGGTGGAATGGTAGAGTGGCAGGACGTTGAAGGTCACGTCCTTCTCCGTGCTCTCGGTCGCTCCGGCAAAGGCGCGCATGTAGGTACGGGCGCGGGCGTGGGTGATCTTGGCCGCCTTGGGCAGGCCGGTCGTGCCCGAGGTGAAGATGTACAGCGCCGTGTCGCGATTGGTCAGGCCCGAGCGAACCGACTTGGCCGGACGCACCGAAGAGCCGCTGCGCACGGGCTTGTCGATGCCGCGACGCTCGTCGGCCTCGTCGGCGTCGTCGAGGCCCAGAACCCACAGCATCATGTTGCGGCCGACGTAGGGGCGCGCATCCTCGACCTTGCGCCAGCACTCCTCGCAGGTCAGCACCTGCGACGCGTTGGAGATGGTCAGGCAGTGCGCCAGCGCATGGCCGGTCAGGTTGGTGTTGATCAGTGCCGTGCCGACACCGACCTTCGCAAAGCCCATCCAGGCGGCGATGTACTCGGCGCGGTTCAGCATGACGAGGGCGACAGTGTCGCCGCGCTTCAGCCGGCGGCTCTGTGCCCAGTGGCCGAAGCGGTTCGCCATGGCGTCCAGCTCACGGTAGGTCAGGCTACGGCGGTCGTCCTCGATGGCGATGTTGTCGGCGAACTTGTCGACGGCCTCTTCCCAGTCGTCGCAGACCAGGACGTCGCTATCCAGATCGATGGGCTTGATGCGCTTCAGGAGGCGGCCAAGGCCCTTCGCGAACCGGATGTCGCGTCGGATATTCGCCACCAGACCCATAGTCGTATCCCTGCGAGAACGCCCCTTCCAAGGTCATGAACGGCGCGTCCGCCGTGGTCAACCGGTGAGCGAATCGCTCGCAGGGATAAGGAACGGATTTCGCCATAATTTCACGAGGCGTGGCGCCGAAGCGGCGGTTCCCTTGCGTAACGTTCTGGGCTGTCGATGAATTTCCGGCGGGGTGCGAAGATGACGTTCGCGGCTGTTCAAGCCAATCGGTCCTGACCAAGCTTGGCTGAAGTCGTCCGCGTGCCGCCTTACTTGTGGCCGCAAGGGTGTTTCTTGAAGGCGGAAGACGAATTGGCGGAACCGCGGTCTCCGCAAGCCTGTTGGGTACCTCGCAGATTATGGAGGAACAGATGTCCGTCACCTACACTGACGACCGTATTACCCCGTTTGCCGACGAAGCGTCGCGCGAGCCCGAGTTCGTGCCGGTATACGCTCGCACGAAGAAGTCGGCGCGTCGCAAGAGCGGCGGCAAGATCAAGACCTGGATGATCCTCGCGCCCGTCGGAGCCGTGGTTATCGGCGGCGCTGCCGCGGCCATGATGATGGGCGGCGGCGACGAGGCTCCGGCCTCGGCGCTGGCCGAACCGGCCGCCACGGCGCCCGTCATGCCGGTCGCTCCGGTGCTGCCTGTGGCTGATGCCGCCGTCATGCCAGCTGAGGCTGCCCTCGCTTCGGCTCCGGCTCCAGTCGTTCGTGCGGCGCCTGTCGAGCGCGCCGCCCCGGCTCCGGCCCGCCACGCTGAGCCGCGCGCTGCGGCCCCTGCCGCCGAGCGTGAAGTCGCGCCGACGCCGCGCGTCGTGACCGAACCGACGGCCCCGTCGCCGACCGCCACGCTGAACACGACGGCCTCGCCGACGCCGTCGCTTAACACGGCCCCGCCGGCTCCGGCCATCGCGCCCGCCCCGACCCCGGCGCCGGCCGAGGCCCCCGCTCCGGCGATCGTCGTTCAGCCGCTGGGCTGATTCTCGGCATTGAATGACGTCAGGCCCCGTCGCATCCGCGGCGGGGCCTCTCTCATGCCATCGGCGTGACGCGCCAGATCACGTTGCCGACGTCGTCCGCCACCAGCAATGCGCCCCGCCCGTCGAACTGGACGCCGACCGGCCGGCCCATCGCCTGATCATCGGCATTGAGGAAGCCGGTCAGGATATCCTCGGGCATGCCGGCAGGCGTCCCGTTCAGGAAGGGCACGAAGGCGACGCGATAGCCGTTGCGCGGCTTGCGGTTCCACGACCCGTGCTGACCGATGAAGGCCCCGCCGCGATACCGCTCCGCAAACAGGCCGCCCTCGCCGAAGGTCAGGCCCAGCGAGGCGGTATGGGCGCCCAGCGCATAGTCGGGCTTCAGTGCGCGAGCGACGCGATCGGGATTGGCTGGCTCGACCCGCTCATCGACGATCTGACCGTAATAGCTCCACGGCCATCCGTAGAAGCCGCCGGGCGTCACCGAGGTCATGTAGTCCGGCACCAGATCGTTGCCGAGTTCGTCACGTTCGTTGACCGCGACCCATAGCTTGCCGCTGTCCGGCTGCCACGCCATGCCGACGGGATTGCGCAGGCCGGACGCGAAGATGCGCCGCGCGCCCGTCGCCGGATCGATCTCCAGCACGGCGGCGCGTTCCTGTTCCTCCTCCATGCCGTGTTCGGCGATGTTCGAGTTGGACCCGACACCGACGTAGAGACGCGAGCCGTCCGCGCTGGCGACGAGACTCTTGGTCCAGTGGTGATTTCGCCCGGCCGGCAGGTCGGCGACCTTGCGCGGGGCGGCGATAATGCGTGTCTCGCCGGTCCGGTAGGGGAAGGCGACCATGGCGTCGGCGTTGGCGACGTAGAGGGTCTCACCGACCAGAACCATGCCGAACGGGGAGGTCAGGCCTTCCAGAAAGGCGGTGCGGACCTCGGCCACGCCGTCGCCGTCGGCGTCGCGCAGCAAGGTGATGCGGTTGGCGCTGGGCGCTCGCGCTCCGGCTTTCTTCATCACCAGTCCGGCCGCCCAGTCGCGGAAGCCGCGGCGCTGGCGCTCCGGGCGCGGCGGAGCGTTGGTTTCGGCGACGAGGATGTCGCCGTTCGGAAGTCGATAGAGCCAGCGCGGATGGTCCAGATCGCGTGCGAAAGCGGCGACCTGGAACCCGGGCGCGGGTGTAGGCATCCGGCCTTCGGGCCAGCCGACGGCCTCGGCGACATTCACGGTCGGCAAGAGGGTCTGGCTCGGCGCCGGCAGGGTGGGGTTCGGCCCATAGCCCAGCATCGGGTCGGTTCGGGAATCCGTGCCGCAGGACGCGATCAGAAGGGCGGCAGCGGAGACGGCGAGCAGGGCGGGGTGGCGCATGGCGGTCCTCAGCGAGGCGGCAGGGCGGGAAACTCGAGGCGGCTCACATCATATCCCAGAGCGCGGGCGCGCTCCGTCAGGCGATCGCGTTGGGCCGGGGTCGGAACCTCGCGCGTGTAGATGAACAGCCGCTCGAAGGTCGGGTCGGCCGAGATGAACCAGGTGTAGGCCTCGTCGTGGTCCAGCACCCAGTAGTCCCATGTCACGAAACCGGCGAGGTAGCGCACCCTCAGCTTGGCGTTCGTCCCGGGATCGAGGATTTCACCGCGCCCCCCGATGGCTTTCTCGCGGCCGCCCGGCTGGCCCTGCTCGCAGGTGTCGCGGACATCGACGCGGGTAGGCGAGACCAGCACATAGTTCGAGGCGCCCGCCACACAGCCGTCGGTCAGGCGATCCGGCAGGCGGGCGACCTCGATCCAGCGTCCGGACCAGAGGCGTTCCGCATCGACCGCCCGCGCCGGTTGCGGCGCCCGGTACTCGTCCGGTGACGGCGCGGTGACGCAGGCGGTCAGGCTCAAGGCGGCGAGGGTGACGGCGATCGGGCGAAGGGGCATGGCGCACTCCTGTGACGGCTCAACCCGATACGAGTTCGCGGGGCGGCCGGATGCGACGGAAACGCGCCTCGATGAAGGAGAAGGCGCCGAAGGCGATGAAACCGAGCGCGGCGGCGCCGAGCAGCCAGGGGCCGGCGACCTGACGGTCCAGCGCGTCGAGCGCGCCACCGAACCCGGTGACCTCGGACGGCTCGGCATGCAGGCCGGCCGCGATGACCAGCGCCGAAAGGGGCAACCACGCCAGCCCGCGCGCCATGTAACCGATGCGGGCCAGGGGCGCGACGCGCCTGCACAGGTCGACCGAGCACGACAGATACTGGGTGAAGTCCTCGCGCCACGCCCGCACGATGTTGGCGACGCCCACCCCAAGAATGCACAGGCCGATCCCGATCAGCAGCCAGTTGCCGAATGGCAGGGAAAGAACCCGGGCAGCCTGTTCCGTACCCGTGCGCGCTTCCTCTGTGACCGGGTCGGCCGGCGTGTGGATGAGAAGGGCGAAGGCGCTGATCGCGAGGAAGGCGTAGCCGAGCCCGCTGAACCCCTGGCTGATGCGGGTGTTCATCCCCTGCCACGATCGGCCCTCGTTGTCGGCGTCCATGATCGATTGCATCAGCCGCCATGCCACGAAGGCGGTCAGGCCCAATCCTAGCAGCAGCAACCAGGCTCGGCCCAGCGGCTGCAGGCCCAGCCAGGCCATGGCGCCGCGCGTGCCGACCGCGCCCTCCACCAGATCGGCGCTCGACAACAGGATGATCAGGCCGGCTGACAGGTAGACGAAGCCCCTGGCTCCATACCCGACGCGGGCAGCGATCTCGACGCCGTCGCGCACCGCGTTGCTCCGTCGCCGGCGACCGGGACGGGGGATGCGATTGATCAGACGGGCGAGGCGGGCGTGCACGTCCATCGAACACTCCTGACGGAATATGGCTCCGCTGGACGGGTCATGGACTTGAGGTGCGGCAGGACGACACATATCTGCGGGACCCTTGGGAGGGCGCGCATGCAGCCGGCTGTCGTTATCGAAGGTCTGACGAAGACCTACAAATCGGGGCTGCAGGCCCTGAAACCCGTCGATCTGACCATCGGCAAGGGCGAGATCTTCGCCCTGCTGGGGCCGAACGGCGCGGGCAAGACCACGATGATCTCGATCATCTGCGGCATAGTCGTGCCGACCAGCGGCACGGTCACGGCCGACGGGCACGACATCAAACGCGACTATCGCAAGGCGCGGCAGGCGATCGGCCTGGTGCCGCAGGAGCTGACGACCGACGCCTTCGAGACCGTCATGGCGACGGTGACGCTGAGCCGCGGCCTGTTCGGCAAGGCGCCGAACCCGGCCTACATCGAACAGATCCTTCGCGACCTCAGCCTGTGGGACAAGAAGGACGCCAAGATCATGACCCTGTCCGGCGGGATGAAACGTCGGGTCATGATCGCAAAGGCCCTGAGCCACGAACCCGACATCCTGTTCCTCGACGAGCCGACGGCCGGCGTGGACGTGGAACTGCGCAAGGACATGTGGGCGATGGTCCGCCGTCTGCGCGAGCGTGGCGTCACCATCATCCTGACCACCCACTACATCGAGGAGGCCGAGGAGATGGCCGATCGGGTGGGCGTGATCCTGAAAGGGCAACTGATCCTCGTTGAGGACAAGACCACCCTGATGAAGAAGCTGGGCAAGAAGACCCTGACCCTTCAGCTGCAGGAAACCCTGACTGCCGTGCCGCCCGAACTCGCCGACTGGAAGGTTGAGCTGAAGAACGAGGGGCACGAGCTGGAATACGTCTTCGACGCCAATGCCGACGACACCGGCGTGCCGGGCCTGCTGCGCCGGCTTGAGGCGACGGGCGTCGGCTTCAAGGACCTGTCGACCAAGCAGAGCTCGCTCGAGGATATCTTCGTGGACCTCGTCCATCAATCGAAGACGGAGGTCGCGTAATGGCGTTCAACGGTTATGGCGTCTGGGCCATCTATCGCTTCGAAATGGCCCGCGCCCTGCGCACCCTGTGGCAATCGATCATCACGCCGGTGGTGACGACAGCCCTGTATTTCGTCGTTTTCGGCTCCGCCATCGGCAGTCGGATGACCGAAGTGTCCGATGTGCCCTACGGCCTGTTCATTGTGCCGGGGCTGGTCATGCTGAGCCTGTTCACCAACTCGATCTTCAATGGCAGCTTCGGCATCTATTTCCCGAAATTCACCGGGACGATCTACGAGCTCCTGTCCGCGCCGATCAGCCCGTTCGAGACGGTGCTGGGTTATGTCGGGGCTGCGGCGACCAAGTCGGTGATCCTCGGCCTCATCATCCTCGCCACCGCGGCCCTGTTCGTGCCGTTGCAGATCCTGCACCCGTTCTGGATGCTCGCCTTCCTGATCCTGATCTCGGCGACCTTCAGCCTGTTCGGCTTCATCATCGGCGTCTGGGCGCAGAGCTTCGAGCAGCTCAACTTCATCCCCATGCTGATCGTGACGCCCCTGACCTTCCTCGGCGGCGCCTTCTATTCGATCGACATGCTGCCGGCCGGCTGGCGGGTGGTCAGCCTGTTCAATCCGGTGGTCTATCTGATCTCGGGATTCCGCTGGGCCTTCTTCGGCGTGGGCGACGTTTCGATCATGGTCAGCCTCGGCGCGACGCTGGGCTTCTTCCTCGCCTGCCTCGCCGTCGTCTGGTGGATGTTCCGCACCGGATACCGACTGAAGAACTGATCGTCACGAAACCGGCCATTTCGGTCGCCACCTTCGCCTTCAGTATGCGTTGACGAAACGCGCTGACGGCGCGGGAGCGGGCTCTATGAACGACAAGACGGACAACTCCCTGAACGGTCAGCCGCAGCCTTTCCGGCGCGCGGTGCAATGGGGGCGTCCGCCGGCGACCACCTTCCGCGCGGGGCCTTTGCCCAAGGGCGAAAGGCTGCCGCCGTTGCCCGAGCCGCCGAAACCGGCTCCCCGTCCGGCGGGTCCGGGCATCTTCAGCGGCTCGATGATTCCGCGCGCCCGTCCGGCGGGGCCTGCCGCTGCAAAGCTCCCCGCTGCGGCGCCGGTCGAGACCCCGCAGCCGACCCCGGCGCGGGCGGCCGATCCCGGTCCTCCACCAGCGGCCGACACGACCGTGCGCCCCCTGCCCGAAGCCGCCCCAGCGAAGGTGGAGCCTAGGCCTGCGCCGGTCGCGCCGCCGACGCCGAAACCGGCTCCGCGGCCCGCGCCGGTGGTCGAGCGCCCTGTCGAACCTGTCGCCGCCGCACCGTCGGAGTCCGTCGCGCCGACGGTCAGCCCGGTGCTCGCCGCCGCGACTGCGCGCCGGAAGTCTTCCGGTCGCATGCCTCTGTATCTGGGCGGAGCCGCCGCTGTGGTGGCCGTCGCCGCCATCGGCCTCTGGGCGCTGAACCGCCCGGCTCCTGTCGCCGAGCCCGCCTCGCCTCCGGTGGCCGCTGTGCCGGAAGCGCCGGTCGCAGCCGCGCCCGCGCCTGAAGCTCCGCCCGCGCCGGCGCCTGTGAGCGCGGCGGTGCCGCCGGCGTCCTCGCCAGCCCCGTCACCAGCGCGCCCGGCCGCTGCGGAGAGCCGTCCCGCGCCGGCGGCCCAGGCGTCGGCCACGCCGCGGCCTCAGCCCGCCGCACCGGCGATCACGCCGGCGCCGCTGGTCGAGATCGCGCCGGCTCCGGTTCAGCAGCCTGCGCCTGAACCCGCCAGCCCGCCGCCGACCGCAGCCGAGCGCCCGGCCGCCGATCCGGACGCGCCGATCCGCACCCGTCCGCAGCCGCTGGAACAGGACTGACTATTTGACGGTGACGTAGCCGCGCTCGACCATGCGGCGCAGGCCGTCATAGACCTCGACCAGTTCGTCGAATGCGGTTCGCGCCGCCGTCAGCCGGGCGATCTGGTCGGGCGTGGAGGGCGCGCCTGACTCCGACTGGCGGAGACCTTCGGCGACCCATTTGGCGCGGGCGGTCGCCGTCATGACCGCCAGCCGCTGAAAATTGGCCGTCGTCAGGGCGGGCAGCATCTGACCCACGACCTCGCGGTTGGAAACGAAGGCCGCGTAGTCGATCTGCTCCAGCAGGCCGCGCAGCCGGCGCTGCTCCTGAGGATCGATGTCCTGTGGTTCGAAATGGTCCCGCTGGCGGCGGTACGTTCCGGTCTGAATGCTCGACATGTCCCGGCTCCCACCGTGAAGACACAGAGCGTGCGCCGCGTCGATTAACGGGGGGTTGCGAGGACGCGCCGGCCGGTGTGTGTTCGTCGCAGACACAGGGAGCCCCGCTATGGCCGGCAAGGTGCGCGTCAGTTGCTATGCGGTTTCGGCGGACGGCTTCGGCGCTGGCCCGGACCAAAGTCTCGAGAACCCGCTGGGCGTGGGTGGAGAGCAACTGCACAAGTGGTTCTTCCCGACGAAAACCTTTCAGGGGCTGTACGGCGACGGGAAAGGCAGCGCGGGCGTCGATAACGACTTCGCCGCACGCGGCATGGCCGGCATCGGCGCATGGATCCTCGGTCGCAACATGTTCGCGCACAGCCGCGGCGACTGGGTCGCTGACGGCTGGCGGGGGTGGTGGGGCGAGGAACCGCCCTATCGGAGCGAGGTCTTCATCCTGACCCACTATCCGCGACCCTCGTTCGAAATGAAGGGCGGCACCGTCTTCCACTTCGTCACCGAGGGAATCGAGGTCGCCCTGGAGCGGGCTCGCAAGGCCGCGGGCGATCTGGACATTCGTATCGGCGGCGGGGCTGAAACAATTCGCCGGTATCTGCAGGCCGGGTTGATCGACGAACTCCACATCGCCGTGTCGCCGGTCCTGCTGGGCCGTGGCGAACCGTTCTGGGACGGCCTCGATCTGCCCGCGCTCGGCTATGGCATCGTCGAGAGTACGGCGGGCGAGGGCGCCACCCACCTCCGTATCGCGCGCAACAAGAAAGAGGTTTCGTAGATGGCCCTGCTTCTCTGGTCCCACCCCTACGCCGGCTATGGCCAGAAGACCTCGGTGGCCCTGTACGAGCTGGGCCTGCCGTTCGAACTGAAGTTGGTCGACGGATCGCCGGAGGTCATGCCCGGTTTCATGGCCGTGTCGCCCTTCGGCAAGATGCCGGCGCTGGTCGATACGGACGCCGGGCGGACGGTGATCGAGTCCAGCATCGTGATCGAATACCTCGACCGGCTGGCAGGCGGCGGGAAGCTGATCCCCGCCGACCCCGAGCAGGCGCTGGAAGTCCGGTTCATGGACCGTATCCTTGACACCTATGTCGGCGGGCCGATGAACCGCATCGTGTTCAACCGGCTCGGCCGCGCGGGTGAACCGCATGCCGGCGCGATCGCCAACGATGAGCGCGAACTGGCGACGGCCTGGGACATGCTGGAGGCCCGGCTGTCGGATGGCCGCACCTGGGCGGCGAGCGACAGCTTCAGCCTTGCGGACTGTGGTGCGGCGCCGCTGATGACCTATGCCCGGCGGCTGGTTCCTTTCGGAGATCGCCCGACCCTGCGGGCGTATCACGCTCGCCTGATGGCCCGGCCGTCGTTCGTGAAGGCTCTGGAGGACGCAGCGCCGTTCGGAAACCTGATGCCGGCGCCTCTGCCCGAGGACTAGGAGCGCGGCTGCAGCACCATCAGGGTGGAGGTTCCGTGGGCCAACAGACGGCCGTCCTGATCCTTGATAGTCGATTCCGCCGTGATGATCTGGCGACCGGCGTTGATCACCCGGCCCTCGCAGCGGACCAGACCGGTGTCCGACCGGATCGGCCTGTTGAAGTTCGCCTGGGTCGAGACGGTGGTGTAGCCGACGCCGGCCGGCAGGGTCGTGTGCGCCGCGCAGCCCGTGGCGCTGTCGATCAGGGTCAGGGCCCAGCCGCCGTGAACCGTGCCTTGCGGGTTCAGGATGTCGGCGGCGGTCCGGCCCTCGAACACCACCAGCCCCTCTGACACCTCGACCAGATCGAAATGCAGGGTGTGGCTGATGCTGGCGGGCGGCAGCTTGCCGGCCATGACGGCCTGCATGAGCTCGAGGCCGGACAGGCTGGTCATGGCTTCGGCGGTGGTCCTGGGGAGGTCGGTCATGGCGCCACAGTGGGGACGCGGGCTACTTCGCGCAACCACGCGGCGGATCGCCGCGCCGCCTTGGCCGGAGCCATCGCGCGACGTAGCTGTTCATCCAGTAATGAAGGAGAGCGCCATGCCGCTTCTGATGTGCCCGAACGACAATGCCGCCATGCAGACGCTGGAGCGCGGCGGCGTCCAGTTCGACATGTGCCCGTCCTGCCGGGGCGTCTGGCTGGATCGCGGCGAACTCGAAAAGCTGATGGAGGCCGCTACGGCCGAGGGGCGCGCCGCCGCACCCATCGCCGCCCCGGCTCCCGCGCCGCAACCCCAGCCGTCCTATCCGCCGCAACAGCCTGCGCCGCAGGCCTGGGGCCAGCGCCCGGACGACCGCTACCGCGATGAGCGATACCGTGACGACCGCTATCGCCACGATGACCACCGCTACAAAAAGAAGAAGCGGATGGACATCTTCGACATCTTCGACTGACGACTGTCAGCCTGATCTAGGCGGCCAGTCCGGCTGCCTTCATCAGGCCCTTGAGCGGGCCCAGCGCCTCGGGTTGGGCCGCCAGCGCGGCGCGCGCGTCCGGCATGCGGAACAGGCGCAATGCCTCGGCCTTGGCCCTTTCGGCGACTGGCCCCAACGGAGCCGTCTCGCCTGCGGCGAGGCGGAGCAGGGCCGACAGCTTCTGGGGTACCGGAGCAGGTGAACGCAGGAGGGCCGCGATGGCTTTGCCCTCTGTCTCGACCGATCCGCCTACCACGCCGAACGCGTTGCCGATATCTTCCTCGTCGCGCTCCGACAGGCCGCAGGCCCGGATCGCACGCTGCATGTTGGCCAGCAGCGCCAGCTTGTGCAGCGCCGCCTGGGCCTGCGGCTCGCGCATCTCGGTCTCGAATCGCAGCGAGGTGATGCAGGCCGACAGCCAGCGGGCCGCCGAGCGCTTGTTGGCGACGCCGGTCACGTTCTCGCAGAGGCGCGTCAGAGCTTCCGCCTCGCACTGCACGGACTCGCAGGGCTTCACATAGGCGGCCACGAAATCGGCGGTGACGAGGGCCTTCGACCTCTCGTTGAACGCGGTCTGCACCTCCTCGAGGGTCAGAAGGCGGCCTGCCGTTGCGGTCAGGGTCATGGCCAGCGCCCGCAGAATGTCGATCTCGCCCGCCGCGTCGGCGGGGCGCAACCGCCGGGGGCTCATCAGCTCACGCAACACCATCCGGGCGAGGGCGGCGGACAGCAACGGGAACTCTCCGGCCTCGAGCCTCGCTCCCAGCCTTGCGGCCGGTCCGTCGACGACCGGGATCAAAAGCGACATGCGGGTGTCCTGCGCCACCAGCAGATCGACTTCCCGCGGAGCGACCATGCGCACCACGGCCGCCAGAGAGGCCCCCTGATCGAGAGAGGGGCCAAGGACCTCGGCGAGGCTGGTCCGGGTTCCCAGCATCTCGCACAGCAGTTGTTCAATGGGGACCATGACCATCGCGCGAGGGGCCCCGTCCATCGGGGCCCGGTCGGCCATATCCATCAGCTTGTCGAGCCGGGCCCGATTGCCCCGGATGCCTTTGAGCGCGCCGACGATGATGCCGGCCATGATGAATCCTCGTTCCGCCTGGCCACTCAGGCGATGGGCCAGATCGGCGAGGGAGTGGTTTTCGAGGCTGGGGAAACGACCCTTGCGGCCGGCGGTGACCAGTCGTTCGATCGTCTGTTCCGACAGCTTTTGATAGTGCCGGACCAGGTCATGCACCGGCTGTCCGACGGCCTGACTTTCGGGCACCGCGACCTTCTGGATGGCATGCTGCAACTCGACGCCTGACGCATCCAGCCGTTCGGCCAGATCCGGACGGTGCAGCAGCTCGAAGGTCGTGACTCCCTGACGCTGCAGCCAGTCTTCCAGCACCCGGCCCATCAACTCGCGGGCCATCGGGGTGTAAAGGTCTTGCGGGCCGCCGCAGCGGGGGCCGGCCTCATCCTCGGGCACCAGGCGCTTGCGCTTCACCTCCGGCGCGCCCTTGGTCAGGACGGTGACGCTGTTGAACTCCATCGTGTCCGGATCGAGCGTCTCCTTGGTGACCCGCACGGCGGCGGCGCGGTCGTCGCGCAGCAGGTCCTCGGCCGTTTCGATCGCGTGTGCGCGATCCTCGGTCGCCATCTGCAGGGCCCAGGGCGCCGGCGCGGTCTTCCGGATGTAGACTTCGTAGTGGACAGGGCCGGCCATGGAACGCTCGCGGAAACAGCCTCCCATGATCGCTGTCAGACTTTAAGGTCCGGTTTCATTGCGAACTAAGGCCGGCGTCGCCATCTTTTCCGCCGCAATCTCACCGCGATGGCGTAGAACGGTTACGCTTGCTGCGCGTTGAGCGTGCGCACGAAGAGTCTGCAAGGAGAGCCCCTTGGCCAACATCACCCTGGTCGACGACGACGAGAACATCGTCGCTTCCGTTTCGCTGGCGCTGGAGAGCCATGGGCACAAGGTCACCGCCTATCACGACGGCGCCGCCGGTCTGGAGGCGCTGGAGACCTCGCCGCCGGATCTCGCGATCCTGGACGTGAAGATGCCCCGCATGGATGGGATGGAGGTCCTGCGCCGCCTGCGCCAGACCTCGAGCATCCCGGTCATCATGCTGACCTCGAAGGACGAGGAGATCGACGAGATCCTCGGCTTCAACCTCGGCGCCGACGACTACATCCACAAACCCTTCAGCCAGCGTCTGCTGATCGAGCGGGTGAAGGCGTTGCTGCGCCGTTCCGGCATCGACGGCGGCGAGCCGGAAGTTTCGGCCGAAGGCGGCAACAAGGCCATCAAGCGCGGCAAGCTGACCATGGACCCGGCCCGCCACGAGAGCATGTGGGACGGCAAGCCGGTCAAGCTGACGGTCACCGAGTTCCTGCTGCTGCAGGCGCTGGCCCAGCGTCCCGGTTTCGTGAAGAGCCGCGACAACCTGATGGACGCCGCCTACGACGATCAGGTCTATGTCGATGACCGCACCATCGACAGCCATGTGAAGCGCATGCGCAAGAAGTTCCGGGTCGTCGATCCCGAGTTCGACGCGATCGAGACCCTGTATGGCGTCGGATACCGCTACCGCGAGAGCTGAGACATCCGCTGCGGCGGAGGATGACCGCCCGCGCCGCCCCCGGCGGTTCGGGGGCTCTCGGCTGGGCGGTCTCATCCTTGCGCTAAACCTGCTCAGCCTGCTCATTCTGTTCGTCGGCGCGCTTGCCCTGAACGAATGGACGCGCGGGCTGATCGAGGCGCGTCAGGAGACGCTGAAGGCCCAAGGCGAGATTCTCGTGAAGGTGCTGGGCGACCAAGGCATCACCCAGGGCGAGCCCCAGCCGATGCTCGATACCCTGCGGGCCAGCTCGCTGCTGGTCGACACCTTCATTCCGACCGGGCAGCGCGCACGCCTCTATGACATCGACGGCCTGCCGGTCGCCGACAGCTATCAGGTGACCGAGGCGATCCCCGGTCAGCCCCTGCCGCCTGCAAGACCCGCGGGTACGCCCGAGGCGCCCGTCGATCCTGCGCGCGAGAAAAAGGCCGGCCTTCGTCTCGAACGCGCCCGGGCCGAACTGGCCCGCGAGGTCGAGGGCGCGCTGGACGGCCAGCCCCAAGCCGGGGTTCGCATTTCCGAGAACGGCGACCGGGTCGTCTCGGTGTCGATCCCCGTCCGTCACGTCGAGCAGGTGCTCGGCGTTCTGACGCTGGAAGCCGGCGACGTGGACGAGACCATCGCCCAGCAGCGCGCCGCCCTGATGCCCTTCGCGCTCGTGGCGCTGGGCGTGTCACTTCTCACCGCCCTGCTGCTGCACCTGTTCGTGGCCCGCCCCGTCATGCGCCTGTCGGCCGCCGCGGATGAGGTCCGCCTGCAGCGTGCCCGCGCCATTTCTCTCCCGGACCTCGAAGGCCGCAAGGACGAGATCGGCGACCTCGCCCGCTCGCTGGAGACGATGACCGAGACCCTGTCGGCCCGGATGGACGCCATCGAGGCCTTCGCCGCCGACGTCAGTCACGAGATCAAGAACCCGCTGACCTCGATCCGTTCGGCGCTTGAGACCCTGCCGCTGGTCAAGACCGAGGCGCAGCGCGAAAAACTGACCACCTTGCTGCAGCAGGACGTACGTCGGCTCGATCGCCTGATCACCGACATCTCCAACGCATCACGTCTGGACGCGGAGCTGAACCGCGACCGCCCGCGGGTGATCGCGCTTTCGACCCTGCTGTCGGACATCGTTTCGGTCTACGACGCCGGCCGCAAGCCGGGCGAGGCCCATGTGATCTTCGCGCCTGCGGCTTCCGAGGCCGTCTCCGTGATGGGGCGCGATGGGCCCTTGGGGCAGGTGTTCCGCAACCTGATCGACAATGCCCGCTCCTTCAGTCCCGCGGACGGCGAGGTTCGGGTGATCCTGAAGCGCGACGATCTGGACTTCCAGAGGCCGATCCATGTGACCGTTGAGGACTCCGGCCCCGGCATCCCGCCGGAGAACCTGGAGACGGTGTTCGAGCGCTTCTACACATCGCGTCCGCGCGGCACGGCCTTCGGCAACAACTCCGGTCTGGGCCTGTCCATCGTCCGCCAGATCGTCGAGGCGCATAACGGCCGGGTCCAGGCGTACAATCGCACCGATGATCAGGGGCGCGTGATCGGCGCCCGCTTCGAGGTCTCCCTGCCCGCCGCGCCGCAGGCCCGCCGCGCGTGAGTCGGCAGCCGGTCCACGCCACGGCCGTCGCCCGGCACACACGCTCCGGCTGGCGTGCGGTTCTGCTGACCGGGGCCTCCGGCGCCGGAAAAAGCGATCTGGCCCTGCGCCTGATCGGGTCCGGCTGGCGGCTGGTCGGCGACGACTATGTCCACGTCTTCGCCTCGGGCGAGGCGCTCTACGCCGCGCCTACAGAGCGGATCGCCGGCCGGATCGAGGTCAGAGGCGTGGGAATCGTGTCACGCCCCGTTGTCGCTCCGGTGCGCGTTGTGCTGGCCGTCGCACTGGCCCAGGAGCCGCCGGAACGCCTTCCGGAGCCCGAATTCCGGACGTTTGACGGCGTCAGCCTGCCCCTGCTCAGGCTCGATCCTCGCGAAACCTCGGCGGGTGAAAAGGTCGCGGCGGCGTTGGCCGCGCTTTAACCGGACGCGGAGTTGGGCTATTCCGCGCGGCTTGCGGTCTGTTCAGAACGACCGGGACGCTGGGGCGCGAGTTGGTGAAGCCTTCATGATCGGGCTGGTTATCGTCACCCACGGGGGACTGGCCTCGGAATTTCTGGCGGCCATGGAGCATGTGGTCGGACCCCAGCGCGGGGTCGCGGCCATCTGCATCGGCCCCGAGGACGACATGGAGCGCCGCCGGCGCGACATCGTCGACGCCGCGCGCGCGGTGGACGACGGCGATGGCGTCATCCTGCTGACCGACATGTTCGGCGGAACGCCATCGAATCTCGCCATCTCGGTCATGGAAGAGACCCACGCCGAGGTGATCGCTGGCCTGAACCTGCCCATGCTGATCAAGCTGGCCAGCGTGCGCGTTCGCGAACCGCTGGAGACCTGCGTGGCCCATGCCCAGGACGCCGGCCGCAAATACATCTCGGTGGCCAGCTGGGTGCTGCAGGGCGAGAAATGACCACGGCGACCGCTACGGCCAACATCTGCAACACCCGCGGCCTGCACGCCCGGGCCAGCGCCAAATTCGTCAAGCTGGCCTCCAGCTATGACGCCGAGATCCAGGTCACCCGCGACGGCGTCACGGTGAACGCCCTGTCGATCATGGGCCTTCTGATGCTCGGCGCCGGCAACGGCTGCTCGATCGACATCGCCGCCGAGGGCCCGGACGCCCAGACCGCCATCGACGCCCTGCTGGACCTGGTCGATCGCAAGTTCGACGAGGGCGAGTAACTCACTCCTCGCGAAGCTTCGGCGCCAGACGCGCGCCGACGTGATCGACGCCGCGCTGCTCCGCAATCTCGATCTGTCGCGCCCGTTCGCGTGATCCGGCCTTCTGGGTCTCCGTGCGCGTGTCGTGGCAGCGCTCGCAGCAGACCCCCTCGACGTAATGCGGCGAGGTCCGGCCCTGGGCGCTGACCGGCATCCGGCACCCCCGGCACAGGCTATGATCGCCCTGCGTCAGGCCGTGACCGACCGCGACCCGCTCGTCGAAGACGAAACACTCGCCATCCCACAGGCTCTCGGCCTCCGGCACGGTCTCCAGATACTTCAGGATGCCGCCCTGCAGGTGATGGACGTCCGCGACGCCCTCGGCCTTCAGGAAGGCCGTCGCCTTCTCGCAGCGGATGCCGCCGGTGCAGAACATGGCCACCTTCGGCGGGTTCGGCCGCTCCAGCAGGGCCCGGCCCTCGGTGCGGAACCAGTCGGGGAAGTCGCGGAAGGTGCGGGTGTTCGGCGACACGGCGCCCCTGAAGGTGCCGACATCGACTTCGTAATCGTTGCGGGTGTCGATCACGACCGTGTCCGGGTCGGAGATCAGGGCATTCCATTTGGCCGGGGTGACATAGGTCCCGACGTCTCGCGACGGGTCCACGCCCGGCTCGCCCATGGTGACGATCTCGGCTTTCAGCCGCACCTTCATCCGGTGGAAGGGTTGGGCCTGCGCCTCCGAGAACTTGACCTCGATTTCCGCGAAGCCGGGCAGGACGCAGATGCCGGCCAGCACTCTGTCGATGGCCTCCGGTGGCCCGGCGATCGTGCCGTTCAGCCCTTCGTGCGCCACAAGCAGGATGCCGCGCACATCCGGCTCGCACAAAGCCTTCAGCTTCGCCTGCACGGCCTCGCGATCCGCGATTTGCGCGAAGCGGTAGAGGGCGGCGATGCGGAAGGGCGCGGAGGGCATGGGCGCGAGATAGCCCTCTCCGGCGAAATCAGAAAGTCGTCTCGTGTAGTGATCCAGCGAAGCCGATCCGTCATATCCGGCATGAGGCGAGGCGGATACCACCATCCGTCGCGCCGGGGCGGTCATTTCCGAACCTGCAAAGGCTCCGGGTCTGGCCGCCCTCAAACCCGCCGAAACCCGTTGACACCACCCGTGGCGCGCTCGTATGTCGCGCGCTCGCCTGCACCCGAAAAACGGGGCCGTAGCTCAGTTGGTAGAGCGCGTCGTTCGCAATGACGAGGTCAGGGGTTCGACTCCCCTCGGCTCCACCAGGCGTTTCCCTTCTCAGTTCGTTACGCTGCCCCGCGGTCGCACCGTGGCGGAAACCTTGGCGTTTCGTCGCGGGCGTCGCTAGAAGCGGAACCGAACACCCCGGCAAGGAGCTATCGCGGGCATGGCGGCGATCATCGGCTTTATCTTCTTCGTTCTGCACGCGCTGCTGAACCTGCTGCGTCTGGCCATCATCGTCAGCGCCATCCTGAGCTGGCTGTTCGCCTTCGACGTCATCAACTACCGCAACCGT
Source organism: Brevundimonas kwangchunensis (assembly GCF_039523815.1). Classification (NCBI taxonomy): domain Bacteria; kingdom Pseudomonadati; phylum Pseudomonadota; class Alphaproteobacteria; order Caulobacterales; family Caulobacteraceae; genus Brevundimonas; species Brevundimonas kwangchunensis. The sequence continues at coordinate 509,853 of NZ_BAAAGA010000001.1, read as the reverse complement.
TTCGTCGCCAGCCTGGCCGAGGCGCTGGACCGGATTACCGGCCCGGTGCTGGCGCCCTTCCGTCGGATCATCCCGACTCTGGGCGGCATCGACATCACGCCGATCATCGTGCTGATCCTGATCACCGGCGTCATGAACTACCTGCTGCCGGCGTCGCAGGCGGCCCTGCTGAGCCTGCTGGTCGCTTACTAAGGTCGAAGATGCGGACGCGCCACGCCGGACAGGAATGCGAAATCCTTTCCGGCCTGACGCTTGCACCATACGGGGACCGTCCTAAGGTGCCCGCCCACAGGGCCCCCGCGCCCGGCAGCTAACCGGACTCCATGAGCACGATCAGAACAGTCGCCATTGTCGGCGCCGGCCAGATGGGCGCCGGCATCGCCCAGACGGTGGCTTCGGGCGGCTATGACGTCCTGCTGTTCGACGCCGCCGGCGATCGTGTGCCGCAGGCGCTGGGCGCCATCGCCGCCAGCCTTGCGCGTCAGGTTTCGCGCGATCTGATGGACCAGTCGGCGGCCGACGCCGCGCTGAAGCGCATCCGGCAGGCCGGGTCTCTGGCCGAGGCCGCCAAGGCCGATCTGGTCATCGAGGCGGCCGTCGAGGACGAGACGACCAAGAAGTCGATCTTCCTCGAACTGACCCCGCTGCTGGGGCCGTCGACCCTGCTGGCCTCCAACACCTCGTCGATCTCGATCACCCGTCTCGCCTCGGCGACGGACCGGCCTGAGCGGTTCATCGGCCTGCACTTCATGAAGCCGGCGCCGGTTATGAAGCTGGTGGAGATCATCCGCGGCATAGCCACCTCGGCCGAGACCTACGAAACCGCCGTCGCCTTCGCCGAGTCGCTGGGCAAGACCACGACCAATGCCGAGGATTTCCCTGCCTTCATCGTCAACCGCATCCTGGTGCCGATGATCAACGAGGCGATCTACACCCTGTACGAGGGCGTCGGGAACGTCTCGTCGATCGACAAGGCGCTGAAGCTGGGCGCCAACCATCCGATGGGCCCGCTGGAGCTGGCCGACTTCATGGGGCTCGACGTCGTTCTGGCCATCATGAACGTCCTCTACGAAGGTCTGGCGGACAGCAAATACCGGCCCTGTCCGCTGCTGGTGAAATACGTCGAGGCCGGCTGGCTGGGTCGCAAGTCGGGCCGCGGCTTCTATGACTATTCCGGCGCCGAACCGGTGCCGACGCGATGATTCCCAAACTCGAACGTCCCGAAGACTTCCCCGGCCAGCAGCGCGTGGCGTGGAAGCGCGAGCCCCAGCACACGGCGCTGGCCGCGCTGGCGGGCGTTTTCTGGCCGCCGCTGGTCATCACCCTGCTGATCTGGCCGCCGCAGAACTGGATGCCGGGCATCGAGATGGACTGGCGGCTCATGCTGCTGCTGATCGGCGTCTTCGCCGTGCCGGGCGGCTTCTGGTTGCTGGCGCGCGAGCGTCGCCAGACAGGGCGACCGGCGACGCGTCTGGGCGTGGTCTGGCGCTTCATGTTTTATGGCGGCCTGCTGGCCGTGGCCCTGGCCGCCATCTTCGCCCTTGTTCAGGTCATCGGTCAGTGGCTGAGCGCCGCCAATCTTGGCGAGGGCATCGGCGCCACGGAGACGACCCTGCTGATCTTCGGCGTCGGCGGCCTTCCGTTCGCGGTGGTGATCGGCGTGGCCTATGCGCTCTGGGCCGGCCTGTGCGCCGCCTTCATCGCCTTCCGCCCCCAACCCGAGGTGCGGGACCGTCTCGGCGTCATGGGTGACAGAAACGAGGCCTGAGGCTTTCACCAACCTTACGTCGAATTTGTTTGACGTAATGTTTGCCGCCGCCAAGCTGCGCCCGCCTGATGCAGGGGGAGACAGGTCATGGCCGCCGTAGAGATCCAGCCGTCCGTTTTGCCTGCACCGGAGCCGGTCCGACCGAAGGACCGCATCCATAATCTCGACATGCTGCGGGGCTGGGCCATTCTCGGCATCCTCGCGGTCAACGCGATTTCCTTCGCCTGGCCGTTCCAGCTGACGATGGCCGACCTGCCGCCGCCGGGATCGGATACGCAGGCGGATCTGATCGGGCTGTGGATCACGGACGTCTTCTTCGCCGACAAGTTCCGCACTCTTTTCACCATGCTGTTCGGCGTCTCGATCTTTCTGGTCGGCGGCGAGCGGTTCGATGAGCAGCGCGGCCCGTTGCTGACGCGCCGCCTTATGTGGCTGGGACTGTTCGGCATCCTGCACGGCCTGATCTGGTACGGCGATATCCTGCTGCACTATGCCTACTGCGGCCTGCTCATGATGCTGATGCGCTCGTGGAAGCCGAAGCGGCTGCTCTGGGTCGGCGGGGGGATTACCCTGTTGTGGGGCGTCATCGCCGTGCTCGGCTATTGGGCGATGGCGAACATGCCGCCGGAGTTCGAGGCCCAGATGCAGGCCGGCCAGCCGGCTTCGGATCCCGCCGCCATCGCCGCGGCGATCGAACTGTACCGCGCAGGCGGTCTCGCGCCGTTCATCGAAAACGCCAAGGTGCTGGCGACCTTCCAGCTGATGGTCAGCCCGTTCCTGATTCCGATCACCGTGCCGCTGATGATGCTCGGGCTCGGTCTGTTCAAGTCGGGCTATCTGCACGGCAAGGCGCCGCTGTGGACCTATCTGACGGTCGTCGCCATCGGCGGCGCCAATCTGATCGCCTTCGCCGTGCTGCGCTGGCAGGACATCATGGCGGGCGAAGCGGATCCGACGAACGGTCTGGCCGCCGCCGCCGGTGGCATGGCCTTCCTGATCACCCTCTTCTACGCCAGCGTCCTGATCCTGCTGGTCCGGTTTGGCCTGCAGCCGCTAACCGCCTGGCTGGTCCCTGTCGGGCGAATGGCCTTTACCAACTACCTGACCCAGACCCTGATCATGGTGACGCTGTATTACGCGCCATGGGGCCCGACGTGGTTCGGTCAGCATGATCCGGTGCAGATGTGGACAGTGGTCGTCGCCATCTGGGCCGCCCAGCTGATCTGGTCGCCGCTGTGGCTGTCGAGGTTCAGCATGGGGCCGCTGGAGTGGGCGTGGCGCTGCCTGACCTACGGCCGGATGGTGCCCATATCGAGGGGTTAGGTTCGAGGTGGGAGGTTCTGGGGCGGATCTTCCCCTAGTCCCTAGAACCTGAAACCTGGAACCTCTAGAAGCCCGCCATGACCGAAGACGCCGCCTCCCGCCCCGAAGCCCGCGCCCCCCGGGGGTTCGCCGATCGCCGTGGCCGCGATCTCGTGGCCGAGCGCCGCCTGGTCCAGCGCGTGTCCGAGGTCTATGAGCGCTGGGGCTTCGAGCCGCTGGATACCGGCGCGTTCGAGTACGCCGACGCCTTGGGCAAATTCCTGCCGGACGCCGATCGTCCGAACGAGGGGGTCTTCGCCCTGCAGGACGATGACGACCAGTGGATGGCGCTGCGCTACGACCTGACCGCGCCTCTGGCCCGGTTCGCGGCGCAGGGCTGGGAAACCCTGCCCAAGCCGTTCCGCCGCTATGCCTTCGGGCCGGTGTGGCGCAACGAGAAGCCCGGTCCGGGCCGCTTCCGCGAGTTCGTCCAGTGCGACGCCGACACCGTCGGCTCGGACCGGCCCGAGGCCGACGCCGAGATCATCGCCATGGCTTGCGAGGGCCTTCAGGCGGCGGGTCTGGCGGCCGGCCAGGCGGTTATCCGCGTCTCGAACCGCAAGCTGTTCGATGGCCTGTTCGAGGCCGGCGGCGTGACTGATCCGATCCAGAAGCTGACCGCCCTGCGCGCCATCGACAAGTTCGACCGCCTGGGCTGGGAGGGCGTCTCCCTGCTGCTGGGCGAAGGTCGTCTGGATGAGTCCGGCGACTACACCAAGGGCGCCAATGTGCCCAAGGCGGTCGCGGCGACCATCGAGGCCTTCCTCGCTTCGGCCGGCGACGGCGCGCTGTCGCGCGCGGAAACCCTGAACCGGATCGCGCAGGCCGGCGGTCTCGGCGCCACGGGCGAGAGCGCGCTGGAAGAGCTGGCGGCCATCGACCGCGCCCTGACTGCAATGCGGGTGGGCGAGGACGCCGTTCGCTTCGACCCGACCATCGTGCGCGGGCTGGAGTACTACACCGGCGCCGTGTTCGAGGCGGAGCTGCTGCTCGAGACTATCGACGAAAAGGGCCGTGCGGTCCGCTTCGGCTCGATCGGTGGCGGCGGTCGCTATGACGATCTGGTCGCCCGCTTCACCGGCGAGCGTCTGCCGGCGACCGGCTTCTCGTTCGGCGTCTCGCGTCTGGCCTCGGCCCTGCGTGCGGCCGGCCGCGGAGACGAGGATGCGGTGCGAGGCCCGGTCGTGGTCATCGTCTTCTCGCAGGACGACATGCAGCACTATCTCGACGCCGTGTCCGAGCTCCGCAATGCAGGTATCGCCGCAGAGCTGTATCTGGGTCGGGCGGGCATGAAGGCGCAGATGAAATATGCCGACCGTCGTGGCGCGCCGGCCGCTGTCATTCTGGGCGGAGACGAGATCGCCGCCGGTCAGGTGACGATCAAGGATCTCGACGCCGGGCGCGCCTTGGCCGCTGGCATCACCGACAATGAGGCGTGGAAGGCCGAGCGGCCAGGCCAGCGGGTCGCCCCTCGCGCTGAACTGGTGGCCACGGTTCGAGCCATCGTCGACGCGGCGCGCACAGCTTCGTGAGTTATCGCTGATAACAAAGGAAATTTCCCTTCTGTCGTCAGGGTCTTGATTGACTTGCGCGGCGATTTGTCGTCTTTCTGACGCACTCGGGAAGCGCAGCGTTTCGGCGCAGCGGCATCCTGGAGGCGTTTCGGGGAGGAAACGTCCGCTCCTCAGAGAGCGAAAGAAAGCCCGCCGCGATGTATCCCCCGCGGCGGGCTTTTTTGCGTCTGGAAGCCAGCACCGTGCCGCTCGGCAAGAGGCAGAACAAAAAAGGCCGGAGCGGTGCTCCGGCCTTTCGTCTTCATACGGTCGATCCGCTTACCAGATGCGGACGCGATCTTCCGGACGCAGATAGTACCGGCTGCCGGGCTGGACATCGAAGGCGTCGTACCAGGCGTCGACGTTGCGCACCGGACCGATCACGCGGAACTCGGCCGGGCTGTGCGAGTCGGTGGCGATCTGGTTGATCAGCGCGTCCTCGCGGTATTTCGACTGCCAGACCTGCGCCCAGCCGAAGAAGAAGCGCTGGTCGCCGGTCGTGCCGTCCAGAACCGGCGCCGGGCGGCCGCCCAGCGACAGGTGATAGGCTTCCAGACCCACGGCCACGCCGGCGGCGTCGCCGATGTTCTCGCCCATGGTCAGCAGCGGCTGGATCGGGTGACCCGGCAGCGGCTCGAACTGGCCGTACTGTTCGCCCAGACGCGAGGTCAGGGCGTCGAAGGCGGCCCGGTCCTGCGGCGTCCACCAGCTGCGCAGCACGCCATCGCCGTCGGACTTGGAGCCCTGGTCGTCGAAGCCGTGGCCGATCTCGTGGCCGATCACGCCGCCGATGCCCCCGTAGTTCACGGCCGGATCCGCGTTCGGATCGAAGAAGGGCGGCTGCAGGATGGCGGCCGGGAAGACGATCTCGTTGTTGGACGAGTTGTAATAGGCGTTCACGGTCTGCGGGGTCATGCCCCACTCGTCCTTGTCCACCGGGCTGTTCAGGCGAGCCAGCTGGTAGTTCCACTGGAACAGGCCGGCGCGCTCGGCATTGCCGAACAGGTCGTCAGCCCGGACTTCCAGCGCCGAGTAGTCGCGCCATTTGTCCGGATAGCCGATCTTGACGGTGAACTTGTCGAGCTTCTCCTGGGCGGCCGCCTGGGTCGCGGCGCTCATCCAGGTGTAGTTGCGGATGCGGTTGCCGAGCGCGATGCGCAGGTTGGCGACCAGTTCTTCCATCTTGGCCTTGGACTCGGCCGGGAAGTACTCGGTGACGTACTGGCGGCCAACGGCCTCGCCCAGCATGCCCTCGGCGAAGCTGATGCCCCGCTTGTCGCGCGGACGCTGCATCGGCTGGCCGTTCAGGTCGCGCGAGCGGAACTCCCACTGGGCGTCCGAGAAGCGGCGCGACAGGCGCGGCGCGGCGTCGTCGGTCGTGTGGAAGGCCTGCCAGGCCTGGATCGTCGCCATCGGGGTTTCGGCGTAGATCTCGGCGATCTTCGGCAGGGCGGTGTCCTGACGCACGATCAGGCGCGGCACTTCACCGACGCCGATGGCGCTGTAGTAGTCCTGCCACGGGAAGCCGGGGGCCTCCGAGGCCAGACGGGCGATGGTGTACTCGTTGTAGGTCTCGTCGCGGTTGCGGCTCTGGGCGAGGGTCCAGTGCGCCTCGGCGATGCGGGTCTCGAACGCCACGATGTCGGCGGCGGCCTGTTCCGGATTGTCCCAGCCGATCATGCCCAGCAGGCGCGCGACGTAGGCTTGGTACAGGACCTTCTTCTCGGCGTGACGGGCGTCCAGATAGAAGTCGCGGTTCGGCAGGCCGAGGCCCGACTGGCTGGTCGAGACGACGTAACGGGTGGGCGCCTTCTGGTCGATCGTGATGCCGGTGCCGAAGATCGAGCCGCCGATGCGGCCTTGGGTCTCGCCCATGTAGACAGCGGCCTTGTCATGGGTGTCGGCGGCGCGGATCGCGGCCAGATAGGGCTGCAGCGGCTGGGCGTCCAGTTGCTCGATGCGGGCCTCATCCATGTAGGAACGATAGGCGTCGGCGATCTTCTGCTCGTCCGAACCCTGCGTCAGGTCGGTGCGCGCCACGAGGGCGTCGATCATGACCTTCACGCGGTTGTCGGACAGCTCGCGCAGCAGGTTGAACGAGCCGTAGGAGGTGCGGTCCGACGGAATCTGCAGATTGTCGACGGCCGTGCCGTTGGCGTAGCGGAAGAAATTGTCGCCCGGGTTCACCGAGGTGTCGCGACCGTTCAGGTCGAAGCCCCAGGTTCCGTAGCGGGGCGCCTCGGTGCCCTGCCAGCCGGTCACCACGCCCGCGCCCTGCGCCGGCGTCTGGAATAGTTCGAACACGGTGCACGCCTCGTCGATGCAGGCGTGGTCGTCACCGGCGGCCCAGGCCAGCGGATCGGGATGGGCGAGGGCGGCGGACGGCAGGAGCATCGCGCCGAAGGCGGCGCCGACAAGCAACTTCTTCATGGAGTATTTTCCGGACTTCTCTTCACCTGACGGAAGGGTCGGCCGGGACCCTACGCCCGGTGCTCCGGGTGTCGCCTGAAATTTTTGTCATGAATCGACGGAAACCCCTGTGGCCCGGCGTTTCAGCCTGTAGGCTGAACCGATTGGGGGGACGGATGGCGACTCACGGCGGTTCGGCGGGAGAGTACAAGGACCTGGTGGTCTTTCTGGCCGCCGCAGGGGTCGTGGTCCCGCTTTTCAATCGTCTGAAGATCAGTCCGGTTCTGGGCTTTCTCGCGGCAGGCGTGCTGCTGGGGCCGGACGGTCTGGCGCGGCTGTCCGGCGCCGTTCCCTGGCTGAACTGGCTGACCATCTCGGACGCGGGCCAGATCCGCCTTCTGTCCGAGCTGGGCGTCGCCTTCCTGCTGTTCATGATCGGGCTCGAGCTGTCTTGGGAACGACTGAAGGCCATGCGGCGGCTGGTCTTCGGTTTGGGCCTGACCCAGGTCGCGGTCTGCACCGTCGGCCTCGCGGCCATGTTCATGCTGATGGGCCAGACGCTGGTGTCGGCCGCTGTGCTGGGCATGGGGCTGGCCCTGTCCTCGACCGCAGTCGTGATGCCGGTCATGGCCGAGCGCGGACGGATGGGCGGCGCGACGGGGCGCTCGACCTTCTCCATACTGCTGGCCCAGGATCTGGCCGTCGCGCCGATCCTGATCACGGTCACGGTTCTGGCGGCCACGGCGCTTCAGACGGCCACACCCGCCGGCGAGTTCGATCCGGCCGTGCTGCGCCCGGCCCTGCTGACCCTGATCCCGGCGGCGATCGGGCTGGCCCTGATCGTCATCCTCGGCCGCCTTGTGCTGCGCCCCATGTTCCGGTCGGTGGCCCGCGCGCGCAGCAGGGGGCAGGGGCAGGAACTGTTCGTCGCCGCCAGCCTGCTGGTGGTCGTCGGCGCCGGTCTGGCGGCCCAGATCGCCGGCCTGTCCATGAGCCTCGGCGCACTGGTCGCCGGACTGCTGCTGGCCGAGACGGAGTTCCGGCGAGAGGTCGAGGTCTCGATCGAACCGTTCAAGGGGCTGCTGCTGGGCGTCTTCTTCGTCGGCGTCGGCATCGGGCTGGATCTGGACGTTGTGGCCTCCGATCCGGCGCGCGTGTTCGGCCTCGCCTTCGGCCTGACGGCGCTCAAGGCCGTCCTGATCTATGGCGCGGCCCGGCTGTGGGGGGTGAAGAACAGGACCGCGATCGAGACGGCTCTGGTGCTCGGACCCGCAGGGGAGTTCGCCTTCGTCATCCTCGCCGCCGGGGCAGTGGAGGGCATCGTCAGCCCCGACTTCTCGCGCACGGTCATGATCGCGGCGACCATCAGCATGTTCACCGTTCCCCTGATGGCCATGCTGGCGCAGCGCCTGGTGAACAAGGTGGCGAAGGAGCAGCCGGACCTGGTCCCGGAAGCGCTGGTTCCGACCCCGGAAGACGGCCAGGTGCTGATCGTCGGCTTCGGTCGGGTCGGCCGGCTGGTCGGCGAGATGCTGCTGGAGCACCAGCAGCCCTTTATGGCGCTGGACGCCAACGCTTCGACGGTCGCCAAGGGGCGGGCCGAGGGCTCAAACGTGTTCTACGGCGACGCGGCTCGTTCCGAGATGCTCGAGAAATGCGCCATCGACCGGGTCCGGGCCGTGGTCGTGACCATGGACGCGCCTACCAAGGTTGACGAGGTGGTCGAGGCGGTCCGGAAGATGCGCCCCGATGTCATCCTGATCGCGCGCGCGCGGGACTCGAAACACGCCGAACGCCTGTACCGTCTTGGCGTCACCGATGCGGTGCCCGAGACCACCGAGGCCAGTCTTCAGTTGGCCGAGAACACCCTGGTCGATCTGGGCATCCCGATGGGTTTGGTGCTGGCGTCGGTGCACGAAAAGCGGGACCAGTTCCGCAAGGTGTTCCAGGCCGCCATGCCCGAGGGGGACACGTCCCGCGCGCCCCGCGCGCTGCGCTCAACCCTGCGGCGGTAGTCCGCGACAATCTTCCACAGAACGCGGTGCATTAACCGCTCGCGTGGCGCTGCTGTTAATCTGTACACCCCAATTTGGTCATCGTTGCATGGTCAGACCCCGGCTTCGCCGCGAACAGGGGCTGCCGTGCGGCGTTCCCCGGCGATCCGTCACCTTCGCGCTCCGGCGCATCCTCTCCCCGCCGGCGGGCCCGCCCGCCGAACAGTCGAGTAAACCTTCTTCATGCGTGATCTGGCTCTGAGTTCCGCCCGGAACCCTTCGGATTCCGAGTCCGAAGCTCCCCGTCTCAACCGTCGTCAGGCCGCCAAGGTCCGGACCCGGCAGAAGGTTCTCGACGCCGCCCGGACCCTCTTCGCCGAGCGCGGCTACGAACCGGCCACCATCCGTGACATCGCCAAGGGCGCCGGAATGTCGACGGGCGCGGTCTTCGCCAACTTCCAGGACAAGGCCGAGCTGTTCGAAGCCGTCCTGACCGAGGACATGGCGCGCCTCGCCGAGGTCGTGAAGGCTGCTTCGGCGAACGAGAGCACCCTGCGCGGCCGCCTGCTGGCCGCCCTGACCGCCGGCTACCATGAATCGCTGGATCAACTGCCGCTGGTGCAGGCCATCGTCGCCCGCTCGTGGTTCCAGCCGCAGGCCGCCGAGGTTCGCTTCCGCACCGCGCTGAAGCCGCTGGTTTCGGTGGTCGTCGACACCGTCCAGTCCGGCGTCCGTGATGGTGAACTCCGTCAGGACGCCGACGTCCGCCTGCTGTCGGATCTGATCTACGGCGCCTGGCTGTCGAACTTCCGCCACGCCGCCTACGACGGCTGGGGCATGGAGCAGCTGGACGCCCAGATCGGCAAGCAGATCGACCTGATCCTCGCCGGCGCGCTGTCGC
>NZ_BAAAGA010000001.1:411264-499796 GCF_039523815.1 Brevundimonas kwangchunensis | reverse complement strand
TTCCAGCGCAGGGTCGCCGCCTTGACCGGATTGGCGAACGGCCGGCCTTCCGCGCGGCTCTTCAGCCATTCACGCTTCAGCTGCTGGTACCACTTCGCCTGCTTGTCGGCGTCGTCGATCCAGATCAGCGCCGGGTCGTAGCGAAGGCCCTCGTTCTGCAGGTTCACCATGCCGCCGTCCTGTTTCAGGAAGGCGACCACGCCCATACGCAGGAAGGGCTTGGCGAGATCGAACACCCAGTGGTCCGACCAGAAAATCTGGGTGATCCGTGTCTTCGTCGGCGTGACCGGCGTCAGGCAGGTCAGGGCCAGCACCTGTTTCTCGCCGACTTGGATATGCTCCCAGCGATAGCCCGGCAAACGGAAGGTGATCTCGGTCGCCGGCGCGCCGCCAAGGATCTTGTAGGCCCGGCTGTTCGAAGACGGGGCATGGCGCACCATGGCGAAGCCGTGCTCGCGCGGCTCGAAGGCCTTGGCCTTTTCGTGCATCGAATGCTCGGACCGCCACCACCACTGCTGATGGACATAGGGGCCGTGGGCGGGGTCCATCAGGCCGACGACGGCGTGGTCGATGTGGCTGTCGAAATCCATCCATTCGACCAGCTTGGCCTCGCCGCCCACCACGCCCGGAAACTGCGGCGGCTCGTGGTCCGGTTCGCCGGCGCCGCGCGGGTCGGATGTCAGCCAGACGAAGATAAGGCCCTGGCTCTCGCGGACCGGATAGCTGCGCACGCGGATGCGGTCGGTCTCGAAGGCCTGGGCCTCGACCAGCGAGGGAATGGCGGCGCAGGCGCCGTCTGGCCGGAAGCGCCAGCCGTGATAGGGACACTCGACGGTCTCGCCTTCGCCGGGCTTGTCGACCACGCGACCGGCGGACAAAGGCGCGGCCCGGTGGGGGCAGATGTCGCGCATGGCGAAGACCTGTCCGCCGTTGGTCCGACCGATCAGCACCGGCTCGCCCAGCAGTTCGTAGCGCTTCAGCGACCCCGGCTTCACGTCTCGCGCCAGGGCGACGAAATACCAGGCGTCCGTCACGAAGCCCTTGCCGAAGGTGGCGGGTGGAGCCTTGGCCTCGGGCGAGCTTGCGGCGGGGGCGGAATCTGCGGGCGTCATGGGATCACTTTAGCGGCCGTCGCGGGGGAAGTCTTGACCGGCTGCATCCATTCGCGCCCTCTGCGGCGACCAGAGTTCAGAAGCGGGCCGTTGTCCGCCAGACAGGGGAAACGCCATGAAGACCATGACCGCCATCGCCGCGCTCGCCGCCTCGCTCTGCCTCGCGACGCCAACCATCGCCCAGGAGCATGATCACGGCTCCCACGGCGCGCATGGATCGCACGGCGCCCAGCCGGCGCAGGCTCACGCCGGGCACGGCCACCAGCATGCGGATTTCGAGTCCGGCCGCTTCCACGTTCGGGTTGACGGACCGGCACAGCCGATCGGCGACGTCATCCTGATCCCGGGTCTGACCTCGTCGCCCGACATCTGGCAGGGCCTGACCGATGAGCTGAAGGGGCGCTACCGGGTTCACCGGGTCCACGTTCAGGGGTTCGCCGGCGCGGAGCCGATGGACAATGCGGCCGGTCCGGTTGCCGCCCCGGTCGCCGAGGATCTTGCCCGGTACATCGCCGAGCAGGGACTGAACAAGCCGGTCGTGATTGGTCATTCCATGGGCGGAACCATCGGCATGATGCTGGCCGCTCGCCACCCCGACAGCGTCGGCAAGCTGATGGTCGTGGATATGGTGCCCTTCATGGGAATGATGTTCGGCAACCCCAGCGCCACGCCTGAAAGCATTGCGCCTGTCGCCGACCAGATCCACGCCGGAATGAGCTCGGGGACGCGTGAGGCCTACGACACCCAGGCCATCATGGCGATCAATGGAATGATCAATACCGAGAGCCTTCGCGCCGGGCCGATCGAGGACATGAGGACCAGCAACCAGCAAACCGCGGCCAACGCTTACCGCGAGCTTCTGGTCTCGGACCTGCGGCCGGAGCTGTCTCGCATCACCGCTCCGACCACGGTGCTGTACGTCAAGTTCAACTATCCGGGCATGACCAACGAGATGGTAGACGGCATCTACCGGGGCGCGTTCGCCACCCTTCCGTCAGCGCAGCTAAAGCGAATCGACAACAGCGCCCACTTCATCATGCTGGACCAGCCGGCGCAGTTCGCCACCGAGGTGAACGCGTTTTTAGAATAGGGCGCTTCACGGTCATGGTTTCGGCGGAAACGTCGTTCACGGTCCTGTGAAGGATACGGGGGCGTTTCCGTTCACCGCCTGATCGGCTAGGACCGACGCAGCGGGTTGGGTGAGGTTCTTCATGGCCGGTGGCTTCAGCTTCGGACGCGGCGGCGGCGACAGGCCCGCCCGCACGCCCTTGCAGCGCCTTCTCTACTGGGGCGCGGTGCTGGCTGTCTGGGGGATCATATTCCTGGTCGTCTTCTTCGCCGTGTTCGCGCGCGACCTGCCGGACACCTCAACGCTCTATAATGTCGATCGTCAGCCCTCGATCACCTATCTGGATCGCAACGGCGCCCTGATCGCGGTGCGCGGCACGCAGCAGGCCCCGCCGGCTGACCTCGACGCCCTGCCGGACTACGTCCCGGCCGCCTTCATCGCCATCGAGGACCGGCGCTTCTACCACCACCCCGGTTTCGACCCGATCGGCATGAGCCGGGCCATGGTGTCGAACATGCGCGCCGGCCGCGTCGTGCAGGGCGGTTCGACCCTGACCCAGCAACTGGCGAAAAACCTGTTCCTCAGCCCCGACCAGAACATGAAGCGCAAGGTCCAGGAGCTGATGCTGGCCGTGTGGCTGGAGATGAAATTCTCCAAGGAAGAGATTCTCGCCCTCTATCTGAACCGCGTCTATTTCGGCGCCGGCGCATACGGCATCGAGGCGGCGTCCCAGCGCTATTTCGACAAATCGGCCAACAATCTGACCGTCGGCGAGGCCGCTTTGCTGGCCGGTCTGCTGAAGGCTCCCTCGCGCTACTCGCCGGTTTCGGAGAGCGAACGCGCCGCCAACCGCGCCACAGTCGTGCTGAACGAGATGGTCGATGCGGGCGTCATCACGCCCGAGCAGCGCGCCCAAGCCGTGACCGAACCGGTCCGCGTCTCGCGCACCTTGGCCACCCAGCACGCCCAGTACTTCATCGACTGGCTTGACAAACAGATCCGCGAACTGGTCGGGGAGCCGACCGAAGACATGATCGTCGAGACCACCCTCGACCTGACCCTGCAGACCCAGGCCGAGCGCTCGGTGCGCCGGATTCTGGATCGCGACCGCTCGCGCGGGGTGCAGCAGGCGGCCTTGGTCGCGCTGGATGGCGAGGGCCGGGTGCGCGCCATGATCGGCGGCGCCTCCTATGCCGACAGCCAGTTCAATCGCGCCACCGACGCCCGCCGTCAGGCTGGCTCGGCCTTCAAGCCGTTCGTTTATCTTGCGGCGCTGGAGAGCGGCTACACGCCGGAGACCCGCGTCAACGACGCCCCGATCCGCATCGGCAACTGGTCGCCGCGCAACTACTCCGGCAATTTCGCCGGAGAGATGACCCTGGCCAATGCTGTGGCCCAGTCGACCAACACGGTCGCGGCCGGCATCGCCGACCAGATCGGCCGCGACAACGTCGCCCGCACCGCCCGCCGCCTCGGCATCACCAGCCGCATCGGTCTGGAGCCGGCCATGGCGCTCGGCGCCGTCGAGGTCTCGCCGCTGGAGATGGCCCAGGCCTATGACGCCTTCGCCAATGGCGGCAAGCGGGTACAGGCTCATGGCATCAGCCGCATCCGCACGCCGCAGGGCCGGGTGATCTACCAGCGCGCCAACCGTGAGGCGGCGGCGGTTCAGGCCATCCCGAACCCCTTCCTCTACTACCAGAACCAGATGCTGCGCGGCGTCGTCAGCTCCGGCACCGGCCGCAGCGCCGCCATCGCCGGTCGCGATCTGGCGGGCAAGACGGGCACGACGTCGGACTACAAGGACGCCTGGTTCGTCGGCTACACGGGCGGCTTCGTCACCGCTGTCTGGGTCGGCAAGGACGACAATACCCCGATGCGCGGCGTCACCGGCGGCGCGGCCCCGGCGGCGATCTGGAAAGGCTTTATGGAGGCGGCCCTGCCGCGCCTGAACGCGCCGGCCATCCCCAACGGCCCGGCGATGCCTGAAGGCTGGCAGCCGCCCAGTCCGGTCGAGAACCTGCTGGGCCAGATCGGCGACATCTTCGGCGACAGCCCGCCAGCCGATCAGGGCGCGCCCTATGAGCCGCAACCGAACCAGCCGGCGCCTCAGCCCCAGCCCCAGCCCCAGCCGCGTCCGGCCGAACCTCAGCAGCCGGTCATCCGGCCGACGCAGCCCCAGCCGCAGCGGGACGAGCCGGCCCAGCGACCGGAGCCGACGCCGCCGACAGAGAAACGCGCCGACCCGCTGTTCTTCTGACGTAGACGGGCAACCCCTCCGTCACGGCGCGCACGCGCCGTGCCACCTCTCCACGCAGCGGGGAGGGGGACCGCCCGAGGGGTGGTGGAGGGGTTGGTTTGCGCCTAGCGCCCCACCGCGTGCAGCGCCGCGCCGTGCTCGCGAAGCCATTTGCGGAAGGGACGGTGGTCGCCGACCAACCGCGCCACGACCGACCAGTAGGCCGGGCTGTGGTCGGCGTGGACCAGATGGGCGACCTCGTGCGCGGCCAGATAGTCGGCCACGGCGGGCGGGGCCATGATCACCCGCCAGCTGTAGCGGATGCTACGATTGTGCGGGCTGCATGAGCCCCAGCGCGATTTCGTGTCGGCGATGGACACACGGACTGGCTTCTGCCCGAGGGTCCGCAGGTGATGCTCGGTGCGCTCGACCAGCACCTGCCGCGCCAGCCGCTTGATCAGATTCTCGACCCGGCGCGCGAAGGCCTCACCCTCGCCGCCGGACTGGATGACCGGTCCCTCCGGCCCGTCGATCAGGCGCGCCGCGCCCGCGCCGCCCGTGGCGACCAGTCGCGTGTCGCGGCCGAACAGCGGGATGGTCTCGCCGGGCTCCAGAGGCTGCCCTTCGACGCGCTCGGCCAGCCGTTGACGCATCCAGTCGGCCTTGGTGTGGGCGAAGGCGACGACCTCGCCCAGCTTGCGCTCTGACGGCGCGACCAGAACGGCCTCGCCGGCGCGGGCGTCGATGCGGATCGACAGCCGCCGCGCGCGGGGATTGACCGACAGCCTGACCGGGACCCCGAGGGCCTCAGGCGGCAGTCGCTGTCCGTTCCGGTACTGCACTCAGCGCCTCGTTGGCCGCGATGAAGTCGCGGACGCGCGGGTAGATCTCGTCCCGGAACCGGCGCCCATTGAAGACGCCGTAGTGGCCGACTTCGGGCTGGACGTACAGCACCCGGCGCTCGTCCGGGATTTCAGTGCACAGCACATGCGCCGCCTGGGTCTGGCCGACGCCGGAGATGTCGTCCTTCTCGCCCTCGACGGTCATCAGGCCGATGTCCGTGATTTTCGTCAGATTCACCTTGCGTCCGCGGTGCTCCAGCAGGCCGCGGGGTAGCAGGTGCTGCTGGAAGACGATGTCGATGGTCTGCAGGTAGAATTCTTCCGACAGGTCCAGCACCGACAGGTACTCGTCGTAGAATTCCTCATGCTTCTGGGCGCCGTCGCCATCGCCGGACACCAGGTCCTGGAAATAGCGCCAGTGGGCGTCCGTGTGCTTCTCCTCGTTCATCGACATGAAGCTGTAGAGCTGCACGAAGCCCGGGTAGACCCGGCGCCCGAAGCCCGGATAGGGCCACGGCACGGTGTGGATCATGTTTGAGCTGAACCAGGTGAAGGGCTTTTCCTCCGCCAGCTGGTTCGTGACCGTCGGCGACAGGCGGGCGTCGATTGGCGAGCCCATGAAGGTCATCGACGCCGGGCGGTTCGGATCCTCGTCCTCCGCCATCAGGGCGCAGGCGGCCAGAACAGGCGGTCCCGGCTGACAGACGCCGACGACGTGGGCGCGCGGGCCGATCACGCCCAGCATGGATCGGACGTGGTCCATGTAGTCGAAGAAGTCGAACCGGCCCTCCAGCATCGGCACCTGCCGGGCGTTGGTCCAGTCGGTGACATAGACGTCGTGGTCCTGCAGGAAGCCCTCGACGGTCCCGCGCAACAGGGTGGCGTAGTGGCCCGACAGCGGGGCGACGATCAGCACCGCCGGCGCCGATGTCGGCTTGTTCGCCCTCTTCAGGTCGCCGATGTGCCGGGCGAACCGGACGAGCCGGCACCATGGCGACGACCAGACGACCTGCTCGGTCGTGCGGACCGGCTTGTTGTCGATGTTGATGACCTTGAGGCCCCAGTCCGGCTTGCCGTAGCGACGGGTGACGCTTTCGAACAGCTCGGCCGAGGCGAACGCCGTCCGCCCGATGGCCGTGTCAGCGGCCGGGTTGAGGGGCGAGGTCCAGAAATCCCGGGCCATCTGGGCCCCGATCCGGAAGGGAGCGGCCGATGCGTAGGCCAGCTCGTGAAGCGTATAGAGCATGCGTGTCCTGATACGGCCCACGCCGCGAGAATGCGGCAGGGCACCATAGAACGCATCGCACTGCAAAAAGATTATCGACGATCACGTGGGTTTGAGGGGCAGGAAAGCCCGCTGCAGCACGCTTTCATCCCGCACACCGTCGATTTTTATAACCAAAGTTAAGGCTGTAGCCGCTCCCTGCCCGCGCTAGATGGAAGGCGCGGTCGGTTTACGCAGCACTTCCGATCGCTGACACGCCGTTCCGGGCTTCTCTCCTGGGTTCCGGGACGGCGTTGTTGCTGCCCTATCCCCGCGCCATCGCCCGCTCGATCACCTGCGCCGCCCGCTCGGGCCCAAGGTCATGCGCGATCGCGGTGCGGAACGTCCCGTCCGGGCCCATCAGATAGACGGTCAGCGAGTGGTTCATGGTGTAGCCCTCGCCCTCGCCGACCTTCTGGTACATCGCGCGATACGCGTCGGCGGCGGCGCGGATCTGCTCCGGCGTGCCGGTCAGGCCGATGACGCCCTGCGGGAAGCCGTCGGTGGACAGATAGTCCTTCAGCGCCTGCGGCGTGTCCCGCTCCGGATCGACCGAGATGAAGACGATCTGCAGACCGTCGGCCTTCGCGCCCATCTGCTGCCTGGTCGCCTCCAGCGAGGTCAGGGTCGTGGGGCAGTAGTCGGGGCAGTAGGTGAAGCCGAAGAAGACCAGCGACCATTTCCCGTCCAGCATGGTCTGATCGACGGTCTGGCCGTCCTGGTTCACGAGCTGGAACGGGCCACCGACCTGCGGCTGGCCGGTGCTGCTGACGACACCGGGCCCGGCGGCGTCCTGACGGCCGACCACGACCATGGTGACGACGGCCAGGGCGGTGGCGATGGCGACACAGGCGCCGGCGAACAGCAGGACAGAACGGCGCGGCATCGCGACCCTCTCGAAAACGCCCCCAACGGGCAGAACGCGTCTATAGAAGAGCCGTGAGCGTCACAGAAGATCATCCTTCGCCGCAGCCTGTTCCTCCGCCGGGGTCCGCCTGGCCGGCGGCCAGTCCGCTGGCCGGCTGGCGCAACATGCCGCGTCGTAGCCGGGGCCTGTCGCTACGCACCCTGATCATCCTGCGCTGGATGGCCATCTTCGGTCAGAGCGCGACCATCCTTGTCGCGACGGCCTTCTTCCACTTCGACCTGCCGCTGTGGGGGTGTCTCGCCGTCATCGCCACCAGCGTGGCGATGAACCTCAGCTCCACCGCCCGGCTGAAGCGCACGGATGCGCCGATCTCCGACGGCGTTCGCACGGCGGGTCACCTCGGCTTCGACATCCTGCAGCTCTCGATCCTGCTGGCGCTGACCGGCGGCCTGCAGAACCCGTTCTGCATCCTGCTGGTGGCGCCCGTGACCATCGCGGCCGCTTCGCTCCCTGCGCGGCAGGCGGTCCTGATGGGGCTGATGGTGCTGATGGCGACCGTCGGCCTCTTCTACTTCTCCCTGCCGCTGCCTTGGCAGCTGGGCACCGAGCTTGAGCTTCCGACGCTCTACAAGCTCGGTATCGGCATGGCCCTGACGACGGGCGTGGTCTTCACCTCGGCCTATGCCTGGCGGGTGGCCGCCGACGCCGAGAAGCTGGAGCTGGCTCTGGCGACGACGCAGGACGTGCTGCAGCGCGAGCAGCGCATGGCGGCTCTGGGCGGGCTGGCCGCTTCGGCCGCGCATGAGCTGGGCACTCCTCTGGCGACCATCCAGGTCGTGGCCAAGGAGTTGCTGCGCGCGTCAGCGCAGGACGGCCAGGCTGCCGAGGACGCCGCCCTGATCCTGCAACAGGCCGAACGTTGTCGCGAGATCCTGAAACGCCTGTCGCAGCAGCCTGAGGAGGGGGGCATCGCCTTCGCCGAGGTGGGGCTCAAAGCGCTGCTGGAAGAGGTCGTCGAGCCCCATCGCGGCTTCGATCTCGCCTTCGACGTTTCGGTCCGGACCGCTTCGGGAGAAGCGGCCCCGCGCGTGCGTCGCCTGCCGGAGGTGATCCATGGCCTGTCCACTCTGGTCGAGAACGCCGCCGACTTCGCCACCAACCGGGTCAGGGTCCGGGCGACCGTGGACGCCGGCTTCATCGAGATCGAGGTCGTCGACGATGGCCCCGGCTTCCCGCCCGACATCCTGCCGCGTCTCGGCGAGCCCTATGTGACCAGCCGTCCGCACGGAAAGGCGCGTCGGGCGCTGGCGGCCCAGATCGCCGCGTCCGTCGCCTCTGCCGCGCCGGGACGCAAGGGGCGCAAGGCCGGGGCGCCCGAGCCGGAAGCCATTGCGCCCAGTCAGGGCGGCATGGGATTGGGCTTCTTCATTGCCCGGACCTTGCTGGAACGCACCGGCGGCAAGGTCAGCGTCGGCGCCGGCGACGGCGGTCGCGGGCAGCCGAAAGGCGCGCGGGTCACTGTGCGCTGGTCGCGTGCGGCGCTGGAGGTCGCGGTCTGACCGATGGTCCGTGGTGTCGCACCCAGGGACGTGAACCTTGACCGCAGCCGATCCGTTACCGACTTGAGTGGCAAGGAGAAGATGATGTCCGAGATTGAAGCCCGCATCGCCACGCTGGACGACAAGACCCTGCTGCTGCTGGACGACGACAACGCCCTGCGCACGCGGCTGGGCCGCGCGCTGGAGAGTCGGGGCTTCGTCGTGACGACCGCCGGGTCGGTCGCCGAGGCGACGGACGCCCTGCGGATCTCGGTCCCGGCCTTCGCCGTGCTGGACATGCGTCTTGAGGACGGCAACGGCCTGAAGGTGGTCGAGATGATCCGGGACCGGCGCGAGGACGCCCGCATGGTCATGCTGACCGGCTACGGCGCCATCGCCACAGCCGTCGCCGCCGTGAAGGCCGGCGCGGTCGACTATCTGCAGAAGCCGGCCGACGCCGACGACGTCGTGAAGGCCCTGCTGATGACCGGTGAGGCCCCCGAGCCGCCGGACAATCCGATGAGCGCTGACCGCGTTCGCTGGGAGCACATCCAGCGCGTCTATGAGCTCTGCGATCACAACGTTTCGGAAACCGCGCGCCGTCTCGGCATGCATCGTCGGACGCTGCAGCGAATCCTGGCCAAGCGCGCCCCGCGCTGAGTTGGTCTGGCGGTCGCTGACCGCATCCACCACACGCAAGCTGTTCGTTCGCGCTTCGCGAACGAACAGCGCCCTCCGTTCGCGAATGGAGGGCGCGCGTTCCTGCATGTCCGGTGGCGGCCCGAAATCCTGATCGGCAACGTCGGGTCATCGGAGCCCGGCAGTCGGGCCTCCAGTCCCGGAGCCCTCGCCATGATCCGCCTCGCATCCGCAGCTGCCGCACTGACCCTGATCGCCGCCCCGGCCTTCGCGCAGAGCGCCCCCGCCACCGTCACCCTGACCTTCGAGACCGGCGCCCGCACCGGCACGATCATGGTCGCCCTCTACAATTCCGAAGACGGCTATCGCTCGGGCCCGGCGGTCGCCCAGGCCATGGTGGATGCGTCGGGCCAGACTGTCGCCACCTTCGCCGACCTGCCCGCCGGCGACTATGCGGTGAAGGCGTTTCATGACGTGAACGGCGACGGCCGGATGAACACCAATCCGTTCGGCCTGCCGGTCGAGCCCTTCGCCTTCTCCAACAACGCCGTCGGCAATATGGGCCCGGCCAGCTGGGGGCGCGCCCGCTTCTCCGTCTCGGGCGACGTCGCCCAGACCATCGTCATCCGCTGATCGCGACGAGGGGGAGAACCGTCATGCTCGCCTCGCGCCGCAACTTCCTGATGGGCGCCGCCGCCCTGTCGGCCGCCGTCGTCACGCCCGAGACCGTCCGCGCCATGGCCGCCATGCAGGCTTCCGCCGACTGGGCGCTCGCCACCGCGGATCTGGAGGGTGACATTGCGCCGCGCGCCCTGCGGCTGGTCCAGGGTCGTGCGCCCGCCGGTCTGGAGGGCGCCCTGTTCCGTAACGGCCCGGGCAAGTTCCGGCGGCCTGGCGGCTCGGCCACCCACTGGTTCGACGGCGACGGCTTGATGCGCGCCTTCCGCATCCGGGACGGTCAGGCGACGCTGGAAGCGCGCTTCGCGGACACGCCCAAGCGCCGCTGGGAGAGTGAGATCGACGCCGTCGTCACGCCCGGCTTCGGCACCGCCGGCGACGACCGCGCGCGGATCGGTTCACCCAACGACGCCAACTCGGCCAACACCGCCGTCATGACCGCCGGCGATCAGATCTGGGCTCTGTGGGAGGGCGGCTCGCCCATGGCCATGGACGCCGGCGACCTGACCAGCGAGGGCTTCGTCACCCTGCGTGATGACCTCAAGGGCATGCCGTTCCAGGCGCATCCCCGCTACGATTCGGACGGCACGATCTGGAACATCGGCCTGCATGGCGACCGGATGATCGTCTGGCGTCTGAACGCCGACCGCAGCCTGCACACGGCCGAGGTCGTGGCCCTGCCGCGGGCCAGCTACATGCATGACTTCACCGCCTCGGCCCGGCATCTGGTGA
This sequence comes from Brevundimonas kwangchunensis, assembly GCF_039523815.1. Lineage (NCBI taxonomy): Bacteria > Pseudomonadati > Pseudomonadota > Alphaproteobacteria > Caulobacterales > Caulobacteraceae > Brevundimonas > Brevundimonas kwangchunensis. Next base: position 488,815 of record NZ_BAAAGA010000001.1, on the reverse strand, counting down.
TCGTGCTTCAGCCTTGGGTCTTCGATCACCGGACCATGCCCTATGCGGCCCAGTTCGCCTGGCGGCCGGACATGGGCACGCAGGTGATGGTGATCGACAAGGCCGACCTGACCCGGACGCGCCTCTTTTACCTGCCGGCCTTCAGCTATTTCCACCTGGGCGACGCCTGGGAGGACGCCTCGGGCGCGATCCGCTTCGACGTCGCGGCGGGCAAGGACGTGGCCTTCGCCATCGAGGGCGCGCGGGTCATGGTCGAGGGCAGGGGAACCGTGCCGGGCGAGCCGGCTCAGCTCTCGCTCATCACCCTGCACCCCGACGGTCGCGCCGAAATGGTCTCCTCGGGCGTCACCGCCGAGTTTCCCAAGAGCGATCCGCGCCGCGCGGGTCTGCCGCGTCGCTACACCTCCCATGTGGCGGGCGAGACGGGCGGCCGACCCCTGCCCACCGGGCTCGCCGTGCACGACTGGGAGACCGGTCGGTCCGACGGCTTTGACTTCGGCGACACGGTGGTAATGGAAGAGGCCGTCTGGGTCCCGAAGCCCGGTCGATCCGGTGAACGGGACGCCTGGCTCGTCGGCCCGGCGATCAACCTGACGGAGGGCGTCACCGAGCTGCATGCGTTCGACGCGGCGCGGGTGTCCGATGGGCCGGTCGCCAGCTGGCGCGCCGACATCGCCCTTCCGGCCGGCTTCCACGGGGTCTGGGCAGGCTAGACCGAAATCGGATCAGTTGGGCGCAGTCCAACTGGGCTCAGATTTCGGTCCAGGCTCTAGTACCAGCCGGCGTCGCGCAGGGCCTTTGCGTAGCGCCGGCTGACCGGGGCCTCGATCCCGCCGTCCAGCGTCAGGGTCGCCCGGCCCTCGCCACGGGCGACATCGCGGACGGCGCCCTTCGCCACCCACCAGCTGCGGTGCGTCTGGGCGCCTTCCAGCCCCTCAAGTTCGGCGAGGGCGTCGGAGAAGCGCATCAGGATCAGGTCGGAGCCTCGATCGGTGTGGATGCGCAGATAGTGGTCTTCGGACTCAACTGCCCGGATCGCCCCGCCACGCAGCTTCGGCGGCAGGCGATCGAGGAACCGGGCCGGCGCGGCGTTCACCGGCGCGGCGTGGGTCTGCACCGGCGTGCGCTGAAGGAAGATGTTGAGGAGGCTCAGGATGCCTGTGATGAAGATCACCGGCACGAAGAAGCGGACCAGTCTGGCGACCGACGGGTGCCGGCCCTGCTCGAACCAGAACAGGGTGTAGCCCCACACCACGAACGTCAGCGGCAGGCCGATCGCCAGCGTCAGCACCAGCGCGCCCAGCCAAGGTCGGCGGTCGTAGTCGATCCAGCGCTCGATGACCTGTGAACAGACATGGCCCCAGATCGCGCCGACCGCCATCAGCGGCAGCCAGTAGATCAGGCGGTGGATCAGTCCAGCTCCGGTCATGCCGAACGCGCCGGTGAAAGCCAGAACGAAGCCGGCGGCCAAGGCGATCCCCGTGCCCTTGATCAGGCTGCGGTCGATCGCGATCGACAGCCGGACAGGCGTGTCTGTCATGCGCTCTTGTCCGGCGCGCAGACCGCGCGGAAGCCGGCGGCGGCGAAGCGGACCATGTAGTCGCCGGCCGTCTCCAGATCGCCAGATCGACACAGGCCGCCCGACAATCTGTCCAGGCGCCCGGTCTCGCCGAGCGTCAGCGTCAAGGCGCCCGACAGGTTGTGATAGGCCCAGTAGAGATCCACTTCGCGCGCATCCGGTAGAATCTGACGGATCAGTTCGATCAGCCGCCGGATCGCGGGATCGAAATAGCGCGCCATGGTCTCGCCGCCGAAGGCCGGATTGGCGTTGGTCTGGGCGACCAGCGCCGCGTAGTGCTTCCAGCCCGGCCCGCCCTTGAGCGACCACTGGAACGGTGGGCGCAGGAAGGCGTCCAGCAGCCCCTCCAGCGTCATCTTGCCCTGCGGGGTTTCGCGCGCATAGCGGTTGATGGCGTCGACCCGTTCGTTGTTCCAGACCTCGGCCCGGCGCAGGAAGACGGCGTCGAACAGGGATCGCTTGGCGCCGAAATAATAGTGGACCAAGGCCGTATCGACGCCGGCTTCGCGCGCCACCTCGCGGATGGTTACGCCGTAGAATCCGTGTTTCGAGAACAGATCCTCTGCTGCGTCGAGGATTGATTCGCGCGTTTCGCCCGTGGCTGCGGCCTTGGCCTTGGACGGCCTGCCGCGTCTTGCGGGGCGGGTTTCGTCGGGTTCGGAAGCGTCGCTGCTGCTCATGGGACGGGAGGCTAGGCCGTCCCGGGGCGACTGTGCAACGGCGCCACAGTGATTGCGGACGGGCTGCTTACGAAAGCGCTGCAGTTTGACACAAAGCTGAAATCGGTTACGTTCCGAGAAAATCATTGAACGCTGAATAAAAGCGTCAAATGGAAACATCAGGACCGGGGACTTCAATGAACAGACTCGTGAAAACCGCCTTGCTCGCCGGCGCCGCCTGGACCGCGCTGTCCGGCGTCGCCCTCGCCCAGAACGCCCAACCGGCGTCGCAGGAACAGGAAGCCACCTCGTTGGGCGAGGTCGTCGTGACCGCCCGCCGCCGCGCCGAGGCGCTGCAGGACGTGCCGGTCGCCGTGACCGCCGTCACTGCCCAACAGCTCGAGAACCGCGGCTCGGCCGACATCACCGAACTGGCCCGCTCGACGCCCAGCCTGACGCTGAACTCGGCGCGCGGCTCGAACTCGACGCTGATCTCCTTCATCCGCGGCGTCGGCCAGCAGGACCCGCTGTGGGGCTTCGATCCGGGCGTGGGCCTGTACATCGACGACGTCTACGTCGCCCGCCCGCAGGCTGCCGTTCTGGACATCTTCGACGTCGAGCGCATCGAGGTCCTGCGCGGCCCTCAAGGCACGCTCTACGGCCGCAACACCATCGGCGGCGCCATCAAGTACGTCACGCGCCGCATCGGCGACGAGCCTTCGATGCAGGTGCAGGGCGCCTATGGCAGCTATGACCAGATCGACGTCCTGGCCAACGTCTCCGCGCCGGTCAGCGACACGCTCGGCGTGTCGGTCGGCATCGCCCGCTATCTGCGCAACGGCTACGGGACCAACCTGACCACCGGCAACGACCACTACAACAAGGACGTCACGGCCGCCCGCGCCAGCGTGGAATGGACCCCGTCGGACTCGCTGTTCTTCCGTGTCGCCGCCGACTGGGTTCAGGACGATTCCAACGCCCGCCACGGTCACCGCGAGTTCGCGCCGATCCTGGACAGCGCGTACGACACCCGCGCCGGCGCCGGCGACGACAACCACGTCGAAACCCGTGGCATCTCGCTCACCGGCGAATGGGCGGTCAGCGACACCCTGACGCTGAAGTCGATCACCGCCTATCGTGACGGCACGACCCGCGGCAATATCGACTTTGACAACCTCGCCGGTCCGATCCTCGACATCCCCGCGATGTACGACGACGACCAGTTCAGCCAGGAATTCCAGGCTCTGTTCGAGGGCGACAACTGGTCGGGTGTGGCCGGCGTCTTCTACATGGACGCCACCGCCTCGGGCGCCTTCGACACCGTCGTCGGCCTGGCCAACCTGACCACCCTGACGGCCGGCAGCGTCGACACCAAGAGCTGGTCGGTGTTCGGTGACTTCACCTACGACTTCACCGATCAACTGTCGGTCTCGGTCGGCGGTCGCTACACCAGCGACGAGAAGACTGGCACGGTCTTCCGCCAGCAGTATCTCGGCATCCGCAGCCCCACGTTCGGCAACGCCGCTGCAACCCTGCTGGGCTCGCCGCGCACCAACTACACCCGCACGCGCGAGTTCGAGGAGTTCACCCCGCGCGCAAGCGTTTCCTACAAGATCACCCCGGACCTGACGACCTACGCCTCGTGGGGTCGCGGCTTCAAGTCGGGCGGCTTCGATATGCGCGGTGACGCCGTGCTCTATCCGAACACCGTCGACGGCTATGATCCGGAAACCGTCGAAACGATCGAACTGGGCCTGAAGGGCACGCTGTTCGACCGCTTCAGCTTCGCGACCGCGGTGTTCGACTCCTCGTACGAAGACCAGCAGATCACGACCCAGTATCCGGCCGGCGCCACCGTCGCCTCGGTGGTCGACAACGTCGGTTCGTCCTCGATCCGCGGCTGGGAGTTCGAAGGTTCGCTGCGGGCGACCGACAACCTCGTGATCAACGGCATGCTGAGCTACATCGACGCCGAGTTCGACGAGTTCCTCGCCTACATCCCGACCGGCCCGCTGAACTCGACCTGCCCGACCGCGGTCGGCTGCTTCGTCGACGTGTCGAGTGCCCGCAACTTCCAGAACACCCCGGAATGGACCGGCGCGATCAGCGCGACCTGGACCCACTGGTTCGCCGATGGCAGCGAGATCGCCTTCACGCCGTCCGCCGCCTACCGCGGCGCCTATCAGCAGTTCGAGACTCCGGCTCCGCTGCTCGATCAGGAATCCTACTGGATGTACGACGCCAGCGTGGTGTGGACCGGGGCGGATGATCGCCTGACCATCGGCTTCCACGGCAAGAACCTGTCGGACGAGCGCTACAAGACGGGCGGCTATTCGTTCCCGGGCGCGCTGACCGGTGACTCGCTGATCGCCTTCTACGGCGCTCCGCGGACGTTCACCGCCCGCGTCGGTTACAAGTTCTGATCTCCTGAAGCCTGATCGCTTCTGATCACGGGCGGCGGCTCCAGGGAGCCGTCGCCCTTTTTTCTTCTGGCGTCGGGCCGCTGCGCCGCTACGGTCCGATCAACGAAAAGACGCAAGTCGAGGGAAACGCCATGACCACGGACGCCGCCGCGCCGGCCTCGCCGCCTGTCCGCCCCGGGTATCGCTACTACGTCCTGGCGATCCTCATCCTCGTCTACATGCTGAACTTCCTCGACCGGCAGATCATCGGCATCCTCGCCGCGCCGCTGAAGGAACATTTCGGCATGTCGGACACCGAGTTCGGCCTGCTGGGCGGTATCGCCTTCGCCTCGGTCTATTCGACGCTCGCCATTCCACTGGCCTGGTTCGCAGACCGGTTCAGCCGGGTCTGGATCATGACCGGCGCGCTGGCGGTCTGGTCGGGCTTCACCGCCCTGTGCGGCGTCGCCGGTTCGTTCACCCAGCTATTCCTGTTCCGCATGGGCGTGGGTGTGGGCGAGGCCGGCGGCGTGGCCCCGGCCTACTCCCTGGTCGCCGACTACTTCCCGCCGCACCAGCGCGCCCGCGCGCTTGCAGCCTTCGCCTTCGGGATTCCGCTGGGCACGGCGGCCGGCACTCTCGTCGGCGGCCTGCTGGCGGCGACCTATGGCTGGCAGACCGCCTTCATCGTGGTCGGTCTGCTGGGTCTGCTGATCGCTCCGGTGCTGCGCCTGACGGTGAAGGATCCGGTGCGCGGTGGCACCGATGTTGTGAAGGCCCCGGCTCCGGCTGCTGCCCCCGCCCCGGTCACCGGCGACGGCCGTCTGGGCAAGAAGGTCGCGCAATACCTGTTGGGTCTGGCAGCCGGCCTGCTGATCCTCGCGGCCCTTGCCCACTTCGGCGTCTTCGCCGCCAACGCCCTGATCCTGCTGTTCGCAGGCATGCTGGCCGGCGTCATCGGCGCCTCCTTAATGATCGCGCGGATCACGGCCTCTGCCATCATGCCCAAGCCCAGCTTCTGGCTGCTGGCGCTGGGCGCGGCCTCGTCGTCGGTCTGCGGCTACGGCGTCGCGGGCTGGTTGCCGCTGTTCTTCATGCGCAGCTTCGAGCTCAGCCTGACGCAGGTCAGCTGGTACTATTCCGGCATCGCCCTGATCGGCGGTATCCTCGGCATTTGGGGCGGTGGCGCGATCGCCGACAAGCTGGCCAAGCGCGGCAAGGGCGCCTATCCGCTGACGCCCGCCATCGCCTTCCTGATCTCGGCGCCCTGCTTCATCCTGGCGATGAACTCGCCCTGGCTGATCGGTCTGATCTTCCCCGGCGGCGGCACCCAGTTCCAGCAACTGGCCGTGGCCTTCGTCATCTTCCTGATCCCGACCGGCCTGAACCTGGCCTGGCTGGGACCGGTGACGGCGGCCGTCCAGCATCTGGCGCCCGCGCCGATGCGCTCGACGGCCTCGGCCATCTTCCTGCTGTTCAACAACCTGCTCGGCATCGCCGTGGGCTTCTTCTACTTCGGCTGGATGAGCGACCTGCTGGCGCCCCGCTTCGGCGACGAAAGCCTCAGGTGGGCCATCTACACCGGCATGGGCTTCTACCTGCTCTCGTCGATCCTGCTGATCGGCGCGTCGCGCACCCTGAAGAAGGATTGGGTCGACTGACGTAGCGGAAGCGTGGCGCACTGGGCGGACGTCACGCGAAAACAGATGACGAGGGGAACGCCATGACCGCCGTCGCCGCCCGCCCGGCCGCGCCAGGATATCGCTACTACGTCCTGGCGATCCTGATCCTCGTCTACATGCTGAACTTTCTGGATCGCCAGATCATCGGCATCCTCGCGGTTCCGCTGAAGGCAGAGTTCGGGCTGTCGGACACCCGGTTCGGCCTGCTCGGCGGTATCGCCTTCGCCTCGGTCTATACGACGCTCGCCATCCCGCTGGCCTGGCTGGCCGACCGGTTCAGCCGGGTCTGGATCATGAGCATCGCCTTGGCGGTCTGGTCCGGCTTCACCGCCCTGTGCGGCGTGGCCGGCTCGTTCAGCCAGCTGTTCCTCGCGCGAATGGGCGTCGGCGTTGGCGAGGCCGGCGGTTCGCCGCCCGCCTACTCCCTGATCGCCGACTACTTCCCCAAGGAGCAGCGCGCGAGGGCGCTGGCGGTCTATTCGTTCGGCATTCCCATGGGCACGGCGGCGGGTACGCTGGTCGGCGGAGTTCTGGCGGCCCAGTACGGCTGGCGCACCGCCTTCATCGTCGTGGGCCTGCTGGGCGTCGCGGTCGCGCCCCTGCTGCGGATGACGGTGCGCGATCCGATCCGCGGGGGGATGGATGTCCGAGCGGCGCCGGAACCTGCGCCCGCCCCGGCGCCCGAAACCGTCCCGGCGCCGCGCGTCGCCAGCAAGGGCGCGCGCCAGCTGGTGATCCTCATGGCGCTCCTCGCCGCTGCCGGCGGCGCGCTCGGTCTGGCGCTGAAGGTGGAGGGCGTCCTGCTGGCCGGTCTGTGCGTGGCCGGCGCGGGCATGGGCCTGTTCGCCCAGTCGATGATCGCCAGCAAGGACGTGGTCGGCGCGCTCGGCGCCAAGCCGTCGTTCTGGTTTCTGGCGCTCGGCGCCGCTGCTTCGTCGGTCTGCAACTACGGCGTCGCCGGCTGGCTGCCGACCTTCTTCATGCGCAGTTTCGATCTGACCCTGCTGCAGACCTCCTGGTACTATTCGGGCATCGCGCTGGTCGGCGGCGTGGCGGGCATCTGGATGGGCGGAGTGCTCGCCGATCGCCTCGGCAAGGTGTCGCGCGGGGCCTATCCGTTGATCCCGGCGATCGCCTTCCTGATCTCGGCGCCCTGTTTCGTGCTGGCCATGAACGCGGCCTGGCTGATCGACCAGATCATCCCCGGTGGCGGCAGTCAGGCACAGGCCCTGATCCTGGCCTTCATCATCTTCCTGATCCCCACCGGCCTGAACCTCAGCTGGGCGGGGCCGATCCTCGCGGCGGTCCAGCATCTGGTCGGGCCGTCGATGCGGACCATGGCCTCGGCGCTGTTCCTGCTGGTCAACAACCTGCTCGGCATCGCCGTGGGCTTCTATTATTTCGGCTGGATGAGCGACCTGCTGGCCCCGCGCTTCGGCGAGGAGAGCCTGCGCTGGGCGATCTACACGGGCATGGGCTTCTATGTGCTGGCGTCGGTGCTTCTGCTGGCCGCCTCGCGCACCCTGAAGCGTGACTGGGTCGACTAACGTAGGGGAACTGTTGCACCTGCGAAGGCGGGGGGCCTATAAGCCCCGCAATTCTTCTGGCAGCGATTGCGGCGGTCTCCCATGAACATTCACGAGTATCAGGCCAAACAGGTCCTGAAGGGCTTTGGCGCTCCGGTCGCGGCCGGCGTCCCGATCACTTCGGTCGCAGAGGCCGAAGCGGCCGCCAAGCAACTGCCTGGCCCGCTGTACGTCGTGAAGTCGCAGATCCACGCGGGCGGCCGCGGCAAGGGCAAGTTCAAGGAACTGCCGGCCGACGCCAAGGGCGGCGTCCGCCTCGCCTTCTCGATCGAGGACGTGGTCAAGCACGCCGGCGAAATGCTGGGCAACACCCTGGTCACCGCCCAGACCGGCGACGCCGGCAAACAGGTGAACCGCCTGTACATCGAGGACGGCGCCGACATCGCCCGCGAGCTGTACTGCTCGCTGCTGGTCGATCGTGAAGTCGGCCGCGTCGCCTTCGTCGTCTCGACCGAGGGCGGCATGGACATCGAGGCCGTCGCCCACGACACGCCCGAGAAGATCGTGACCATCGCCATCGACCCGTCGACGGGTGTGACCGACGCCGACGTGGCGAAGATCAACGCCGCCTACGGCCTGACCGGCGACGCCGCCGAAGACGGCAAGTCGCTGTTCCCGGCGCTCTACAAGGCCTTCATCGAGAAGGACATGGCGATGCTGGAGGTCAATCCTCTGATTGTCATGGAGAATGGCCACCTGCGCGTTCTGGACGCCAAGGTCTCGTTCGACGGCAACGCCCTGTTCCGTCACCCGGACATCAAGGAACTGCGCGACGAGACCGAGGAAGACGCCAAGGAAATCGAGGCCTCGGAGTGGGACCTCGCCTACGTCGCCCTGGACGGCAACATCGGCTGCATGGTCAACGGCGCCGGCCTGGCCATGGCGACGATGGATATCATCAAGCTGTACGGCAAGGAGCCGGCCAACTTCTGTGACGTCGGCGGCGGCGCCGGCAAGGAGAAGGTCGCCGCGGCCTTCAAGATCATCACGGCCGATCCGGCTGTGCAGGGCATCCTGGTCAACATCTTCGGCGGCATCATGAAGTGCGACGTCATCGCCGAGGGCGTCATCGCCGCGGTGAAGGAAGTCGGCCTGAAGGTTCCGCTGGTCGTTCGTCTGGAAGGCACCAACGCCGAGCTGGGCAAGCAGATCCTGAACGGCTCGGGTCTGGCCATCACGGCCGCCGACGACCTCGACGACGCCGCCCAGAAGATCGTCGCGGCGGTCGGCTGAGGCTTCGCCTCACCGCCACCGCCCTGCTGACACACCTATTCAGAGACAGAACATGTCCATTCTCGTCGACAAGAACACCAAGATCATCGTCCAGGGCCTGACCGGCAAGACCGGCGGCTTCCACACCGAGCAGGCGCTGGCCTACCACGGCACCCAGATGGTCGCCGGCGTGCACCCGACCAAGGGCGGCACGAACTGGACCGGCTCGCACGGCGAAACCCTGCCGATCTACGCCTCGGTCGCCGAAGCCAAGGACGCCACCGGCGCCGACGCCTCGGTCATCTACGTCCCGCCGGCAGGCGCCGCGGCCGCCATCATCGAGGCCATCGACGCCGAGATCCCCTTCATCACCTGCATCACCGAAGGCATCCCGGTGCTGGACATGGTCCAGGTGAAGCGCCGTCTGGAAAACTCGAAGTCGCGCCTGCTGGGCCCGAACTGCCCGGGCATCCTGACCCCGGACGAGTGCAAGATCGGCATCATGCCGGGCAACATCTTCAAGAAGGGCTCGGTCGGCATCGTGTCGCGCTCGGGCACCCTGACCTATGAAGCCGTGTTCCAGACCTCGAACGAGGGCCTCGGCCAGACGACGGCCGTCGGCATCGGCGGCGACCCGGTCAAGGGCACCGAGTTCATCGACATGCTGGAGATGTTCCTGGCCGACGACGCCACCACCTCGATCATCATGATCGGCGAGATCGGCGGCGGCGCCGAGGAAGACGCCGCCCAGTTCCTGATCGACGAAGCGAAGAAGGGCCGCAAGAAGCCGATGGCCGGTTTCATCGCGGGCCGCACCGCTCCGAAGGGCCGCACCATGGGCCACGCCGGCGCGGTCGTCTCGGGCGGCAAGGGCGATGCGGAATCCAAGATCGCCGCCATGGAAGCCGCCGGCATCCGCATGTCGGAATCGCCGGCCCGTCTCGGCAAGACCCTGGTCGAGGTCCTGAAGGGCTGATCAAGCTCCGGCCTGCCGAAACGGTCTGATATCGAAGGCGCCTCATCTGGCAGCGGGTGAGGCGTTTTCATTTCCGGACGATGTGTCTCTATGGCGAGACATGGCGCGTGATTTTGACGCTGTTTCGGGCCGCTTTTCGACTGGATCAATCTGTTCAGGGGCTCCGGGCGGGGGCCAACCCGCGCGCCGGAGGCCGACGAAGGTCGAATTCCGCACGAAATGCCCCCATTTGGTCATGACCCATAAGGAAACAGCGCCTATATGAACGGCGCCGGTTCGCGCAGACGTGCGCGACCGATCTCAGGGACGTGACGAGAACAATGGCGGACGATGCCGGTCGGCTGAACCAGGTCTTTGCCGAGACCAGCTTCCTGTACGGCTCGAACGCCGCCTTCATCGAAGACCTGCACGAGAAGTGGGCCAACGATCCGTCGTCGGTTTCCGGCGAATGGCGCGCCTTCTTCGACCAGCTGCGTGACAACGCCGCCGCGGTGAAGGCCTCGGCCGGCGCCGGCGCCTGGGGCCGTCCGGTCACCACCGAGCCGACCGAAGCCACCGGCGTGTTCGACGGCCGCTGGCCCGCGCCCAAGCCCGATCCGAAGAAGCCGGGCGCCGCACCGGCTCCGGCCGCGCCCGCCGCCGCCGTCTCCGCCGAGGACGTCCGCGCCGCCGCCCACGACTCGATCCGCGCCCTGATGCTGATCCGCAGCTACCGTGTCCGCGGCCACCTGCAGGCCACGCTGGACCCGCTGGGCATCGAGCAGCCGGTGAACAACCCGGAACTGACGCCCGAGTTCTACGGCTTCACCGCCGCCGACATGGACCGCCCGATCTTCCTGGACGGCGTGCTGGGTCTGCAGACCGGCACCATCCGCGAGGTCTTGGCGCTGCTGAAGCGCACCTACTGCGGCAACATCGGCATCCAGTTCATGCACATCGCTGAACCGGAAGAGAAATCCTGGCTGCAGGCCCGCTTCGAGGGCGCCGACAAGTTCGAGCAGAACGCCTTCACCAAGGAAGGCAAGCTGGCGATCCTGAACAAGCTGATCGAGGCCGAGGGCTTCGAACGCTTCCTGCACAAGCGCTTCCCGGGCACCAAGCGGTTCGGTCTGGACGGTGGCGAGGCCATGGTCCCGGCGCTGGAGCAGATCATCAAGCGCGGCGGCGCCCTGGGCGTCGACGAGATCATCTTCGGCATGGCCCACCGCGGCCGCCTGAACACCTTGGCCGCCGTGATGGGCAAGCCCTACCGCGCGATCTTCCACGAGTTCCAGGGCGGTTCGACCGTCCCTTCGGACATCGAAGGCTCGGGCGATGTGAAATATCACATGGGGGCCTCGTCGGACCGCGAGTTTGACGGCAACAAGGTCCACCTGTCGCTGACCGCCAACCCGTCGCACCTCGAGATCGTCAATCCGGTCGTGCTGGGCAAGGCGCGCGCCAAGCAGGCGTTCGACATCCGCGAGGCCAACGCCGGCGTGCCGGAAGAGCAGTGGGCGCTGGACCGCTCCAAGGTCGTACCGCTGTTGATCCACGGCGACGCCGCCTTCGCCGGTCAGGGCGTGGTGGCCGAGTGCTTCGCCCTGATGGGGCTGAAGGGTTACCGCACCGGCGGCACCATCCACTTCGTGGTCAACAACCAGATCGGCTTCACCACCAGCCCGCGGAACTCGCGCTCGTCGCCCTATCCGTCGGATGTGGCCCTGATGGTCCAGGCCCCGATCTTCCACGTGAACGGCGATGACCCCGAAGCGGTCGTCTTCGCCGCCAAGGTGGCCACCGAGTTCCGCCAGAAGTTCCACAAGGACGTGGTGGTGGACATGTTCTGCTACCGCCGCTTCGGCCACAACGAGGGCGACGACCCCACGTTCACCCAGCCGCTGATGTACGCGAAGATCCGCGCCCAGCAGTCGACGCGCGAAATCTACGCCGCGCGTCTGGTGGCCGAGGGCGTGATCAGCCAGGCCGAGGTCGACGCCGAGGTCTCGCGCTTCGAGAACTTCCTCGACGCCGAGTTCGACGCCGGCAAGGCGTTCGAGGCCAAGAAGGCCGACTGGATGGACGGTCAATGGCAGGGCATCGGTCTCGCCGAAGGCGACGAGCGCCGCGGCGACACCGCAGTGCCCGCTGCGAAGCTGACCGATCTGGGCCATCGTCTGACGACCATCCCGAACGCCGTGGACATCCACAAGACGCTGAAGCGCGTCATCGACGCTCGTCGCGAGATGATCACGACCGGTCAGAACATCGACTGGGCCACGGCCGAGAGCCTCGCCTACGGCTCGCTGCTGGAAGAGGGTTTCCCGGTCCGCCTGTCGGGTCAGGACTCGGTGCGCGGCACCTTCTCCCAACGCCACTCGGGCATCGTCGATCAGACGACCGAGAAGCGCTACACCCCGCTGAACAATCTGTCGGACGGACAGGCCCACTTCGAGGTCATCGACTCGGCCCTGTCCGAAGAGGCCGTATTGGGCTTCGAGTACGGCTACTCGCTGGCCGATCCGAACACCCTGGTCCTGTGGGAAGGCCAGTTCGGCGACTTCGTGAACGGCGCCCAGGTTGTGATCGACCAGTTCATCACCTCGGGTGAACGCAAATGGCTGCGCATGAGCGGCCTCACCATGCTGCTGCCGCACGGCTACGAAGGTCAGGGCCCCGAGCACTCGTCGGCGCGCCTTGAGCGCTTCCTGCAGGCCTGCGCCGAGGACAACATCCAGGTCGCCAACTGCACGACCCCGGCCAACTACTTCCACATCCTGCGTCGCCAGATGCAGCGGCCGTTCCGCAAGCCGCTGATCATCATGACGCCGAAGTCGCTGCTGCGTCACAAGAAGGCGGTATCGACCCTCGCCGATCTGGCCGAGGGCAGCTCGTTCCACCGCGTGCTGCACGACGACGCCCAGACCCGTCCGGACGTCGCCGGCATCAAGATCAAGGCGGACAAGGACATCCGCCGCGTGATCCTGTGCTCGGGCAAGGTCTATTACGATCTGCTGGAGCGCCGCGAGAAGGACATGCAGGACGGCAAGCCGGTGGACGACGTCTACATCCTGCGTCTCGAGCAGTTCTATCCGTGGCCGATGAAGTCGCTGATGACCGAACTGGCCCGCTTCCCGAACGCCGAACTGGTGTGGTGTCAGGAAGAGCCCAAGAACATGGGCGGCTGGACCTTCGTCGATCCGTGGATCGAACTGACGCTCGAGAAGCTGAACGTGAAGTCGAAACGCGCCCGCTATGTGGGCCGCCCGGCTTCCGCCTCGACGGCCGCGGGTCTGATGAGCCGCCACCTGAAGGAACTCGACGCCTTCCTTACCGACGCCTTCGCCTGATAAGCGATAACGACAGAACCTGAACGAGACCCGGACCCTCCCCATGGCCGACATCCTGACCCCCGCCCTCGGCGAATCCGTCACCGAAGCCACGATCGGCAAGTGGACGAAGAAGGCCGGTGATCCGGTGAAGAAGGACGAGGTCCTGGTCGAGCTGGAAACCGACAAGGTCTCGCTTGAGGTGGTTTCGCCCTCCGACGGCACCCTGGCCGAGATCAAGTTCGCCGACGGCGACACCGTGACTCCGGGCGCGATCTTGGGTGTGGTGTCCGAAGGCGGCGCGGCAGCCGCCGCCGCTCCGGCTCCCGCGGCTGCTCCGGCCAAGGCTGAAGCACCGAAGGCCGAGGCTGCTCCGGCTCCGGCCGCTGCCGCCGCCTCGGGAGATGCCGTCGCCATCAACGTGCCGACCATGGGCGAGAGCGTCGCCGAGGGTTCGATGGGCGCCTGGCTGAAGAAGTCGGGCGACACCGTCGCCAAGGACGAGCTGCTGGTCGAGATCGAGACCGACAAGGTCGCCGTGGAAGTCTCGGCTCCGGCCGCCGGCGTCCTGACCATCTCGGCCGATGCCGGCGCGAGCGTCACCCCGGGCCAGCAGATCGGTTCGATCTCGGCCTCGGGCGCCGCCCCGGCCCCGGCTCCGGCCGCCGCCGCCCCGGCCAACACCGGCTCCGCCCAGATCGCTTCGGACAGCCCGCACCTGTCGCCGGCGGTCCAGCGCGTGGTCACCGAGAACAACCTCGATCCGAAGGCCATCGCGGCCACCGGTCCGAAGGGCAACATCACCAAGGGCGATGCCCTGAACGCGATCAACGCGGCGCCCGCCGCGGCTCCGGCCGCCGCCGCTCCGGCTGCGGCCCCTCGCGTCGACCAGCCGCGCGAGGAGCGGGTGAAGATGACGCGCCTGCGTCAGACCATCGCCCGTCGCCTGAAGGAATCGCAGAACACGGCCGCCCAGCTGACCACCTTCAACGAGGTGGACATGACCAACGTCATGGCCCTGCGCAGTCAGTACAAGGACGTCTTCGAGAAGCGCCACGGTGTGAAGCTGGGCTTCATGTCCTTCTTCACCAAGGCCGTCGTCGCCGCCCTGAAGGAAATCCCGGCCGTGAACGCCGAGATCGACGGCACGGACATCATCTACAAGAACCACTACGACATCGGCGTCGCCGTCGGTACCGACAAGGGCCTGGTTGTTCCGGTTCTGCGTGACGCCGACACCCTGTCGCTGGCCGGCATCGAGAAGGGCATCGGCGCTCTCGGCAAGGCGGCCCGCGATGGCGCGCTGAGCCTCGACCAGCTGCAGGGCGGCACCTTCACCATCACCAACGGCGGCACCTACGGCTCGCTGATGTCGACGCCTATCCTGAACGCGCCGCAGTCGGGCATCTTGGGCATGCACAACATCGTGCAGCGCCCGATGGCGGTGAACGGCCAGGTCGAGATCCGCCCGATGATGTACATCGCGCTGAGCTACGACCACCGGATCGTCGACGGCAAGGAAGCCGTGACCTTCCTGGTCCGCGTCAAGGAACTGCTGGAAGACCCGGCGCGCGCGCTGCTGGATCTCTGATCCACCTCGCACCATCCCATGCAGACGGCGGGCGCTTTCGGGCTCCCGCCGTTTTCATTTCCGGCCACGGTGCTAGGCTCCTCGCATGAGCCTCGCCGAGATCGCCCGCTTCACCGACGTCTATGAAGCCGACCTCGCCGCGGCCTTCCTCGAAAGCCACGGCATCCCGGTCTCGGTGACCGAGCGCTACCAGACGACCGTCGATCCGTTGATGCAGCGGGCGCTGGGCATCCGGCTGATGGCGCCGGAGTCGGAGATCGAGCAGGCCCGCGCCCTGCTGGCCATGGCCCGCGCGGGCGAGTTCGCGACCGACGAGGGCGACGATCTGGACGAGGACGACGGCGGCACGCGGACAGCCGGACGTCTGATGGCGGTGGCGGCCTTCGCCACCGGCGGCTTCTGGGGCACCAGCCTGCCGCACCGGTTCCGGCCGGTTCCGTGGCAGGGGATACTGGTGTCCAGCGCCTTGCTGCTGACGATCCTCGGCGCGGCGTGGGGCGTCGGTCAGCTGCTGCTGAACCCGCCCTAGGCCTTCCCGCCCAGCACCTCGTCCGTATGCTCGCCCAGCGCCGGCGGGGCGCGGTCGTAGACGACGGGCGTGCGCGACATGCGAATGGGCGAAGCGACTGTCTTCACCACCCCCTCCAGATCGTCCCGGGTCTGTTCGACGACCAGACCGCGATGGATTGCCTGCGGCTCCTCGAACACCTGATCGATGGTGTTGACCGGCCCGCAGGGCACGCCGGCGGCGTCCAGCATGGTCATCAGCGCCTTCATCCCGTGCCGCGCCGTGCGGTCGGACAGCAGGGCGGTCAGTTCGCCCCGGTGCGCGATGCGCTGGGCGTTGGTGGCGAAGCGCGGCTCCATCCCCATCGCCTCGATCTCCAGCGCCGTGCACAGCGACCGGAACTGGCCGTCATTGCCGACGGCGATCACCACCATGCCGTCGCTGCAGGGGAAGGGTTGATAGGGAGCCAGGTTGGGGTGGGCATTGCCCATCCGCGTCGGCGCCTGTCCGGAGACAAAATAGTTGGTCGCCTGATTGGCCAGCATGGCCGCCTGAACGTCGAACAGGGCGATGTCGATGTGCTGGCCCTCGCCCGTGGCCCGGGCATGCAACAGGCCGGCCATGATGGCGTTGGAGGCGTACAGGCCGGTGAACAGATCCACGACCGCCACCCCGACCTTCATCGGCTCGGCGCCCGGCGCGCCGTCCGGCTGGCCGGTGACCGACATGAGGCCGCCCATGGCCTGGATCATGTAGTCGTAACCGGCCCGATGGGCGTCCGGCCCGCTCTGGCCGAAACCGGTGATCGAGCAATAGATCAGCTTCGGGTTCACCGCCGACAGGCCGGCGAAGTCGAGACCATATTTGCGCAGGCCGCCGGTCTTGAAGTTCTCGACCACTACGTCGCAGGTCTTCGCCAGCTCGCGCACGGCCGCCGCGCCCTCGGGCGTGGCGATGTCGATGGCGACCGACTTCTTGCCCCGGTTGGCGCACAGGAAATAGGCTGCGTCCCCGCGCGAGCCGTCGGCCTTCGTCGTGAACGGAGGCCCCCACAGTCGGGTGTCGTCGCCCGCGCCGGGGCGCTCGATCTTGATCACCTCGGCGCCGAGGTCCGCCAGCGTCTGCGTCGCCCAAGGGCCGGCCAGTACGCGGGACAGATCGAGGACGCGAACGCCGGAGAGGGGGCCTTGGGTCATGTCCACTGACTAGCCCTTCTCCCCCTGCGGGAGAAGGTGGCCGGCGAAGCGGGTCGGATGAGGGGAACTACAGCCCCGGATCCCAGACCCCGGCATCCTTCATCCGGCACTCTCGCGCCTCGTCCGCGCGGCTGCCCATGTCGCGGGCCATGCATTTGATCTCGTCCGAGACGGTCGTCTTGTGAACGCCGGGCACGACGCCGTGGGCGAAGGCGCAGGCGGACAGGCGCAAGAGCTTGAAGCCGAAGCTGAATGCGTGGCCCATGTGCTCGAAATAGCCCTCGCCCACCTCGCGGGGGTGATCGGAGAACAGGCGATTCAGCGTGCGGCTCATCCGGACAGCCTATCGTGACGCGGGCGCTCCCTCTACCCGCGAGCGTCATTCTGGCCTAAACCGCAGCGCAGAACAGGGGGCCGATCGTCACGGATGCTCACGATCGCCTGAACCCCGCAGACGCTCAGGAAGACGACCATGGCCGACGGACACACCGCCTCGCACAAGACCTTCAGCTGGGAAGACCCGCTGGATCTGGACGGGCGGCTGACCGACGACGAGCGGATGATCCAGCAAGCGGCCCGCGCCTATGCGCGCGAGAAGCTTTTGCCGCGCGTGGTCGCCGCCTTCCGCGACGAGACCTTCGACCGCTCGATCATGACCGAGATGGGCGAGATGGGCTTTCTCGGCGCCACCCTGCCGGAACAGTACGGCGGCGCCGGCGCCAGCCACGTTGCCTACGGCCTGATCGCGCGCGAGATCGAGGCGGTCGACAGCGGCTATCGCTCGGCCATGTCGGTGCAGTCGTCGCTGGCCATGTACCCGATCTACGCCTTCGGCTCGGAGGAGCAGAAGATGCGCTTCCTGCCGCGCATGGCCGCCGGCGAGCTGATCGGCTGCTTCGGCCTGACCGAGGCGGACGGCGGGTCGGACCCCGCCTCGATGAAGACCAAGGCGGTCAAGGTCGAGGGCGGCTATCGCCTGAACGGCGCAAAATACTGGATCACCAACTCGCCGATCTCGGACCTCGCCGTGGTCTGGGCCAAGCTGGACGACGTCATCCGCGGCTTCATCGTCGAGCGCGGCATGGAGGGCTTCACCACCGACAAGATCGGCGACAAGCTCAGCCTGCGCGCCTCGATCACCGGCGACATCGGCCTGAACGACGTCTTCGTGCCGGAAGAGAACATTCTGCCCGGCGTGAAGGGCCTGCGCGGCCCGTTCTCCTGCCTGAACAAGGCCCGTTACGGCATTTCGTGGGGCGCGATGGGCGCCGCCGAGTTCTGCCTGCACGCAACCCGCGACTATGTCGCCGAGCGCATGCTGTTCGGCCGCCCGCTGGCCGCGCGCCAACTGGTGCAGAAGAAGCTGGCCGACATGCAGACCGAGATCTTCCTCGGCTTCGAGGGCGCGCTGGCGCTGGGCCGTCGTCTCGACAACGGCGACTGGTGCCCGGAAGCCATCTCGATGATGAAGCGCAACAACTGCGGCAAGGCGCTGGCCATCGCCCGCGAGGCCCGCGACATGCACGGCGGAGCCGGCATCACCGGCGAGATGCACGTCATGCGCCACGCCATGAACCTCGAGACGGTCAACACCTACGAGGGCGCCCACGACGTCCACGCCCTGATCCTTGGACGGGCGATTACGGGCGAAAGCGCATTCTAGTGCGCTAACGCTCGCGACGCGGTCGCGAGCTGCATGAGCGCGAGGCTAGGGCACAATCCCCTCGCAGCCGGTCATGCGCTGCGTCCAGGTCAGGTTGGCGATCTTCCAGACGCCGTCGCGGCGGATCAGGCCGAAGTGGTTCACGCCGCAATGGCTCAGCTCGCCGTCGACGCGGAAGACGTAGCGGCCCCAGACCGAGGCGATATCCCCGTCGATCATCACGGACGGCGCCGGCATGATCTCCTCGAACCGCTCGGGCCCGGGCGTCAGGCTCCCGGTGAAATCGGCCACGGTCGGGCTGGCGTGACGGCGCGCGCCGTTCGGCCCCTCCGCCACGACATTGATGCGCGCTTCCGCGTCCATCAGAGGCAGCAGCGCCTGACCGTCGCGAGCCGACAGGGCGGCGAAGACGCCGTTCACAGGAACCATGACGGCGGCCGCGTCGGCCGAGGCAGGGTCGACGGGTGTACTCTGAAGGGCGAGAGCGAGTGCGGCAGCGGCGAGCATGGGCGTTCTCCTGTCTGCCGACGCTAGCACGTGCTCTTCAGTCCGCAATCGTTGTTCGGTCAGGAACAATCAGCGGCGTGGCCGCGCGCGCGCAGGGCAGGGTGGGCCTGCGTCACCGACCATTGTCATTCGACCGGGGCGGCGTATCGTTGCGTTAAGGGAGTTGGGCATGGACGGCGAACAGATCACCATCGGCGACGATCCGTTCGCCCAGCTGACCGATGTCTTCGCCGGGCGCGCCGCCCTGCTGCTGGAAGATGACCCCGCCCTGTCCGACCATGTCGCCGAACGCCTGCTGCAGGCCGGGTTCGAGCAGGTCGATCGCTTCGACGCCGGCGAGGACGCGCTGGAGGCGGCCCGGAACCGTCCCTACGACGTGCTGATCCTCGATCGCCACACGCGCGGCATGGATGGGCTGGAGATGCTCAAGACCCTGCGCGCCGCCGCTGGCCCCTCGTCCGATGCCCCGGCCCTTATGCTGACGGCCATGGGCGCCGAGCGGCAGAAGGTCGAGGGCCTTCTGGGCGGCGCCGACGACTATCTGGCCAAACCGGTCGGGGACGAGGAGCTTCTGGCCCGCATCGCCGCCCAACTGCGCCGCGCCGCCCGCCGCGCACGCCCGGCCTCGGCTGACCTCATCAACGGCCCGTTCCGCCTGTCGCTGGGGGCCCGGACGCTCAAGCTGGAACTGGACGACGTCTCGCGCCAGATCGACCTCTCGCCGCTGGAGTTCTCGATCGTCTGCGAGCTGACGACCGCGCGCGGCCAGCCGGTGACCAAGACGATGCTGTGGGATCGGTGCTGGGTGGAGTGGAAATTCCTGCCCGACAACTTCGTCAACATCATCGACGCCCGCATCAGCGCCCTTCGCCGTCGGTTGAAGGAGCAGGCGCCGGAGCTGGGCGAGGATTTGCACCCGCTGATCGTCTCGGCGCGCAGTCAGAGCCTGATCTTCCGCGATCTGTCGGCGGCTGGCTGAGCGTATGAGGGAGGCGTTCCGGCGGCTGCTCGCCTGGCTCAATCGCCTGACGACGACCCAGCTGGCGGTCGGCATCGCCGTCCTGTCCGCCCTGGCCCTGACCGGGTCCCTCTTCGTCACGAGCACGGCCGTTCGCATGGACCAGCGCGAGAAGGCGGCGCTGGCGGCGCTGGCCGACTACGGGACCATGGCCGAGAAGCTGTCGGCCGAGGCCAGCTTCACCCGCGAGAACATCTCCGCCGGCGATGCCGCCTACCTGTCCGCTTGGCTGACCGCCTTCCAGAGCGGTCCCGGACGCGTGCAGGACGCCCGAACGCTGGAAGAAACCTGTCGCACCGGCCGGGGCGGCGCCGGCGTTCGCTTCATCCGCGCGCCGGTCGGCAAGCCGGCGGGTCTGTCGGAGCTGGAAGCTATCCGGGGAGAGCGCAGTCCCCGCCTCGGCGACGACGTCTACATCGTCCGTCTGGCGCAGGGTGTCCTGTGCCCCAGCCGCCCGGTTGAGGTCGTCGTCGTGCGCCGATCGGTTGGCGCGCTGGATATCGCAGTCGGCCGGGTCGTCGACGCCTCGGGCGACGCCTGGGGCTGGGCGGTGGCTGCGGTGATCGGCGCAGGGGTGCTGATGGTCGCCATCGGCCTGATCGCCGCGACTTTCGCCCGTCGTCGCCTGACCAATGCCGTGGTGCAGGTCAGCCTTGCGCTGGATCGCGCCGCCGTCGGCGACTTCTCCCTGCGTGCGCCGCAGACGGCGCTGGCGCCCGAGCTGACCGAACTGACCGGCCATGTGAACCTGACGCTGGACCGTCTGGAGGAGTTGCTCAGCTGGCTCAGGGACTCCGCCGACCAGCTGGCTCACGATTTCCGTACGCCTCTGGCGCGGGCGTCCGCCCGACTGGACCGACTGGCGGAAACCGCGACTTCGGCGAAGGCCAGGGCTCTGATCGAGGAAGCGCGCGCGGATCTGGCCGGCATCAATCGTGCCATGACGGACGCCATGGCCCTTCGCGACGGCGAGGCCTGGTCCTTCGAGCCGGTGAGGCTGGACACGCTGGCGATGCAGGCGGCCGAGCTCTACCAGCCGCTGGCCGAGGAACGCGGAATCGAGATCCGCGTCGTCGCCGTGCCGGTGTCGGTCCTCGGTGTGCGCTCCCTCCTGCAGAGAGCGGTGACCAATCTGGTCGACAATGCCGTGAAGTTCTCGCCGGACGGCGGCGTCGTGACCTTGCAGGTCGATCTGCGCGACGACCGACCCGTACTCGCGGTCGTGGATCAGGGGCCGGGTTTCGCCGCCGCCCGCGCAAAGGCTGGAAACGACGGGCGCGAGAGCCATGGCATGGGCCTGGCCTTCGTGCGCGCGATCCTGAAACGGCATGGCGCGTCCATGACGATTGATGACGCGGCGCCGGGGGCTGTCGTCACGGCGCAATTCTCGCGCTAGGGTCCCTTTTCAGAACAGGGGATTGATTATGCGGCGGACCTTCTCCCGGTCGGGCGGTTTCTCGGTGCTGGCGCTGGTGGCGGCGGTTCCGCTGCTGATGGCGACGCCTGCCGCGGCCCAGACGGCCCAGTCACCGCTGCCTTATGACGCCGAACGGGGCGTCTTCACCTTCGCCAACGGGCTCGAGCAGGCCCTCCCGGCCGTGGTGCAGGTCACGACCCTCGGCAGTTCCTCCGGCCCCCGCTCCGGCGACGCAGAGCCCCGCCCGATGGCCAGCGGCTCGGGCGCCATCATCGACGCGGCCCAAGGCATTGTCGTGACCAACAACCACGTCGTCGAGGGCGGCCAGAAGTTCACGGTGGATCTGACCGACGGCCGGATCTTCGAGGCGACCCTGATCGGCGCCGACAAGGCGACCGACCTCGCCGTGCTGAAGTTCGACGCGACCGGCCTGTCGCAGATCGAGGTTGTCAGCTCCGATACCCTGCGCACCGGCGATCTGGCGTTCGCGGTCGGCTATCCGCTGGGTCTCGACCAGACCCTGACCATGGGCGTGATTTCGGGTCTGGGCCGCTCGGGCATGGGCGACCGGATCGAGGACTACATCCAGACCGACGCCGCAGTGAACTCCGGCAACTCGGGCGGCCCGCTGCTGGACAGCCGCGGGCGACTGATCGGCATCAACACCTCCATCCTGTCGGGCGGCGGCGGTGGCAACGACGGCATCGCCTTCGCCGTCCCCAGCCGGATCATGAACTATGTCGTGGCTCAGCTGCGCGAGACCGGAGAGGTAAAGCGCGGCGTGACCGGCGCCATCTTCGGCTCGTTGAACGCCGAGCGCTCGCGTGACTTCAATATCGGCATCGTGCGCGGCGCCGTGGTCGAGGACGTGGCCCCGGGCTCGTCTTCGGAACGGGCCGGCCTGCGCCGCGGCGACATCGTCACCCGCATCCAGAACCGCCCGGTCTCCAACGCCGGAACCGTCCAGGCGACCATCGGCATCGCCGCGCCGGGCGCAGAGCTGGCGCTGGTCTACCTGCGCGACGGCCACGAAGGTCGCGCCACCCTGCAGGTTCAGGAGCGGACCGAGCAGGTGGTCGCCGCCGGATCGGAAGTGGTTCTCGCCCGCGGCGTCACCGTTCACTTGAACGAGGGCGACCTGCAGGTCTCGTCGGTCGAAGGCGGTTCCGCCGCGGCGGCTGCGGGCATCCGCGCCGGCGATGTTGTCGAGGCTGTCGATGGCGGCCGGGTCACGTCCCTGACGGCTTTCGCTCGCGCCATGGATCGTCGCGGTCAGCGGGTCGTGTCGGTGCGTCGCGGTGGAGAGAGTGTCCGCATCACCCTGCCCTGATCGGGCGGGCGCCGCCTGACCCCGGACAGCAAAACGCCCGCTCGGCCGGGAGGGGGAGGGTGGCGGAGCGGGCGTCTCGCTTTGGAGGAAGCATCGGCCCGCCGAAGCCCTTGATGGAACAATTCCAGGGGGCTGGGGGGGCTGTTCAGGATCCGGAACCGTTCCGAACTCCGACGAGCCGATGTGTCGGGTGTCGCCTCCCAAGGGGGCCGGCGATTGGCGGAACGGGGGCAATTTCGTGTTCTGTGCGATTTCTTCGCATTGCGGCGTTCGCAACACGCATCAGGGGCTGGCGCGCCGCTCGCGGAGGATTAGCTTGAAGGGATGAGCGACGCCTCCGACGCCCAGCCGCAGGCTGGCCCGGTCTTCTTCGATCGGCGTGAACTGGACCAGATCCTCAGGGTCTATGGCCGCATGGTCGCCGCCGGCGAGTGGCGCGACTATGCCATTGTCGGCCACAAGGACGTCGCAGAGTTCGCCGTCTTCCGCCGCTCGGGCGACGCCCCGCTCTACAGGATCGAGAAGCGCCCGGCCTTGCGGCTGAGGCAGGGGGAATGGGCTGTGGTCGGCGAGGGCGGGATCGTCCTGCGCCGGGGCCGCGAGCTGCCGCAGGTGCTGCGGGTTTTCGACAGCCGCAGGTTCACGGTGATCGAATAGAAAAAAGGCCCGGATCGCTCCGGGCCTTTTCCGTTTCGGTCTGTCGCTGATCGACTACTCGCGGCGAACGCCGAGGAAGTAGAGCAGGAAGCGGAACAGGTTGATGAAGTCCAGGTACAGGCTCAGGGCGCCGTAGCTGGTGGCCGCGTTCAGGGCCGACTGGTTACCGCCCAGCTCGTAGTAGGTCATCTTCAGGTTCTGCGTGTCCGCGGCGATCAGGCCGGCGAAGATCAGCACGCCGACCGCGTTGACGACCAGGAACAGGCCGCCGGTCGGGAACAGGCCCATGCCGCCGCCGATGGCGCCGACGATGATGGTGGCCAGCAGGCCCCAAGCGGCGATGATCAGGAAGCTGCGGATCGGCCCCAGGTTCATCTTCGTCGTGTAGCCGAACAGGCTCAGCGCGCCGAAAGCCGAAGCGGTGATCAGGAAGGTCGTGACGATGCTGACGCCCGTGTACATCAGCACCAGCGTGCCCATGGACGCGCCGATCAGGGCCACGACCACCCAGTACAGGATGTTGGCGGCGCCGGCGCTGGCGTTGCGCATGGCGAAGGCCGAGAACAGCAGCACGGCCAGCGGCGCGTAGCTGACGATCATGCCCAGCGGGGTGAAGCCTGCCAGCGCGCCGGTCGGCGACACGGCGAACAGAAGGTCTCGCACCGGGGCGTAGGAGCCGGTGATGTAGGCCAGCACGGCCGACACCAGCAGGCCCATGGCCACCTTGGCGTAGACGCCGACCATGAATTTCTTGAGGCCCGGGTCGGTCGCAACGTCGGTGCGCACGTCCGCCGGACTGTAGTTTCTGAAATCGCTCATCGCGACCATGTCCTCCGTTCGGCCGGACGAACTCCGGCCTTTGGTGAAATATCGGGCCGGTTCGGGCCTTCCGCAAGGAAAACCGGACTTGGGAGATGGCTCCGCAGCCGCTACCAACGGTCGCATGATCCGGCTGTTCACCGCCCTCTCCATCCCTTGGGACGTGGCCGAGACGCTGAAGCGTCGCCAGTCAGGCCTGCCCGGCGCGAAATGGCGCAGCGAGGAGCAGTTGCATGTGACGCTGGCCTTCTATGGCGAGGTCAGCGAGCGCACCGCCGACGATCTGGCCGCGGAACTGGGCCGGGCGGCGACCGGAGGAGCCTTCGAGATCGAACTGGCCGGGGTCGGCGCCTTCGGGGACGCCCACCGCAGCCACACCCTCTGGGCCGGGGTGCAGCCCAGTGAGCGTCTCAACGTCCTCGCGGGCCGCTGCCGCACCGCCGCCGAGCGGGCGGGCGTCGTGATGGAGCGTCGCGATTATCGCCCCCACGTCACGCTGGCCTATCTGAAGCCTCAGACAAACCCGGACCGGATCGGCGCCTGGATCACAGGCCACAACCTGCTGCACTCGCCGCCGATCCGCGTGGATCGGTTCGGCCTGTACTCCAGCGTCCTGACGTCCGATGGCAGCCAGTATCAACTCGAGAGGGAGTATCTTCTGTGACCGGACCCGTCCTGCACACCGAACGCCTGATCCTGCGCCCGACGGCGATGGAGGATTTTCCGCGCTGGGCCGAGATGATGGCGGACCCGGAGGCGTCGCGGTTCATCGGCGGCGTCCAGGCCCCGGCGGCCGCCTGGCGCGGCTTCATGACCATGGCCGGGGCGTGGAGCATGACCGGCATCGCCATGTTTTCGCTGATCGAACGGGACACCGGCCTCTGGCTGGGCCGGATCGGACCGTGGCGTCCATTGGACTGGCCGGGCGACGAGGTCGGTTGGGGACTGCACCCGGACGCCCAGGGTAAGGGCTACGGCGTCGAGGCGGCCACGGCGACCATCGACTACGCCTTCGACGTTCTGGGCTGGACCGATGTGATCCACAGCATCGACCCCGAGAACACGCCCTCGCAACGGCTGGCCGAACGGCTGGGCGCCAAGAACCGCGGCCCGACCCGCCTGCCGGCGCCGTTCGAAAACGAGCGCGTCGACGCCTGGGGCCAGACCCGCGAGGAATGGCGCGCCCGTCGCAAGTAGTTCGCGCGGCGCAAGGCCACGCTTTGCCCGACGCATGACCTGAGCTACGCAGGTGACGGGGAAGTGATCGAGGATTCCATGCGCGTTATAATTCTGGGTGGTGACGGCTTCTGCGGCTGGCCCACGGCTCTGCACCTGTCCGCGCGCGGGTGGGACGTGCTGATCGTCGACAACCTCAGCCGTCGCAACATCGACAACGAGCTGGAAGTCCAGTCCCTGACCCCGATCCGGACCATGGGCGAGCGCATCGCCGCGTGGAAGGAGGTCTCGGGCAAGACGATCGCGTTCGAGAACATCACCGTCGGCAAGGAGTTCGACCGGCTCGTCGCCCTGATCCGCGACTGGCAGCCCGACAGCGTCGTCCACTTCGCCGAACAGCGCGCCGCGCCCTATTCGATGAAGTCGGCCCGGCACAAGCTCTACACCGTCGACAACAACCTGAACGCCACCAACCACCTGCTGGCGGCCATCGTGGAGAGCGGACGCGACGTCCACCTCGCCCACCTCGGCACCATGGGCGTCTATGGCTACACGACCGCCGGCCTGCGCATCCCGGAAGGCTATCTGAAGGTCACGGTCGACACCGACTTCGGCCCGGCCGAGCAGGAGATCCTGTTCCCGCCGAATCCCGGCTCGATCTACCACATGACCAAGACGCAGGACGCCCTGCTGTTCCAGTTCTACGCCAAGAACGACGGCCTGCGGATCACCGACCTGCACCAGGGCATCGTCTGGGGCGCGGAGACCGAGGAAACCCGCAAGGACGAGCGGCTCATCAACCGCTTCGACTACGACGGCGACTACGGCACCGTGCTGAACCGCTTCCTCATCCAGGCGGCGGTCGGCTATCCGCTGACGGTTCACGGTTCCGGCGGTCAGACCCGCGCCTTCATCCACATCCAGGACACCGTCCGCTGCGTAGAGCTGGCGCTGAAGAACCCGCCGAAGTCGGGCGACCGGGTGAAGATCCTGAACCAGATGACCGAGAGCCGCCGTGTTCGCGACCTGGCCGTCATGGTCGCCGGCATGACCGGCGCCGAGGTCCACAATGTCGCCAACCCGCGTCAGGAAGCCGACGAGAACGAGCTGGTGGTCGCCAATGACCAGTTCAGGGAACTGGGCCTCAAGCCGATCACCCTCGCCGAAGGTCTGATGCAGGACGTGACCGAGATCGCCCGTCGCTATGCCGATCGCGCCGACCGGACCAAGATCCCCTGTGTCTCCAGCTGGAACGGCAAGCGGGCCGAGGCGCTGAAGACTGAGCCCGCCCGCGTCGTCGAGGCGCCGGCCGCACCTGCTCTGTCCGCCTGAGGTTTGATGTCTGATCCCGCGCCGCCCGTCTCCCTGCTCGTCTTCGGCGGCGGATGGCTGGGTCAGGCCGCCGCCCGCGAGGCCTTGCGCCGGGGCGGCCGCGCCGCCGCCACCTCACGGGATGCGGACACCCGTACGACCCTCAAGGCGGAAGGCATCGAGCCGGTCGATCCGGCGGACGAGGCGGCGCTCGCCGCCGCCGTGGGTCAGGCCAGCGCCATCCTCGTCACCGCGCCGCCGGAGGGGGCGGGTTGTCCCGGACTGAAGGCCCTGATCCCCGCCATCACCGCCTCGGGCGCCTGGCCGGACTGGATCGGCTACGTCTCCTCGACGGCCGTGTTCGGCGATCGCGCCGGCGGCTGGGCCTTCGAGGACGACGTGCTGAACGCCGCGACGCTGGAGGGCGCGCGCCGCGTTCGGGCCGAACGGGACTGGCTGGATGCCGGACGCGGCATGGGGCTGACGGTGCAGCTGTTCCGCCTGCCGGCCCTCTATGGTCCCGGCCGGTCGCCGCTGGACAAGCTGCGCGACGGCACGGCCCGGATGGTTCGCAAGCCGGGACAGGTCTTCAACCGCATCCACGTCGACGACGCGGTCTCGGGCCTGTTCGCCTCGATGGCGCGCCCGCACCCCGGCGCGGCCTACACCCTGTGCGACGACGAGCCTTCGCCGGCCCATGTGATCGTCGAGGGGGCGGCCCAGCGCCTCGGCCTGCCCCTGCCGCCCGAGGTCGATCTGGACGACCCCTCGGTGTCGGACGCCATGCGCCGCTTCTACCGCGACTCCAAACGCCTCTCGAACGCCAGGGCCAAGGCCGAGCTCGGCTGGCGGCCGAAATATCCCGGCTGGCGCGAAGGGCTTGAGGCGATGATCGCTGACGCCGCCTGAGCGCCTCTGCGCTCAAGCAGCGAGCCTCCGAGAGGCGAGCGATAGCGCCCTAGAAAGGCAGCAGATTCCGTTGGCGGCTGTAGGACATGGTGCCGACGTTGGCGCCCAGACGCACGCCCACGCCGGTGCGGATCGGCGCCAGGACGATGCCGTCGGCCTGCTGGTAGTTCACGCCCAGACCCGCGATCAGATAGGCGGTGCCCTCCACGCCCGGGTAGCGGCGGTAGATCATGTCCGGGTGATAAAGGCCGTAGATCAGGGTGAAGACCCGGCTGCCGTTGCCGCCGATATCCCAACCGATCGATGCGCCTTGCCAGAACACCTCCTGCGACGCCGACAGGTCCTTCATGTGCAGCGCGCCACGGCCGTAGCGGGCGCCGACGGCGATGGCGGCCGAGGCTTCCTCGCCGGCGATATAGGCGGTGGGGCGGTCGCCCTGGTCGGCGAAGATCCGCTCGATGACGCCGCCGATGGCTTCGGCCGCGATGCCCAGCTCGCGCGAGCCGGCGGCGATCAGCTCGTCCGACGTATAGGCCGGGGCGGTCTGGTCCGAGCGGATCGGATAGTTCGGGTCGGCCGGGCCGCGCGCCGAGGCGCAGGCGCCGAGGGCTGAGGTGGCTCCGAGGGCGATACCGGACTGAATCAGGTGACGGCGGTGCATGGTCTGGCTCCGAAGGCGGGACGGTCCGCCCGACTCGCGCGGGCGCTTGGCTTCACCGTCGCCGGTCTTTGAGTCAGCCTTGCGGCGGCAAGGTTAACGGGAGATTGCCGCGCGGCCGCTCGCTGCCTGAGCGCGGGCATGCGCGAAGCGCCAAGCCGCGTCGGATCGAGAAGGCCGAGCCTTCTGACCGCGGCCCACAAGGATACTGACGCGTCAGCGTCAGTGTTTGTCCGTCTTGGCCGTCAGCCAGTCCATCAGCGCCAGCAGAACGCCCGACAGCACGAAGGCCAGGTGGATGATCACGCCCCACATCGCTTCCTGCGTATCGATTGGCGCGCCGTCCTTGCCGATGTTCATGAAGAACTTCAGCAGCTGGATGCCCGAGATCGCCACGATGGAGGCGATCAGCTTCATCTTCAGGCCGGAGAAGTCGACGGTGCCCATCCACGGCGGACGGTCCTGCTCGCCCTCCAGATCCAGCTTGGAGACGAAATTCTCGTAGCCCGAGAACATCACGATCAGCAGCAGATTGCCGGCCAGCGACAGGTCCACCAGCGTCAGCACGGCCAGAATGGCGTCGTTGGAGGTGAGGCCGGCTCCCGGAGCCATCAGGAAGGCTTTGGGCAGGTAGTAGAAGAGGTCGCGCAGGAACACGACCAGCAGCATCAGCAGCGCCAGAGCCAGACCCGCGTAAAACGGGGCCATCAGCCAGCGCGACTGGAACAGCAGGCGTTCGAACGCCGTCTCGATCCTGGGCTTGAGGGCCATCGTCAGCTTTCCCGGATCAGCTTCTCAGAGCCGCGCCGACCTTGGTCGCGGCCGCTACCACCTTGTTCGACAGCGCCTCGATCTCCGCGTCGATCAGCGTCGCCTCGACAGGCTGAAGCTGGACCTCCAGAGCGACCGACTTCATGCCCTCCGGCACGCCGCTTCCGCGATAGACGTCGAATACCCGCACGTCGGTGATCAGGGCCTTGTCGGCCCCGGCCACAGCGCGGACCAGATCGCCGGTCGCCTTGGCGTCCTCGACCACGAAGGCGAAGTCGCGGGTCAGGGGCATCAGATTGGCCAGACTGGCTGCGCCACGCGCCTTGGACTTCGCGCCGCGCGGCTCGGGCAGGGCGTCCAGCACGATCTCGAACGCCAGCATCGGCGCATCGGCGTCCAGCGCCTTCAGCACGCGCGGGTGCAGGGCGCCGAACTCGACCATGACGTTCTTCGGACCCAGCTGCAGACGAGCTGAACGGCCCGGATGCCACCAATCGCGGTTCTGACCCTGCACCAGTTGCAGCGAGGCGACCGGTGCGCCCAGTTGCTCCAGCAGGGCCATCAGATCGCCCTTCATTGCGAACAGGGCATCCTCGGCCCCGCCGCCCCAGTGACGGGCGCTGCGCGGCGCGACGAGGCCGGCGATGACGGTGCGCTGACCGTTCGGCTGGTCGTCCAGATAGATCGGACCGATCTCGAACAGGGCGGCGTCCGCGTGGCCGCGCGCGGCGTTGCGGGCGGCGGCCTGGATCAGGTTCGGCAGGGCCGAGGGCCGCATGCAGTCCAGATCGGCCGCGATCGGGTTCTCAACCATCAGCCGCTCGTCGCCGCCACCGAACAGGGCCGCAGTCGATTGCTTGGTGAAGGACCAGGTGACGGCTTCGGCATAGCCCATGGCGGCCAGCGCCCGACGGGCCAGACGCACGCGGGCCTGACGCGGGCTCAGCACGCCACGCGACGGCGCGCCCTGGTCGGGCAGGGGCGTGGACGGCAGTTCACCGAAGCCTTCGATCCGCGCGACTTCCTCGACGAGATCGGCCGGACCTTCGGCATCGCGACGCCAGGTCGGCGGGGTCACCGACCAGGGCGAACCCTTCGCGACCTCGAAGCCGAGGGCGGTCAGGATGTCCGCGATCCGGTCATCGGTCAGGGTCAGGCCGGTCAGCGAACCGACGCGGGCCGGGTCGAAGGCGAAGGCCGACGGCGGAGCCGGAGGCTCGCCGACGATGGCGACCTCGGACGGCTCGCCGCCGCACAGATCGAGGATCAGCTTCGTCGCCAGCTCCAGCCCGTCGCGCACCGAGTGCGTGTCCACGCCCCGGGCGAAGCGGTACTGGGCGTCCGAGTTCAGGGTCAGGGTGCGGCCGGTCTGGGCGATCAGGATGGGATCGAACCAGGCGCATTCGACGAAGACGTCGGTGGTCTCGTCCGAACAGCCGGTGCTCTCGCCGCCCATGACGCCGCCCAGGCCGATCGGCCGCTCGCCGCTGGCGTCGGAGATCACGCACATGGTCGGATCGACCGCATAGGTCTTGCCGTCCAGCGCGATCAGATGCTCGGGCTCGCCCGTGTCGCTGGCGACCTGTCCGGCGCGCACGACGATCTGGTCGCCCGACAGCTTGGCCACGTCATAGACGTGCAGGGGCCGCGCGCGGTCGTAGGAGATCAGGTTCGTCACATCGACCAGTCGATTGATCGAGCGCAGGCCGATAGCCTCCAGACGGCGCTTCAGCCAGTCGGGTGACGGGCCGTTCTTCACGCCGCGAATGAAGCGGCCGCCGAAGGTGGGGCACATCTCCGGCGCGTCGATGCGTACGGTCACGGGCGAGACGAAGGTCCCGGCGATCGGCTCGACATTCGGGGTCGTCAGCGTGCCCAGCCCGGCGGCCGCCAGGTCGCGGGCGATGCCGGCGACGCCCAGCCAGTCGGGGCGGTTCGGAGTGACCTCGAAGTCGATCACAGGTTCGGCGCCGAACACGCCGGCGGCGGGTTCGCCCACCTTCAGGGCGTCATCCAGCTCGAGAATGCCGTCGCTGTCGTCGGCCAGCTCCAGCTCGGCGCCTGAGCACAGCATGCCGTTCGAGACCACGCCGCGCACCGGCTTCTCGACCAGGGTTACGCCCAGGCCCGGCACATAGGCGCCGATCGGGGCGTAGATGGTGGTCAGGCCCGCGCGCGCGTTCGGCGCGCCGCAGACGATTTCCTTCATCCCGTCGACCGTATCGACCTGACAGACCTGCAGGCGGTCGGCGTTGGGGTGGCGCTCGGCCGAGACGATCATCGCAACCGTGAACGGGGCCAGCGAGGCGATCGGGTCGTGGACCTCCTCGACCTCGAGGCCGGCCATGGTCATGGCGTCGGCCACGGCCGTGACGTCCGCCTCGGTGTCGAGGTGCTCCTTGAGCCAGGAGAGGGTGAACTTCATGGCGTCAGGCTTCCCCGCCGTTCGCGGACGGTGCGTCGGGCAGGCCCACCATCTGACGGAACTGCTTCAGGAACTCCGTCGTGCCGGTGAAACCGACCATGTAGAAGGCGCAATCGCGGAAGGCGCAGTTGCGCACGGGGATCACGCCGACGACCTTCGACTCGCCGACCGGGGCGAGCAGCAGGTTGCGGATGTCACCGCTCGCCTCGCCCATGTTGCAGGCGTCGAAGGTGGTGCCCGCCAGCGGCAACAGCACGGCGGGGCCTTCGAAGCGGCAGCGCTCGAACGTCTTGCCGTCGATAAACGGCTGTCCGGCCTGGGCGTGCTCGGCGAACAGCTGCGGCAGCCAGATGTGCTGATCGACGTAGTGCGGCCCGGGGCCGAGGGGCTGCAGGGCGTGGAGGGAAGGGGACTGGGTCATGATTCAGCTCAGGCCGCTGGCCGGGTTCGGTGCGACGAAGGGGGAGAAGCCGTAGTGGGCGAGCCACCGGGTATCGGCCTCGAACATGGGCCGCAGGTCGGAGATGCCGTATTTCAGCATCGCGAGGCGATCCACGCCCATGCCGAAGGCGAAGCCCTGGTACTCGTCCGGGTCGATGCCGCAGGCGCGCAGGACGTTGGGATGCACCATCCCGCAGCCCAGAATCTCCATCCAGCTGTCGCCGGTGTTCAGCTTCAGCTCGCCGCCCGAGCGGTCGCAGCGGATATCCATCTCGGCCGACGGCTCGGTGAACGGGAAGTGGTGCGGGCGGAAGCGCGCATCGACGCCGTCCACCTCGAAGAAGCGGGCGACGAAGGTTTCCAGCGTCCACTTCAGGTGGCCCATGTGGATGCCCTTGTCGATCACCAGGCCCTCGACCTGGTGGAACATCGGCGTGTGGGTGGCGTCGGAGTCCTTCCGGAAGGTCCGGCCCGGCGCGATGATCCGGATCGGCGGCTTCTGCGACATCATCGTGCGCACCTGCACCGGGCTGGTGTGCGTGCGCAGGACCTTGCGCTCGCCGGTCTCCGGGTCTGGCTTCAGGAAGAAGGTGTCGTGCATCTCCCGCGCCGGGTGCTTTGGCGGGAAGTTCAGGGCCGTGAAGTTGTGGAAGTCGTCCTCGACGTCCGGGCCCTCGGCCACCGCGAAGCCCATGTCGGCGAACAGGGCGATCATCTCGTCCATCACCTGCATGGTCGGGTGGACGCTGCCCTTGCGGCGCGGGCGCGACGGCAGGGTCAGATCGACATGCTCGGCCTTCAGCCGGGCGTCCAGCTCCGCCGCTTCCAGCTCGGTCTTGCGAGCCGCCAGCGCCGACTGCACGCGGTCGCGCAGGCCGTTGATCATCGGACCCTTCTCGCGGCGCTCGTCCGGGCTCATGGCCCCCATGCCCTTGAGCAGGCCGGAGATGGAGCCGGACTTGCCGAGCGCGGCGACGCGGATGTCCTCGACCGCCGCAGCGGTCTCCGCCGAGCCGATGGCGTTGATCAGGTCGAGTTCGAGTTGGGCGAGATCGGTCATGTCGCGATCCGTCTAGCGGCTGAGAGGCGCGGCCAAAAGCCCCTGCCGCGGCAGGGAGGCCTTTTCGTGCGCTCTGCGGGCCCCATCTGGACAGCAGCAGCCTGAATGGAGCCTCCCATGACCACCCGTGACGTCGTCTTCCCCGCCAATCCCCATGCCCTTTACGAACATCATCGGTACTCGCCGGCGGTGCGCTCGGGCGACCTTCTGTTCGTGTCCGGTCAGGTCGGTGCCTTGCCGGACGGCTCCCCGGAGCCGGACCTTGCGAAACAGGTCCAGCTGGCTTTTGACAACCTGAACGCCACGCTGGCTGCAGCTGGCTGCACCTTTGAGGATGTGGTCGACGTCACCCTGTTCATGGTCGACCCGGACGCCATCTTCGAGACCATCTGGCCGGTGCTGGGCGCCAACTGGGGCGACAAGCCGTATCCGAACATCACCGCTGTCGGCGTGACCTGGCTGGCCGGCTTCCGGTTCGAGATCAAGGTGATCGCCCGCATCCCGGGCTGACCGACAACGAAAGAGCCCCCCGGCGCGAACCGGGGGGCTCTTTGATCGTCCGTTGCCGGAAAAGGTTTACGCCAGGGCGGCGCGGACCTTGTCGGCGATAGCCTTGAAGCTGGCTTCGTCGGCGGCGATCGCCGACATGACCTTGCGGTCCAGTTCGATGCCGGCCTTGTTCAGGCCGTGGATGAACTGCGAGTAGGTGAAGCCTTCCAGACGGGCGGCGGCGTTGATGCGCTGGATCCACAGGGCGCGGAAGTTGCGCTTCTTGTTGCGGCGGTCGCGGTAGGCGTACTGGCCGGCGCGATCGACGGCGGCCTTGGCCGTGCGGATGGTGTTCTTGCGGCGGCCGTAGAAGCCCTTGGCTTGCTTCAGGACCTTCTTGTGTTTGGCGTGGGACGTTACGCCCCGGGTGACGCGAGCCATTTCGCTATCCTTTCAAATTCTACGTGAGATCAGTCAGATGCGCGCGCCAATCAGGCGTACGGCATGTAGGACTTGATCTTCTTGGCGTCGGCGTCGGCCATGACCGAGGTGCCGCGGTTCTGGCGGATGTACTTGCTGTTGTGGCTGATCAAGCGGTGACGCTTGCCAGCAACACCGGCCTTAACCTTGCCAGTCGCCGTGAATTTGAAGCGCTTCTTGGCGCCCGACTTCGTCTTCAGTTTCGGCATTTTCACTCTCTCTTTTGAGCGGGTTACCGCGTCTGAAGCCCGGAAGCCCCCGATATGGTCGCCCTGATTAGGAACCGCCCAGGCATGCCTGTTCGCCCGACGGTTCGGTACGCGAAGGCGCGGCTTCTAGTCGATGTGGGGGCTCAGGGCAAGCGGAGTCTGGATTTCAGGCCGTTCCAGCCTGCACCTTCGCCTGCTGTGCGCGGAAGGCCCGGCCCGCGTTGATCGCCATGATCGCCGCCGGCACGGTCAGGGCGGCGCCGACCAGGAAGGGCCAGTCGTGGCCGAGGGTGGAGAACAGAGCGCCGGCGCCCATCGGACCGAAGATGCGGGCGATGGAGCCCGAGGCCATGTTCAGTCCCAGCATGGCGCCCTGCCGGTCAGGCGGGGTCGAGCGGCTGATCATGGCCGAGATGTTCGGCATGGCCAACGACATGCCGCACGCTCCCACGGCCATCACGATCGGGATGATCCAGCCCTGCACGACCGGCAGGGTGAAGACCCCCAGATCCAGTGAGACGGCCGGGAACCACCTGGTCGGCGCGACCACCTGCGCGATCAGCGACGCCCCGAACAGCAGCATCCCCGTCGCCAGCACTCGCGCCTCGCCGAACGTCCGCGCCAGCCGCCCGGCGAGGAACCCTTGGTTCAGCGTCGAGACGATGCCCACGATCATGAAGCTGAGCCCCACCTCTCGCGCGCCCCAGCTGTAGCGATCCTCGGCCCACAAGCCGAACACGCTCTCCATCGCCGAGAAACCGGCCATGTAGACCAGCGACACCAGCAGCACCCGCGACACGACCGGATTGGCGCGCGCATCGTGCAGGCCCGACAGGAAGGCGGGGCGCGGCGCCGCCGGATCGGCCTTGGCGCGGCTCTCGCGCAGGAAGACCAGCACGCCCAGCGCCGCCAGAGCGGCCAGCGCGGCCGCGGTGAAGATCGGCAGCTGATAGCCGATATGGCCCAGTTGCGGCTGGGTCAGGAGGCCGCCCAGTCCCGGCCCGACGATGAAGCCCAGACCGAAGGCGGCGCCGATCAGGCCCATCCGCCCCGCCCGCTGCTCCGGCGGAGTGACGTCGGCGACATAACCCTGCACGGTCGAGATGTTGCCGGCGCCCAGGCCGGTGAACAGACGCACCGCGATGGCCAGCCAGATGTTCGGCACGAAGGCCAGCGCCAGATAGCCGACCGCATTGGCCGCAACGGTGATCAGGAGAACCGGCTTGCGCCCGATCCGATCGGACAGCCGGCCCCAGAAGGGCTCGGCGAAGAACTGGCCCAGAGAATAGGCCGAGAACATCAGGGTGATCTGCCACGCCTCGGCGTTCAGGCTCTGGGCGAAGAAGGGCAGCAGCGGCACCACCAGGCCGAAGCCGACCAGATTGATGAACACCACCGAGAAAAGCACGGCCAGCGCCGGCGCCTTGGGTTTCACGGGCTCAGACGAGGGCGCGTCGGTCATGTCGCAGGCTTAGCTGGAATTCCGACCGGCGGAAATGAAAACGCCCCGGCCGTTTCCGACCGGGGCGCTTCTGATTTCTGATCGGATCCAGAGCCTATTTCGGCGCGAGGATCATGATCATCTGACGGCCTTCCATACGCGGGGCGTACTCGACCTTGGCGACTTCCTCGAAGTCCGCCTGAACCTTGTTCAGCAGCTTCATGCCCAGCTCGGGGTGAGCCATCTCGCGACCGCGGAAGCGCAGGGTGACCTTCACCTTGTCGCCCTCGTCGAAGAAGCGGTGCATGGCCTTGGCCTTCACCTCGTAGTCGTGGGTGTCGATGTTCGGACGGAGCTTGATCTCTTTCAGCTCGACGACCTTCTGGCGCTTGCGCGCCTCCGCCTTCTTCTTCTGCTCCTGGAACCGGTGCTTGCCGTAGTCCAGGATCTTGCAGACCGGAGCGTCAGGATTGGCGACGATCTGGACGAGGTCCAGCCCGGCTTCCTCGGCGGCCTCGAGCGCTGCGGACAGCGGCATCACGCCCTGCTTTTCGCCGTTCTGATCGATGAGCAGAACGCGGGTGGCGCGGATTTCCTGGTTGATAGGCGGGCCGTCCTTGACGGGCGGCGCTTGCATGGGACGGCGAATGGGCGTCGGTTCCTTGTGTGGTCGAAAAAGTCTGATGTTCTGACAGGGCGAAGCGCGCGACGGATCGCGACGTTCCTCCCAAGCGGCCCTATATGACCGTCAAACCCCGTATTTTCAAGGCTTCGCGGGCGATGACGCGCCGATGTAGCTGTCGTGTAACTCGATGACCGCGTCGAAGACGTGATCCACCGTCAGGTCCTCGATCGGCGCGAACTGCCCACGCACCTCGTTCGAGGCCGCCGTGCGGGTTTTCTGGCCCCACGGTCCGTACAACCACCATTCGGTCGGCCCGAACAGGCCCAGCGTGGGGCCGCCGAGCGCCGCCGAGACGTGCATCAGGCCGGAGTCGTTGCCCACAAACAGATCAGCACGGGCGATGGCGGCGGCCGAGGCGAGGATGTCGCCCTTGCCGACGAAATCGATGCCGCGTGGCCCGGCAGCCTCGAGCGCTGGCGTCGCCGGCGGCCGGTCGCCGGGTCCGCCGACCGGCATGAACCGCCAGCCGTCGAAGCGCGGCTCGGCCTTCAGGCGCTCGACCAACTGGCCCCAGCGTTCGGCCGGCCAGCTCTTGCCCGGCTGGTGCGCAATGGGGGCCAGAGCGATGATCGGGCCCGGCCCCGCGCCGTCGGCCAGTTGCGGATCGATCACGGCGGCGGCCTCGGCGCGGGCCTGATCGTCCAGCCAGATTTCAGGATCCAGCGGCGTGTCGGAGCCCATCAGCTTCGATACCATCTCGACCTTGCGCAGCCCGGTCTCCCACGAGCGGTTGTAGATCACCCGCCGCCTGGCCGGGATCAGATACGCCAGCGCCGAGCCGCGGATATCGATGACCAGGTCCCAGCGGCGACCGGCGACCTGCTTCCACAGATCGATCCAGTGTCCGGCCATCTTCTTCTTGTCGAGGATGATGGTCTCGACCACGCCGGGCGCGGAGCGGAAGAAGGGCGCCGGCGGCCGGCCGCAGGCCACGGTGATCCGGGCGCCCGGCAATTGGCGGCCGATCTCGCGGATCACGCCAGACGAGATCACGCAGTCGCCGATGCGGTTGGAGGTGACGAACAGGACCGTGGGTTCGGACACGCTTTACGCCTTCGCTTCTCTGTTCCGGGTTCGCTATCAGTCCCCGAACGATTTCGCGAGAGGAAGCCTCATGGATCAGGTCGAACGGCTGGCGCGCTCCGACGGCGAAACCCTCGCCCTGAAGCGGGTGGCGGGCTCCGGGCCGACTGTGGTGTGGATCGGCGGGTTCCGTTCCGACATGGAGGGGACCAAGGCGCTGGCCCTTGACGCCGCCGCCCGCGAGCGGGGCTGGAACTACGTCCGCTACGATCATTTCGCGCATGGCGTCTCCTCCGGCGACTGGCGGCAGGCCACCATCGGGCGCTGGCGCGAGGACGCCATCGCCCTGATCGGCAGCCTCGAGGGGCCCGTTATCCCGGTCGGATCGTCGATGGGCGGGTGGGTCGCGCTGCTGCTGGCGCTCGCCCGTCCCGACCGGATCGCCGGGCTGGTGCTGGTCAATCCGGCGCAGGACTTCACCGAGCGCCTGATGTGGCCCGGACTGTCCGACCATGTCCGTCAGGCCATCATGCGCGACGGCGAGGCCCTGATTGTCGAGGAGGGGCTCGGCGAGTACGTCCTGACCCGCAACATGTTCGAGGAGGCCCGGAGCTGGCTGTTGCTTGATGGCGCTATCGAAATCACTGCGCCGGTGCACATTCTGCAAGGCCGCGCCGACGATACGGTCCCGTGGCGTCACAACGCCGCCCTGGTCGAGCGACTCAACGGCGGCGATGTCACACTGGACCTGATCGAAAACGGGGATCATCGTCTGTCGACGCCCGCCGACCTCGCTCGCCTGATCGAGGCGGTGGAACGAAAACGGGTCTGACGCCTAAGCTATCTGTTGTCCCAGGAGATCATCATGCGCCGCCTCATCCTTGCCGCCCCTGCGGCTCTCGCTCTCGCCCTCTCGGCCTGCGCGACCGCCGAATCCGGCCCCAATGCCTATCAGGCCGAGGTCGATCGACTGACTGCGACCTGCACCGATCGGGGCGGGATCATCGCGCCGACCGGGGCCAACACCGGCCGCGCGCCACAGGACTATGTCTGCCAGATCCGCGGTCAGCCTGCCCGCGGCGGCTGATCCCAAGGAGTCCGGAGCCTCCCGCCTCGGCGGGAGGCGTTCCGCCTCAGAGCAACGCGCTGATAGCCGCGCGCGCGGCGTCGCCGAGATCCGCCCGCTTTAGCGCCAAAGCGACGTTGGCCCGCAGCAGCCCGATCTTGTCGCCGCAGTCGTGGGTCACGCCCTCGTACTCGTAGGCGGTGAAGGACTGGGTCTGCATCAGACGCGCCATGGCGTCGGTCAGCTGGATCTCGCCGCCGGCGCCGCGCTCCTGCGTCTCAAGCAGGTCGAAGATCTCCGGCTGCAGGATGTACCGGCCCGAGATCGACATGTTTGACGGCGCCGTGCCCTGGGCCGGCTTTTCCACCATCCCCTTCATCGCGAAGCGCCGGCCATCGTGCGCCGACGGGTCGATGATGCCGTACTTGTGGGTCTCGCTCTCCGGCACCTGCTCGACGCCGATCACATTGCCGCCGACCTCGGCGTAGACGTTGGCCAGCTGCTTCAGGGCGCCCGGCGCCGAGTCGACGATCACGTCCGGAAGGATCACAGCGAACGGCTCGTCGCCGATGATGTCCCGCGCGCACCAGACCGCGTGGCCGAGGCCCTTGGGCTGCATCTGGCGCGTAAAGCTCATTTCGCCGGCCTCGGCCAGCTCCGCATTCATCATCTCGAGGATGTCGGTCTTGCCCTTGGCCAGAAGCTGGGCTTCCAGCTCGATCTGGTGGTCGAAATAGTCCTCGATCGCCTGTTTGGCGCGACCCGTGACGAAGACGATGTGTTCGATCCCCGCCTCGCGGGCTTCCTCGACGATATAGCTGAGGATTGGTCGGTCGACGACGTTCAGCAGTTCCTTGGGCGTGGTCTTGGTGCCGGGCAGCACGCGCGTGCCCAGACCGGCGACAGGCAGCACGGCCTTGCGGAGGCGGCGAGGGGAAGCGGTCATCGGGTATCCTGAACAGCGAAGTCGGCCACCCTAACGCATGAGGCGGCCGAAGCGATCACTCGACGGTGACGGACTTGGCCAGGTTGCGCGGCTGGTCGACGTCCGTGCCCTTCTGAACGGCCGTGTAGTAGGCCAGCAGTTGCACGGGAATGGCATAGACCAGCGGCGCGATCAGGGTGTGGCACTCCGGTGCGTCGACCCGACGAATGCCGGCGCCATGCGGATCGGGAGCCGACTTCGGCGCGATCATGATGACCGGGCCGCCGCGGGCCGCGACTTCCTGCAGGTTCGACGCCGTCTTCTCATAGACGTCGTCCAGCGGGGCCAGGGCCACGATCGGCGTCAGTTCGTCGACGAGGGCGATCGGCCCGTGCTTCAGCTCGCCGGCGGCATAGCCCTCCGCGTGGATGTAGCTGATCTCCTTGAGCTTCAGCGCGCCTTCCATAGCCAGCGGGAACATCGAGCCGCGACCGAGGAACAGCACGTCCGTCGCCTTGGCGAGCTCGTGGGCGACGTCCTTGAGTGCGTCCTCCATCTGCATCGCCTCGGCGATCAGACGGGGAGCCTCGAACAGGGCCTTGACCAGTTCCGCCTCGCGGGTCGGGTCGATCGTCCCGCGTTGAACTCCGGCGGTCACCGCAAGAGCCAGCAGGGCGGCGACCTGGGCGGTGAAGGCCTTGGTCGAGGCGACACCGATCTCCGGCCCCGCGTGGGTCGGCCAGAGATGCCCGGCTTCCCGCGCCATCGAAGACGAGTGGACATTCACCAGGGCGGCGGTATCGAGCCCCTTCTGCTTGCACCATGACAGGCTGGCGAGGGTGTCGGCCGTCTCACCCGACTGGCTGACGGCCACGCCGAGCGTGCCGGGCGTCAGCGCCGGGTTGCGGTAGCGGAACTCCGAGGCGATCTCGACGTCGCAGGGCAGGCCCGCCAGTTTCTCGAACGCATAGCGCCCGATCTGTCCGGCATAGAAGGCCGTGCCGCAGGCGATGATCTGGATGCGATCGATCTTCGAGAAATCGGTATCGCCCGGTTTCACCTTGCCGTTCACGAAGTCGAGGTAGTGGCTCAGCGTGTGCTGCACGCTGTCGGGCTGCTCATGGATTTCCTTCTCCATGAAGTGCCGGTACTCGCCCTTCTCGACCAGGGCCGACGAGGCCGAAACCTGGACGATGGCACGATCCGCAGGCGCGCCCGAGGCGTCGAACATGCGGGCGCCCGAACGGTCGAGCGCGACGAAATCCCCTTCCTCGAGATAGCTGATCTTCTGGGTGAAGGGACCGACCGCCAGGGCGTCCGAGCCGAGGTACATCTCGCCCTCGCCCCAGCCGACCACCAGCGGGCTGCCGCGACGGGCGCCCAGGATCAGCTCGTTCTCGCCTTCGATCAGGACCGCCAGGGCATAGGCGCCGGTCAGCTGGTCCAGCACCACCTTGAACGCCGCCAGCGGATCGTTGTGACGCTCCAGTTCGCGGTTCATCAGGTGCGCCACGACCTCTGTGTCGGTCTGGCTCTCGAAGTCGCTGCCGCCGGCGATCAGGTCGGCCTTCAGTTCGGCGAAATTCTCGATGATGCCGTTGTGGACCAGCGTCACCCGGCCAGCCTTGTGCGGGTGAGCGTTGGCGGTGGTCGGCGCGCCGTGCGTCGCCCAGCGGGTGTGGCCGATGCCGACCGTCGCTTCCAGCGGCTCCTGCATCAGAACGGCTTCCAGTTCACGGATCTTGCCCTTGGCGCGGCGACGCTCGATGCGTCCATCGACCAGGGCGGCGACCCCGGCGGAGTCGTAACCGCGATACTCAAGCCGTTTCAGGCTGTCGATCAGACGGGGAACGGCCGGTCCGATGCCGGTGACGCCGATGATGCCGCACATGGGGAGAAACCTCGGAGATTTACACGTTCCGCGCTTGGCATGGCCGCGCGGGAGGGTCTAAGCCGACCCTGACTGTCCTGCGCCTTCCTCTAGGCGACAGTGGTCGGCTATTACACCTGAAAAGCGGTTTCGCAACGTTACGGCGAGCCGCAGTAGAGGATCGAGAGCGTTGGCTGAGCGGCGATATTTCGGCACGGATGGCATCCGGGGCCGGGCCAATACCCACCCGATGACGCCGGAGGTGGCGCTGCGCGTCGGACTGGCTGCGGGGCGTCTTTTCATGTCTGCGGACGACCGCCGGCATCTGGTCGTCATCGGCAA
This sequence comes from Brevundimonas kwangchunensis, assembly GCF_039523815.1. Taxonomy (NCBI): domain Bacteria; kingdom Pseudomonadati; phylum Pseudomonadota; class Alphaproteobacteria; order Caulobacterales; family Caulobacteraceae; genus Brevundimonas; species Brevundimonas kwangchunensis. The sequence goes on along the minus strand of NZ_BAAAGA010000001.1, from coordinate 447,424 downwards.
GGACACGCGACTGTCCGGCTACATGATCGAACCGGCGCTGGTGGCCGGGTTCAGCTCGGCCGGGATGGACGTCCTGACTTTCGGGCCTCTGCCGACGCCGGGTGTGGCGATGATGACCCGCTCGATGCGCGCGGATATCGGCGTCATGATCTCGGCCTCGCACAACAACTTCGCCGATAACGGCATCAAGCTGTTCGGTCCTGACGGCTACAAGCTGTCGGACGAGGTCGAGCTGAAGATTGAGGCGATGATGGACGAGGCGCTGGACACCGATCTGGCGGCTCCTGATCAGCTGGGCCGGGTCAAGCGTATCGACGACGCCCAGGCGCGCTACATCGAGATCGCCAAGGCCAGCTTCCCCAAACGCCTGAGCCTGCAGGGCCTGCGCATCGCCATCGATTGCGCAAACGGCGCTGGCTACAAGGTGGCGCCGACGACGCTCTACGAGCTTGGCGCCGAGGTCTTCCCGGTCGGGGTCGAGCCGAATGGCGTGAACATCAACGAACAGTGCGGTTCGACCCACCCCGACACGCTCGTCGAGGCAGTGAAGCGCTACCGCGCGGACATCGGCATCGCCTTGGATGGTGACGCCGACCGTCTCATCATCTGCGACGAGAAGGGCCAGATCGTCGACGGCGATCAGATCATGGCACTGGTCGCTCTGGACTGGTCCCGGCGTGGCCTTCTCACCGGCGGCGGCCTGGTCGCCACCGTGATGTCCAACCTCGGTCTCGAGCGCGCGCTGATTGCCGAGGGTCTGACGCTGGAGCGTACCAAGGTCGGCGATCGCTACGTCATGGAGCGCATGCGCGAGGGCGGCTTTAACGTCGGCGGCGAGCAGTCGGGCCACATCATCCTGCACGACCACGCCACGACCGGCGACGGCCTGATGTCGGCGCTGCAGGTGCTGGCGGTGCTGGTCGAGTCCGGCCGGCCGATGAGCGAACTGGCCCGCCAGTTCGACAAGGTCCCGCAGCTTCTCCAGAACGTCCGCTACACCGCCGGCAAGCCGCTGGAGGACGCGCAGGTCAAGGCCGCCATCGCCGACGCCGAGGCTCGCCTTGCAGGCCAGGGCCGTCTGCTCGTCCGCCCGTCCGGCACCGAGAAACTGATCCGCGTCATGGCCGAGGGCGACGACGAGGCGTTGGTGAGGTCGGTAGTCGCGGATGTCGCCGCGGCGGTGAAGGCGGCGGGTTAACCCGCCACCGGCTCCACCGTCAGCACCACCGGATCCGGCGCGCCAAGCCCGCCGTTGTGGCAGGTCGCGGCGCGGAACTGCAGGTCATGACAGATGCGCACCTCGCGCAGACGGTTGCCCGAGGCCACGGCGATGAAAATGGCGTCGCGCGGCAGGCCCGGATTGGCGGCGACGAAGGCGTCCCGGATCTGGCCCGCCGTCGGCCCGCGGTCCCCGTTGCTCGCCAGCGTCGTCGGATCGGGGCGTTTCAGGTTGTCGTAAAGCACCGCCGCCTGTTCGAAATACGCCTCTGGCGTCTCCCAGCCGCAGGTGCCGTGCGCCGCCCATTCGTGCTGGACCAGATCGACCGAGGGCGTGCGGCACAGGTTGGCCCGGATGGTCGCGTCGCTGACCCGCGTCGCCGGACGGCAGTAGCGCGGATAGGGCCGGCCGTCCGAGTTGGGCCACAGGCCGTGCAGGGTCCAGCCGAAGCGGTTCTCGCCGCCGCAGGCCAGATCGCCCTGACCGTCGCCGCCAGCCTTGCAGGTCTCCGGCATCCAGGTGACCGCCAGCATGTGGAAGCGGATCGGCCGGTCGGCGACCACTTCATCCGGCCGCACCGTGGCCATGTGCGGCGCCGGCAGGGTATCCGGCAGGACGCAGGACGAGGCGACTTCGGTCCCGGTGACCGGCAGGGTCGTGGGCGGCGCGCCTTCGCAGGCGGCAAGGGCCAGCAGCAGGCCGACGGCGGCCGTTCGTTTCAGCATCATGCCGCGGTCTCCCCACCCAATGTCTTCGCCATGTCCTCGATCCGCTTGCGGATGTCCGGCACGGCGATCGTTTCCCAGAAAGCCGCGCGCGCCGGCGGCCCCAATACCAGCAACCGCGGATCGGTCGCGCCATCCGCGTCCAGCACCCGACCCTGCGCATCCAGGTCCAGCCCCAGCCGCAGCGCATCCAGACGCGCCCGGCCCGAGGCCAGCAGCGGGCCGGTCAGCGGGTCCTTCGCCGGATCATGCCCCGGCCCGGTGCAGTCGATCAGCCACCGCGCCGTCAGCGGCGGCTGGGCCGGTCCCGACCGGGGTTTGAAGCTCAGGCTGACGCCATCGGCGTCCTGTTCGATCCGTGACACCCGACCGGCCGTCACCGTCATTCGCCCGCCCGCCTGAAGCGCAGCGAGAGCGGCCGCGATACCGTCGGCGATCCGGTGTCGGTGAACATCCCACCAGGGGCGCAGGTGCCGGACCAGTCGCGCCCTTGTCCGCGTGTCCGCCGCCTGCCAAAGCTCGGCGGTGATCGGGCGCAGGCCCTCCATCATTCCGCGCCAGTTCGCGTCGCCGGACAGCCGGCGCGCCTCGTGCAGCCGTTGCGACGGCGCGGCCTTCAACAACACATCCGTCGGCGCGATGGCCGCGTCCGGCCGGGCCTCGTGTCCACGCGGCGTCAGGCCCCGGCGCGACAGCGTCTTCGCCTTGCCGCGCCAGCCCCGGGCCTCCAGCCACAGCACCATGTCCACCATCGTCAGGCCGGTGCCGACGACGATCACGTCATCCTGGGGCCCTATCCTGTCCAGCGCCCCGGGCGCCCAGGGATCGCCGATGACCCGTCCCTCGACCTCGCCGGACGATGCGGCCTTGGGCGTCGGATTGCCCGTGGCCAGCACGACGGCGTCGCCTTCAACCACCCGCCCGTCCGCCAGCCGGACAGCAGCGCCGTCGATGGCTTCAGCCTCGCCGAGCACGCGGGAAATCAGACCCGGACACGCAGCGTCCACCGCAGCCAGACGGTCCTGAACATAAAGGCCATAGAGCCGCCGCGGCGCGAACCCTTCCGGCGCGGCATGGTCGGGATGGTGTTGCGTGAGCCAGCTCACGAAGTCGTCCGGCCGACCCTCGACCGCCGTCATCCGGTTGGAGCGGACGTTCAGCAGGTGGCCGTCGAACGGGGTCGCATAGGCGACGCCCAAACCGAAATCCCCGCCCCGGTCGATCAGGGTCGAGGCGATCCCGCCCTCGGCCAGCCGTGCGGCCAGCATGGCTCCGGAGAACCCGCCGCCGATGATCGTCACGCGCTGGATCTTGCCGTCCATGTCGCCTCCCGGATGCCCGCTTCTGGACCGGGTCGCATCCGGGGTCAAACTCCGGGCGCGTCGGGTCGAAAAGGCGGAGCCTTTTGAGCGCGCCCTGCGAAAAGAAGATCAGATTTCCTGGTTGTAGGCGCCGATCTCTTCGTACTTCGCGAGTCGGGGCTTCACCTCCTCGCGGAACAGGGCGCGCATGTCGTCCTCGGAGCGCATGCTCTCGACCACGACCACCAGCTCCGGCTTGTTGGACGAGGCGCGGACCAGCACCCACGAGCCGTCTTCCAGATGCACGCGCACGCCGTTCACGGTGATGGCCTCGACGATCCTGCGGCCCAGGATTTCGCTGCCGGCGTCGGCCAGCGCTTGGTACTCGGCCACGATCCGCTCGAGCACGCCGTACTTCAGCTCGTCGTCGCAGTGCGGGCTCATGGTCAGGGACGTCCAGGCGTCCGGCAGGGCCGCCTTCAGCTCGGACAGCTGCTTGCCCGGATTGCGATCCAGCATGGCCAGCACGGCGCCGGCCGCCACGATGCCGTCGTCATAGCCATGGCCCAGCGGGGCATTGAAGAAGAAGTGGCCCGATTTTTCAAAGCCCGCCAGCGCGCCCAGCTCGGCCGTCTTGCGCTTGATGTAGCTGTGGCCCGTCTTCCAATAGACCGTCTGCGCGCCATTGGCCGCCAGCACCTCGTCGGTCTTGTACAGGCCGGTCGACTTCACATCGACGACGAAGGTCGCGTTGGGGTGCAGGGCCGACAGGTCGCGGCCCAGCATCAGGCCGATCTTGTCGGCGAAGATTTCCTCGCCGGTGTTGTCCACCACGCCGCAGCGGTCGCCGTCGCCGTCGAAGCCCAGGGCGAGGTCGGCGCCCGTCTCCTTCACCCGCGCCGCCATCTGCATCAGCATGGCATGGTCTTCCGGGTTCGGATTGTACTTCGGGAAGGTGAAGTCCAGCTCGGTGTCCATCTCGATCACCTCGGCCCCCATCCGGCGCAGGGCCTCCGGGGCGAAGGCGCCGGCGGTGCCGTTGCCGCAGGCCGCGACCACCTTGATCGGCCGGCTCAGCTTCACCCGCTTGGAGACTTCCTCGATGTAGCGCTCGCGGAAGTCGTCGATCCGGGTCAGCGTGCCGCCGGCGCGGCTGACGCCCTCGGCATTCAGCACGATGTCCTTGAGGCGGCCGATCTCGTCCGGCCCGAAGGTCAGCGGCGGATTGGCGCCCATCTTCACCCCGGTCCAGCCGTTCTCGTTATGGCTGGCGGTGACCATGGCAACGCACGGGGCGTCCAGCTCGAACTGGGCGAAATAGGCCATCGGAGAAAGAGCCAGGCCGATGTCCAGCACCTCCATCCCGCCTTCCAGCAGGCCCAGCGTCAGCGCCTGCTTCACCGACAGGGAGTAGCCGCGGAAGTCGTGGCCCACGACGATCTTCGGTGTCTGGCCGATCTCGTGGATGTAGGTCGCCAGACCCAGGCCCAGCGCCTGGATGCCCAGCAGGTTGATTTCCTTCTCCAGCACCCAGCGCGCGTCGTACTCCCGGAAGCCGGTGGCCTTGACCAGAGGGATGGTCTCGTACTCCGCCGTGTTCGGACGAATGTCGGCGCGGGGCTTTTGCATCGGTGATCCTGGATGGCCGTAAGGTGCGGCGAAGCTGGCCCGACTTGTAGCCGCGCCGCTCGCGAAGCCGCAACAACGCACGAGTTCGCGGCGAGGTCCCCGGAACTGCGAATCGCACCGAACCTTGACCCTTTCCGACCCCCGGCCTACCCCGGTTCGACGTTCACCGGAGACCTGCATGCCCCGCCTGATCCTGTTGCGCCACGGCCAGAGCCAGTGGAATCTGGAAAACCGCTTCACCGGCTGGGTCGATGTCGATCTGACGGGCGAGGGCGAGGCCCAGGCCCGGCGCGGCGGCGAACTGATCGCGGAAGCGGGCTTCAAGCCGGCGGTCATGTTCACGTCGGTCCTGAAACGGGCGAAGCGCACCGGCGCGCTGGCGCTGGACTCGGCCGGTCTGAAGGATGTGCCGGTGGTCGAGGATTGGCGTCTGAACGAGCGCCACTACGGCGGCCTCACCGGGCTGGACAAGGCCGAGACCGCTGCGAAGCATGGCGAGGATCAGGTGAAGATCTGGCGGCGCAGCTACGACATTCCGCCTCCTCCGCTGGCTCCGGGCGGCGAATGGGACTTCACCGCCGACGCCCGTTATGTCGGCAAGGACATCCCGGCTGCCGAAAGCCTCAAGACCACGCTGGATCGCGTCCTGCCCTACTGGAACGAGGCCATCGCTCCGCGCCTGCAGGCCGGCGAGGATGTGCTGATCGCCGCCCACGGCAACTCGCTGCGCGCCATCGTCAAACATCTGTTCGGCGTGCCGGACGACCAGATCGTCGGTGTCGAGATCCCGACAGGCAATCCGCTGGAGATCGATCTGGACGCCGGCCTGAAGCCGACGGCCGCCCGCTATCTGGACCAGACCCGCGCCACGCCGCTGCCGGCGGTCGGAGCCTGAACATGACCACCGCGCAGCAGGCCTCCGACGACATCCGCTTCATGGGCCGGGCCATTGCGCTGGCCAAGGCGCGGATGGGCCAGACCTGGCCGAACCCGGCGGTCGGTTGCGTGATCGTCAAGGATGGCGAGGTGGTCTCCGAAGCCGCCACGGCTCCGGGTGGCCGTCCCCACGCCGAGGAACAGGCTGTCCCCGCCGCCGGCGACACGGCGAAGGGCGCAACCGCCTATGTGACGATGGAGCCCTGCGGCGCTCGCTCGTCGGGCCGTATCTCCTGCTCCCACTTTCTGATGGACGCCGGCGTGACCCGCGTGGTGGTCGCTGCTGTCGATCCGTCGCCTTTCGCCTCGGGGCGGGGCGTCGAGCGCCTGCGCAAGGCGGGGCTGGAGGTCGAGACCGGCCTGCTGGCCGAGGAAGCGGCGGTTCTCTACGAGGGCTATCTCCACCGCGTCGAGACCGGCCGGCCGATGGTCCGCATCGACGAGACGGGCGAGGGCTTCGACGCCCGCTTCGCCGCTTCGTCCAGATCCGATCTCTCGACCGAGCTCAAGCGGCTGGGCGAGGCCGGCTACACCCGCGTCTGGGTGGGGCCGGGAGAACTGGCCGAGGCGTTGAAGGAGCAGGGTCTTTTGACCCTCTGATTGCAAGCTTCGCGTAACGCTCGATTCCAAACGCTTTTTTAAGCGGCAGCGTGCCATTCTGGGTCAATGTCGGGGAACACGACCACAGCGGCCGGACGGCGCCGTCTTGATCAACAGGAACTGGACGCGATCTGCGCCCGGCACGATCGCCTGTGGCAGGCCAAGCCCGGCGGTGCGCGCGCGGTCTTCGCATGGCTGGACCTGAGCGGCCTCAGCCTCGCCGGTCGCAACCTCGCCGACGCCGACTTCGCCGCCGCCTGCATGATCGGATGCGATCTCACCGGCGCCACCCTCGACAACGCCACCTTCTTCGGCGCCGACATGCAGGAGGTCGTCCTGAAGGACGCCAGCATGCGCCGGGCCGACCTGCGCGGGGCCTGCCTGCGCGGCGCGGACCTTACGGGCGCGGACCTGTTCGAGGCCGACCTGCGCGAGGGCACCATCGCCGCCTCGGACCCCAAGCTCGGCTTCCGGGTGATCGAGGCCCAGCAGCGCAACGACACCCAGGCCCAGGGCGCAAACCTGTCGGGCGCAAACCTCGAGCGTTCCAAGCTGACCGGTATCGTCGCCGTCTCGGCCGATTTTTCCGACGCCATCATGAAGGACTGCAAGCTGGTCCGGGCCAACCTGAAGCACGCCAGCTTCCGCGGCGCGGACCTCGCCGGCGCGGACATGTCCGGCTGCGACCTGACCGGCGCGGACCTGCGCGATGCGGTGCTGGTGGGCGTCAAGGCCGCCATGTGGCGGACCGACGGGGCCGACATGTCCGGCTGCCTGACCGACCGCGCCTCGGGCGCTCCGGTCGACAACATGCCGGCCGCCGACATGCTGGCCGAACATGCGCGCTGGTGTGAGACCGGCGGCGGCGAGGGGCAGCCCTCGGTGTTCGACGGGGTCGATCTGCGATCCCTCCGCTCGATCCGCGGTTACAACCTCACGGCCCTGTCGGCCAAGGGCGCGGTCTTCTACGGCCTCGATATGGAGGGCGTGCAGCTTCAGGGCGCGCACCTCGAGGACGCAGATCTCCGCTCGGCCAATCTGAAGGGCGCCGATCTTCGTGGCGCGCGCCTCGCTCGCGCCCGGTTGTCCGGCGCCGATCTTCGCGGCGCCCAGCTGGGGCCGCTGATGATCGGGCCCGAACGCCTGCTTCCGGCCGATCTGACCGGGGCCAATCTCAAGAGCGCCGATTTGTCGGGCGCCGATCTCAAGCGCGCCAACCTGACCGGCGCTGACCTGACCCGGGCCATCATGCGCGGCGCCTGTCTGCGTCAGGCCGAGCTGGACGGCGCCATCACCGCCGGCGCGCGGGGCATCGACTTCAGCTGACCACGAAAAAGGGGCGACGCATCGCGCCGCCCCTTCATCAGGCTTCGTTGAAAGCGGGTCTTACGCCGCCTTCGACTTCTTGCCCTCGATCAACGGCTTGCCGGCGCCGATCTCGATGCGGCGGGGTTTCAGCGCCTCCGGCAGTTCACGGGCCAGCTCGATCGACAGCAGGCCGTTGTTCAGGTCCGCGGTCTTCACCACCACATAGTCGGCCAGCTGGAAGCGGCGCTCGAAATCGCGCTCGGCCAGGCCGCGATGCAGATAGGTGCGCTCGGCGCCCGCGTCGTCGTTAGCGGTCTTGCGGCCGGTGACGGTCAGCAGGTTCTCCTTCACCTCAAGCGTCAGCTCGTCGGGCTTGAAGCCGGCGACGGCGATCTCGATGCGATAGGCGTTCTCGCCGGTCGTCTCGATGTTGTAGGGCGGCCAGCCGTTTTCCTGGCTGGTGCGCGCGGCGCTTTCCAGCAGACCGGCCAGACGGTCGAAGCCGACGGCCGAACGATACAGCGGCGAGAAATCATAGGTACGCATGGTCATCCTCCTGAGGATCAGCAAGGTGAACCGGTCCCGCGGTTTGGCGCCCGGACCGGCAGTGGGAGATCAGTCCGGTCGGCCCGCATTCGGCCCCGTCCGGTCTGGAGACCCCGACATCGGCGGCCTCGGGGAATGAGTTAGGAGGTCGCGATCCGCGTTCAAGGGGACGGATGGCGCGTTCAAGGTCGCGTGATTTCGTCGCTTGTCGCCGAACCTCGCTTGCCCCTGCCGCCGGTGACGGTCAGGGTCCCGCTCACTGAAGTCGACGCCGTTCTGAAGGAAGACGTCCATGCGCCTTGTCGCCCTCGCCGCCGCCGCGGCCGTTCTCGCTCCTGCCCTCGCAACCGCCCAGACCCTGCCGGCCATGCCGACGCTGGACGAGACCCCGGCCCAGCGCACCGCCCGTCGCGCCGCCATGGCCCCGCCGGTCCTTCAGGAAGATACGGCCCTGCAGGCCGCTGTCGCCTCGGAGACCCGCCCGGCCTCGGACCGCGCCCGCGACCAGTTCCGGCATCCCTTCGAAACCCTGACCTTCTGGGGCCTGCGTCCCAATCTGACGGTGGTCGAGATCGAGCCGGGCCGCGCCGGCTGGTGGCGCAACATCCTCGAGCCCTACGCCGCCGCGACCGGCGGGACCTACGTCGGCGTCAACCGCCCGCTGGAAGGCATGGGCGTCGCCGACGGCTCGGCCGACATGGTCGTGGTCGCCCGCGCCCTGCACAACTGGCACCGGGCGGGCCGAACCGCGCCCTATATGGAAGCCTTCTTCAAGGCCCTGAAGCCGGGCGGCGTCCTCGCCATCGAACAGCACCGCGGCCCCGAGGGCCTGAACCCCGACCAGACCGCGCCGACCGGCTATGTGTCCGAAAGCTATGTCATCCACGCCGCCCAGGCCGCCGGGTTCGTTCTTGAAGAACGGAGCCAGCTGAACGCCAACCCGAAGGATGACCATGACCATCCCTATGGCGTCTGGAGCCTCCCGCCCAACCGGGTCAGCGCGCCGCGTGAGGGCAACACCCTCGACCGGCCGACCCCGCTGACCGAGGCCGAGCGCGCCGAGCTCGACGCGGTCGGCGAGAGCGACCGCATGACCCTCCGGTTCCGCAAGCCGGGCTGAGCCGTGCAGGCTTTGACCCCGTCCGGGAACACGGTTAAGCCCGGTTCGACCGGGGCGTATGTCGACGAGCCGACGCGCCCGACCGGGGGACGTGCATGAGTGATCGAACGAAGGGCCGGCGCATTTCGCCGTCGCGCCGGAGCGTGCTTTCCGGCGTTGCGGCGGCGGCCTTGCTGGGCATGTCGGCGTGTGGCCGGCGCGAGCAGACGGCCGAGCCGCCTGCGACGCCCGATGGCCCGGCCAAGGGTTCGCTCGAATGGGCGGTGCAGGGGCCATGGCGCGTGCAGGACGCCGGCCGCGACGTCTGGCGTCACCCCATGGAGACCCTGCGCTTCTTCGGCCTCCAGCCGCGCATGAAGGTGGTCGAGTTCTGGCCGGGAAGCGGCTGGTACACCGAGATCCTCGCGCCCTATCTCGCCGAGGGCGGCGGAACCTATGTCGCCGCCGGCTTCCAGACCGGTCCCGGCGCCGACCCGGCCCAGGTCCAGCTGATGGCCGCCTTCCAGCAGCGCTTCGCAAACGACCGCCGCCTGTATGGCCAGATCGAGATCAGCGCCTTCGGCGCCACGTCCGGTCCGGTGACCGAGGCCGGCACGGCGGACATGGTCCTGTTCATGCGCAGCATCCACCAGTGGATGGCCGCCGGCATCGCGGAGAAGGCCTTCGCCGATGCCTTCGCCGCCCTGCGGCCGGGCGGCGTTCTCGGCATCGAGCAGCATCGCCTCGCGCCCGACCAGGATCAGGATCCGGCTGCGGCGAACGGATACGTCCAGGAAGCGTTCGTCAGACAGCTGGCGGCCGAAGCGGGCTTCGCCTTCGTCGCCGCGTCCGAAATCAACGCGAATGAAAGAGATACCAAGGATCATCCATTCGGCGTCGAGACCCTTCCGCCGCGGAGCCTCACGGCGCCGCGCGGCTCTGCGCCCGATCCGACCTTCGATCGTAGTAAGTACGACGAGATCGGTGAGAGTGACCGAATGACCTTGAAGTTCAGGAAACCCGAGTGAATCGAGCCGCCGCCTACGCCGCCAACGCACCCCTGATGGGGGTCCCGGGCGCCTCCGCGCCTCCGGGCGGTCAGGGCGAATGGTTCCGGGGCGCCGGCGGCCTGCGTCTGCGCGCGGCTTTCTGGACCCCCTCGGCCCTCGTCGCGCAGAAGCCTCGCGGCACGGTCGTCCTCAGCCCCGGCCGGACCGAGCCGATCGAGAAATATTTCGAGGTCATCGGCAACTTCCTCGCCCGCGGCTGGTGCGTTCTGGCCCATGACTGGCGCGGCCAGGGCCTGTCGGCCCGCCTGCTGCCGGATCGCCTCAAGGGCCACGCCCGCGCGGTCGAGGAATTTCTCGACGACTACGCCCGCCTGCTCGACGCCTTCGAAACCCGTGCGCCCAAGCCCTGGGTCATGGTCGGCCATTCGATGGGCGGCGTGCTGAATCTGATGACGCTGGAGAACGGCGAGAGCCGCTTCTCGGGCGCCCTGTTGTCCAGCCCCATGCTGCGCATCAAGACCGGCAAGCGGTCGATGTGGTCAGTCAAGCTGGCGGTGCGCTGGAACCTGCGTCACGGCAAGGCCGGCGACTATGTGCTGGACGATGCGGACGATCCCTTCGACCACACGTTCGACAAGGACGCCCTGACGTCCGACGAGACCCGTTACGAACAGTGGCGTCAGCAGCTGTTCGCCTGCCCGCACCTCGCCGTCGGCGGCCCGACCTGGGGCTGGTTGGCGTTCGGTCTCGATGTCGGCGAGCGCGCACTCAAGCCCAAGGCGCTGAAGGCCGTCCGCGTTCCGGTCGCCATCGTGCAGGCCGCCGAGGACGACCGCGTCTGGAAGCAGACCAACAAATGGGCGGCCAAGCGCCTCGGCCGCGGCCGGTACGTCGAGGTGCCCTTCGCGAAGCACGAGGTCATCATGGAGACGGACGACAAGCGCGCCGTCTTCCTTGAGGAGTTCGACGCCATGGCGGCCTATGTGTCGCCGGTCGAGGACCTGAGCCCGATCGCGCCGGCTGATCCCGTGCCCGCGACGGAGCCGAGCGCCGCCTAGAGCGCCGCGCGCTTCAGCGTCACCAGCGCCTGATCGCGTATGCGGGCGTCGCCGACGGCCAGGATCTGTCCCGAGCCGTCCGGCGTTTCGCCGCGCCAGTTGGTGACCTCGCCGCCGGCCGCCTCGATCACGGGAACCAGCGCCGACCAGTCCCAGACCTTCAGCCCGCTCTCGGCGACCAGATCGATCCGCCCGTCCGCCAGCATGGCATAGGCATAGGCATCGCAGCCCAGGCGGGCCAGCCGCGCCGCCGCCCGGACCTGTGTCCAGGCGCCCAGTTCCGAGCCGGTGAAGATGGCCGGGTCGGTGGTGGCGATGATGGCGTCGTTCAACGTCTCGATGGGCCGCGTCTTCAGCGGCCGCGATCCGCCGCGCGAGATCAGTTGGCCGCCCGAGGGTCCGCCGACGAACACCTCGTCCAGATAGGGCTGCGCGATGGCGCCCACGACGGGCCTTCCGTTGTGGCGCAGGCCGATCAGCGTGGTCCACAGCGGCAGGCCGGCGATGAAGGCGCGCGTCCCGTCGACGGGGTCGAGCACCCAGACGAACTCGGTGTCCGGCCGGTCCTCTCCATACTCCTCGCCGATGACCCCATGGTCCGGATAGCGGGCGGCGATCACCTTGCGGATCGCGGCCTCCGCCTGCTTGTCGGCTTCCGTGACGGGGTCGAAGCCCGCGGCGCCGCCCTTGTCGACATGCCCGATGTCCGAGCGGAAGAAGGGCAGGGTGACCTCGGCCGCGGCCGACGTCAGCTCGACGATGAAGCGCTCAAATTCGGTCATGACGGGCGGGATACTCACGCCCCGCCGTCATGTCACCCCGCAACCGCGTGCAATCGGTCGCAGGGGTAGCCGATCAGGCCGCGTCTTCGGCGTGCAGCGACTTGGCCAGGTCCAGAAGGCGACGGCGCGGCTTCTCGTCCAGCTGGTAGTAGGCCTGGATCAGGTCGAGCGTTTCCTTGCGGGAAAACATCTCTCCACCCTGATTGGCGGCCTCCCTGCGTTCGATGGCCTCTTCCAGGCCGTCGTAGAAATAGCTGACCGGCGATTCCAGCGCCTCGGCGAGCTGCCACAGGCGGGCGGCCGAGATGCGGTTGGCGCCGCACTCGTACTTCTGGATCTGCTGGAAGCGGATCCCGACCTGCATGGCCAGCTGTTGCTGGGTCAGGCCCAGCAGGCGACGGCGGCGGCGCAGGCGGCGTCCGAGATGAAGATCGATGTCCGAGGCCATGTCCCCGTTCCCCTTTGATCAAGCCTGTCCCGAAGCGGGACGTCTCCCCCCTCAAGCGGCAAGGGGCGTGCCGCGCTCGCGTCTTGGGGGATTGTCGCCGAGCAGCGTTCTTCACCATGTCAGGCAACTGTAACGCTGGAGAGACGTTTGCCCGCCCGAGCGTTGCTTTTTCAGGAGATAGAAATGGGCTTGGGTATCATTGGCTGGATCGTCATCGGCATCGCAGCCGGCTGGCTGGCCGAACAGGTCATGGGTCGTAACCACGGTCTGCTGACCAATCTGATTGTCGGCGTCATCGGCGCCCTGCTGGGTGGCTTCATCGCCAGCAACCTGCTGGGGATCGCCGTCGGCGGCTTCAATCTCATCACTCTGCTGGTCGCCTTCCTCGGCGCCTGTCTGTTGCTGTTCCTGGTCGGCCTCATCAAACGACGCGGCTGATCCGACGGCCATCGAAACGAAAGGCGGTCCCCATCGGGACCGCCTTTTTGTTTGCCCGGAGTGCAGACGTGAAAAAGGCGGCCCCGGGGGACCGCCCTTTCCACTTCAAGTGTCGTCAGCCGATCAGGCTTCCGGTTCGGCCGGGGCCGGCTCCGGGGTCGGTTCCGACATCGGCTCGCTCGGCGGCGTGGCCGGTTCGACAGAAGACGGCTCGCTGGCGGCCGACGGATCGACCGGGGCCGGCGGAGCCGAAGGCTCGGCGGCAGGGACGCCCGATTCATCGGCAATCGGCGGAGCGGCCTGGAACTCGGCGGCCGTCCAGCCCACCGCGACCTTCTCGCCTTGCTGGCTGATGCCGGTGGTCGGAACGGCGCGGACCGAACCATCCGCGCCACGTACCGTCAGTTCCTGGCCGGCGTCGCCGTTACGGGCGCCAACCAGTTGGCCAAGATCCTGACCATCCGAGCTGACGATCGTCTGGCCGGGGTTGAGGGTGAGGCTCTGCGGAGCGGCCTCCTGCGCGGGCTGTTCAGCCGGGGCGGGAGGAGTTTGCGGCGCCGTGCTGTCCTGAGCGAACGCGGGAGCGGTCATGAGGAGCAGGCCGGCGACGCCAGTGAGGAGCGCGGTCTTACGCATGATGTCTCTGCCTTGTTTGCACGAGCGGGGAGAGCTCGCATGGAGATACAAACACACGATGTGACGGATTGTTTCGACCGCCACGAAATGACCTCAGGTCTGCCCGGATTGACCGATTCAGGGTCGATCCTTGCCTGAAATCGAAAAGGGCGCACCTCTCGGCCCGCCCTTCGCTCGAAAACCCTGTTTCGAAAATCTAGTCCTCGCGCACGCGCTTCTTGCGGAAGGAGGGGTTCAGGACCGCCTTGCGCAGGCGGATCGACTTCGGGGTCACCTCCACCAGCTCATCGCTCTCGATATAGGCGATGGCCTGCTCCAGCGACGGACGACGCGGCGGGGTCAGACGCACGGCCTCGTCCTTGCCCGAGGCGCGGACGTTGGTCAGCTGCTTGCCCTTGATCGGGTTGACGTCGAGGTCGTCAGACCTCGAGTTCTCGCCGATGATCATGCCCTGGTAGGTCTTTTCGCCCGCGCCGACGAACATGACGCCGCGGTCTTCCAGGTTCCACAGGGCGAAGGCCGCCGTATCGCCGTCCGAGTTCGAGACCAGCACGCCCTTCAGGCGGCCCTCGATCGTACCCTTGTGCGGCTCGTAGTGGCTGAACACGCGGTTCAGCACGCCGGAGCCGCGCGTGTCGGTCAGGAACTCGCCCTGATAGCCGATCAGCGAGCGCGACGGGCACATCAGCTGGATGCGCGTCTTGCCGGCGCCGGACGGACCCATGTCCTTCAGCTCGGCCTTGCGGGTCGACAGCTTCTCGATGACCACGCCGGTGTACTCGTCGTCGACGTCGATCATGACGTCCTCGATCGGCTCCAGCCGCTCGCCGTTCTCGCCGGTCTGATAGACCACGCGCGGACGCGAGATCGACACTTCGAAGCCTTCGCGGCGCATGTTCTCGATCAGAACACCCAGCTGCAGTTCGCCGCGGCCGGCGACTTCATAGGCGTCGGCGCCGGCGGTCTGGGTCACGCGGATGGCGACGTTGGCCTCGGCTTCCTTCAGCAGGCGATCGCGGATGACGCGCGACTGGACCTTGTCGCCCTCGCGGCCGGCCAGCGGGCTGTCGTTGACCGAGACGGTCATGGAAATGGTCGGCGGATCGATCGGCTGCGACGGCAGGGCGTCGGTGACTTCCAGCGCGCACAGGGTGTCGGCCACGGTGGCCTTGGACATGCCGGCGATGGCGACGATGTCGCCCGCTTCCGAACCTTCGTCCAGCGCCTGACGCTTCAGGCCGCGGAACGCCAGCACCTTGGTGATGCGGCCCTGTTCGATCGTCTTGCCATCGCGGTCCAGCGCCTTGATCGGCATGCCCGGAACGGCTTTGCCGCTCTCGATGCGACCAGTCAGGATGCGGCCCAGGAACGGGTCGGACTCGATCAGCACGTTCAGGATCTGGAACGGCTTGTCCTTGTTGGCCTGCACGGCCGGCGGCGGCACGTGGTCGACGATCAGGTCGAACAGCGGAGCCAGGGTGTCGGATTTCTCGTTCAGGTCCATCGTCGCCCAGCCGTTGCGGCCCGAGGCGTAGATGTGCGGGAAGTCCAGCTGCTCCGGCGTCGCGCCGATGGCCTCGAACAGCTCGATGGTTTCCAGGTGCACGCGGTCCGGATCGGCGTGGGCGCGGTCGACCTTGTTGATGCAGAGGATGGGACGCAGGCCCATCTTCAGCGCCTTGGTCAGCACGAATTTGGTCTGGGGCATCACGCCCTCTTCGGCGTCCACCAGGATGACGCAGCCATCCACCATGCCCAGGATGCGCTCGACCTCGCCGCCGAAGTCGGCGTGGCCGGGGGTGTCGATGATGTTGATGCGGGTCTCGCCCGCCTTGCCGTTCCACAGCACCGAGGTGGCTTTCGCCAGGATGGTGATCCCGCGTTCCTTCTCCTGGTCGTTGGAGTCCATGGCGCGTTCGGTGGTGGCCTCGTTGGCTCGGAACACGCCCGACTGGGCCAGCAGTTGATCGACCAGGGTCGTCTTGCCGTGGTCAACGTGGGCGATGATGGCGACGTTGCGCAGATTCATATGGGTATCGCGAAAGGGCGGCCGGAACGGTTCGGGCCGCGAACAGGGCGTAATTGCGGGAAGGCGCGCGCCTCATACAGGCCCGCACGCGGAAACGCCAGTGCGTGGGAAACACGCACTGGCGCAACTGCAGGCCCTATCGCCTCCGAAAGAGGCGATCCTTTGGCGATCAGACCTTGGCCGACTGGCCGCGGATCCAGTTGTACAGGGCGAACACGATCAGGCCGAAGACGATGATCCCGCTCAGCATGCCGCCGCCCTCGGGCCAGGTTTCGGCGATGCCGAAGACGGCGAACGGGGCTTCGTTCTCGGTGCTGCCGATCACGCCGGCGTTCAGCACGCCGAACAGGCTTTCGCCCACGATCAGACCCGAAGCCATCAGCACGCCCATGCGCTTGCCTACCTCCTCGAACGACTTGCCCTTCAGCGTCCGCTCGTAGAGCCAGCCGCAGACCGCGCCGATGACCAGCATCACGGTCACGGCGGCCGGCAGGTAGAAGCCGATGCCCACCGCCAGCGGCGGCAGCTTGACCTTGCCGTTGGTTGACTTGTTCAGCACCGCGTCCAGCAGGATCACGGCCACGCCGATCAGGGCGCCGACGCCGATCAGGTCCCAGCGCAGGTCGCCGCCGATGACGCCGCGCGCCAGGGCCGAGATCAGGGTCGCCTGCGGCGCCGCCAGCGGCTCCGAGGCGATGCCCGCCGGTCCGCCCTCGAAGCCGAAGGCGCGGTTCAGGGCGTTCAGTACGAACGGGATGACCACGGCGCCGGCGGCGACGCCGACGATCAGGGCCGTTTGCTGACGCCAGGGCGTGGCCTCGACCAGCTGACCGGTCTTCAGGTCCTGCAGGTTGTCGTTGGCGATGACCGCGACCGCGAAGACGATGGCGGTGACGATCAGGGCGTAGGCGATGAAGGCCGGATCGGCCGGTACGCCCGCCGCGGCGATGATGGCCAGCATCATCAGCGACGAGACGATGATCGCCAGAATGCCGACGCCTGACACCGGGCTGTTCGACGAACCGATCAGACCGGCCATGTAGCCGCAGATGGCCGCGACGCAGAAGCCGATCAGGATGACGTAGACGATGCCGCCGGCCACCAGCATGGCGGTGGAGCCCGCCAGCGCCGGTTCGGCCTGGGCCACATAGGCCAGCAGGGCCGCGATGCCGACCAGGCACAGGACCGACAGGCCGCCGACCCAGCTGATCGGAATGTCCTGCTCGGTACGGTCCAGAACCTCGCCGCCCTTGCGACGGGCCTGTGCGCTCAGGGCCGAGGTCAGGCCGCCGACCAGCGGGCCGGCCAGCTTGACCAGGGTCCAGATGGCCGCGACGCCGATGACGCCGGCGCCCATGAAGCGCACCTCGTTGCGCCACACCGTGGTGGCCAGCTCCGCCGCGCTGGCGCCCGCCGGAACCGTCGCCGCCAGCGACTCCAGTCCCATGCCCGCGGTCCAGGTCACATAGTCGGGCGAGGTCATGATCGGCACGATGATGAACCAGGCGACCAGCAGGCCGAACAGCTGGGCCAGACCCACGGTCAGGCCGATCAGGTGACCGGCGCCCAGCAGGGCGAACTGCATCCCGGCGCCCAGGCCGGTCGCGCCGCCGCCGAGGGCGGCGGGAAGTTTGAAGAAGGCCGCCGCTTCACCGGCGAAGGCTCTTGCCGCCTGCAGGAAGGCGAAGCCGGCCGCCGCGACGGCCGACCAGACCACGACCCACAGGCCGATCTTGTTCTCGCGGACCGCGCTCTCGCTCTGGTCCGCCCCGCGCGAGCCGACCTTCAGCACCTCGGCCGCGGCGACCCCTTCGGGGTAGGGCAGGCCGCCGTTGACGACCAACGCCCGGCGCAGCGGGATCGAGAAGGTCACGCCCAGCACGCCGCCCAGAGCGCAGATGGCGATCGACTCCCAGATCGGGAACTCGCGCCATGCCCCGACCATGACCAGACCCGGCAGCACGAAGATGATGGCGCTCATCGCCCCGCCGACCGAGGCGACGGTCTGAACCGTCATGTTCTCCCAGATCGTCGAGGTGCGGAACGTCCGCATTACCGCCATGGCGATCACCGCCGCGGGGATCGCCGAGGCGAAGGTCAGGCCCACGCGCAGGCCCAGATAGGTGTTGGCGGCCGTGAAGATCACGGCCAGAACGCAGCCCAGAACCAGCGCGCGAAGCGTCAGTTCGATACGCTTGCCGCCGCTTGCGGGCGGGCTCGCGGATGTATCGGTCATGGTGAATGTCCTCTCCCTGGGCGGGACCTAAGCTCAAGATCGTGCGGCTGGCCAGTGGTTTGAGCATCAGCCTTGCGCCGTCGCCGGTTCCGGGGTCAGGCTGGCGCCCATGACCGCCTCCTTCCCCGGCTTCGCCGCCGCCGACCTCGCCTTCCTGACGGGCCTCGCCGCCAACAACGACCGCGACTGGTTCCTCGCCAACCGCGCCGCCTACGATAATGGACTGAAACCGACGCTTTCGGCCCTGATCGAGGCGACATCCGCCGCCTGCGCCGCCCGCGGCGTGCCCCTGTCCGGCGACGGGAAGAAGAGCGTCTTCCGCATCCATCGCGACGTCCGGTTCTCGAAGGACAAGCGGCCTTACAAAACCCACGTCTCGGCCACCCTGACCCGCGACGGGGCGAAGATGTCTCCGGGCATGATGTACGTCCACATCGAGCCTGACGGCGGCAGCCGCCCGCGCTTCGACCCCGACAGCATCGATCCGCTGGATCCCTCGACCCACCCCTCCGCAGCCGCCCCGGCGGCGAACGAGGGCGAGGTCCTGTTCGGCGACGGCCCCTTCGCCGCCTTGGGCTTCTATCTGTCGGAACGTCCCGAGATCGACGCCATGCGCCGCGCCATTGTCGCCAGCCCGGCCGCCTGGGCCGCTGTCGAGACCGCGCTGGACCGCGCCGGCCTGACCCTGCGTCCCGGCGACCCTGTCAAACGCATGCCCAAGGATTTCGAGGCCCACGCCGGCGGCCCGCTGGAGACCACGCTCAAGCGTACCCGCTGGCTGGTCGTGCGACGCCTCACCGGCGCCGACATCGCCTCGCCGGACCTGCCCGGGCGCCTCGCCGACTTCGCCGTCGCCGCCCGCCCCCTGCTCGATTTCGGCTGGAAAGCGCTGGGTCGCGCCGATGCCTGAGCTGCCCGAGGTCGAGACCGTCCGCCGGGGTCTTGAGCCCGTCCTGCAAGGCGCGACCCTGTCCCGTGTCCGCCAGAACCGCCCGGACCTGCGCTTCCCCTTCCCCGATCGCTTCCCCGACCGCCTGAACGGCGCGACGGTGCAGCGCCTCGACCGCCGCGCCAAATACCTCCTCTTCGCCCTCGACACCGGCGAGACCTGGGTCACCCACCTCGGCATGACCGGCCGCTTCACCCTCGACGGCCGTCAACTGGGCGAGTTCGAGGAGCCGGCCCCCATCGCCGGCAAGCACGAGCACATGAGCTTCTGCGCTGCGCGCGACGGCGCCACCCACCGCGTGGGCTTCGCCGACGCCCGCCGCTTCGGCTTCATGGGCCTGATCCCGACCGATCAGGTCGAGGCGCATCCGTGGTTCGCCGGCATGGGGCCCGAGCCGCTCGGCAACGCCTTCTCCGGCGCCCATCTGGTCGAGGTGCTGGCCGGCAAGAAGCAGAACATCAAGGTCACCCTGCTGGACCAGCGCATCGTCGCTGGCCTCGGCAACATCTACGTCTGCGAGGCCCTGTACCGCGCCCGCATCTCTCCGACGCTGGCCGCCGGCAAGGTCTCGAAGCCTCGCCTCGAACTGCTGGCGGCCAATATCCGCGACGTGCTGAACGACGCCATCGAGGCCGGCGGCTCCACCCTTCGCGACTTCGCGAACGCCGAGGGCGGACAGGGCTATTTCCAGCACCGCTTCGACGTCTACGGCCGCGAGGGCGAACCCTGTCGTGGCGAAGGTTGTACCGGCGTCGTCAAACGCATTGTCCAGGGCGGCCGGTCGACCTTCTATTGTCCCAGCTGCCAGAAGCGCTGACATGACCCATCGCAAGACCCATCTCTGGATCAGCCTGATCGTCGGCGTCGTCGTCTGGGGCGCCTACTTCGTCCATTTCGTGCAGCAGGCGGCGCGACAGAGCTTCGGCGATCTGCCCTTCTGGTTTCTCGGCGCCCTCGTCGTGGTCGTCGCCGCCGAGACGGTGGCCACCGGCCTGATCGCCTGGCTGTTCCGCCGCCGCGCCCGGACGCTGGAGGAGGGGCCGACGCTGCAGGCCGCTTTGAAAGCCAGCCACGTCGCCCTGATGCTGCTGATCGCCATGGTCCTGATCGCGGCCACGGCCCTCGCCGTCGCCAGCCTGTTCGACTGGAGCCTCGACCTCTCCGGCCGAGGCGCGGTCATCGCCGCCCACATCTTGCTGGCCATGGTGGTCGTCGCGGAGTTGCTGCGGGCGGCTCTCACGCTGGCGCTTCTTCCCAGACGCTAGAGTTGGGCAAGTGATGAGTGATTAGTGGTTGGCCGGGTTCGTCGACCGTTGCGCGGTCGTCTACTAACCACTAGCCACTAACCACTTTCCGCCACCCCCTCTTCGCCGCCGGAGCTCAGTCGATGGACACCTACGCCAACCTCCTCATCGAGCGTCATGCCGACGGTTATGCGGTGGTCACCCTGAACCGGCCCGAGGCGCTGAACGCGCTGAACTCGGCCCTCTTCAAGGACCTCGCGGACTTCCTCGACAGCGTCGAGCACGACGCCTCGGTGCGCTGCCTGATCCTGACCGGCTCGGGCGAAAAGGCCTTCGCCGCTGGCGCCGACATCAAGGAGATGGCCGACCAGTCCTATGCCCAGATGTACACGGGCAACTATTTCGCCCTCGGCCACGACCGCATCGTGCGCTTCCGCAAACCGATCATCGCCGCGGTCAACGGCTTCGCTTTGGGCGGCGGCTGCGAGCTGGCCATGCTGTGCGACTTCATCCTCGCCTCGGAGAAGGCGAAGTTCGGCCAGCCCGAGATCAACCTCGGCGTGGCTCCCGGCATCGGCGGCTCCCAGCGCCTGACCCGTCTGGTGGGCAAGTCGAAGGCGATGGACATGTGTCTCACCGGCCGGATGATGGACGCAGCCGAGGCCGAGCGCGCGGGCCTCGCCTCACGCGTCTTCCCGCACGAGAGCCTGCTGGACGAGGCCCGCGCCATTGCCGCGAAGATCGCCTCACAGAGCCCGCTGGCCGTCATGGCCAACAAGGAAATGGTCAACGCCGCGCTGGAGACGACCCTCGCCCACGGCGTCCAGTTCGAACGCCGCCTCTTCCACTCCCTGTTCGCCTTCGACGACCAGAAGGAAGGCATGTCCGCCTTCGTCGAGAAGCGGAAGCCGAACTTCACGGGGCGGTGACCCCTCCGTCTCGTCGCGCGAGCGCGCCGAGCCACCTCCCCACTGCGTGGAGAGGTGAAACTGTGTCGCCTCACCTCTCCGCGTAGCGGGGAGGGGGGGCCGGCGTAGCCGGTGGTGGAGGGGTCAGTTCCACGCCTCACCTCTCCACCAAAGGTGGGGAGGGGGACCACGTGAAGCGTGGTGGAGGGGTTGAGTTCCAAACTTTCTCGGAACCCAACCGCCACTGCGACGCTTGGGGCCCATGCTGACCACCAAGATGAACCCCCGTGTTTTCTGGGGGGCGAGCCTCATTATCGGGCTCCTGCTCGTGCTTTCGATCGCGGCTCCCGGCCTCTCCGACCGCATCTTCCAGACCGCCCAGGGCTGGGTCATCGACACCTTCGGCTGGTTCTACATCGCCGCCGTCGCCGGCTTCCTCGGGCTGATCCTGATCCTTGCGGTCGGCCCCACAGGCGCCCTGAAACTGGGCGCGGACGATGCCGAGCCCGACTTCCCCTACCTGTCTTGGATCGCCATGCTGTTCGCGGCGGGCATGGGCATCGGCCTGATGTATTTCGGGGTCGCCGAACCGATCCAGCATTTCGTCAGCCCGCCGGACGGCGAGGGCGGCACCTTCGCCGCCGCCCGCGAGGCCATGGGGATCACTTTCTTCCACTACGGCGTCCACGCCTGGGCCATCTATGCGGTGGTAGGCCTCAGCCTCGCCTTCTTTGCCCACCGCAAGGGTCTTCCGCTGACCCTGCGCTCCGGCCTGTCGCCCCTGCTGGGCAAGCGCACCAACGGGCCGTTGGGCGACGCCGTCGACATCTTCGCCATCTGGGGCACCGCCTTCGGCATCGCGACCTCGCTGGGCTTCGGCGTATCGCAGATGAACAGCGGACTGACCTATCTGTTCGGCATCCCGAACAACGCTTGGGTTCAGGTCGGCCTGATCGCCATCGTCATGGCCGCGGCGACGGCCTCGATGATGAGCGGGGTCGGCAAGGGCGTGCGCCGCCTGTCGGAGCTGAACCTGATCCTGGCCGTCCTGCTGATGCTGTTCGTGCTGGTCGTCGGCCCGACAAACTTCCTGTTCCGGGCGCTGGTCCAGAATTTCGGCTTCTATCTCGACCATTTTTTCGAGCGCAGCTTCACCCTCTACGCCTATGAGCCCCGCGCCTGGATGGCCGACTGGACGCTCTTCTACTGGGCGTGGTGGATAGCCTGGTCGCCGTTCGTGGGCATGTTCATCGCCCGCATCTCGCGCGGCCGCACGGTGCGGGAGTTCATCCTGAACGTGCTTCTGGTCCCGGCCGGTTTCACCTTCCTCTGGATGACGGTCTTCGGGAACACGGCCATCGCGTTGGACATGACCACCGCCGCCGGCGCCATCTCCCAGGCGGTCAGCGCCGACCTGTCGACCGCCCTGTTCCACTTCCTCGAACAGCTGCCGGGCGCGGCCTTCACCTCGGGCCTCGCCATCCTGCTGGTGGCCGTCTTCTTTGTGACCTCGGCCGACTCCGGCGCGCTGGTCATCGACACCATCGCCTCCGGAGGCGCGGACGACACGCCGCGCTGGCAGCGTCTCTACTGGTGCCTGCTGCTGGGCGCGGTCGCGGCCCTGCTGCTGCTGGCCGGCGGTCTGGGCGCGCTTCAGGCCGCCACCCTGGTGGCCGCCCTGCCGTTCACCGTCATCATGATCCTGATCTCGATCGGTCTGGTGCGCCAGATGAACGCCGACCTCTCCGGACAGACGCTGGAGACCGAGGCCCCGCCGCTGGGCGAACAGCTGAAGCGCATCCTCTCGCCCGCCAGTCGCCGTGAGATCGATCGCCAGATCGAGCGCTCGGGCGTCCCCGCCCTCGAAACTGTCCGCGCAGCGCTCGAGGCCGAAGGTCTGGTCGCCCAGGTCGCCCGCGACGCCGACGGCCTGACCCTGACCGCGCCCAGCCTGCACGCCTCGGACTTCCACTATCGGCTGACGGCTCACGAACGCCCCCGCCCGGCGCTCACCGCGCTCGAGGCCCCCGAACGCCGCCGCACCATGGAGTGGCGCCTCTCCGCCCGCTCCGACGACGCCCGCCGGGCGAGGGACGTCACCGGCTTCACGAAGGACCAACTGGTCGAGGACGTGCTGGATCACCTTCAGAGGTGGCGGGGAGGATAGGGGGCGGCGCCGACCCCTTCACCCCCGGCTTCGCCGGCGGTCCCCCTCCCCACCTTCGGTGGAGAGGTGAGGATATCCCGTTCACCTCTCCACGCAGTGGGGAGGTGGCTCGGCGGCGATCAGCCGACGAGACGGAGGGGTTGTCGCCTCTACGGCTGCAGCACCAGCTCCGGCCGCAACCGGCTCACGTCCGAGCCCGCTCCCAAACGGATCGTCGCCGGCTCCGCGGCATACCGCACGGTCCCGTCACGACCCCGCACCTCGGCCGTCAGCGTGTAGACCCGGCCGCGCGTCAGCGACGGTAACTGGTCGCCCCTCAGGTCGAACCAGGCCTCGATCCCGACGGACCCGCCCCGCGGGATGGCGTACTCCTGCGCCATGACGTTGCGGGGCTCGCGGCCCTCCGGGCGCCCTTCCATCACGACGCGGAGGACGTCGCCCTCGGCGAGGACCAAAGGCGTGCGCTCGGGCTGGGCGACGCGTACCGACAACCGCTGCGAGGACCGGTCGCTCGTCGGAGCCGCCGCCTGCATCGCCGCGGCCGTGGCCTGGGTTGCGGCCGGGCAAGGATAGGCGGCCTGCAGGGCGCGGGTCGCATATTCATGAGCGCCCTCGTCGCGCCGGGGCGTCAGACGCGCCATCTGGGCCTTGCCGCGTTCGACATAGGCGGTGAGACCGGCCCCGTCGCTGCTCGGGATCGTCGGCAGGCAAAGGCCGGCCCCCGGCGTGCGCTCCAGTCTGGACAGCATTGTGCCGGCGCAGAACCCGTAATCCCCCGCATTGCCCGGCGTCAGACAGTAGGTCTTCAGATCTGTGGCGGACGCCCGGCGATAGCGCGCCGAGGGCTCGGCCCGGGTTGCGGTCTGTGTTTCCGCCGCGGCCGGGTCCTGTCCCGCGCGCCCGCGGACTTCGTCCTCCGGCTTGAGGGTGAGCATCATGTGGTCGCCTTGCATGTCGACGCGGGCGACGGCCTCTGGATTGATCCCCCGGACAGGGAAGCCGTCCGGCAGCCGCCGTCCATTGACGCTGACCGGCGTCGTCCCGGTGAACGGCAGGATGAAGTCCACGACGCCGGCCCCCTCGCCGGTGGTCCGGATATCCACCCGCTCGGGGCTCAGGGCCCAGACCGGGAGTCCATCGGGCAGGGGCTGACCGTTCAGGAGCTGGGCGTGGCCACGCGCATCGAGGTGTTGCGGTTCCTGCGCCTCGACCGGGGCGATCACGCGGACCTCGGCCTCCCTCTGTCCGGCCAGGGCGGCGGTGGCGCCGCCGACGGCGGTCAACAGGGCGAGACCGGCGACGCCGGCGATCAGGCGGGTGCGGCGACCGGCCGGGGCGGCCGGGGTCATGACGGCTTTCAGGCGACGCATGGCGGTAGTCCTCCCCGCGCCGGTGAAGGTCAGGGCGGGCGCCTGCGAACCGGCGCGGTTCCGCAGGGCCTCGATCAGGGTTTGGGCATAGGCGCGCCGGGCCTCTGGCGCGGCGTCGCCGAGGGCGAGCGCATCGCAGGCCTCCTCCCGCGCCCCGTCCCGCTTCGCGCGGATCAGCGGGATGAGAGGGTTGAACGCCAGAAGCACGGCCGCGACCTCCTCCAGCCACAACATGCGATGGTCGCCGCGTTTCAGATGGGCGAGTTCGTGACTGACGACGACCTCGCCGGCCTCCGGCGTGAGGCTTTCCGGCAGGATCAGGCGCGCGCGCCCCAGACCGGACAGCAGGGCTTCGGTGGCCTTCGCGCTGACCATGGTCGGCGGTGCGGCGACGCCCAGCGTTGCGGCGGCCTTGGCCACCTGGCGCTCGACTACCACGTCCGCAGGCCTTGCTTCGCGAAGGATGCGGGCCAGCCGTACAGAGCGCAGCGCCAGGCCGATGGCCCTGAGGCCGACCAGCGCCGCCGCGGCCCCGAGCAGGGCCAGAGCGAGCAGCCCGAAGTCGGGTGCGATATCGCCTCTCGCGACGGCGACCGGCGTTGCATCGACCATCGGGGCGGCCGGGATCGGAACGAGGGTCGGAATGGAAACCTCCCGAACCGGGGCGGGCGTCAGCAGCAGGATCGCGACCGCCAGAACCGGCGTCAGGCTCAGAACCAGGGCCGCGCCCCAGATCCGGTCTCTCAGCACCGGATCGCCGTTCCGCGCCTCGATCAGCGATCCTGCCGCGAGGGCGAGCGCCGACACGGCGACGGACAGACCCATCGACAGGGTCAGCAGCTCGACCGCGCCGATCATTTCGCCTTCTCCTCACCGGCGTCGGCTTCCAGCACCTCGTCCAGCGCCCGGATGTCCTCCGCGGTCAGTAGAGAGCTGCCCGAGAAGGCCGAGGCCGGAAGGGGACCGTCCATCTCCAGCATGGCGGACAGGCGCTTCATCATTCCGCCGATGACCGCCACCTTGGGCTGGCTCGCGGAGTAGACGGCGATGCCGTGCACCTCCTTGCGCGCCAGCAGGCCCTTGCCCCGCATGCGCTCCAGCACGGTCCGCGTGGTGGACGAGGTCCAGCCCAGCCCGTCGGCGATCCGCGTCTGCACCTCGCGGGCGCTCAGGTCGCCGTCGCGCCAGAAGCATTTCAGCAGATCCATCTCGGCGTCGGTCGGGGCCACGGGCTCGGTCATCGAACAGTCCTTGCGATCAATGTCGCAAGTACGCTACAATTGTAACCAATGAGCGTCAACTGTCGCTTGAGAGCCCTGCTTCGCCTCTATAGAACGGATGAAGCCCGCGCCCGGCGTCTCTCAAAACGAGTCAGACTCGGGTTGAACCGCCTGAGGCTTTCCGCTATAGCCGCGCGCTCTTGAGATTTCCGCGCCGTGGACGGTGTTCCGCGGCGCTTTCCGTTCGAAGGTTTGACTGATGGCCAACAATGCCGGCGCCAAGAAAGCGATCCGCAAGATCGCTGCCCGCACCGAAGTGAACAAGTCGCGCCGCACGCGCGTCCGCACCTTCCTGCGCAAGTTCCAGGAAGCGGTCACGGGTGGTGACGCCGGCGCCGCGAAGACGGCCTTCGTCGAGGCTCAGTCGGAGCTGATGCGCGCCGTTTCGAAGGGCGTCGTTCACAAGAACACGGGCTCGCGCAAGGTCTCGCGCCTCGCCGCCCAGCTGAAGAAAATGTCGGCCGCCTGACATTCGGCGACCGGACGGCCTTTTACGGGCCTGTCATGGTAAATTCGAACGATTACAACGGCGAGGGCGCGCAGGCTCCCTCGCCGTTTCCGCGTGCGCTGCTAACTCCCCTTGCGGGAATTTGCGCTCGCGTCAGTGGCGAAATGAGGATTTCCCAAGGCGGCGGCAGCCTTTAGCGGAGTCAACATTTTTAACTTCGAATCGACTCTCGAATCAGCGTTGACGGCCGGGTCGCCGGGCGTAAGTTTGGGCCTCTAACGCACTTCCATCCTCACACGGATGAAGACGGCGCGGGGCCCTGGTGTCGCGTCGACGCGGAATGTCTGAGTGAGAGAACGACCCCATCCGGGCGGCGACCAGCTGCACCGGGCAGGAGAAGTCGTCCCCGCTCCAGGCCCTCCGGAAGTTGCGTCAGGTGATGGAACTTCAAGGCGGGTGGCTGACCGATGATGGGGAGTGCGGGGATGGCGGGCATGACGGATCCGGATCACATCTGGACCGAGGCGGCGGGTCGCCTGCGCGGCGAGATCGGCGACGGGGCCTTCAGCTCCTACATCGCGCCGTCCGCCGTGCGCGTTGACGGCTCGGGCCAGCTGATCCTCGTCACGCCGACCGCCTATGCCCGCGACTGGGTGCGCAAGAACGCCCTGCGTCGTATGAACGAGCTGTGGCTGGGCCTGGACGGCCTGAACCGCCGTCTGGACGTCCGCTGCCGCGCCGAGATGGGCTCGACCCCGCCGGCCTCGCAGGTCGCCGCCGGCCGCGCCGCTCCGGCCCCGGTCGCCAGCAACGTCGTCGCCATGCCCTCGGCCACGGTGGCCCCCAGCGCCGACGGCGCCCGCGCCGTGCGCGCCGCCGGCCTGCAGGACCGTCTGACCTTCGACAGCTTCGTGGAAGGGCAGGGCAACGCCTTCGCCCTGGCCATCGCCCGTCAGGCCGCCGCCTGGGCCGACGGTCACTTCAACCCGATCTTCTTCTGCGGCCCCTACGGCTACGGCAAGACTCACTTGCTGAACGCCATCGCCTGGGAGGCCCAGCGCCTGCGTCCGGACGCCAGAGTCGTCTACCTGACCGCCGAGCGCTTCCTGTCGACCTTCGTGCGCGCCATGCAGGACCGTTCGACCGCCGCCTTCAAGGACAGCCTGCGCAGCGCCGACATGCTGCTGATCGACGACGTCCAGTTCGTCGGCGGCAAGGCCGGCACCCAGGAAGAGCTGCTGTCGACGCTGACCGCCCTGATCGAGGACGGCAAGAAGATCATCCTGTCGGCCGACCGCGCGCCGATGGCCCTGACCGAGATCGAGCCGCGCCTGCGCAGCCACCTGGCCTCGGGCCTGACCTGCCCGGTCGAGCCGGCCGACCGCTCGCTGAAACTGGCCGTGGCCCGCAACCGCATCGAGGCCCTGTCGAAGCTGGGCGTCGTCTCCGGCGAGGTTCGCCCCGAGGTGCTGGAGCATCTCGTCGACCGCACCCCCGGCTCGATGCGCGAGCTGGAAGGCGCCGTGAACACCCTGGCCGCCGTCGCCGCCACCCGTCTGTCGGCCCTGACCGTCGACGAGGCGCAAGGCCTGCTGGGCGCCGCCCTGCGCGGCGGTCCGGAGCGTCGCATCACCGTCGACGAAATCCAGAAGACCGTCGCCGAGCACTTCAACCTCAAACAGGCCGACCTGCTGTCGGAGCGCCGCACCCGTTCGGTCGCCCGCCCGCGCCAGATCGCCATGTATCTGTGCAAGCAGCACACGACGCGGTCCTATCCGGACATCGGCCGTCGCTTCGGCGGTCGCGATCACACCACGGTCCTGCACGGCGTGCGCAAGATCGAGGAACTGATCGCCCAGGACGAGCAGATCGCCCGCGACGTCGAGGCCCTGACCCGCAAGCTCCGGGGCTGACTGTGGACAGCGGGGAGGCTTTCCGCCTCCCCCGTTGCTCCGCCCGCCCAATCCGCTAGTGTCCGTAGCCCATAGTTTACCGGCGGCTCGTTGAGTCGCCGCGGGGCGAGACGACATGCAACTGACCATCGAACGATCCGCGCTTCTGAAGGCCCTCGGGCACGTCCAGAGCGTCGTCGAGCGTCGGAACACCATTCCGATCCTGTCCAACGTCCTGCTGTCGGCGGGCCGTGACAAGCTGAGCTTCGCCGCCACCGACCTCGACATGGAGATGGTCGACGAGGCCGAGACCACCGTGAACGTCGAGGGCCAGATCACCGCCCCGGCCCACACCCTGTACGAAATCGTCCGCAAGCTGCCGGACGGCGCCGAGGTTTCGCTCAGCTATTCGGGTGACGATCCCCGCCTGCTGGTCCAGGCCGGCCGGTCCAAGTTCAACCTGCCGGTCCTGCCGGCCGGCGACTTCCCGGTCATGTCGACCGACACCTCGGGCGCGCGCTTCACCCTGCCGAAGGAAGATCTGGCCCGCCTGATCGACAAGACGCGCTTCGCCGTCTCGACCGAAGAGACCCGCTACTATCTGAACGGCCTGTACCTGCACACGGTGGCCGAGGCCGGCATTCCGCTGCTGCGCGCCGTGGCCACCGACGGTCACCGTCTGGCCCTCGCCGAGACCCCGGCCCCCGAGGGCGCCGCCGGCGGTCCGGGCGTCATCGTGCCGCGCAAGACCATCGATCAGGTCCGCCGCCTGCTGGACGACGGCGCCGGCCCGGTCGAGGTCATGGTCAGCCCGCAGAAGATCCGCTTCGAGTTCGGCCAGGCCAGTCTGACCTCCAAGGTCATCGACGGCGCCTTCCCCGACTACATGCGCGTCATCCCCAAAGGCAACGACAAGCAGGCCGACATCGACAACGCCGTCTTCGCCTCGGCCGTCGACCGCGTCGCCACCATCTCGGCCGAGAAAAGCCGCTCGGTGAAACTGGCCTTCGAGCTGGACCGCGTGACCTTGACCGTCCGCAACATGGAAGCCGGTCAGGGCGTCGAGGAGGTCGAGATCGGCTACTCCGAAGAGCCTTTCGAGATCGGCTTCAACGCCCGCTATCTGCTGGACGTCGCCGGCCAGATCACCGGCGAGACCGCCAGCTTCAAATTCGCCGACCCGGCCAGCCCCACCCTCGTCCTCGATCCGGGCGATCCGGGCGTCCAGTACGTGCTGATGCCACTGCGGGTGTGATGCAGGAGCGTTGAATTCCGCTCATCCCGGCGAAAGCCGGGACCCAGTGCTTTCGTTCTTACGCGGAGGTTCGAGTTGGCGTTCTTCACCTACATCGTCGCCAGTGGGCGAAATGGAACGCTCTACACTGGCTCGGCGGACAACCTGATTGACCGCGTCATTCAGCATCGCGCGAAAACGAGAGATGGTTTCACCGCAAGATACGGGGTTGCGCGACTGGTCTGGTACGAAACGCACTCCACGCGGCATGCGGCCTTCGTCCGCGAAGGCCAGATCAAGGAATGGAAGCGCGTCTGGAAACTGGAGCTCATCGAGAAGTCCAACCCCGGTTCGCTTGATCTCTTCGAGAGCTTCCGGCGCGCCGTCTGAGTCCGCTCAAAAGAACTGGGTCCCGGCTTTCGCCGGGATGAGCGGAATTGGTGTAGTTCCAATCCCTTGATCACCGCCCTCACCCTCACCGACTTCCGCTCCTATGCGAGCGCGACCCTGCCGATCGAGGCGGGGGCGGTGGTGCTGCACGGCCCGAACGGGGCGGGAAAGACCAATCTGCTGGAGGCGCTCAGCCTGTTCACGCCCGGCAAGGGCCTGCGCGGCGCCTCCGCGCCCGAGATGGGTCGGCGCGAACCGGGAGAGAGCGGCGGCCGCGCCTGGGCCGTCGCTGCGGTGCTGACCGGCGACGGCGACGAGATCCGGCTGGGCACGGGCGTGCAGACGCCGGGCGCCGCGCGCCGCATCGTCCGCATCGACGGCGAAACCGCCCAGCCCGGCCGTCTGCTGGATCATCTGCGCCCGGTCTGGGCCACGCCGGAGCAGGACCGCCTGTTCTCCGACGCCCGCGCCGAGCGGCTGAAATTCTTCGACCGGCTCGTCTTCGCCGCCGATCCCGACCACGCCGCCACCGTCTCGGCCTATGAGAAGGCCCTGCGCGAGCGCCTGCGTCTGCTGGTCGACGGCGCCGAGGGGCGCGAGGCCGATCCCATCTGGCTGGATGCGCTGGAGGTCCGTCTCGGCGAGGCGGGAGCGGCTGCCGCCATCGCCCGCGCCGCCGCCCTGAAGACGCTGCAGTCCGCCATCGACGCCCGCAACGACCGCCCCTTCCCCCAGGCCGACCTCGGCCTGACCGGCGACGCCGAAACCATGGCCGCCGACGGCGCCGAAGCGGACGCCATCGCCGCCGCGATCCGCGAGGGCATGGCCCGCTCCCGTCCTCGCGACGCCGCCGCCGGTCGCTCCCTGTTCGGCCCGCACCGCTCGGACCTGACCGCCCTGCACCGCGAGAAGAACCGCCCCGCCGCCGAGGGCTCCTCCGGCGAGCAGAAGGCCTTGGTCCTGAACCTGATCCTCGCCCAGATCACCCGCCTTTCGGGTCAGGCGGCCGCCCCCATCCTCCTCCTCGACGAGGCCCCGGCGCACCTCGACACTGCCCGCCGTGCCGCCCTCTTCGACGAGATCGAGGCCTTGGGCCTGCAGGCCTTCATGACCGGCACCGAAGCCGATCTGTTCGCTCCGCTGCAGGGGCGGGCGCAGTTCGTGAAGGTGGAAGCCGGCGGGTTCGGCTGACCCCTCCACCCCCGCCTCCGGCGGCGGTCCCCCTCCCCAGCTTCGCTGGAGAGGTGAGGGGGCACAGCTGCACCTCTCCACGCAGTGGGGAGGTGGCGCGCCGCGAATACGCGGCGTGACGGAGGGGTCCGAAGCGTGCGCGGATTAACCCCTCCACCATGCTCCGCATGGTCCCCCTCCCCAGCTTCGCTGGAGAGGTGAGCACAGACCCAGATTCACCTCTCCACCGAAGGTGGGGAGGTGGCCCGGCGCGCTCGCGCGCCGGGACGGAGGGGTCCGACACCGCTGACTATTTTCCGATTGTCAGCCATCCCCCGCGCCCCAACCCGCTGAAATCCCGCACCTTCCCAAAAAAGTAGCGTTACGAAGCGTCCTGACCAAAGCCCAGCCCCATACTCTTGCCCATCCCGTCGCACGGGGAGGCGCAGAGGCCTTGCGTGATCTGGCGGCGGGTGTGGGGAAGCGGGGACAGGGGCGAGGGGGATACTCGTCCGGTCCGGGGCTCGTACGCGCAAGTACGACCCGCCCGCCGGAGGCGCTGCGGTAAGGCGTTAAGAGCGCCACCTGACGCAAGCTCCCGGATAATCCTCACGCGGGGCGTTCAGCTTCGTCGAAACGGTATTTTCCATCTGCTCCGGGCGAGGCCCGGACGCCCCGCCGCCTTCCCTCCACCGCTTCAGCCGAAGCGGCGATCACGCATGCCCCTCACCTCTCCGCGTAGCGGGGAGGGGGACCGCCGGCGAAGCCGGGGGTGGAGGGGTTTCCACTCTCCACGAGGAGGCCCCTGAAAACTCGCAATTCCCGTCATATTTCCTATATTCTGACGACTTCGGCGCGGGTCAGATTCGCGCCGCCCTCCGGGCCTCTCGCGAGGCCGTTTCACCGACCGATTGAATGACCGATCAGACCCCCGACGACGCTGTCGCCCCGGCCGAATACGGCGCCGACTCCATCAAGGTTCTCAAGGGCCTGGATGCCGTCCGCAAACGCCCCGGCATGTACATCGGCGACACCGACGACGGCTCGGGCCTGCACCACATGGTCTATGAGGTGGTCGACAACGCCATCGACGAAGCCCTGGCCGGTCACGCCGATCTGGTCGAGGTGATCCTGAACGCCGACGGCTCGGTCACGGTGACCGACAACGGCCGCGGCATTCCGACCGCCATCCACGCCGAGGAAGGTGTGTCGGCGGCCGAGGTCATCATGACCCAGCTGCACGCCGGCGGTAAGTTCGACCAGAACTCCTACAAGGTCTCCGGCGGCCTGCACGGCGTGGGCGTCTCGGTCGTGAACGCCCTGTCTGACTGGCTGAAACTGGTCATCTTCCGCGACGGCAAACGCCACGAGATGCGCTTCGAGCGCGGCGACACGGCCGAGAGCCTGAAGGTCACCGGCGACGCCCCGATCCGCACCGAAGGCGCCAGGGCCGGCCAGCTGCTGACCGGCACCCAGGTCACCTTCTTCCCGTCGCTGACCACCTTCAGCCACATCGACTTCGACCTGAAGACGCTGGAGCACCGCCTGCGCGAGCTGGCCTTCCTGAACTCGGGCGTGGTCATCAAGCTGCGCGACGATCGACACGCCGAGCCGTTCGAGGAAATCCTGCACTACGAGGGCGGCGTCGAGGCCTTCGTGCGCCACCTCGACAAGTCCAAGTCGCCCATCCTCAAGGATGTCATCGTCATCCGCGGCAAGAAGGAGGGGATCGAGCTCGATCTCGCCCTGTGGTGGAACGACAGCTACCACGAGACCATGCTCTGCTTCACCAACAACATCCCCCAGCGGGATGGAGGCACCCACCTGTCGGCCTTCCGCGCGGCCCTCACCCGCGTGATGGGCGGCTATATCGAGGCCGCCGGCGCGGCGAAGAAGGAGAAGGTCTCGGTCTCGGGCGAGGACGCCCGCGAGGGCCTGACCTGCGTCCTGTCGGTCAAGGTGCCTGACCCGAAGTTCAGCTCCCAGACCAAGGACAAGCTGGTCTCGTCAGAGGTCCGTCCCGCCGTGGAAGGCCTGTGCCAGGAAGGCCTCGCCACCTGGTTCGAGGAGCATCCGGTCGAGGCGAAGATGGTCGTCGCCAAGATCATCGAGGCCGCCGCCGCCCGCGAGGCCGCCCGCAAGGCGCGCGACCTGACCCGCCGCAAGACGGCGATGGAAATCAGCTCCCTGCCGGGCAAGCTGGCCGACTGTCAGGAACGCGATCCGGCCAAGTCCGAACTGTTCATCGTCGAGGGTGACTCCGCCGGCGGCTCGGCCAAACAGGCCCGCAACCGCGAGAACCAGGCCGTCCTGCCCCTGCGCGGCAAGATCCTGAACGTCGAGCGCGCCCGCTTCGACCGCATGCTGTCGTCGGACCTGATCGGCACCCTCATTCTGGCGTTGGGCACCGGCATCGGCCGCGACGACTTCAACGCCGACAAGCTGCGCTACCACAAGATCATCCTGATGGCCGACGCCGACGTCGACGGCGCCCACATCCGGACCCTGCTGCTGACCTTCTTCTACCGGCAGATGCCCGAGCTGATCGAGCGCGGCCACGTCTACATCGCCCAGCCGCCGCTCTACAAAGTCTCCAAGGGCAAGCAGCATCGATATGTGAAGGACCAGTCCGAGATGGACGCCTACCTCATCGAGGAAGGCTGTTCGGACGCCGAGCTGGATTTGGCTACCGGCGAGCGCCGCACGGGGCTGGACCTGCAGTCGCTGGTGCGCGAGGCCAAGGCCTTCCGCGCGGGCGTCGACCGCCTGTCGCAGCGTGCCCCCGCCTTCGCCATCGAGCAGTCGGCCCTTGCCGGCCTGTTCGCCGAGGTCGGCGGCGATCCGCAGACCGCCGCCGAGCGTCTCAACCTCTATGCGGAGGAAGGCGATGGTCCGTGGACCGGCGCGCCTGGCGCCCAGGGCGCGATCGCCTTCGAACGCGTTCGCCGCGCGGTCACCGAGCGCATCGTGCTGGAAGAGACCCTGATCCGATCGCTGGACGCCCGTCGTCTGGCCGAGCGCGCCGCCGCCTTCGAGGGCCTGTTCGCCAAGCCCGCCGTCTTCCGCCGCAAGGAGAAGTCGGTGACTATCCGCGGTCCGCTGGACCTGCTTGACGCCGTTCTGGACGCCGGCAAGAAGGGCATCGCCATCCAGCGCTACAAGGGTCTGGGCGAGATGAACCCCGAGCAGCTGTGGGAGACGACGCTGGACGTCAACGCCCGCACCCTGCTGCAGGTCTCGGTCGAGCACGAGGAAGAGGCGTCGGACCTGTTCGCCAAGCTGATGGGCGACGTGGTCGAACCCCGTCGCGAGTTCATCCAGGCCAACGCGCTGGACGCCGCGGTCGACGCGTAAGCGGGATCAGTCGGGCGGCCTTCAGGGCCGCCCGGCGTCGATCCAGGCTCGTATCGTCGGCCAGGTCGGCGGATTGGCCCGCGCGCCCTCGCAGGCGATCCCCATCAGCTGCTCGGGGATGCTCTGCGCCCGCACGGGCTCCCAGGCGGCGTTGTCCTCCGGGTAGCGATCCATCTCCGCGCCGTTCGGTCCGTATTCGACCTGCCCGGCGGTTCGCCACTGCCTCGCGGCGCAACGGAACTGGTACAGCTCCGTGGTGTGGCCGAGGTTGCCCGCCGCACCCTGACGCGGCACCTGCGCGACCGTCATCGAGGTCACGTCATCCATGGTGGCGATGCTGTCCACCTGGGCCATGAAGGCGTTGAGCTGACTGCGCGAATAGATGTGCCAGTCCTCTGCCGAGGCAGGCATCGCGACGGCCCCGAGCACGGCGAGGCCAAGTATTGCCGATTTCATTGAAGACCCTCCCAGATCGACGCTGACATGATGCGCCGACGGAAGGTTTTGGCAAGTCGCTTGCCGGCTTCAGGCCGCGCGCCGCGCCGCGCCGTCCATGCCCAGCAGCGGTTCGAACAGGTGGCGCGCCAGATGCTCCACGACCGGCACGGCGACGCCGTCTCCCGTCAGCCGGCAGGCGGCGCTATAGGACGCGGGCAGGCGATAGCTGTCGGGCAGCCCCATCAGCCGGGCGGTCTCGCGAGCGGTCATCAGGCGACTGCGCACCCGTCCGCCCTCGACGATCACCAGCGTCTGGCGGCTCGAGCCTCCACCCGGAGTTCGCAGGCAGCCCGCCCTGTCGAAGCGCACCTCGGCCCTCTGCACCTTGCGGCCACCCTCGACGCGGGTCCGGCGGAACAGGGCGCCGACATGCCGCCCGCCGGCGGCCACGGCCTTGTCGACCTTGGCCCGGTTCAACGGAGACATGAGCTCCAGCAGGCGTGCGGTCTGGGCTGGAGAGTGCCAGCGGAGAGCCGGACCATCAGGCTCGGTCGCCGCTTCCAGCGACAGCGATGGCTGCGCCGGGGTCGGCAGGCGCCACCAGTGCATCCGCCCCCTCAGGTCAGCGGGCAACCGTTCCACAGCGCGACGAAGTGCGATCGGGTGAAACGGCTCGACGGGTTCGGCAGAAAGAAGGCCTTGGGGAAGGTCCAGATCGCCACGCACCCCGATCACGAACAGCCGGGGACGGGACTGCGGCAGGAACCGATCCGCGTTGATCACCAAGGCGCCAAACGCGTAGCCGGCATCCGCCCATGTCCGGCAAAGAATCTCGAAATCACGGCCGTCGCGGGACGTCAGCGCTCCGCAGACATTCTCGATGGCGACGATGCGCGGACCCCGGCCCTGTGCAATCAGCGCTCGCGACAGGTCCCAGAAGGCGTGAAAGGTTCCTGACCGTTCGCCGCCCAGTCCCTTGCCTGCTCCCGCCAGCGAAAGATCCTGGCAGGGAAAGGAGCCCCACATCAGGTCGGCCTGTCCGGGCAGGTCTTTGGCGTCCAGGGCGCAGATGTCCCCGACGACCAGTTCGTCGCCGCCCCAGTTTTCACGATAGGCGGCGGCCTTCGCCGGGTCGAAGTCGTTGGCGAGCGTGCACCGCCACGTCTCGCCGAGGCCCGCGCGCAGCATTCCGCCGCCTGCGAAGAACTCGAAGGCTTCAAACATGTCGAAGGTCAGAGGTCGCGGGCGACGATTCGTCCATTCCCGCAGGCTGAGGCCAGTCGGCGCTCAAGTCCATCACAGCCGCTCATGGGGCG
>NZ_BAAAGA010000001.1:343968-411241 GCF_039523815.1 Brevundimonas kwangchunensis | reverse complement strand
CGTGAAGCGAGCGGGATCCGGCAGGCGTATTAGTCGCTTTCCGAGTCGTCGTCGGTGGCGACGACAACAGCACCGACCAGAACGGCGGCGCCGATCAGCAGGACGGGCAGCGGAATGGCGGCGAACTCGCTCGAGTCAGCCGAGGTAGCGCCGACGCGGTCACCCACGCGGACAGCAGTGTTGTTCGAGGCAGCGACGGCGGCCTGCGAAGCAACCAGCATGACGCCAGCGGCGACAGCTGCGATAGCTTTTTTCATTAGAGACTCCCGGGTTTAGGCAAAACCCCAACTCGCGGAGCGCACCGGGGTCCCTTGTATACTGGACCAAAATCACGACAGCGTGAAGACAGTTCTCACGCGTCACGTGAGGAAAAAGCTAAAAATCGCGTGATTTAAACGGAGAGAGTGGCGCACCCGAAGAGATTCGAACTCCTGACCCCCAGATTCGTAGTCTGGTGCTCTATCCAGCTGAGCTACGGGTGCGCATGGCCGCGAACGGCGAGGGCGGGTCTTTAGCGGACGGTTTGCGGGGGAGCAACCCCGTTCGAAAGCTTTTCCGATCAATCCGCGTTCTGCATCGGATTCCGGCCTGCCCGGGGGTGATCTTTCTGCGCTCGACGCCTTTTCCGTGGGCCCTTCACGGTCCAGATAGGGCGTTGGTTACCGGAGAGCTTCATGCCCGTATCGTATCGCCGCCGCCTTGCCCCGTTCGCCGCCCTGATCGCGGCTGCAGGTCTGGTGATGACGGGATGCGCGACCGGCGAGCCCGTCCCTGCGACCTCGACGGCTCCGGTCGCGGAGGCGGCGCCACAGGCGCGCGGGCCATTCGTTGCGGCGGCCAATCCCCTCGCTGTCGAGGCGGGAATGCGGATTCTGCGCGAGGGCGGTTCAGCCGTGGATGCAGCCGTTGCGATCCAGGCCGTTCTGGGTCTCGTCGAGCCTCAATCCTCCGGTCTGGGCGGCGGCGCCTTCATGATGGTGTTCGACGCCTCGACCGGCGAGGTGACCAGTTACGACGGGCGCGAGACCGCGCCGGCCGCCGTGACGCCCGACCTGTTCTACGAGAACGGCCGTCAGCTGCCCTTCATGGACGCGGTGCTCAGCGGTCGCTCGACCGGAGCGCCGGGCGCGGTCGCCATGCTTGGAATGGCGCAGGAGAAGCATGGTCGGCTGCCATGGAGCGCCCTTTTCGGCGACGCCGAGCGACTGGCGCGAGACGGCTTCACGGTCAGTCCTCGCCTCGCCGGCATGATCGCCATGTCCCGCGGGCAGGCGCGGTCGCCGTGGGCCAACGACTACTTCACCAAGGCGGATGGGACCCGCTACGTCGCCGGGGACACGCTGCGGAACCCGGCTTACGCCGAAACTGTCGCCGAGTTGGCGGCTGGCGGGGCGCAGGTCTTCTACAATGGACGCATCGCCCGGGAGATCGCCGCGACGGTCGCCGGGCAGCCACGACCGGGCGCCCTGACCGCTCGAGACATCGCCGACTATCGCCCCATCGAGCGCGGAGCCTTGTGCCGTCCGTACAGAGTCTATGTCGTCTGTGTCCCCCCGCCGCCGTCCAGCGGGGTCGCGGTCCTCCAGCTGCTGGCCATGGCAGAGCACACCCCGGACATCGATGGCGGACCCGACAGCGTCGCGGCCTGGACGGCGTTCGCCCAGCTGCAGCGCCTGATGTACGCGGACCGCGACCGTTATGTCGGGGACCCCGGATTTGTCGGCGTTCCGGTGCAGGGCTTGCTGGATCCGGCCTATGTCGCCGCACGCGCGGAACTAGCGCCGGGTCTGACAGGGGCGGCCGAGCCGGGCTCGCCGCCCGGCGGGGCCTTCCGGGGCGCGGACGCCACGAACGAGCCCGCCGGCACCTCGCACTTCGTCGTGGTGGACTCTCAGGGCAACGCCGTCAGCATGACCACCACGGTCGAGAGCGTATTCGGCTCGGGCCGAATGGCGGCAGGCTTCTTCCTGAACAACCAGCTGACGGACTTCTCGTTCAGCCCGACCCGCGATGACGGGGAACCGGCGGCCAATGCCGTCGCAGCCGGCAAGCGGCCGCGTTCGTCGATGTCGCCGGTGCTGATCTTCGACCGGGATGGACGTCTGGTCGGGGCCATGGGATCGCCGGGCGGGCCGTCGATCCTCGCGTACAACGCCAAGGCCCTGATCGCGGTGCTGGATTGGGGAATGCCGGTCGGGGAGGCGTTCGCCCTGCCCAATCTGGTCGCGCGGGGCGATGGATTCGGCGCGGACACGGACCGCTTCACGCCGGCGCTTCGCGAGGGGCTGGCTGCGGCGGGCATCGCGCTACGCCCCAATGCCAGCGAGAACTCCGGCCTGCATGGCGGGATATGGCGGCGTGGCGCCGACGGCCAGTGGGGCTGGGATGGAGGCGCGGACGATCGTCGCGAGGGCGTGGCGCGGACGCAGTAGCGCGTCCGCCTATTCCGGCTTGATGCTCAGCTGGAAGGCGATCAGGCCTTCGGAGACATCCGTGTCCACGCCGTGGCCGACGCGGAGGCCTTCGGTCTCTATCTCGCGATAGACGAGGCCGATCGAGCTCTGCATGGCGCCGCGGCGCATGGCGATGCCGATTGAGGCGTCGCCCAGGAAGTTGCCCGAGTCGTGGCTGACACCCGAGCGCGCATAGTCGCCGTCGCGGTTACGGGCGAAGTTGTAGCCCACGGCACGGCCGGAGCCGGCGGCGTATAGATACCAGCGCGGCCGTTCGCCGAAGGCGTCGGAGCCTTCCGGAACCAGCCGGTCCAGATCCCGGCCGATGCGCAGGGTCGCGCCGGCTTCGGTCGAGCTGCCCCGGCTGCCGACGCCCACGCCGACGTGGGGAGTCAGGGTGACGTCCAGACCGGATCCCGTCTGGCCCAGGGTTTCGGTCCAGCCACGGACGTAGCTGAGATTGTAGTGCTCGGCGTCGAAGGCGGCCGGATCCAGCGGTCCAGGCGGCAGGGGGGCGCCATCCGCCCGGCGGATGCGGCCTTCGGTGCGCAGGCGCATGCGATCGCTGAACTCGCCGCCCTGGAACCAGACATCCCGGTTCGAGATCGCCAGAGGCGCGCCATCCGAACGGCTGACGCGCCAGCCTTCGGCCACGTCGTAGTCCCGGCCATCGATCTCGGCGAGGTCGGCGTCGCGGTTCAGGCGGGTGAGAAGGTCGGAAACGTTCGTCGGGCGCTCCTGCGCCACGAAGGGGTCGTTGAGAGCAACCTGCTTCGCCACGGCTTCGCCGGCAGCCAGAACGGCCGTGCAGGCGATCGCCAGAATTCCGGCGGCAGTCACCACCTTACGCATCAACGGTCCCCTCAAGTCCGCCAATGGAAACGACCCTGCACGAAGGGGGGCGTCTCGCCAACAGACATTTTAACGACTTCTTCCTGACGCTCGAACGCCCCGTGTATGGCGCGGTTCCGACTCTCGCTCCGTTGGCGGAACGAAGAAGCCCGCCGCGGCGGGGCCGGGCGGGCTTCGGGTCGATCAGGGAGCGGCTTGCCTTACTGGCAGGCGAGGCACTCGTCGTAGTCGGTGCGGGCGGCCGAGAAGAGGTCCGGCTGGTTCGGATCGACCTCGGCTTCCGCCTTGTCCTCGGCGCCGGCGAACGACGCGCGCTGCACAGACTTGGAGCGCAGGTAGTAGAGCGACTTCACGCCGGTCTCCCACGCGCGCCAGTGCAGCATGTGCAGGTCCCACTTATCCACGTCACCGGGGATGAAGAGGTTGATCGACTGGGCCTGGCAGATTTCCGGCGCGCGGTCGGCCGACAGTTCGACGACCCAGCGCTGGTCCAGCTCGAAGGCGGTCTTGAAGATGCCCTTCTCGTCGTCGTTCAGCTGGCTCAGGTGCTGGACCGAACCTTCGTGCTCGAGGATCGAGTTCCAGACGGCCTCGGTGTCGATGCCCTTCTCGCCCAGCAGGCGCTGGAGATAGGGGTTCTTGACCGCGAACGAGCCCGACAGGGTCTTGTGGGTATAGATGTTGGCCGGGATCGGCTCGATGCCGGCCGAGGTGCCGCCGCAGATGATCGAGATCGAGGCGGTCGGGGCGATCGCCATCTTGTGGCTGAAGCGCTCCATCACGCCACGTTCGGCGGCGTCCTCGCACGGACCCTTCTCTTCGGCCAGCACGCGGCTGGCCTTGTCGGCCTCGCGGCGCAGGTGCTTGAACAGGCGCATGTTCCACGACTTGGCCATGGCGCTTTCGAAGGCGACGCCCTGACCCTGCAGGAAGGAGTGGAAGCCCATCAGGCCCAGGCCGACCGAACGCTCGCGCTTGGCCGAGTAGACGGCGGCGGCCATGGCCGGCGGGGCGCGACGGATGAAGTCTTCCAGCACGTTGTCGAGGAAGCGCATCACGTCCTCGATGAACTGGGGCTCCTCGCGCCACTCAAGGAAGGTCTCGGCGTTGACCGACGACAGGCAGCAGACCGCGGTGCGATCGACGCCCAGGTGGTCGCGGCCGGTGTGCAGCATGATCTCGGCGCACAGGTTGGACTGCTTGACCTTCAGGCCCAGGTCCTTCTGGTGCTGCGGCATCTGCCGGTTCACCGTGTCCGAGAAGATCAGGTAGGGCTCGCCGGTCTGCAGGCGGATCTCGAGGATCTTCTGCCACAGGGTGCGGGCGTCGACGGTCTTCAGGACCTCGCCGTTCTTCGGCGACTTCAGGGCGAACGGCTTGCCGTCGCGGACCGCCTCCATGAACTCGTCGGTGATCGAGATGCCGTGGTGCAGGTTCAGGGACTTGCGGTTGAAGTCGCCCGACGGCTTCCGGATCTCGAGGAACTCCTCGATCTCGGGGTGGTGGATGTCCAGATAGACGGCGGCCGAGCCGCGACGCAGCGACCCCTGCGAGATCGCCAGCGTCAGCGAGTCCATCACGCGGATGAAGGGGATAATGCCCGAGGTCTGGCCCGCGCCCTTGACCTTCTCGCCGATGGAGCGAACGCCGCCCCAGTAGGTGCCGATGCCGCCGCCGTTCGACGCCAGCGCGACGTTCTCGTTCCAGACGTTCTGGATGCCGTCGAGGCTGTCGCCGACCGCGTTCAGAAAGCAGCTGATCGGCAGGCCGCGATCTGCGCCGCCGTTCGACAGCACCGGGGTCGCCGGCATGAACCACAGTTTCGACATGTAGTCGTAGACGCGCTGGGCGTGCTCGGCGTTGTCCGAGAAGGCCGTCGAGACCCGGGCGAACATGTCCTGGTAGCTCTCACCCGGCAGCAGATAGCGATCCTCCAGCGTCTTCTTGCCGAAGTCCGTCAGAAGGTCGTCACGGGATCGGTCGATCTGGATGGAAGGCACCACGGAAAGGTGGGGTCGCGAGGCTGCATCAGCGCCCGTAACCGCTTCGAATTCAACCGACTTCAACGCTTCGCCGCCAGCCATTTGATCGCCGCCCTGAACAAAAATCTAGAAAGGTACCCCGCGCCCTCAACCACAAGACCTAGTGGGTGAAGCGCTCCCCGAGCCAACATATGGGGCGCAGATGGCTAACCAACCGTCAACGGGCTTGACGATCACTTTCTGGGCGAATCGCATTGGAACCGGGGGATGAGCCTGTGGACAGGCCATAACGCGGGCATGACGGCGACCATCAGTTTTCGATCACGAACGCGTGATTGGAACGTCCCGCTCATGGGACCGTTAGCTTGGCCATGACGGGGGAACAACACCTGGTTTTCTGGCGCCGCGCCCTGCGCGTGGCGCGATCCGAGATCGCCGCGCTGACGGCGCTGCTGATCATTGCGTTCGGCGTGATGACGTTCGTCGAAATCGCCGACGACATGACCGAGGCCGACGGCCAGGCCTTCGACCAGATGGTGCTGAACTGGATGCAGCCGACGCCGGGCGAGATGCGCGGCCCGTGGTGGATGCATGAGGCGGCGGCGGATCTGACGTCGCTGGGCGGCATCTCGGTGCTGACCCTGTTCGCCCTGATCGCGTTCAGCTTCCTGCTGATCCAGCGCAAGCGACTGTCGGCCGTTCTGCTGGTCGTCGGTCTGCTGGGCGGGGTGGCGCTGAGCGAGGGTCTGAAAGTCGTGTTCGAGCGGGCTCGCCCACCCGCGGTCTATCAAGCGGTCGAGACGCTGAACGCCAGCTTCCCCTCGGGACACACCCTGCTGTCGACCGTCTTCTATCTGACGCTGGGGGTCATGCTGACCCGGGCCTTCGCCCAGAAGCGCTTCAAGGCCTTCGTGCTGGTCTGCGCCATGTTGATCGCCCTGCTGGTCGGCCTGACCCGGATCTATCTCGGCGCCCATTGGGCATCGGACGTTCTGGCGGGCTGGAGTGTCGGCGCTGCTTGGGCCATGACCCTGTGGCTGGTCGCCTATGCGGTAGAGCGACATCAGTCTGCGGCCCACGCCCGTCTTCAGGACGAACCCGGCGACTGACCTCGCCGAAGTGTCCGGATGTCCGGAAAATTCGTGGGACACTTTCGGACACTTCCGGATTTCGCCCCGGATTTCCTCTGCTTCACTGTGTCAAAGACCGCGCCCGTGGAGGGCGGCCAGCATCAGATCACGATGGTGCGTCAAAAACGGTCGTATCATTCGCGCCGGGCCTGTTTTATCCGAGCGGCTCGCTGCACGACTTCTGGATGATCCCGCCGATTGATTGTCACAATCGGGCGTCATCAGCGGTCGGCCAATGATCGGTCTGCTACATGGCCATCTCTTCCCGAAGGCGGCCTGTGTTGTTCAAATTCATCATGCGCGTCGCGGCGGTGATCATCCCGCTGGTGCTGTTCACCCTGATGCTGGGGCCGTTCGGCGGGGTCGAGCAGGCCAGCCTGATCTGGGACAAGGCGGCGCATTTCATCGCTTTCGGCCTGATCCTCTGGAGCGTCGGCGTGTTGTTCCGGCGTCTGCCGCGCATCTGGGCGGCCCTGCTGGTGCTCGCCTCGGGGGCGGCGGTCGAGGTCATTCAGGGCTTCGTGGGTCGCGATCCGGAATGGGGCGACCTTCTGGCCGACGCGCTGGGCATTGCGACGGCCCTGCTGATCTGGGCCATCTGGCGCGGGTTCAAGCCCCGCGCCGCACTTCAGACCTCGAAAACGCGATAGGGCTGGTCGCCAAGGGTCCGCAGGACGGGCAGGGCGACATTATAGACCGGCACCCCCTTGTGGGTCTTGCCCTCCGGCGCGCCGCGATGGGCATGGCCGTGCACGACAAGACTGACGTTGTCGTAGCGGTCGATCGTCTCGCCCAGCCGGGATGAGCCGAGGAATGCGTGAATCTCGGGCGGCTCGCCCATGACGGTGTCCGCAATCGGCGAATAGTGGAGCAGCACCACCGAACGTTCGGTGCGCAGCATCCGGATCGAGTTCTCGATCTGGTTGGCGTCCTCGACGGCCTCCTGCACGAAAGCCTTGATGGTCGCCTCGCCGAACGAACTGAGCATGTAACGGCCGAAGCCGCCGACGAAGCCCTTGCCGCCAGCGAAGCCGACCCCCTCGATTTCGTAGGCCTGGCCGGTGAGCATCTGCACTCCGGCGTCGCACAACATCTCCGTGACGTGTTCTGGCTGCCCGCACTCGTGCTCGTGATTGCCCAGCACCCCGACCATCGGGATCTTGCAGGCCCGGATGTCCTCCAGGAGGATCTCTACCTCGCGGGTCTTGCCGAAATTGACGAGGTCACCGCACAGGCAAAGCACGTCGGCGTCGTCGGCTACGCGCTCGAACAGTTCCCGGTACGGGCGCTCGTGGTTTTCACCCACATGCAGGTCGCCGACCGCCGCCACGCGCAGCTTCTTCGACGGGCCGGGCTCCAGACCCGGTTGCTGGGTTTGGGGATCGGGCGCTCCGGTCGAGGCTGGCGGCGTTTCGGCGGACGTATCAGGGGATGGGATCATGACGCTCCTCCAGACCCTTGCCGACCACGTCGCCGAAACCCCATTCGGTGATATCGGCGATGTAGTCGCGCGGGCTGAACAGGCGGCCGCGGCAGACCTTCACGCGCGGCGCCGGCAGATTGACCTGGGCCTGCAGCCGTTCGGTCAGTTCGGTCATCACCCAGGCCGGCACCTTGTCCCGCTCGGTCGGGTAGGCGAACCGGAAATTCAGCAGGTGGGACATCAGGACCTCCCAGTAGAGATCCATCTGGTCCAGCAGGCTCTTCCAGTCGATGGCGTCCGACTGCTTCAGGATGACATGGTTCACGTCAGCCCCGTCGTAACGATAGCGATCCTGGATGAAGACCTTGGACAGGATCAGGGCCGTCGGCGGCGTGATCGTCACCGTATGCCCGTAGACGTCGATGGTGTCCTCGCCGAACCAGCTGTCGTTCACGGTGATGGTGCCGTTCGACATGGCGAAGATCACATCGAAGAAATGTTTCTCGTCCTTCCAGACCTTGGCGATCCAGCGCTCGTCCTCGACGTCGGTGCGGTATCCGCGCGCCTGGAAGAAGGCGAGAATCCGGGGGTAGTCGCCGGGCTTGCAGAAGACGTCCAGATCCTTTGTCGGCCTGGTGATGCCTGTGTAGGCCGTTACCGCATAGGTGCCAGACAGAAGGAACGGGATGCCGCTCTCCTTCAGCAGACGCAGGCTCTCCTCGTAGAAGGCGGCCGCGTCGGGCGGGGGATGGAAGGTGGGTTCCGGGACTGTGTCTGACATGGGCTTCCTCCGCGACGCGGATGGAGGCGACGCGGGTCGGAAAACGGCTCCGGTCGCGGCGGAGTTCCGTCTGGCGACATTCTCGCTGCGGGTGTCCCTTTCATTTCAGGACGCGCCCTAT
Organism: Brevundimonas kwangchunensis; assembly: GCF_039523815.1. NCBI lineage: Bacteria > Pseudomonadati > Pseudomonadota > Alphaproteobacteria > Caulobacterales > Caulobacteraceae > Brevundimonas > Brevundimonas kwangchunensis. Next base: position 402,499 of record NZ_BAAAGA010000001.1, on the reverse strand, counting down.
TTGTTTACGGATCAAGCGTATGACGGACTTTCGGGTTGGAGCGCCGGGGGGATATCCGGTTGAAGGGACGTTGGGGTCTGTTCAGGCATGAAGCGGGGCGCGTGGCCGGTCCGCCGCCCTGGGCCTATGTGCTCCTCTTCGCCCTGTCACAGCTGATCGGTTTCTGGAGCGTCAGCAACTTCGGAGCCGTCACCGTCTGGCTATCCAACGGGATCATGGCGGCGGCGCTGCTGCAGCTACATCGCCGGCCCGCGGTGATGGTGATCACCGCCTGCTTCACCCTCAACCTGTTCTGGAACATCATCCGGGGCGATCCGGGCGTCTTCCTCTGGGTCAATGCGCTGATGAACCTCGGTGAGGCGGTGCTCGTCGCCCTGCTGGCCCGGCGCTTCTGCGGGGCCGCGCTGGACATGCGCCGTCCGCAGCGCCTGTTCCGCTTTACCGTGATCTCGGCCGTCGCAGTCGCGGTGGTGGCCGCTATCGGCTTCTCGATCGCGACGCTGATCCGGCCGACGACCCTGCCGGTCCTGCTGTTCAAGATGCAGAGCTTCTTCGTGGTGGAGCTTGTCGGCCTGCTGCTGGTCACGCCGATCCTGCTGCTGTTCGCCCGCAGCCACCGCTTCAAGGGACTGACCCGCGCCGGACCTGTCGAGAAGACGGCCCTGATGACCTTGATGACAGCGGTCACCGCCGTGGTCTTCTGGCAGGAGACCAGCCCGCTGCTGTTCCTGGTCTTTCCGGTGATGCTGGCGATCGCCCTGCGCCTGTCGCCGACACTGACCGCGACCTCGCTGATCATTCTCGCCACCGTCAGCGGCGTGGCCACGCTCACCGGCCATGGCCCGATCCAGTTGACGCGGGTCAACGATCTGGCCGCCCTGGAGGCCGTGCCGCCGTTGCTGCGCCGCCTCGGCTTCTACAACCTGTTCCTGCTGACTACGGTGGTGACCGTGCTGCCGCTGTGCACGGTGATGAGCGAGCGTCGGCGGCTGGAGGCGCGCCTGCGCGCCCGCACGCTCGCCGCCCAGGACGCCCGCCGCCGGGCCGAGGACGCCTCGGCCGCCCGCGCCCGCTTCCTGGCCATGATGAGCCACGAGATGCGCACGCCGCTGAATGGCGTCGCGGGCTTCGCCGACCTGCTGGCAGCCCGCGAGGGGCTGGACGCCGACGCCGTGCGTCAGGCACGCAAGATCCGCGAGTCGAGCGACGGCCTGCTGATGCTGGTCGAGGACATTCTGGACTTCGCCCGCGGCGACGACGCCGTCATGCCCGAGGCGCTGAACCTCGCCGCCGTCGCGCGCGAGGCGGCGACGCCCAGCCGCATGGCGGCCGAGGCGCACGGCGTGGAACTGGTCATTGACTCCCGACTGCCCGAAGCCGCCCGCTTCGCCGCAGACCGCCGCGCCCTGCGTCAGGCCCTGCATCCGCTGATCGCCAATGCGGTGAAGTTCACCGAAAAGGGCCGCGTCGTGGTCCGTCTGGATCGCGCGGCTGATGGCGTCGCGATCCGGGTGATCGATACCGGCTGCGGCATTCCCGCCAGCGTGCTGCCCGGCCTGTTCGAGGCATTCTCGCAGGGTGACGCCTCCATTCGCCGCAATCATTCGGGCGCGGGTCTCGGCCTGGCGCTCGCCGCCCGCCATGCCCGCCGTCTGGGCGGTCACATCGAGGTCGAGAGCCAGCTGGACGAGGGCTCGACCTTCACCCTGCATCTGCCGCTGCCCCGGCTGCTCGACGCCGAACTGACGCCCGAGCCGGAACCCGCTGCGGCCAACGCTGTGCAGGACGATGCCCGTGCGCCGCGCGTACTGGTGGTCGACGATCACCCGGTGAACCGCGAGGTCGCCCGCATCATGCTTGAGGCGCTCGGCTGCGAGGTGGTCGAGGTGTGCGACGGCGAGGACGCGGTCGAGGCCGCCCGGACCGCCGCCTTCGATCTGGTGCTGATGGACGTGCGCATGCCGCGCATGGACGGGCTGGAGGCCACGCGACGCATTCGCGCCATGCCGGGGGACGCCGGAGCGCAAGCCATCGTGGCCATGACTGCCGACGCGATGCCCGAGGACGTGGCCAGCTGCCTCGCCGCCGGGATGAACGCCCACATGGCCAAGCCGATCAGCCAGGCGGGTCTGTACGATGCGGTATCCCGCGCGGTGTCGGGCGAGCTGCCGCCGGCTCAGGTCGCCGCCGCGGCCTGATCCTCGAGCGGGAAGCGCTCGGCCCAGAAGGCCTGCAGCTCCGGCAGGGCGTCGACCCTCTGCGCCACCCGATGCATCCGCGGCGCGACCTCGGCGAAGCGGGCGCGGCCCGGCCGCCAGCGGCTGACCGTGGCGACGTACAGGTCCAGCACGGTCAGGTCGTCGCCCAGCAGATAGCGGCCCGGCTCGATCTGCCGCTCCATCATGCCCCAGCAGTCGGCGATACGTTCCAGCGTCCGCGCCTCGATCTGCGCCTGGGCGTCCGCGTCGTCGCCGACCAGCCGAGAGGGCACGTCGCGGACCCAGAACATCGAATAGATGGAGGCGGGCACGAAGGTCATCCAGCGCAGGAACTGCGCCCGGCGTGGGTCGCAGGCCTCGGGCGCCAGCGCCGCCTCGGGATGCTGCTCGGCCAGCCAGATCAGGATGGCGGCGCTCTCGGTGATCGTCTCGCCTCCGGGCGTGATCAGGGCGGGGATCTGCCGCATCGGATTGACCGGCGCGACCTTGTCCCGCTCGTGATCGCCTTCCCAGGTGACGGCCTCGACCAAGGTGTAGGGGGCGCCGATCAGGGTCAGGGCGGCCTCGACGGGCATCGAGCCCGAGCCGGATGCGCCATAGACGGTGTAGGTCATAAACCTCTCCTTCCGGGCCTGAACGATGCGCCGGGGAAGATGGCTCCGCACGCAAGTCCTTGAGCCTTGGGCATAAGCCGCGCTTGGGACTGTCCCCAGAACCGTCCCCCGACGGGTATGGCTCAGCTACAAGATGTAGCGTGTCTGAAAAATGTGATCGCTAAATAGCCGCAATTCGCCTTGTCGCGAGGCCCGCTCGCCCGCATGGTGAAAACCACTCCAAACGGATTCGCCGAACGAGTTTTCAGGACTCCCGATGAACGCGCACGTCTCGCCCAATGGCCTCATCCTGCCCGGTCTGCTGACCCCGTCGGCCGCCTACAAGCCGTTCCGGTACCCGTGGGCCTTCGACATGTGGAAGAAGCAGCAGCAGGTCCACTGGATGCCGGAGGAGGTGCCGCTCGGCGAGGACGTCAAGGACTGGGCCGCCAACCTGAACGACGGCGAGCGCAACCTTCTGACCCAGATCTTCCGCTTCTTCACCCAGGCGGACATCGAGGTTCAGGACAACTACATGGAACGCTACGGTCGGGTGTTCAAACCGACCGAGGTCAAGATGATGCTGGCGAGCTTCGCCAACATGGAGACCATCCACATCGCGGCCTACGCCCTGCTGCTTGAGACCATCGGCATGCCCGAAGCCGAGTTCGGCGCCTTCATGGAATACGAGGCCATGAGGGACAAGCACGACTACATGGGCCAGTTCGGGGTCGAGACGGACGCCGACATCGCCCGGACCCTGGCCATGTTCGGCGGCTTCGCCGAGGGGCTTCAGCTGTTCGCCTCGTTCGCGATGCTGATGAACTTCCCGCGCCAGAACAAGATGAAGGGCATGGGGCAGATCGTGTCCTGGTCGGTGCGGGACGAGAGCCTGCACTGCGAGGGCATCATCAAGCTGTACCACGCCTTCAACAAGGAAACGGGAGTGGTCACCAAGAGCGTGGCGGACGACATCGTCGAATGCTGCCGCACCGTCGTGAACATGGAAGACAAGTTCATCGATCTGGCCTTCGAGATGGGTCCGGTGAACGGCATGGTTCCGGATGACATCAAGCAGTACATCCGCTTCATCGCCGACTGGCGCCTGCGCCAGCTGCAACTGCCGGAGCTGTACGGCATCACCGAAAACCCGCTGCCGTGGCTGCAGTCGCTGCTGTCGGGCGTCGAGCACGCCAACTTCTTCGAGGCCCGCGCGACCGAATACTCCAAGGCCGCGACCAAGGGCTCCTGGCATGGCGCCGACGGTGTCTGGGGCTCGTTCGACGCCCTGATGAAGAAGCGTCAGGAAGAGAGCTCGGAGGCCTGATCAGGCCCTGAGCGCCTCGTCGGCCTCGAAGTCGGGCTCCGGCCGGACGTTCAGCGTGGCGTCGATCGCATCCAGCAGGCTCATCTGGTTGATGGGCTTGGAGACGTGTCCGTTCATCCCGGCGGCGACATAGTTCGCCATCTGGTCCGCGACCGTGTCGGCGCTGACCGCGAGGATCGGCGTCATCGCCCGGCGATCGGGCAGGGCGCGGATGGCGCGGGCGACCTGGAAGCCGTCCATGCCCGGCATCCGGATATCCAGCAGGACGATGTCGTAGTCGCCGGTCTGCACAGCCTCGATGGCGGACGGCCCATCCTCGACCGACTCTGGTTCGTGGCCGGCGGTCCGCAGCATCAGGCAGGCGATCTCGCGATTGACCGGATGGTCGTCGACCACCAGCACGCGGTAGGCGCCGCGCCCGGCCTCGTGGGCCGGGGCATCCTCGACGATCTCGGTGTGCTCCAGCTGCAGGGTGAAGCGGAAGGTCGAGCCGGCCGGGCTGCTCTCGACGGTGATCTTCCCGCCCATCAGCTGGACCAGCGATTGCGAGATGGCGAGGCCCAGACCGGTCCCGCCATGCTGACGGCCGATCGAGGCGTCGACCTGGGTGAAGGCCTGGAACAGCAGCGGCAGCTTGTCCTCGGGAATGCCCATGCCGGTGTCGCGCACGGCGATCTCGACGACGTCGGTGGTCTCGCCGGGCGTCACCTCGCACGACAGCACCACCTCGCCCCGGGCGGTGAACTTGATCGCGTTGCTGAGCAGGTTCAGGAGCACCTGACGCAGGCGGGCGCCGTCGAAGATGTGGCCGGCACCAGGCGCGGCGTCGCTGTCCAGCCGCACGACCAGTCCCTTGTCCTCGGCGCCGTCGCGAACGATGGCGATCGCGTCCTCCAGCGTCACCTGCAGGCGATCCGGCACGGGGCTGAGATCGAACTTGCCCGCGTCCATCTTGGAGAAGTCCAGCAGGTCATTGACGAGGTCCTTCAGCACCCGGCTGGAACGGCCGATCAACCCGACCTTGCGGCGGGTCTCCTCGGTCAGGTCGTCCTGCTCGTTCAGGATCTGGCTGAAGCCGATGACGGCGTTCAGGGGCGTGCGGATCTCGTGGCTCATCATGGCCAGGAAGCTGGCCTTGGAGGCGATAGCGGCTTCGGCCCGGCGATGGGCGGCGCGGGCGGCGGCCTCGCGGCGGGCCAGCCGGCGAGCGTTGCGCTCGCGCTCGGCCAGGGCGCTGGCGGCGGGCACGGCGGCCAGCAGCAGGCTGGCGGCGAACAGCTGGATCGGCCGCAAATCCATGTCACGGATGACCGGATCGATCGCCGCGAGCGGGCCGTAGCCGTGGACGGTCATGAAGGTCGCCACCGAGGCGGACAGGTAGGCGGCCAGATAGATCCACGCGGCGCCCAGCCGGAAGGCCGCCAGCAGAAGGACCGGATAGACGAGGTACAGAAGCGGCAGGTCGGCCCTGAGGCATCCCAGCGCCGTCGCTCCGATGATCAGCGCCAGGATCGCGCTGCGCTCGGCGAAGCCGGCGGCGGCCTGCAGACGGCGTCGCTGCATCAGCATCAGCATCGCCGGCGCGCTCAGCATCAGGCCGAGGAAGTCGCCGATGAACCAGATCGGGCCGTCGACGATGGCGTTCCACGGATGGAAGAAGGTGTTCAGCGTCCAGCCGCCCAGCAGCACCACCGCGGCCATGCTGATCGCCGCCACGACGGTGAACTGCGCCAGCCGCTTGGGTCGCGACAGGTCCAGCGCCGCGCCGCAGAACCGGCGCGCGCCGAAGGCGACCAGTACGGCCGCCGCGATGTTGGGAATGACGTAGGTCAGGTTCAGCGCGACAGAGAGGCCCTGCCAGGCGTTCATGCCCAGGTTGGCGGCGAAACAGACGGCCATGAAGACGAGCCGCCATTTGGGGCGCAGCACGAGCAGGCCGGCGACGAGCACGCCGTTGGCCGCCCAGAATACGGTGTGGTCGCCGGGCGTGCGCGCGGCGAAGACGCCGGCCAGCATGACCGCGAAATAGCCGATCAGCAGGACAGCGAAGTCCGTCCGCGTCTCCGCGCGTCGCTCCGGGCGATATAGCCGCCAGACCTGACCCATTTCCGCTTTCAACTCCGGCGTACCGAAGCGGACAATCGCAGGGAGATTTTAAAAAACCCCTCTTTCCGAAGGGTAATTGGTTACGTCTACTTCGGCGCGGCCGGCGGCTCGGGGACGATGCAGACGCGGTTGCTGGCGCGGCAGGCGGCGACGTCGGCCTCCCATTGCGCACGCTCCCGTTCCCAGCGGGTGCGGGCGGAGTCAGCGGCGGCGACGTCCGCCTCCCACTGGGCGCGGGCAGTGCTGGAGCGGGCCTGTTCCTCGCGCCAGCGCTGGTTCTCGGCTTCGAAGGCGGCCCGGGCTTCGGCGTCGGCCCGTTCGGCGGCTTCGGCCTGGGCGGCATTGCCGGCGTTCAGCTTGGAGGTCGCCTCGATCTCCGCGGGGTTCTGGGCCGAGTCCGGCGCGGCGCTGTAGGTCTCGCCGCGCTGGCGCAACCATTCCTCTGACCCGACGGAGGGCTCCGCCTGCTGCGGAACGGCGACCGGGGCGACGGTCTTGGCCTGCTGGGCCAGAGCCGGCACGGCGGCCAGCGTCAGCACCGCGGCGGCGCAGGCGAGGGGAAGACGGGTCATGGCAGGCTCCACAGGGCGGACGGCGTCGGCCCCAAGCTGGACCGTTTCAGGCCGTTTCGCGAGTCCAAACGCCGTTCGGGCGATTTGGTCTCAGTTGGGAATCCGCAGTTCGAACAACGTGCCGGTCGGCCCGGTATCGATCAGGCTCAGCGAGCCGCCGCCGTTCTCGGCCAGTTCGCGCGAGATGGTCAGGCCCAGTCCGGTGCCGCCCGAAGCCTTGCCGCTGACGAAGGCCTCGAACAGGCGCTCGGAAATGCGCGGCGGTATGCCGGGGCCGTCGTCCTCGACATGGATCACACAGTCTCCGCCCTCATGCGCTGCGCTGACCCGGACATGCCCCTTGCGATCGCCGCGCGTGGCGTCGGCCTCGATCGCCTGCCGGGCGTTGCGCATCAGATTGACCAGCACGCGGTGCAACTGGTCGGGGTCGGCCAGCACGCTGAAGCGCGCGGGGATGCTCTTCACCAGTTTCACCCCGTCGGGCGACAGGCCGGCGTCCTCGGCCGCCGTCACCACCGCCGCGGCCAGTTGGAGCCGCATCTTCTGGGGCGCCGGCTCCTCGCTGCGGCCGTACTCCAGCACATTGCGGGACAGGGCGGCGGCGCGGCCCAGCGCGCGCTCCAGCCGGGGCAGGGCCTTGGCCACGGTCGGATCGGGCGAATCGGCCAGACGCTCGGACGCGATCTGGGCCGAGGTCAGCATGTTGCGCAGGTCGTGATTGATCTTGGCCACCGCCTCGCCCAGCGCCACCAGACGGGCGCGCGAGCGCAGCGACTGCCGCACCTCGTCCTGCATCCGGGCCAGTTCGCGCTCGACCCGGCCGATTTCGTCATGCCGGCCGCTGGGAGGATCGCCCTCGCGCTCCGGATCCTCGGCGAAATTCTCGATCGAGCGGGTCACGCGGCGCAGGGGCTGCAGCACCAGGAAGGCCAGACCGGCGTAGAGCAGCCCGCCGGCGACCAGCGACACGAACAGGGAGGTGATCAGGCTGTTCAGCAGGAAGGTCTTCAGCTCGGCCTTCAGCGGCTGGGCGGGCGCCAGAATCTCGATGAAGTCGCCCGAGCGATAGCGCGGCCGGGCCTGCACACGGATGGAGCGGTCGGGGTGACCGAACAGGGTCTTCCACGGGTCGAGGACGCGGGCGAGCGGACGACGCTGACGCAGGTCGATCAGGTCCGGGGTGCGGGGCAGGTTCGGGGCCTGCAACAGCAGACGGCGCACGCCCTGATCGCCGACGACCACCGCCTGCACGCCGCCGATGGCCAGAAGCTGCTCGGCCGTATCGTCCTCGACGGCCGAATAGGGCAGGGCCTCGACTCCAACCGAGGCCAGTTCTGCGGACTGCAGCCGGTCCAGAAGCCAGCGCTCGTGGAAGCTCGCGGCGCTGGGGGCCACGATCATCACCTCGACGGCCGCGGCGAAGACGAAGGTCAGCAGCAGCAGGCGGCCGGCCAGGGCGTCGGGCGCATGGATCTTCACCCACTCGCGCCAGTCGCCGGGCACGCGCAGGGCCTTGCGGATCGAGCTCAGCAGGGCGCGGGCCTGGCTCATGCTGGCTTCGCCCTCCCGCCCAGCAGGGCCTGCAGTCCCTTCAGCGCGAAGGGCAGGACGACGGCCAGCACGAAGACCCCGAGCATGGGCGCCCAGAACTGGCCGAACAGGGCCTGGAAGTCCGGGTTGGGGTCGTTGGCCAGCAGGGTGTTCAGCCGCGCCCCGATCCAGCAGTAGATGATGTGGGCCGGCAGCAGGCCGATCACCGTGGCGACCGTGTAGGGCGTCAGCCGCACGGCCATCACGCCCGCCGCGATGTTGATCATGTGGAAGGGCACGACCACGGCCAGCCGCGAGGCCAGGACGTACCAGAACGTATCCTTGTCGATGGCGGCGCAGACCTTCTGCATCAGACCGGCGTCCCGCTCGGCCTTCTCGCGCAGGGAGGCTCCCAGCGCCGTCCGCGCCACGCCATAGACGATCAGGGCTCCGAGGGTGGCCGCGATCGAGGTGGCCACGCCGCCGACCCACGGACCGAACAGATAGCCGGCGGTGATCGTCACGAAGAAGACGCCGGGCACCACGCTGGCGGTCAGGATGGCGAAGACGGCCATCAGGATCAGGAGGCTGACGACATAGTTATCGGCGGTGAACGCCCGGAATTCGGCCCCGTGGTCGCGGATGGTGTCCAGCGACAGATAGCGGTTCCAGCCCATGCCGAAGATGACGGCGATGACGGCCGCCAGCACGATCAGGGGCAGAAAGCGCTTCACGCGGTCCATTCTCTCTCCATACAAGGCGTTCATCGGGCGCTGGCGGCGTTGACTCAACGCGCTGACCCCCTTATACGCCCGCCCTTCCTGCGGCGGACGTGTTCCGTCGTCCACCAGTATTTATCAAGGAGCCGACCGTGAAGCGGACCTATCAGCCGTCGCGACTCGTGCGCAAGCGCCGTCACGGCTTCCGTTCGCGGATGGCCACGAAGAACGGTCAGAAGATCGTTCAGCGCCGCCGCGCCAAGGGCCGCAAGCGCCTGACGGCCTAAGTCGTCGGCGCTCTGCGTGAGCGACCCGTTCAAAATCGAACGCCTGACATCGCGGCCCCAGTTTCTGGCGGCCGCGAAAGGCGTTTCAGAGGCCCGCGGCGCCGTGGTTGTCCAGCGACTGGATCGGCAGGACGGCGCGGCCACCGTGCGCCTCGGCTTCACCGCCACCCGCAAGGTCGGCGGGGCCGTCATTCGCAACCGCGCCAAACGCCGTCTGCGCGAGGCCGCCCGTGCGCTTGCGCCGCATCTGGGCGTCGCCGGGAGCGACTATGTGTTCATCGCCCGCATGGGCACGGCGGACCGTGACTGGGACCGTTTGCTTGACGATGTGAAATCGGCGCTTACAAGGCTCGCGACCCCGCGGCCGGCGCCCAAGACCGCGCCCTCGACGCCCGCGACAGCCGGCCAGGATTCCTGATCTCCATGCCCCCTCACGACAACAGCCGTAACACGACCCTCTTCCTCGTGATCGCGGCGATCATGCTGGTCACCTACAGCGTCTTCGTGATGCAGCCCCAGGCCGAGAAGCGCCGGGAGGCCCAGCAGGCCGCCGCCGAACAGACGGCCGATGCGCCGATCACCTCGCCGTCGCCCAGCGCCGCCGTCTTCACGACCGACCGCACCGCCGCCCTCGGCGCCGGCCCACGCGTCGCGATCCAGACGCCGACCCTGACCGGTTCGCTGGCGCTGACGGGCGCGCGCATCGACGACCTGTTCCTGACCCGCTACCGCGAGACCATCGACAAGGACTCGCCGGCGGTGGAGCTGTTCCGCCCGCAGGGCATGCGTCACGCCTTCTTCGCCCAGTTCGGCTGGAGCGGTCCGAACGTTCCGGGCGGCGTCCCGGGCGCCAACACGCCCTGGCGTCTGACCCAGGGCACGACCTTGACCCCGACCACCCCGGTCACCCTGACCTGGGACAACGGCGCGGGCCTGCGCTTCACGCGCCTGATCTCGATCGACGACCAGTACGTCTTCACCATCACCGATACGGTCGCCAACTTCTCGACCCAGGCGATCACCATCGCGCCGGGCGCCCGCGTCGAGCGCCAGGGCGTGCCGGACGATCTGGGCCGCAACCAGATCCTGCACGAGGGCGGCATCGGCACCTTCGGCGCGGACGGCAAGTACACGACCGAGCAGCTGAAATACAAAGCCTGGGCCAAGAAGCCGGAGCAGAACTTCTCCTCCACCGGCGGCTGGATGGGCATCACCGACAAATACTGGCTGGCGGCGATCATCCCGGCCCAGAACGAGCGCATCGAGGCCTCCTTCCGCGTGACGGAAGCCCAGACCTACGACATGCACTCGGTCTCCATGCTGGGCGCCGCGCACACGATCCAGCCGGGTCGCCAGATCACCGAGACCACCCGCCTGTTCGCCGGCGCCAAGCGCAACGAGATCCTCGCGGGCTACGAGCAGAGCCTCGACCTGCCGCGCTTCGTCTATGCGATCGACTGGGGCTTCCTGTTCTTCCTGACCCGCCCGATCTTCATCCTGGTCGAGTTCTTCTACGGCGTGCTGGGCAACTTCGGTCTGGCCATCCTCGCCCTGACCCTGACCGTCCGCCTCGTCATGTTCCCGCTCGCCAACAAGAGCTACGAGAGCATGTCGAAGATGCGGAACCTCCAGCCGAAAATGGAGGAGATCAAGAAGAAGCATCCGGACGACGCGCCCAAGCAGCAGCAGGAGCTGATGGCGCTGTACCAGAAGGAGAAGATCAACCCGCTGGCCGGCTGCCTTCCGCTGCTGCTCCAGATCCCGGTCTTCTACGCCGTCTACAAGATGCTGTTCGTGACCATCGAGATGCGTCACCAGCCGTTCTTCGGCTGGATCCGCGACCTCTCGGCCAAGGACCCGACGACCATCTGGAACCTGTGGGGCCTGATCCCGTGGGATCCGTCGACGGTGCCCTTCCTCGGCGCCCACCTCACCGGCACCTTCTCGCTGAGCATCCTGGCGATCGTCTACGGCCTGACCATGTGGCTGCAGATGGCCATGAGCCCACAGGCGCCGGATCCGATGCAGCGTCGCATTTTCCAGCTGATGCCGATCGTCTTCACCTTCATCATGGCGACCTTCCCGGCCGGCCTGCTGATCTACTGGGCGTGGTCGAACGTGCTGACCATCTTCCAGCAGTACATCATCATGCACCGCTTCAAGGCCGAGAACCCGATCGACACCTTCCTCGCCCGGTTCCAGAAGGCGAAGGCGTAGTTGGACGAGTTCACCCCCGAGGAACTGGAAGAGGGCCGCGTCCTCTTCGCGCGGCCCGCGACCTTCGTCCTGGGCTGCGCGAAGATCGAGCAGCTGCCCGAGCCTGACCTGCCCGAGATCGCCTTCGCCGGCCGGTCCAACGTCGGCAAGTCCAGCCTGATCAACGGGCTGGTCGGCATGCACAAGCTGGCCCGCGCCTCGAACGAGCCGGGCCGGACGCGCGAGGTCAACTTCTTCGATCTCGACGGCAAGATGCGGCTGGTCGACCTGCCCGGCTACGGCTGGGCCAAGGCGTCCAGGACGACGGTCAAGAAGTTCCAGGATCTGGGACGGGACTATCTGCGCGGCCGGGTCACGCTGAAGCGCGTCTATCTGCTGATCGACAGCCGGCATGGCCTGAAGAAGGTCGATGACGAGGCTCTGGACGCGCTCGACCTCGCGGCCGTCAGCTACCAGATCGTGCTGACCAAGGCCGACAAGCTGAAGAAGGGCGAGGCCGAGAAGGTCCAGGCGGCGACGCTGAAGGCCATCGCCAAACGCCCCGCCGCCTTCCCGGCGGTGATCGTCACCTCGGCCGAGAAGGGCGTCGGCATGCCCGAACTGCGCGCCGAGATCATGCGCACGACGGGCGCGACGCTCTAAGTCGGCTTGCGCGCCCGGCGCGCAGGTGATCCGCTGGCGGGATGCAGACCCGCCTGATCCAGACCGACGGCCTCAGCCAGCAGATCCTTGAGCATGGCTCGGGGTCTCTGGTGCTGTTCATCCATGGCTTCCCCGAGCTGGGCGTCAGCTGGCGGGCGCAGGTCGAGGCGCTGGGCGAGGCCGGTTTCCATGCGGTCGCCCCCGACATGCGCGGCTATGGCGGCACGGACAGGCCACAGGCGCGGGACGCCTATTCCATCCTCGATCTGGCCGGCGACATGGTCGATCTGGTCAGGGCGCTCGGGCACGAGACCTGTGTCGTCGTCGGTCACGACTGGGGTGCGCCGGTGGCCTGGCATTGCGCCCTGATGCGACCGGACCTGTTCCGCGCCGTCTTCGCCCTGTCGGTGCCGTTCCAGCCGCGACGTCCCAAGGGGCCGCCCACCGCCGCCATGGCCGTGCTGGCGAAGCGCGGCGGGCTGGGCGAGCTCTACATCAATCAGTTCCAGGCCGATGACGCCCACGCCATCTTCGACGCCGATGTCGAAACCGGTCTGCGCAAGGGCTTCTGGGCCTATGACGGCGCGACCCCGCCCGAGCGTCAGTCCACCGGCTTCATCCCCGAGGGCGAGACCTTCCTGTCCACCCTGCCGGACGACGCGCCCCTGCCGCCATGGATGAGCGAGGCCCATTTCCGCGAGTACGTCGACGCCTTCACCGCCGGCGGCTTCCGTGCCCCGTTCGACTGGTACCGGAACGTGGATCGCAACTGGGCGCTGACGCCGTGGCTGCAGGACGCCCGCATCCGCGTCCCGGCCGCCTTGGTCGTCGGCGACCGCGATCCGGTGCGGCACTATTCGGGACCGCAGGAGGCGGGGCTGAAGGACTGGATCGACGACCTGCGGCTTCAGACGGTGGTCGAGGGCGCGGGCCACTGGATCCAGCAGGAGCGGCCGAACGAGGTGAACCGGCTGCTGCTGGAGTTCCTGCGGGGGCTCTGAGGGGGCGTCGGGGTTCTTCACCAAGGACACCAAGGAGGCACGAAGGACACGAAGAGAGCAGCGCCAAGATGACGCCGCAGGCGTCGATCAATCCCTGATCTGTTTGCACGCGGCATGCCGCGCGCGGAGCGCCTTGGTGCTCTTCGTGCCTCCTTGGTGTCCTTTGTGATGAAACAGACAGCCTACAACCCGGCCACTGCCTCCGCTGTCACCTCGAGGCTCTTCACCCGATCCTCGATGTCGAAGATCATCCCCGTCACCATGACCTCGTCGACCCCGGTCAGGGCGATGAACTCCTGAAGCTTCGTCCGCACCGTCGCCGCGCCGCCGATGGCGGCATAGGTCAGACGGCTCTCGACGGCCGCGATCTGGCGGGCGTCCAGCACGGTGTTGATGTCGTCCACCGGCGGCTTCAGCCGGCCCGGCTTGCCGGTCACCACCGCCGCGAACGCCTGCTGCATGGCGGTGGAGACATGCTTCGCCTTCTCGTCCGTATCGGCGCCGAAGACGTTGATCGCGGCCATCGCATAGGGCGCGGCCAGTTGCTTCGACGGCCGGAAGCCCTCGCGATAGGTGCGCAGGGCCGGCAGCAGAAGCTCGGGCGCGAAATGGCTGGCGAAGGCGAAGGGGAGGCCCAGATGGGCGGCCAGTTCGGCGCTGAACAGGCTGGAGCCCAGCAGCCAGATCGGCACCTTCGAGCCCGCGCCCGGCCAGGCCGTCACCCGCTGCCCCTCGACCGGATCGCCGAGGAAGTTCTGCAGTTCCATCACGTCGCGCGGGAACTGGTCGGCCGCCTCGAAATAGCGGCGCAGGGCGCGAGCGGTCTCGCCGTCGGTGCCCGGCGCGCGGCCCAGGCCCAGATCGATCCGGCCGGGATGCAGCGCCTCCAGCGTGCCGAACTGCTCGGCCACCACCATCGGCGCATGGTTGGGCAGCATGATCCCGCCCGAGCCGACGCGGATGGTCTCGGTAGACGCCGCCACATGGGCCAGGGCCACGGCGGTCGCCGCGCTGGCGATGCCGGGCATGTTGTGATGTTCTGCCAGCCAGAAGCGGGTGAAGCCCAGCCGCTCGGCCGCGCGGGCCAATTCGGTGGTTTCAAGCAGGGCGCGGCGGGCGTCGCCGCCCTCCACGATGGGCGACAGGTCGAGCACGGAGAAAGCGGTCATGGCGGACAGATCGGGTTGATCGGCCGCCGTTCAAGTCCTCGACGGTTACAGTTCTGCACCCTAGGGTGGAAACTTCAGGAGAAACGCCATGATCGCCACAGCCCTCGTCGCCGCAGTCTCCGTACTGGCGGCCGCCCCGCAGCAGCAGACCGCCTCGCTGGGCGGGTCGTGGGAAGGCAATGTCAGCGTCGGCGGGCAATCACTGCGAATGGTGCTGAGGGTCGATACGTCCGGCGATGCGCCGCGCGCCGCCATCGACAGCCCCGATCAGGGCGCGAACGGCCTGTCCGTCGAGGGGCTGGACCTGCGCGACGGAACCGTCCGCTTCGCAGTCCCTACGGCGAGCGCCCGCTTCGAAGGCCGACTGTCCGAGGACGGCCGCACGATCACCGGCGCGTTGACCCAAGGCGGCTCCCTGCCGCTGATCCTGACCCGCACCACCGAAACGGCGACTGTCGCCAGACCCGCACGGCCCCAGACGCCGGCGCCGCCCTATCCCTATCGCGAGGAAGAGGCTCGCATTCCGACCCCCACCGCCGGGGTCGAACTGGCCGGGACCCTGACCCTGCCACAGGGCGACGGACCTTTCCCGGCCGCCTTGCTGATCACCGGATCGGGGCAACAGGATCGCGACGAGACCCTGTTCGACCACAAGCCCTTCGCCGTCATCGCCGATGCCCTGACCCGGCGCGGCGTGGCGGTGTTGCGCGTCGATGACCGAGGCGTCGGCGGCTCGACCGGCGATCCGATAGGCGCGACGACTGCTGACTTCGCCGTGGACGCCGGCGCGGCCTTCGCCTGGCTGGCTGCGCATCAGGGCATCGATGCAAATCGTGTCGGCCTGATCGGGCACAGCGAGGGCGGCACGATCGCGCCGCTGGTCGCGCAGGCCGGACAGCCGGTGGCCTTCATGGTCCTGATCGCCGGACCGGCCGTTTCCGGCGCTGAGGTCCTGACATCTCAATCGCAGCGCATCCAGCAGGCTTCGGGCCTGCCGGCGACGATTGTCGAGAGCAATACGGCGATCCAGCGCCGCCTGATGGAAGCGATCGCCGCGAACGCCGGAGACGCGGATGCCGCCGCCGAGGCGGTCCGGACCGCCGCCGCAGGCCTGCCGCCAGCAGCGATCCAGAATGCCGAGCAGACAGCCCGTCGCCCGTGGATGCGCTGGTTCGTCGCCCACGATCCGGCGCCGTCGCTGACCGCGTATCGCGGCCCGCTGCTGGCGCTGTATGGCGGCAAGGACGTGCAGGTCGATGCGCAGCAGAGCGCCACCGCCCTCGCCGCCATCCGCCCTGACGCCCGGATCGAGACCTTCCCGGAGCTCAACCACCTGATGCAGACGGCGACCACCGGCCTGCCCGCCGAGTATCCGACGATCGAGGAAACCTTCGACCCCGCCGCTCTGCAGGCGCTGGTGGACTGGGTGGTCACCAACAGCCGCTGATCCTTCTGTCCCTTGCGGGAGAAGGGCGTTAGACCGGGTGCGTCGGCTCCGGCTTCACCGGGGCCGGCTCGGGCGTCGCGGGGACGTCGGGCAGGGGGATGAACTCCAGATCGTCCTCGTGCGGCAGCGACATGCGGCCGGCCTTCCAGTCGGCCTTGGCCTGATCGATCCGCTCCTGCGACGAGGAGACGAAATTCCACCAGATCACGCGCGGGCCGACCGGCTCGCCGCCCAGCACCATGACGGACGAAGGGCGGATGGCCTTCACGGTCGGATCGGCGTTCGGCTCCAGCACGATCATCTGGCCTTCGTGGAAGGTGCGGTCGCCGACCTCGATCTCGCCCTTGGCGACGTACAGGGCCCGCTCGGAATAGCCGCCGGCGCCCTTGCCCGGAGGCGGCGCCGTGCGCACGCCCTCGGCCAGTTCCCAGTGCACATAGAACAGCGGCGACTGGATCGGCGCGGCGGCTTTCGCGCCATAGGCCTCGCCGGCCACCAGACGGGCGAACAGGCCGGCGTTCTCATAGGCCGGCTGACCGTCCTCGCCGTGGTGATGGAAGGACGGATCGACCTCTTCCAGCTCGGTCGGCGAGGCGATCCAGGCCTGCATGCCGTGCATGGGGCCGCCCTGGGTCTTCTTCAGCGGGTCGGTGCGCTCGGAGTGGACGATGCCCTTGCCGGCGACCATCCAGTTGACCTCGCCCG
Organism: Brevundimonas kwangchunensis; assembly: GCF_039523815.1. Lineage (NCBI taxonomy): Bacteria > Pseudomonadati > Pseudomonadota > Alphaproteobacteria > Caulobacterales > Caulobacteraceae > Brevundimonas > Brevundimonas kwangchunensis. Next base: position 385,965 of record NZ_BAAAGA010000001.1, on the reverse strand, counting down.
GGCGGATGGCCTGGGTCGCGCCGGTATTGTCCCGGTGCATGATCTCGCCCTCGAACAGATAGGTCAGGGTCGACAGGCCGATGTGCGGGTGCGGCCGCACATTGATGGCCTCCGAGCCCGGCGCGAACTCGGCCGGCCCCATCTGGTCCAGGAAGATGAAGGGGCCGACCATGCGGCGCGAATGGAACGGCAGCACCCGCCCGACCTCGAACCCGCCGAGGTCCTTGCGCCGCGCGTCGATCACCAGTTCGATCATGTCTTGTCCCCTTCGAGCCTGAGTCCGAACATCGCTGGAAGGCAGCACGCTGGCAATGCCGCCGGCCCCGCTGGTTCCGCGATTGGCCTCAACTTTTGCATCCATCCCGCCGATCAGCGGATTGTGGTGGCGGAGGAGTCCTAGTCATGAAGTCCGGTATACTCGCCATCCTCGTTGTCATGATCTCGCTGGCTGCGCCCGCGTCGGCCCAGACGCCCTCTCCACAGACCCCGGAAGAGGCTTATGTTGCGGTTCGGCCCATGATCGCCGACATGCAGAGGATCGTCACGCCGGAGGGCATTCAGACTACAGAACGCGTCCGGCTGGGCGGCATGGAGCAGTGGATCTCGGTCCGCGGCGCGGATCGCTCCAATCCGATCCTGATCTATGTTCACGGCGGACCCGGCGCCATCGAGATGGGACGCAGCTGGCCTTACCAGCGCGGCCTGGAGGACTATTTCACCGTCGTTCAGTGGGATCAGCGCGGAACTGGCAAGACCCTGCGGGAGAATGGGGAGGAGGCGACACGACCGACGCTGTCTCGTGAGCGGATGGCCGAAGATCTTGTCGAACTGATCGGCCTGATGCGCGAGCGGTACGGGCAGCGGAAGGTCGTGCTGCTGGGCCACTCGTGGGGCAATGTAATCGGGCTGGATGCGGCGATGCAGCGCCCGGACTGGGTCAGCGCCTACGTCGGCGTTGGGCCTCTGATGGATATGCGCCGGAATGAGGCCGAACAGTACCGGCTGCTGCTCGAGCTCGCCCGCGAGCGCAACGACGCGACGGCCCTGTCCGAGCTTGAGCCTCTGGCGCCTTACCCGGGGCCCGGACCGTTGGCGTTCGACAGACTGAATGTCGTGCGCAAATGGGTCATGCTCTACGGGGGGCTTGCGGCGGGGCGCGACAACGCGGACTTTTTCTTTCGGGCCGCCCGACTTCATCCCGACTATGATCTGGAGGACCGGCGCGCCATTGATGCCGGCGGCCAGCTTTCCGTCGGGACCCTGCTTCCAGAGTTGATCGAAGTGGATCAGACAGTGATCCGTACGACAACTTTCCCGGTCTTCATGTTCCTCGGCAGGCACGACCTCACCACGCCATCCGGTATCGCGGCAGACTGGCTGGAAGACCTGGCTGCGCCGTCAAAGGCGGTCGTCTGGTTCGAGCACTCGGCGCACCTGCCGCCTCATGAGGAGCCTGGCCGTTTTCTGGTGGCCCTCGTCGAACATGTGCTGACGCCCGCAAGAGACGGCCGCTAGGGACCCTATCCGACGTGCGGCGTGATGATGCCCAGCGGCAGGGCGGTCACGTTCTTCACGCCGCGCGTGACGATGTGGCTCTCGCAGTCCGAGACGATACCCAGGCTCAGCAGCTTCTCGCGCAGGAAGCGGTCGAACGCGTGCATGTCCGAGGTGATGATGCGCAGCACATAGTCCTCGCGGCCAGTGATGGTCGCGCACTGGACCACCTCGGGCCAGTGGGCCACGGCGCGCTCGAAGGCGTCGAGGTTGTCGCTGGACGGCAGGTTCAGCTTGACGATGGCGTAGACTTCGAAGTCCAGACCCAGCTTGGCGGCGTCCAGCAGGGTGACCCGCTTGCGGATCAGGCCGGCGTCCTCCAGTCTTTTGATCCGGCGCCAGCACGGCGAGGCCGACAGGCCGACGCGGTCGGCGACCTCGGCCACCGAAAGGCCGGCGTCCTGTTGCAGGATGTCCAGGATGCGGGCGTCGACGGGATCCAACTCGTCAGCCAATGCGTTTCTCCGCTTCTATGTTTCGCGCAATAAAATACCCGCGATCGGCAGAGTGCAAGGTCAAAAACGCGCAAGCCTTGGCGCCGGCGTCGTGATAGACGAAGCCTGAGGAAACGCGGTCGGATCAACCGGACGGCAGGACGGAATGAAGAAGCCCAATACGCAATCGCTCAGCTTGCGCGTGCCCGAGCCCTCGGGCCGTCCGGGCGACGCCCCTGATTTCAGCCACCTGAAGTTCGATCCCGCCGGCGCGGTCGATCGGCCTTCGGTCTCCACCACCCCGTTCGAGATGCGCGACCATGCCTTCAGGCTGGTCCGCGTGCTGGATGACGAGGGCAAGGCCGTCGGCCCGTGGAACCCGATGCTGGACGCCGACACCATGCGGCGCGGGCTCAAGGCCATGATCCTGACGCGCGCGTTCGACGACCGGATGCACCGCGCCCACCGCCAGGGCAAGACCAGCTTCTACATGAAGTGCACCGGCGAGGAGGCGATCGCGGTCGCCCAGGGCATGATCCTGAACCGCGAGGACATGGGCTTCCCCACCTATCGCCAGCAGGGCCTTCTCATCTCGCGCGGCTACCCGCTCGCCGACATGATGAACCAGATCTATTCGAACGCCTCGGACCCCATCAAGGGCCGCCAGCTGCCGATCATGTACTCGTCCAAGGAGTACGGCTTCTTCACCATCTCGGGCAATCTCGGCACTCAGGTGCCGCAGGCCGTCGGCTGGGCCATGGCCAGCGCCTACAAGGGCGATGACAAGATCGCCATCGCCTGGATAGGCGACGGCGCCACGGCCGAGGGCGACTTCCACAACGCGCTGACGTTCGCCGCCGTCTATCGCGCGCCGGTCATCCTGAACGTCGTCAACAACCAGTGGGCCATCTCGTCCTTCATGGGCATCGCCGGCGGTCTGGAGACGACCTTCGCGTCCAAGGCCATCGGCTACGGCCTGCCGGCCCTGCGCGTCGACGGCAATGACTTCCTCGCCGTGTGGGCCGCGACCCAGTGGGCCGAGGAGCGCGCCCGCACCAACCAGGGCGCGACGGTCATCGAGCTGTTCACCTACCGCGGCGCCCCGCACTCGACCTCGGACGACCCCAGCCGCTACCGCCCGGGCGACGAGCACGAGAAATGGCCGCTGGGCGATCCGATCGAGCGGCTGAAGCAGCACCTGATCGGTCTGGGCGAATGGTCCGACGAGCAGCAGACCGCCGCCGAGGCCGACGCCGTTGAACAGGTCCGCGCCGCCGGCAAGGAGTCCGAGGCCATCGGCACGCTCGGTCAGTCGCGCGCCAGCGTGAAGACCATGTTCGAGGATGTCTTCGCCACCGAGGACTGGCGCCTGGTCGAACAGCGCCGGGAAGTGGGGGTCTGATCATGAGCGACAACACCACCTTCACCGAGGCCGACCGCACCGACGGCGTCGAGCCGGACATGGTGACCGCCTCCAACGCCCCGGCCTCGACCGCGCCCGACACCGGCGTGCAACCAATGAACATGATTCAGGCGCTGAACTCGGCGCTGGACGTCAAGATGGCCGAGGACAAGGACGTCCTCAGCTTCGGCGAGGACGCCGGCTATTTCGGCGGCGTCTTCCGCGTGACGGACCACCTGCAGAAGAAGCACGGCCTGACCCGCAGTTTCGACGCCCCGATCAGCGAATGCGGCATCGTCGCCGCCGCCATCGGCATGGGCGCCTACGGCCTGCGTCCGGTCGTCGAGATCCAGTTCGCCGACTACATCTATCCGGCCTACGACCAGATCGTGTCGGAAGCCGCCAAGCTGCGCTATCGCTCGGCCGGCCAGTTCACCTCGCCGATCACCATCCGCAGCCCCTACGGCGGCGGCATCTTCGGCGGCCAGACGCACAGCCAGTCGCCGGAAAGCCTGTTCACTCACATCGCCGGCCTCAAGGTCGTGATCCCGTCCAACCCCTATGACGCCAAGGGCCTGCTGATTGCGGCCATCGAGGATGACGATCCGGTCGTCTTCTTCGAGCCGAAGCGCCTGTACAACGGGCCGTTCGACGGCTGGCACGAGAACCCGGTCTCGCCCTGGAAGGCGCAGGAGCTGGCCCAGGTCCCGACCGGCAAATACGTCGAGCCGATCGGCAAGGCGCGCATCATGAAGGAAGGCGCGGACGTCACCATCCTGGCCTGGGGCACCATGGTCTGGGTGTCGCTGGCGGGCGCAGAGCACGCCGGCGTCGACGCCGAGGTCATCGACCTGCGCACCCTCGTGCCGCTGGACATCGAGACCATCGAGGCCTCGGTGAAGAAGACCGGCCGCTGCGTCATCGTGCACGAGGCGCCCAAGACCTCGGGCTACGGCGCCGAGCTGTCGGCCCTGGTGCAGGAGCGCTGCTTCTACCACCTCGAGGCCCCGATCGGGCGCGTTTGCGGCTGGGACACCCCCTATCCGCACGCCTTCGAGTGGGAATACTTCCCCGGCCCGCAACGCGTGGCCGACGCCCTGAAGTCCGTCATGAGCGGGGGTCGCTGAGATGGGTCGTTTCGTCTTCAAGCTGCCCGACGTGGGCGAAGGTACCGCCGAGGCCGAACTGGTCGGCTGGCACGTCAAGGTCGGCGACGTCGTCGCCGAGGACCAGATCGTCGCCGACATCATGACCGACAAGGCCACCGTCGAGATCACGGCCCCCGTCTCGGGCAAGGCCGTCGCGCTGCACGGCGAGCCCGGCGAGATGGTTCCGGTCCGCGGCCCGCTGGTCGAGTTCGAGGTCGAGGGCGCGGGCAATGCGTCCGACTCACCCGCTCCGGCCCCCGCGCCGAAGGCCGAGGCCGCCCCGGCGCCGGTCGAGGCTCCGAAGCCCGCCGTCGCTCCGGCCGCGGTCCAGCCCGCCGCCGGCGCCAACTACGTCTTCAAACTGCCCGACGTCGGCGAAGGCACGGCCGAGGCCGAGCTGGTAGGCTGGCACGTCAAGGTCGGCGACACGGTGTCCGAGGACCAGATCCTCGCCGACATCATGACCGACAAGGCCACGGTGGAGATCACCTCACCCGTCGCCGGCACGGTCGTCGCCCTGCACGGCGCGGCGGGCCAGCAGGTCCCTGTCGGCGGGCCGCTGGTCAGCTTCCAGGTCGAGGGCAAGGGCAATGTGGCTGCGGCTGCGGCCGCTGCCCCCTCCACCGCTTCGCGGTCCCCCTCCCCCGATGGGGGAGGATCCAAGGCGCCGCCGCCCGCTCCCAAATCTTCCCCCGTCGGGGGGAGTACCGGCGCAGCCGGGGAGGGGGGCAAGCCCCGCACCCTCTCCGACCGCAACCAGCGCCCCCTGGCCTCGCCCGCCGTCCGCAATCGCGCCCGCGATCTGGGCGTCGAGCTGCAGTTCGTTCCGGGCTCCGGCCCGGCCGGCCGCATCGAGCATGGCGATCTGGATGCCTACGTCGCCTCCGGCGGCCGTGGCGCGCCCGTCGCCTCGACCGGCTCGGGCTATGCGAAGGCCGAGGGCACGACCGAGGTCCGCATCATCGGCCTGCGCCGCAAGATCGCGGAGAAGATGGCCGAGAGCGTGCGTCGCATCCCGCACATCACCTATGTCGAGGAGATCGACGTCACGGCGCTGGAAGAGCTGCGCGCCCATCTGAACGCCGAGGCGAAGAAGACGGGCAAGGCCAAGCTCAACGTCCTGCCCTTCATCGCCCGCGCCATCGTGGTGGCCCTGCGCGACCAGCCGCAGATCAACGCCACCTATGACGACGAGGCCGGCGTCCTGACCCAGCACGCCGCGGTGCATCTGGGCATCGCCGCCCAGACGCCGAACGGCCTGATGGTGCCGGTGGTCCGCCACGCCGAGGCGCGCGATCCCTACGACACCGCCGCCGAAATCGCCCGCGTGTCCGGCGCGGCCAAGGACGGTTCGGCCAAGCGCGAGGAGCTGTCCGGCTCGACCATTACCATCACCTCGCTGGGGACCTTGGGCGGCATCACCCACACCCCGATCATCAACCACCCCGAGGTCGCCATCGTCGGCCCCAACAAGATCCAGGAGCGGGTCGTGGTCAAGGACGGCCAGATGGTCGTCCGCAAGATGATGAACCTGTCCTCGTCCTTCGATCACCGCATCGTCGACGGCCACGACGCGGCCGTCTTCGTCCAGCGCATCAAGGGCCTGCTGGAGCATCCGGCGACGCTTTGGATGGGGTGACCCTCACTCTCCGCTCATCCCCGCGAAAGCGGGGACCCAGTGTTTTGGGCGAGCGGTCCTGAAGCTTGAACGCAGCCGGTCGTCCTGACTGGTCGCCTCACAAAAGAACTGGGTCCCCGCTTTCGCGGGGATGAGCGGAAATCAGATGTCGCAGACCCTCAAAACCAAAGTCCTCATCATCGGCGCCGGCACCGGCGGCTATGTCGCCGGCATCCGTTGCGGCCAGCTGGGCCTCGACACGGTTCTGGTCGATGGCGGCGACGGGCTGGGCGGGACCTGCCTGAACGTCGGCTGCATTCCGTCCAAGGCCATCATCCACGCGGCCAACAAGTTCGAGACGGTGGCCAAGGCCGCCGACGGCGGCACGCTGGGCATCACGGCGTCGAAGCCGGCCGTCGATCTGTCGAAGACGGTCGAGTGGAAGAACGGCATCGTCAAGAAGCTGAACGGCGGGGTCGCGGCCCTGCTGAAGAAGGCCAAGGTCAAGGTCATCAAGGGCTGGGCCGAGTTCTCGGACGCCAAGACCTGCACGGTGAAGACCGATGACGGCGACATCACCATCAGCGCTGAACACGTCATCCTGGCCACCGGCTCGGAGCCGGTCGAGCTGCCCTTCCTGAAGTTCGGAGGCGACGTCATCTCCTCGACCGAGGCCCTGTCGCTGGACAAGGTGCCGAACAAGCTGGTCGTCGTCGGCGGCGGCTATATCGGGCTGGAGCTGGGCATCGCCTTCCGCAAGCTGGGCGCCGAGGTCACGGTCGTCGAAATGGCCGAGCGCATCCTGCCGCTCTACGACAAGGCGCTGACGGACCCGGTCACGAAGTGGCTGGAGAAGCATGGCGTGAAGCTGCTGCTGGGCGCGAAGGCCGGCGGCTTCGAGAAGGGCAAGCTGAACGTCACGACGAAGGACGGCGAGGCGATCCAGCTGGCCGCCGACAAGGCGCTGGTCACCGTCGGCCGCAAGCCGAGGACCCAAGGCTGGGGTCTGGAAAACATGGGCGTGGCCATGGCCGGTCCGTTCGTGAAGATCGACGACCGCTGCGCCACCTCGATGAAGAACGTCTGGGCCATCGGCGACCTGACCGGCGAACCCATGCTGGCGCACAAGGGCTCGGCCCAGGGCGAGATCGTCGCCGAGATCATCGCCGGCCATGACAAGCGCTTTGATCCCGTCACCATCGCCGCCGTCTGCTTCACCGAGCCGGAAATCGTGTCGGCCGGCCTCGGCCCGCAGGACGTCGAGGGCCGCGACGACGTCCTCCAGTCGGTCTTCCCCCTGATGGCCATCGGCCGCGCCCTGGCCATCGAGGCGGGCGAGGACGGCGGCTTCGTCCGCGTTATCGCCTCGAAGACGGATCACCGCCTGCTGGGCGTTCAGGCCGTCGGCCAGCACGTCTCGGAGCTGTCCAACAGCTTCGCCCAGATGCTGGAGATGGGCGCCGTGCTGGAAGACGTCGCCGGCACGATCCACGTCCACCCGACGCTGGGAGAGGCCTTCCACGAGGCCAGCCTGCGCGCTCTGGGCCACGCGATCCACATCTGATCGGCTGCTCCCTCTCCCGAGGGGAGAGGGAGATCGCGCACGATGGCGAGAGCCGTCGTCCTGGCGCGGTCGGGTGAGGGGCGAGTTTCGGGTTGGCCGCTCAGAAGCCGCCCACCCGCGCCGGGCATTACAGCTTTGCGACCAGCAGCCCGTTTGCTGCGGAAGGCAAACGCCTCGGCGCGTTGGCCCGATGTAGCCTTCTCCTGTCGTTTGAGGGGGAGTTCCCATGCGCATCCGTACGTCCGCCGCCGTCCTCGCCATCGCCGCCGTTCTGACCGGCTGCGCGTCCAACCCGCGTGGGTTCTCTCCCGTCATGGCCGTCGCGCCGGCGGATCAGGCAGCCTTCGAAGCCGCCTTCAACGTCTGCAGCCAGCAGGTAGCCGAAGGCTGCCGCGAGAGCTTCCGCGAAGGTCGCAGCAGCGCCGCGATCGGCGGAGTCGCCGTCGGCGGTGTGGCTGCGTACGCCGCAGGAGCATCCGCGGTCTCTGGTGTAACCGCCGCAACAGGCGCCCTCGCAGCTCCCGCCGCTGCCTTGAGTGCGGCGGCGAGCCTCGTCGTGATCGCGCCCCTCGCCATCTACGGTGTCTCTCGCATCCAGCGCGCGAACAAGGAGCGCCAGATCCGTGCCGCCATGACGACCTGCCTGGCCGAGGACGGCTATCAGGTCGCCGACTGGCAGCTGGTCCGGGGCGAGCCAACCGGCCCGACCTCCCCCACGCGGGCGATCCCGCGGGCATAACCTTCGCCTGACCGTCACAATCCTCTGGTCTAAGCGGCGCACATTCAGCCGTAGTCCGGAGACTGACGATGACACGCACCCTGCTCGCCGCCTCGGCGGTCGCGCTCCTCGCCCTCGGCGCCTGTGGCGACAACGCCGGCGGCGGCTCGTCGGCGACGCGCGCCGGCATCTGGGCCGCGGGTTCCTCGACGGTCTTCCCCTTCGCCACCCGCGTGGCCGAGAATTTCTCACGCACAGCCGGCGGCGCGGCCCCGCGCGTCGAGGCCTTGGGCACCGGCGGCGGCATCCAGGCCTTCTGTCAGGGCGTCGGCCCGTCGACCCCGGACATCGCCAACGCCTCGCGTCCGATGAAGAAGTCCGAGTTCGAGCTGTGCCAGCGCAATGGTGTGACCGATATCGTCGAGCTGAAGATCGGTTATGACGGCATCGTGGTCGCCACGGCCCGCACCGGCGCCAGCTTCAACCTGCGTCTGGAAGACCTCTACCTCGGCCTGGCCAAGGAAACCCCGAACGCCTCGGGCCAGTTCGTCGCCAATGCGGCGACCATGTGGAACCAGGTCAACCCGAACCTGCCGGCCCAGCGCATCCAGGTCTATGGCCCGCCGCCCACCTCGGGCACCCGCGACGCCTTCCTTGAACTGGGCATGACGCCGGGCGCCAAGAAGCTGCCGGCCCTCGCCGCTCTGGAAGCCGCCGACGGCGACCGCTTCGAGGCCATCGCCCACACCGTGCGCGAGGACAACGCCTGGATCGACTCGGGCGAGAACGACAACGCCATCGTCCAGACCCTGACCCGCACCCCGGGCTCGCTGGGCGTGTTCGGCTATTCGTTCCTCGAGCAGAACATGGACACGGTGAAGGCCGAGACGATCGACGGCGTCGCCCCCTCGGCGGACACCATTGCTGACGGGTCTTACCCGCTGGCCCGCAGCCTCTACATCTATGTGAAGAAGCAGCACATCGGCGTCACGCCGGGCCTCGAGCAGTTCGTGCTGGAGTTCATGTCGGAAGGTTCGGCCGGTCGCGGCGGCTACCTGCAGGACCGCGGCCTGATCCCGCTGGCCGCCGACGAACTGACCGCCCAGCGCGCCATCGCCACCGCCCTGACCCCGATGACCGCGCCCGCCAACTGATCGGGCGATCCGAAAGACAAAGGCCCCGGAGCGATCCGGGGCCTTTTTCATGATCGGTACGACAGGATTTGACGCATCCGCGTGTCAGAGTGCCGGCTTCGGTCTTTGACAATCAGGCGAATGAACAACAGGACGCCCTCGTCGAAAGGCGTCGATTGCATCCATTGCATTCATTGCATCAGTTATGCGGCCGCCTTGCGGCGCAGGCGGGCGATCCTGCGCAGGCGGCGCCAGAAGCGGCCGCGCTCGGGCTCCGGATAGGGCTGCAGGTTGCGCACGAACTCTTCGGCCGAGGCGCGCCAGCTGAACTTCTCGGCATAGGCGCGCACGGCCTTGCGGTCGCACTTCAGCGCCTCGAGACAGGCGGTCTTCAGGTTCTTGTCGATCGCCCCGGCGTTCGAGCCGGGGATGATGTCGATGGGGCCGTGGGCCGGATAGGCGGCGACCGGCGTGCCCGTGGCCATCGCTTCCAGGATCACCAGGCCGAAGGTGTCGGTCCAGCTGGGGAAGACGAAGACGTCGGCGTCGCGGAAGCAGCGCGCCAGCTCCTCGCCGAACCGCGCGCCGAGGAACTTCGCATCCGGGTACTTGGCCTGCAGCTCCTCGCGCGCCGGCCCGTCGCCGACCACGATCTTGGTGCCCGGCAGGTCCTGTTCGAGGAAGGATTCGATGTTCTTCTCGACCGCGACCCGGCCGACGTTCAGCCAGAACGGACGCGGCCAGTCCTTGCCGCCCAGCTCGTCGTAGATCGGGGCCAGGTCCGGGTTGAACTGCTCGGTGTCCACGCCCCGCGTCCACGGCGAGACATTGCGGAAACCGTGCGCCGTCAGCTCGTCGCGCAGGGTCGGGGTGGCGACCATCAGCCGTCCCGACGGCTTGTGGAACCACTTCATGTAGGCGTAGCCGACCTGGACCGGAATCGGGAACCGGGCCGAGACGTACTCGGGGAATTTGGTGTGGTAGCTGGTCGTGAAGGGCAGCTTCCATTCCACGCAGATCCGGCGCGTGGCGATGCCGATGGGGCCCTCTGTGGCGATGTGCACCGCCTCCGGCTCGAAGGCGCGCAGCCGCTCCCGGATCTCCTCCTCGGCGCCCAGGGCCAGCCGGATCTCCGGATAGGTGGGGCAGGGGATGGTCTTGAACTGGCTCGGCTCGACGACCTCGACCTCGTGACCCATCGCGCGGCATTCCGCCGTGATGCGGCTCAGGGTGCGGACGACGCCGTTGACCTGGGGCTCCCAGGCGTCGGTGGCCAGAACGATGCGCATGTGGGCCGGAAGGCTCCCGCCGTTGATCGGAGGAACGGTCTAGCGCTTCGCGATGACGTTGGCGAGACGGGTTCGAGACGACCGTTCCGTCAGGCCTTGCGACGAACGCTTCAGATGTTGCGATGAACGGGTTCGCGCTGAAATCCTCGTGCAACCATCTGGATGGCTCATGGCGGCTTTTGACGCGGAGCTTTCAATGAGGTTTTTAATCTTGGAACTCGTCAGCGCAGCGGTGCTCGTGTCAGCGCCTGCCGGCGAGAGTGATCTGGTCGCGGCGTGCTCCGCGTCCATCGGCGAAACGCCTCAGGTGATGGGGCTTCGGTTCTCGGAAGACCAGCCCGATGGCGCCCTCGCCAGCCTCCGCCTTACAAACGAGGCCTCGGGCGGCTGGATGCGGGTGTATTTCGACGCGGGTTCGGAGAGGGCGGCGCGTTCGCGAGCAGCGTGCCTCGGCGCGCAGATCGCCCTCCTTGAGGAGCAGCTTGCGGATGATCGCCGCGATGCTCGCTGGGACGATGTCGTCTTCACCACGGACGCGGCCTACGCGCCTCCGCGCGGGGATGAGGTCCAGAACCGCTGGATCATCCGTACGACCGCCGACGGCTCTCTGGACGAGGGGGATGAGGACCTGATCACCACGGTGATCCCCCATGAGCAGGTCCATGAGTATCAGAAGCGCGTCGCGCCCATGGGACCTCGATGGTTCAGGGAGGGCCATGCGAGCTGGGTCGGCTTCAAGGTCGCCCTCCAGCTTGCGCCGGACCGGGCCGAGCGAGTGATCGCGGAGCGCGAGGCCGCGATTGCGGATGTTTCCGAGCGTCTGACTCTGGGGCGCTGGGGCGGGTTGCAGGTCCGGCCCGAGGCGATCTTGCGGCAGCTTTCTCCCGAGGATCGGGCTCGCAAGCTGGCGGATCCCACATTTCAGCCCAACGGGACTTTCCAGTTCGGACCGGGGGACGTCATCAGCGATGAGGGCAATGCTATCGCCCGGTATGCGGCGTCCTGGCGGATCTTCGTCGATCTGGAGACACGACATGGCGCGGACGCTGTTCAGAGCTGGGCCAATGACCTGATCTCGATCCCCGCGCGATTGACCAATGAACAGGTCGTGGATCTCGCGCGGGAGCGGTTCGGCGAAGACCTCGGCCCCCTGCTCGAATGAGACTACAGAGGTAACGCGGTCGTTGCCTTGACCTCTTCCAGCACCGCGTAGGTGCGAGTCTCGCGGACGCCGGGCATCTTCACCAGAACATCGCCCAGGAAGGCCCGGTAGGCGTCCATGTCGCCGACGCGGGCCTTGATCAGATAGTCGAAGCCGCCGGCCACCATGTGGCACTCCAGAACCTCCGGCTGGCGGCGCACCGCCTCGGCGAAGGCCTCGAACATGTCGCCGGTGGTCCGGTCCAGCAGGACCTCGACGAAGATCATCAGTCCCCGCCCGACCTTGGCCGGATCGATCAGGGCGGCGTAGCCGGTGATGACCTTCTTCTCGCGCAGCCGCCGGACCCGCTCGAAACAGGCGGCGGGGGACAGATTGCAGCGCCGGGCCAGCTCCGCATTGGAAATCCGGCCGTCCTCCTGCAGCGCCTTCAACAGGCGGCGATCCACGGCGTCGAGGTTTTCCATCGGTTCGAAGGGCTCTGCGCCGAACGATCTTCGGCTGTGCCGCCGATCATACGATGCACATTCGGATGTGTCCGCCATATATGCGCAAATACACAGGACATCCGCGCTCATGAGCACCGCCGCCTTCTCTCCTTCAAGCGTCGCCGGCTGGGACACGCTGGATCACGGCAAGTTCGCCGACGAGACCACGGTGGTCCGTGGCCTGCTGGACCGGACCCCGCTGGATGCGGCCGAGCGCGCCGGGGTCCTCGCCTCCGCCACGGATCTGGTCGAACGCGCCCGCCGCAGCGTGAAGAAGCAGGGCGTGGTCGAGAGCTTCCTGCAGGAGTTCTCTCTGGGCACCCGCGAGGGTCTGGCCCTCATGTGCTTGGCCGAGGCCCTGCTGCGCACGCCGGACGAGGATACCCGTGACAGGCTGATCGCCGAGAAGATCGGCGCGGCCGACTGGGCGTCGCACCTCGGTCAATCCGACAGCCTGTTCGTCAACGCCTCGACCTGGGGCCTGATGCTGACCGGCAAGCTGGTGGACGTCGACGACGAGGCCCGCACCGACCTGCCGGGCTTCCTGAAGCGTATCGTGGGCCGCCTTGGCGAGCCGGTCATCCGCGAGGCCGTCGCCGCCGCCGTCCGCATCATGGGCGAACAGTTCGTCGTCGGCCGCACCATCGAGTCGGCGCTGAAGCGGTCGAACAAGGAAGGTTGGCTCTGCAGCTTCGACATGTTGGGCGAGGGCGCCCGCACCGCCCACGACGCCGAGCGCTACGAGAAGATCTATGCCGACGCCATCGAGGCTGTGGGGCGGACCGCGAGGGGGCAGGGCCCCGAGGTCGGCCACGGCGTCTCGGTCAAGCTGTCGGCCCTGTCGCCCCGCTATGAGGCCACGCACGAGACCCGCGTCTGGGACGAGCTCTATCCCCGCGTCCTGCGGCTGGCGAAGATCGCGGCCAGGTACGACATCAACTTCACCATGGACGCCGAGGAGGCCGACCGCCTCGCCCTGTCCCTGAAGCTGCTGGACCGGCTGGTTCACGAGCCCGAGTTGGGCGAGTGGAAGGGCCTCGGCCTCGCCGTTCAGGCCTATCAGAAGCGCTGCCCGGAGGTGATCCGCCGCGTCGCCGATCTGGCGAAGACCTCGGGCCGCCGCCTGATGGTCCGCCTCGTGAAGGGCGCCTACTGGGACACCGAGATCAAGCGCGCCCAGGTCGCGGGCCGTACCGACTATCCGGTCTTCACGACCAAGGCCGCGACGGACCTCAACTATCTGGTCTGCGCTCGCCTGATGATCGAGGCCGCGCCGCACCTGTACAGCCAGTTCGCGACGCACAACGCCCACTCGCTGGCGGCGGTTCACAAGATGGCCAGCGACCGCGGCGTGAAGATCGAGTTCCAGCGCCTGCACGGCATGGGCGAAGCCCTGTACGACGCCGCGCGCGACGCCTTCGGCCCGGTCACCGTCCGCGCCTATGCTCCCGTCGGCGGGCATGAGGACCTGCTGCCCTATCTGGTGCGCCGCCTGCTCGAGAATGGCGCCAACTCCTCCTTCGTCCACGCCCTGCTGGACGAGCGCGTGCCGGCCTCCGCCGTCGCCGCCGACCCCATCTCCGCCGTCGAGGCCCACCCCGACCGCCACGCCAAAATTCCTGTTCCCAAGGACATGTACATGGACCGCCAGAATTCGCTGGGCCGCGACTATTCGCAGGCCGCCGACCGTGAACGCCACGCCCTCGCCCTGGCCAAGGTCGACAGCGAGAAGCTGACCGCCGGTCCGCTGATCGGCGGCAAGCTGAAGGCCGGGACCAACCCGCAGGACGTGACCAACCCGTTCGATCGGACGCAGGTGCTGGGTCACGTCTCGGAAGCCACGACGGCCGACATCGACGCCGCCGCCGACGCGGCCGCCCGCGCCCAGATCGTCTGGGACCGCAAGGGTGGGGCTGGTCGCGCCCCGGTCCTGCGCGCCATGGCCGATGCGCTGGAAGCCGACATGGACCGCCTGGTCGCCCTGCTGTCGCGCGAGGCAGGCAAGACGCTGAACGACGGCGTCGCCGAAGTGCGGGAGGCCGCCGACTTCTGCCGCTACTACGCCATGCTGGCCGAGCGTGACTTCGGCGGGCGCGAGGACCTGAAGGGTCCGGTCGGCGAGATAAACCAACTGGTCCTGCACGGCCGCGGCGTCTTCGCCTGCATCAGCCCGTGGAACTTCCCGCTGGCCATCTTCACCGGCCAGGTCGCCGCCGCTCTTGCCGCCGGCAACGCGGTGCTGGCCAAACCCGCCGAACAGACCCCGCTGATCGCCGCCGAGGCCGTGCGCCTGTATCACAAGGCTGGCTTGAACCCCGACCTGCTGGCGCTCGTCCCGGGCCGTGGCGAGACGGTCGGCGCGGCTCTGGTTTCGCATCAGGGCATCGACGGCGTCGCCTTCACCGGCGGCACCGACACCGCCTCGATGATCAACCGATCCATCGCCGCCCGTCCGGGTCAGATCATCCCCTTCATCGCCGAGACCGGCGGTCTGAACGGCATGTTCGTGGACACCACGGCGCTGAAGGAGCAGGTGATCGACGACGTGATCCTGTCGGCCTTCGGCTCGGCCGGCCAGCGCTGCTCGGCCCTGCGCATCCTCTATGCGCCGAAGGATTCCGCCGACGCCCTGATCGCCGGTTTGAGGGGCGCGCTGGCGGCGCAGGTCGTCGCCGACCCGACCGACCCGGCCACGGACATCGGCCCGGTCATCGACGCCGAGAGCCGCGCCAATCTGGAGGCCCACGTCGAGCGCCTGAATAAGGAAGCGAAGATCGTCGCCCGCGCCGAACTGCCGGCCGGCGCCGAGAAGGGCGACCTGTTCGCTCCGACGATCGCCGAAATCCCGACCCCGGATTTCCTCGAGAAGGAAGTCTTCGGCCCCATCCTTCACGTCTACCGCTATGACCCGGCCGACCTGAAGAGCGTGGCGGGCAAGCTGGCGGCGCGCGGCTATGGCCTGACTCTGGGCGTCCACAGCCGCATCGAAGCCTTCGCGGAAGAGGTGATCCGTCTGGTCCCGGCCGGCAACGTCTACATCAACCGCTCGATCACCGGCGCGGTCGTGGGCGTCCAGCCGTTCGGTGGCGAAGGCCTGTCGGGCACCGGCCCGAAGGCCGGCGGGCCGAACAGCCTGATCCGCTTCGCCGCCGAGAAGGCCATCAGCAACAACATCTCCGCCCAAGGCGGCGACCCGTCGCTGCTCAACCTCTAGCGCCGTGGTGCGAAGCTCTTCTCTTCGGTCAGGGGGGCAAGGAACAGGCGGTCGGGGCTGTCGTCCGGAGTCTCGAGCGGGATGACTTCGTAGCCGTCGGCGAAGGCTTCCACCTCGGCTGTCAGGGCGCGGAATTCCGCTTCGTGGCCCTCGCGGCCGTACAGGAGGAAGCCGTCCTTGGCGTCGACCACGCCGTAGGAGGGACCGCCTTCGAGAAGTGCGTCGATGTCCATGGCCATGTGGACAAAATCCGGAAGCCGACATTTGGTTTCAGCCCGACCGGTTTGCGACCAGGGCCGCAGTGGCGACGTCGAAGGCAGGGCGGGGCGCGGCATGCTGGGACATGACCCAAGCCATCGAAGACGCCGCCTGCCTCTCCGCCCTCACTGGAGCGCTGGGGCATGGGCCGCCGTTCAGCGACGCCGAGCTCGGCGGTCTGCGGACCCTTACCGTCACCGGCGCGCGGTCGCTCGAGGGGCTGCAGGCCTGTAGCGGCCTGACCCATCTGCGCATCATTGGCTCGGAGATCGACGGGCTGGCGGTCTGCCGGGCCATGCTGGCGCTGGCGCATCTGGAGGTGATCGCGACGCGGATCGGATCGTTGGCGGGCATAGTGTCCTGCGCGGGGCTGGAGCGGGTGGATTTGCTGTACACCTCGCTGACCAGCGCCGCCGACCTGCTGGGCCTGGAGAACCTGCGGCGCGGGGCCCTGTTCGGAAATCCTTGGGACGACCAGAGCTGGGAGGCGCTTCAGGCCGTGGCTGCGTCCGGCCTGCTCATCGACCTGCCGGCGGGGTTCGACTGGTCGGCGACGCGTGAACTCTGGGAAGGACATGGTCTTTGCTGCGGACCTGTCGCGGGCGGCATGAGCATGGTCGTCCGGCCGGGGCTGCCGATGCTCACGGCCAATGCCTATGATGCAACAGCGATCTCTTTCGTGCGTCATGACCTGACGAAGCCGGACTTCAGCGCCGCGAAATTGTTCGAGGATTATGCCCACCGTATCGGCTGCCCGGACCTGTCCGAGCACGCCAACGGCCGGATCCTCGGCCGGGGTGACGTTATGCTGAGTTGGATAGACGGTTCGCCGTTGCCGGCCGGCGACAAGGCGATGCTGGCCCGGTTTGTCCAACGGTTTCCGAGCATCACCTTCTACGCCCTCAGTCAGACACGGATCGATTGGGAGGCGGCCCATGACGCCTACACCCTGCCGCAGTGGTTCGTTGACCTGCGCCGGACGCTGGAGAGCTGGCTGCCCCGTCCGCCCTTCATCCCGGTTCGCTTTGCCGACGGCGGGCATTTCTCGGTGGCGGGCCGGTCATTCTACCTCGCGCAGTACGGTCATGGGGCTGACGAAGACGAGGCGCTGACCGCCGCGGGCTTCATCAACATCGGTCTGGCCGTCGATGATTCGCGCATCTTCCTGGCCATGCAGCTGAACGGCGGGGATCGCCAGATCTACACATACGATGTCCTCGATGCCGGGCGGGCGATCTACGAAAAGAGGGATCCGGTTCCGTACTTCACGCCGGTGGCGGATTCGTATTTCGAGCTGCTGGATCGCGTCGTCGCCCTGCTGCCGCAGGACAAGGATCCGATCCTCGCTGTCGAGCTCTAGCGGGGCCAGCCGCCGGCGCGGCTGAGGGCGCTGGGGGCGGGGCGGCCGATCTTCTCGCCGATCCAGCGGGCGCTTTCGATCAACTGGTCGAGGTCGTAGCCGGTCTCGAACCCGGCGCGCTCCAGCATGTAGACGAGGTCCTCTGTCGCGATATTGCCGGTCGCGCCCGGCGCGAAGGGACAGCCCCCGATGCCGCCGACCGAGGCGTCCAGCACGTCGACACCCGCCTCGACCCCGGCGTACGCATTGGCTAGGCCGGTGTTGCGGGTGTCGTGGAAGTGCAGGCGCAGGGTGGCGTCCGGCGCAGCCCTGCGCGCGGCCTCGACCTTGCGTGTGACGCTCCACGGATCACCGACGCCGATGGTGTCGGCCAAGGCGATCTCCTCGACGCCGAGCTCGGCGATGCGGCCGACCAGATCGGCGACCTGATCGACGCCGACCTCGCCGTCGAACGGGCAGCCCCAGACACAGGACAGGGTCGCCGACAGCGACGGCGTCGCGCCGGGCTGGGTTAAGGCGTTGGCGCGGCCGGCGACGATGTCGGCCAGCATCTGCACCTGCTGATCGACGGTCAGGCCTTGGTTCTTCAGTCCGAAGCCGTCGGTGGCCGACATGGCGACATTGACCTCGTCAACGCTGGTCCCGAGCGCCCGGTCATAGCCCTTGCCGTTGAGGACCAGGCCGATGCGGCTGCGGCCGGTCTCGTGCGGCAGGGCGACCATGACCTCCTCGGCGCCGGCCATCTGCGGCACATATTTCGGATGGACGAAGCTGACGGCCTCGATCCGGCGCGCGCCCGCGGCCTCCAGCCGGCGTACCAGATCAGCGCGGACGGCGGGCTCGAGCACGGCCTTCTCGTTCTGCAGCCCGTCGCGGGGACCGACCTCGACGATGGTGATCTTGCGGCTCATCGGGCGCGCTCGACAGCGCGGGCGGCCGCGCCGGGCGGGGCGTAGACCGTCAGCTCGACGTCGTCGCCCTGCGAGTAGTTGTGGCCGTTGACCACGCCGACCGAGCGACCGGTGACACCCAGGGCGGCCTCGGCCTGATGGAAGTCGCGCTCGAGTCGTTCCTCGACGATGGCAGGGCGTCCCTCGGCCAATGCACGAGCGGCGCCGGCGGCGTCGGTCAGCTCGGTCTCCCGGCCCGTCAGGAAGACGAAGCTGGGCTCATGATAGCCGGCGATGGCGACGGGGCCGGGGCGGCCCTGACGCGGATGCAGGTCGGCGCGCTCCAGCACCTGCTGCAACTGCGGCGAGACCGACAGCGGGCGGAGTTGGCGCAAGGTGCCGGCGAGAGCGCCGTGGGCGATTACGCCGAGGGTCAGGGAGACGATCACCGCCGTCACCGCCGCGCGGTGCATCATCAGGAAGGCGCCGATCAGGCCGGCCAGCACCGCGAAGACGATGGTCAGGGTGGCCCAGGTCTGGGCCGTCGACTTGCCAAACTCGGTCAGCCCCACGACCACGATGGCGGCGAGCACCAAGCCAGCGGCGACCGAGAACCCGGCGCCGGTGAGGCGCGAGATCTTGCCGATGGGCCGGGTCAGGGCGGCGGCGGCCAGCAGAGCCAGCGCGCCGAAGGCCGGCAGGTTGTAGTGGACCAGTTTGGTGGGGGTCAGCTCGAAGATCAGCCAGGCCGGAACCAGCCAGCAGACGAGGAAACGGATCGCCGGCTCCGCACGCCGGTGCCAGCCGGTCGAGACGGCGGCGGGCAGCATCAGCCCCGCCGGGAAGAAGGTCAGGAAGGCGATCAGCAGATACAGCCCCGGAGGCGCGCCGTGGCTCTCATGTCCACCCGCAACCTTGGGCGCCAGATCCCCGGCAATGGCCTCGCGCCAGAACCCGCCGTCGGTGGCGATCGTGATGGCGATGGCCCAAGGGCCGACGATCAGGGCGACCAGCGGCAGACCCCAGCCCCAGCCCAGCCGGCGCATCCATTTGAGGTCGCGGTCCCAGATCGACAGGGCGATCATGGCAGGAGCGATCACAACCAGGCCAATCGGGCCCTTGATCAGGATGGACAGGCCAAGACCGGCCCAGAACAGCAGCTTGTGCGGTCTTCGCGGTATCTCGCCGGCCCGTGTCGCCAGATAGATCCGCGCCAGCGCAGCCATGCTCAGGGTGACCGCGCCGCACAGCATGGCGTCGGTTTTGGCGATGCCCGCCTCGGTCGACAGCAGGAAGGTCGCGCCCAGCATGGCCCCGGCGAGGAAGCCCGCTCTCTGCCCGAACATGGCGGCCCCGGCCCAGGCCACGGCGGCGGCGGCCATCATGGCGCCGAGGATCGAGGGGACGCGGTAAGGCTGGATCAGCCGGTCCTCGACCTTGGATGTCGCGGCCACAGCGACCGCCTGCATCCAGTAGATGCCGACCGGCTTCTTCCAGCGCGGTTCATCCTGGAAGCGGATGTCGACGTAGTCGCCGGTCTCCAGCATCTGGGAGGTCGCCTGGGCGTAGCGGCTTTCGTCGCGATCCAGCGGCGGCAGAAGAGCCAGCACGGGCAGGCCTGCGAACAGGGCGACGAGGGCCGCCAGCAGGGGGCCGCGCCATCCGGCGATGTAACGATCGAGGTCGAGGCGCGTCATGTTCATCTTCCTAACACGCCGCTTTGGCCCGCGTCAGCCATCGGCTAGACAGGGATTATGACCGAAGCCGCTCCCGACATTTCCGTCGTCGTTCCCGTTCATGACGAAGCCGGCGCCGCCGGCCCGCTGGCTCGCGAGATCGCCGCGGCCTTCGCCGGACGGTCGTTCGAGATGGTGTTCGTCAATGACGCCTCGAAGGACACAACGCTGGACGAACTCCGCGCGCTGCAGGCCGAACTGCCGATGCTCCGGGTGCTGAGCCACGGTTCGAACGCCGGGCAGAGCCGAGCCGTGCGCACCGGGGTGCTGGCGGCGCGCGCGCCGATCGTGGTGACGCTGGACGGCGACGGACAGAACCCGCCAGCGGATGCACCGAAGCTGGCCGACCTGCTGATCGCCTCGCCCTCGACGGTGGCTCTGGTCGGTGGGGTGAGGGCCAAACGTCAGGATACCGAAGCCAAACGCTGGGCCTCGCGCTGGGCCAACCGCATCCGCAAGAAGCTGCTGAACGACGATGCGGCCGACACGGGTTGCGGGCTGAAGGCCTTCCGCCGGGAGGTCTTCCTGAAACTTCCCTATTTCGATCACATCCACCGCTACCTGCCGGCATTGATGATCCGGGAAGGCTATGAGAACCGGTATCTGGACGTGGATCACCGCCACCGCGAGACGGGCCAGTCGAAGTATACGAACTGGGGCCGGCTGATGGCCTCGTTTTCGGACCTGCTGGGCGTGATGTGGCTGAAGACCCGCGCGCGTCAGCCGGGCGCGATCAGCGAGTTCTGAGGTACTCGCCCGTCAGGCGAGCGGGCGTAGCCGTATGGAGCGAAGCGAGGTATGCATCGTTAACAAGCGCGGCCGTTGAGGCCCGCCTGATGGAGCTCCCGCGATGCTGATCGCCCTTCCGCTGCTCGTGATCCCGGTGGTTCTGTACAATCTGGTGGTCCTCACCAGCGTGCTGGGCGGCGGGGATGCTTCGGCGGCTGCGGCGGGCGCGGATGCTGTTCTGCGCGATCCGATGTTCTCGATCCCGATGGCCTCGGGGACCAGCTGGAACGTGGGCGCGGGTGACCTGATCCTGTTCCTGGCGTTGATCCTGCTGTTCTTCGAACTGCTGAAGTCGACGTCGAGCCAGAAGGTCGCGATCGTCAATCACGCCCTGTCGATGATCCTGTTCGTGATCTGCCTGGTCGAGTTCCTGCTGATAAAGGGCTTCGCGACCTCGACCTTCTTCCTGATCGTGACCATGGTCATGCTGGACGTGCTGGCCGGCTTTATCGTGACCATCATCTCGGCCCGCAAGGACCTGGATTTCGGGGGCGTCTAAGCCCTCAGGAAAATGCCACGAAGATCAGCGCGACGACGGTGACGTCGATGGTGCGGGCGAGGTGGGCGAGCATGGGGCGGTCCGGAAACGGTCAGTGACCGCCGCTCCGCAGCAAGGACCGTGCCGGTCCCTCAGATGTCAGTATCTTCCTTGCGGCCGGGCTTCGGCCGGCGATCGGATGCGCCGGAATGTGCGGTTCCCAGATAGGCGGAGCGGGCCGCGTCCAGCACGGGCGGGCCGCCCTTCAGGCCACGGCGCTGCCCGGTCTGGCCCAGCATCTGGGCAGCGAAGATCGCGACGCCTCCATCGGCGGGCGGCGGGGTCGGGGCAGGTCTTGCCGGGGGCTCGGCAGCTTCGGCCTGAGGCGGGTTGACCGGGACGAGGGCGCGGGACGTGGAGGCGGCGCGACGCTCGGCCGTGCGGCGATCGGCGTCGCGGCGGTCGCGACGCTCTACGGGACCGATCGCGCGCACCTCGTCGGTCATGACTTCGACAGCTTGTCCAGCTGGGCCCGCATCTCGTCCATCTGGCGACGCATCTCGTCCAGCGGATCGGACTCGGAAGCTTTCGGCGCCTCGGTCGGTTGAGGCGTCGGACGGGCAGCCGCTGCGGCGCCGACGCCGCCGAAGCCCGGCCACATCTTCATGGCCTCGCTGAACAGGGCCATGTTACGCTTCACCGCCTCGTCCATCAGGCCCGCGCCCGGCGTCGCGCCGAAGGCCTTGGTGAACTGGCCGCGGATCTGCTCCTGCTGGCGGGCGAAGCTGTCCAGCGACATCTCGAGATAGCTGGGCAGTACGCTCTGCATCTGGCCGCCGTAGAAGCCGATCAGCTGGCGCAGGAACTGGACGGGCAGCAGGGCCTCGCCGCGGCTCTCTTCCTCGAAGATGATCTGGGTCAGGATCTGGCGGGTAAGGTCGTCATTGGTCTTGGCGTCGAAGACCACGAACTCGGTCCCGTCGCGGACCATCTTGGCGAGGTCCTCGAGGGTCACATAGGCGCTGGTGGCCGTGTTGTAGAGCCGGCGGTTGGCGTATTTCTTGATGACGACCGTGTCGCCGTTACCCGTCTTCCTGTCAGCCACGCGCTGTTTTCCATTCCCTGTTGCAGCGCCCACTTTCCGCGCTGCGAGCGCGAAAGTCTAGCCGACGCCGGCGGCGGCCGGAGCCAGCACGACGCCGACCAGCACGGCGGCCCAGTGGACCGAGGCGCCGGCCACGACGAAGCCGTGCCAGATGGCCCGACGGAACTTCACCTTCGGGCTGATGAAGATGAAGACGCCGGCGGTGTAGATCAGGCCGCCGATGACCAGCAGGGCCAGGGCGGCGGGGTGGACGGTGTCCATCATGGGCTTCAGCGCAATGACTGCCAGCCAGCCGAAGGCGACGTAGACGGCGCTCCAGATGGCGTCGGACAGGCGCGGCAGGACGATCTTGGCGAAGGCGCCGCCGAGGCCCACGGCCCAGACCAGCAGGGTGAAGCCGATGGCCCAGGCGCCCTCGAAGCGCTGGGTCGTGAAGGGGGTGTAGCTGCCGGCGATCATCAGGAAGATGGCCGCCTCGTCGAGGCGCCGCAGCACGGGGCGCGCGGCGCAGGGACGGGTCAGGTTGTAGACGGTCGAGGCCGTCAGCATGGCGATCAGGCACAGGGCGTAGAGCGCCGTGGCGACCACCGCGCCGACCCCGGCATAGACCGCGGCCAGCGCCGCCAGCACGATCCCGCCGACCGCCGCGAGGGTCAGGCCGACGACATGCACCACCAGATCGGCCGTCTTCTCGGCCGGCGAGGTGTAATGCTCGATCATGTCCAGCTCGTCCGGCGTGCAGACGCGCGTGGCCAGTCGTTTCAGATGCATGAGCATGGCCTCTTCAAACCTCTTGCCCTCACTTCGTTCCGGAAGAATGGGCCGCGCCAGTGACCGGGCGGTGAACGGAGGCTTCAGAAGGCGGGAATCCGTCCGGCTGAGGCGCCGGGGCCACGCTTTTGCTGACGCACGGTCAGGCTTCGCTGTCGCGCGCGAAGGTCTCGACCGGCGTGCCGAGGCTGTGCAGCTCGACGTGGCTGTAGTCGCGGGTGAGCAGCAGCCGCATGCGGGCCAGCTCGCGGGCCTCGAACTCGTCGTCGACGTTGGCCAGGGCCTCATCGACAGGATCCGTGCCCGATGCATGGTGCAAGCGCAGGGTGAATTTGGACAAGGCACGACTCCCGAAAGGTAAAGAGCGGGAGTGTTCGAACGACCCCTTGGCAGGGGGTGGACCAATATCTCTCAGCCGCGACATGCTGGTTTGATACGCATCGGCTCGCGGTGAAGCCAATCTGCACCGTTCTCGCGCTGAAGTCGAATGAAATCAGCAATGTACGCCAGCCGACACGGAAAAAATTACCGATTAGTCACCTGAAAACGCGTCGTTTTTCGCGAAGAGGGCGAGAGAGACGCACGGTCACGTGAAGGGCTGGCGCGCGCCGATCACGCCCCCATATCCCGGTTTCATCATCCGGAAGCGCGCCATGAACAAGCCCCTGCACATCGACTTCGTGTCGGACGTCGTCTGTCCCTGGTGCGTCGTTGGCCTCGGCGGACTGGAGACGGCTCTGGACAGGCTCAAGGCCGAGGGCGTCACCGCCGACGTCCACTTCCAGCCCTTCGAGCTGAACCCGAACATGGTCCCCGAGGGCGAGAACATCGTCGAGCACATCGGCGCCAAATACGGCTCGACCCCGGAACAGTCCGCCGCCAACCGCGAGATGATCCGCGAGCGGGCCGCATCCGTGGGCTTCGAGATGAAGATGACGGCCGACAGCCGGATCTGGAACACCTTCGACGCCCACCGCCTGCTGCACTGGGCCGGCGAGGTCTCGCCCGACAGCCAGAAGGCGCTGAAGCAGAGCCTGTTCGCCCGCCACTTCACCGAGGGGAAGAACATCAGCGACGCGGGCGTGCTGACCGCAGCGGCCGAACAGGCCGGGCTGGACCGGGCCGAGGCGGCCGAGGTGCTGGCGTCCGGCCGCTATGTCGACGCCGTGCGTCAGGCCCAGGCCCTGTGGCGTCAGCGCGGCATCAACTCGGTCCCCGCCGTGGTGGTCGAGGGCAAATACCTGATCTCGGGCGGGCAGCCGGCCGAGGTGTTCGAGGACGCCCTGCGCCGCATCGCCGCCGAGCCGAAGACGCAGATGGCCTGACCCTCGACCGGAGACGGCGCGCGCGGTAAGCCGGGCGCCGTTTCCGGAGAGACCGCGATGATCGAACTTCTGACCGCGGCGCTTCTGACGACCGCAGCGCCGCAAGCCCAGGCCGCGCCGCAAGGGCAGCGCATCGGCCAGTACATGCTGACCCGCTATCAGGACGACTGCGTGCTGATGCGGCAGTACCGGATGCAGGGGCAGGTCTATCATCTGTGGATCGACAGCAACGGCCGGTCGGCCAGCCTGCAGGTGCTGAGCCCGCAATGGCGTGACACGGCCAACCAGAGCTTCACCCATCGCCTGAGCCTGAACGGCGTGGTGGTGGCCGAGCAGATGCAGGGCGTGCGCGGCCCCGAACGCACCGGCGGCTTTGCTGTCGGCACCGACGCGGCGGCCATGCTGGAGCTGCTGCCGGAGGTCACCACCATCCGCATCGACGACGCCAACGGCGCCCTGCTGTGGGGCGGCTCGACGGCCGGCCTGGGCGAAGCGATCGCCGGGCTGCGGGATTGCGTCGCGGGGCTGGGGCGGGAGCTGTAGGGTTCGTCGCAAACTGGTTGCCGCGATGGCGCTGCGTGAGACGCTGCCGCCATGTATGCGCCCAAGGCCGCCGTCGCGAAGGCACGCGATCTGCGCCGCCGCCTGAGCCTGCCGGAAGTCATCCTCTGGACGGTGATCCGGGGGCGACGACTGGGCGGCGTTCCTTTCCGTCGCCAGCATCCGGTCGGCCCTTACATTCTCGACTTCTATTGCGAGGCCTCCCGGTTGGCTGTCGAGGTCGACGGCTCCGGACATGAGGATCCCGACCGGGCGCGTCATGACGCTCGCCGCACGGTGTGGCTGAACGCGCAGGGCATCGCCGTCCTGCGCATCCCCGCGCGAGACGTGCTCGACAATCTCGAAGGCGTCCTCGCCACCCTCAAAGCCCGCGCCGCCAATCCTCCCCCACCGGGGGAGAGGGACCGCGAAGCGGTGGAGGGGGCTTGAGTTCGGCGTGATGTCTGACGTGAGGCGGCGCGCGGTTCCGGCCCCCTCCACCATGCTGCGCATGGTCCCCCTCCCCCGATGGGGAGGATTTCGGGAGGCGCGCGCGGGACTGATGCAATTGATGCAATCGATGCATTCGACATTCTCGCACCTCCCTTCGCAGCCTTGAGGGCGGGCACCATAGGGGCGTGATGCGTCAGAGTTTGTCGTATGCCTGAATCTTCCGCTCATCCCCGCGAAGGCGGGGACCCAGCACATACAGGTGTTCAGCAGAGACGCTTCGCAGCGCGCTCCGGATAGCCTGCGTCCGACCTGACCGCGGCACTGGGTCCCCGCCTTGGCTGCTCCGCGCCGCCCTACGGGTCGCGGGGATGAGCGGAATTGAAACTAGCCCGCCCGCGCCGCCCGCTCGTAATCCGCCAGCGGGAACTGCGGCGCGCTGCAGGCGGAGGTGGTCAGGACGCCGTCCTGGACGCGAGCGAGGATGACGGTCTCGCGGCCCATCTCGAACCGGACGCCGCACATCGGGGCGTCGGTGGCGTGCATGACGGCGAGCTCGGCCAGGGCCTCGCCCTTGATCGTCCGGCTGACCTCGAACCGGGCCATGTGCATGGCGTGCGGCCAGTCGTCGCCCATGGCGTGGTTGGAGAAGGACGTCATCCGGCCGACGAACATGACGTCCGCCTCGGCCAGCTGCTGCGCCGCGCTGTCGTGCCGCACGCAACTGCAGGCCCACGCCGCCCCGGCGGCCAGGACGGGCACGATCAGGGCGGCGAGGAGGACGGGGCGCGCATGCGGGGATGGAGCGCACGGGATGTGGCGGGATGATGGTGGCTTACGCCGCCTTGCCGCTGGCCGGTTTCGACAGGCCGTCGTCGTCGGCGGTGATCAGACGACCCTTTCAGCCCGGAGGCGGCAGGGATCGCAGCGGTTGGGCGATGATGTTGCGCAACGCGACCTAGCTGTCAGCACCCGCTTGATCATCGTCAATCTCCATCCCTTCGGCGACTTTGTTTGCGGCCTTTGCCAGCGGGGCAAAGCTGGCTGCCAGCATCGCCATCCCAGCAATAGGGCCGGCTAGCATGGCGACAAGCCCCGCCGCACCCGCCTTGATTGCGCCGGACACTACCGACTTCGTGGCGTCGCCGACCGCCTCTGGAATCGCTGCTTTGAATTGTTTCCAACTGTCCCCTGCGACTGGACCCAGTTCCTCCATTGTTCGTTTCAGAGGGGTAACTAGGAAGTTCCGGATGCCCAGAAGCTGGAGGCTCGCAAGCGTCGCACGGCGTTCGATTGCAGCCGCTCGCGTGACCTCGCTAGAAGAGGTATCGACGAGTTCGCTTAAAACTCCGATTTCGTACTGCCCATCTAGCAGCGCCTTTATCGCCGAAGGGGCGACGACATCGGAAGACTCCGCAACGCGGATAATTTCCTGCGTAGCTGCGCTGAAATCGCGCATGTCTGTTTGAGATGACTGGAACTCAAGCGCCTGTCTATTGGCGTCAATGGTTCGTGCACCAGGGTAAACGGCAAGCAAATCTTCCAAGCTCAATGCGGCGTCTATCACTGCCGCCCTGACACCAGTTTCACTCTCATTCTCGCCAGAAAAATAGGCGGTTGAAAGCGCTTGCAACGTTCGGAGGCGCATCAGTAACACGCCATCTCTAACGGCTGAGGATCCTCCAGATATCTCGCGCAGAGAATTGCTAAGGGCGCTGTGCAGAAGCGGGTCTGCGCGGTTGCCTTGCAACTGACTTAACGCATATTCGAGTTTTTCTTTGAGTATTTCTATTATCTCGTCAGCGGTTTTCTCGCTGAACGGTGCTTGCATATGAGGGAGAGCTTCTATTCGCTCATCATGCCAAGTAAAACTGTAAGGCGCAGGTCTCTGTCCGAGGGCAACCTCTTCCCTATCATCTTCCCGAGCTGCTTGGGCCAAGCCGTCGCCAGCGCCAATAATTTTGCCGGCTTCAATCGTTCGTCGAGGATTACGTTCTTTGGAAAGATCTTGGAGTTGTTCAGAAAGGAATGCACAATTCTTGAAGGTTAGGCCGCTTTTGCCAAGTGGGTTGAAAAGGCGGTGTAATCCTCTCAGCACAGTTAGGTCAGACACGCCCGTTGAGCTGATATCGAGGTCGCTCAATCTCTGTAGAGCTGCCAGCGGCGCAAGTTCTCTGACGTCTGTATTGGATACATTGAGGGATGTAAGGCTGACTAGTGGGGATAACGGTTCAAGATACTTAACCTTTGTTCCGCTCACTGAAAGTGTTCTCAGCGAGGGTAGATTGGTCAATGGGGACAAATCATCTATGGGCGCTCCGTTGGCGCGTATAGTGAGTAGATTCTTACAGTTCGATACCGGCGATAGGTCTGATATCAATGTGTTTGATATGTACAGCGACCACAAATGCTCAAGATTTGCTAGCGGTGAAAGATCTAGTACGAACGTGTCGTCTAAATCTAATGAGAACAGCTTCTCCAGTCCGGCCAGAGGGGTAATATCAGATATGGAGGTATCGTCGAAACTTAACGAAGCCAGTCCCTGAATCTGGGTTATTGAAGAAGGGATTTCTGTAAGCGCAGTGAGGTCACTGAAGCTTAGAGAATTTTCTTCAATTTCGACAGCGAGTCGGATGCGGCGCTTCGCCTCCGCAAAAGC
Organism: Brevundimonas kwangchunensis; assembly: GCF_039523815.1. Classification (NCBI taxonomy): domain Bacteria; kingdom Pseudomonadati; phylum Pseudomonadota; class Alphaproteobacteria; order Caulobacterales; family Caulobacteraceae; genus Brevundimonas; species Brevundimonas kwangchunensis. The sequence continues at coordinate 357,883 of NZ_BAAAGA010000001.1, read as the reverse complement.
GGCTTTCTGCGCTTCGACACTAGGAACCTGTCTTGCCAATGTCTCACCTCGCAGTTCGCCAAAGCGAAAGATGGCCTCTGGAATCGAGTCGCTCAAGCCTCTGCGATTCTCTATCCGTTTCCGGTATCCTCACACCTTCACCTCCACCACACCGCCCCCGGCCCTGAACTTCGCGCTCATCTCCGCCATCCCGGCCTCCGCCTCGGCCAGGCTGCCGCCCGCGTCGTTCTGCGCCTGCGCATCTCTCCGGATGTCCTGGCTGATCTTCATCGAGCAGAATTTCGGGCCGCACATGCTGCAGAAGTGGGCGGTCTTGTGGGCTTCCTTGGGCAGGGTCTCGTCGTGGTATTTGCGGGCCGTTTCGGGGTCGAGGCCGAGGTTGAACTGGTCTTCCCAACGGAACTCGAAGCGGGCGCGTGACAGGGCGTCGTCGTGGGCGCGGGCGGCCGGGTGGCCCTTGGCCAGGTCGGCGGCGTGGGCGGCGATCTTGTAGGTGATGACGCCGTCCTTGACGTCCTGACGATCCGGCAGGCCCAGGTGCTCCTTGGGCGTGACGTAGCAGAGCATGGCGGTGCCGAACCAGCCGATCATGGCCGCGCCGATGGCGCTGGTGATGTGATCGTAGCCCGGGGCGATGTCGGTGGTCAGCGGCCCGAGGGTGTAGAAGGGCGCCTCGTGGCAGTGCTTGAGCTGCTCATCCATGTTGGCCTTGATCTTGTGCATCGGCACGTGGCCGGGGCCCTCGATCATGACCTGACAGCCGTGGTCCCAGGCGATCTTCGTCAGCTCGCCCAGGGTGCGCAGCTCGGCGAACTGGGCCTCGTCATTGGCGTCGGCGATGGAGCCGGGACGCAGGCCGTCGCCGAGAGAGAACGACACGTCGTAGGCGCGCATGATCTCGCAGATGTCGGCGAAATGCTCGTAGAGGAAGCTCTCCTTGTGGTGCGCCAGACACCACTTGGCCATGATCGAGCCGCCGCGGCTGACGATGCCCGTGACGCGGTTGGCGGTCAGGGGCACGAAGGGCAGGCGCACGCCGGCGTGGATGGTGAAGTAGTCGACGCCCTGCTCGCACTGCTCGATCAGGGTGTCGCGATAGACCTCCCAGGTCAGGTCCTCGGCCACGCCGCCGACCTTCTCCAGCGCCTGATAGATGGGCACGGTGCCGATGGGGACCGAGCTGTTGCGGATGATCCAGTCGCGGATGTTGTGGATGTTGCGGCCGGTCGACAGGTCCATGACGTTGTCGGCGCCCCAGCGGGTGGCCCAGACCAGCTTGTCGACCTCGTCGTCCACCGAGCTGAGGACCGCCGAGTTGCCGATGTTGGCGTTGATCTTCACCAGGAAGTTGCGGCCGATGATCATCGGCTCGACCTCGGGGTGGTTGATGTTGTGCGGGATGATGGCCCGGCCGCGGGCGATCTCCTGACGCACGAACTCGGGCGTGACGAAGTCGGGGATGGAGGCGCCGAAGTCCTCGCCGTCTCGGACGCAGGGGGCCGACTGCTCGCGGCGCAGGTTCTCGCGGATGGCGACGTATTCCATCTCTGGGGTGATGATCCCCGCGCGGGCGTATTCGTATTGGGTGACGGGGCGGCCGGGGACGCCCTTGAAGACCTGATGGTTGGAGACGTCGAAGCGCGGGGCCAGGTGCTTGCCGCTGGCGTGGCCGTTGTCCTCGGGCTTGACCTCGCGGGGATCGGCGACCGGGGCGATGTCGCCGCGATCCAGCTGCCAGCTGGACTTCACCTTCGGCAGGCCGCGCTTGATGTCGATGGTCACCGACGGGTCGGTATAGGGGCCGGAGCTGTCGTACATGGTCACCGGCGGCTCGTTGGCCGAGGGGTGGACGGCGACCTCGCGGAAGGGGACGCGGATCTCGGGGTAGAGCTCGCCTGCGACATAGACCTTCACGCCGCCGGCGCGCGGGCCGGTGGGGATGCGGCCGTGCTCTGCGGCGACAGCCCTGCGGGCGTCGGCGAGCGGGAGCTCCACATTTGGTTCGTGGCTATCGCTCGCGCCGCGGGCGCTCGCTGCTTGAGCCAGGTCGAGCTCTTCCGGCGTGACGGGCGGGGTGACGATGATGTTCATGGCGGCCTCAAGACGTTTGAGGTCCGCCGACGTCGGGCGTGGGTCCTGTGGCGTCCGGACCGCGCGTTACTCATCCCTTCGCCGGCATGACCCGGATCAGGTTCGACGGGTCAGGCGGCTACGCCAATCTCAGCCGCTCGATTGCGACCCCCCGGAGAACGCGCGGAAACTGCGCTTGCCGGTCGCGGGGGTCAAGTCGATGATTGGGTATGGATATCGCCCGCCCCTATCAGACCGCCGACCGCGACGCCTGTCTGGCCCTGTTCGACAGCAATGTTCCGCGCTTCTTCGACGGGGCGGAGCGGGACGGCTATGCGGCGTTTCTGGACGAGATGCGCTGGCCCTATCAGGTGATCGAGCGGGATGGACGGATCGTCGCCTGCGGCGGCCATGCGGTGGAGCCGGACGGGCGAACGGTGTCGCTGTGCTGGGGCATGGTCGAGCAGGGGCTGCACGGGCAGGGGCTGGGGCGGATGCTGACCGAGGCACGGCTGGCGGCGGCGCGGGCCGAGCCGGGCGTGACCAGCGTGCGGCTGGACACCGGACAGCATACGACCGGCTTCTACGAGCGGTTCGGCTTCGTCATCGAGGGCGTGGTGAAGGACGGCTATGCGCCCGGCAGCGACCGGCACGACATGCGGCTGACCTTCTAGTCCGGGAAGGCGACCAGCAACTGGTCCAACGCGGCCTCGATGCGGGCCCAGCCGGCGTCGTCCAGAGCCACGCCGCCGACGCCGGGGCGGGAGCCGGCCGACAGGGCCAGATGCTGGACGGCGGCCAGAAGCACGGCGTTCAGGGCGACGGGATCGCCCTCGGGCGGGACGCGCAGGCGGGGGCGACGCTCGCGCATCCAGGCCTGCAGCACGGCGGCGCGCTGGTCCTCGATGCGGTTCAGCAGGGGCGAGGACTCCACCAGCGCCCAGGCCATCAGGCGCAGGGTCAGCGGGCTGGCGCGCAGGGCGGCGATCCAGGCGGCGAGGCTGAGGCGGGCGAAGGCGCGCAACGAGGCGGCCTCTTCGGCGGGCGCGGCGTCCAGGGTGCGGACGAGACCGGCGTGGGCGCGCGCGGCGATCCTGTCGACCACGCCGTCGGCGCCCTCGAAATAGCGATAGACCAGCTTGCGGTCGCAGCCGGCCTCGGCGGCGAGCGTCTGGACGTTCAAGCCGGGGAAGCCGTCGCGCAGCAGGATGCGCTCGCCGGCCTCGACGATGAGGCGCTCGGTCGAGGCGCGGTCGCGCAGTCGGGCGGGCTGGGTCGATTCGGCCATGGGGACAGGATCGGACCTGTCACCTGAGTCGGGCAAGCGCCTGATCGATTACGGTGCTTGAGACAAGGTACGGCCCCGGTCTTCGTCGGGGGGCGTGGAAGAGACCGGGGCCGCTTGAAGGACTTTGTCGAGCGCGCATCGCCGCAAGGTCCGATGCGATAACCGGGATCGCCGGGTTCGGTTCCCGACATTGCCGGAGATATTCTCGCGGCGGCTCGGGTGCTAAGGCGGACGCGCGTATCAACGGAGTGTTTCGCATGCACCTCGCCCGCTTTCCCCGCGTCCGACTGGCCCATCTGCCGACGCCGCTGGAGCCGCTGCCGCGCCTGAGCGAGGCGCTGGGCGTGGAGCTCTGGATCAAGCGGGACGACTGCACGGGGCTGGCCGGCGGGGGCAACAAGACCCGCAAGCTGGAGTTCCTGCTGGGCGAGGCGTTCGAGCAGGGCGCCGACACCCTGGTGACCCAGGGCGCGGTGCAGTCGAACCATGTGCGCCAGACGGCCGCGGCGGCCGCTGCGCACGGTCTGGCCTGCGAGGTGATCCTCGAGGAGCGGACCGGGTCGAAGGCGATCGACTACACCCGCAACGGCAATGTGCTGCTGGACCGGCTGTTCGGCGCGGGAATCCGCACCGTGCCGGGCGGGACCGACATGCCGGCCGAGCTGGAGAAGACGGCGGCCGAGGTGCGGGCGCGCGGCGACAGGCCCTATGTAATCCCCGGCGGCGGCTCCAACCCGGTAGGGGCGCTGGGCTATGTCGATTGCGCGCGCGAGATCGTGGTGCAGGCCGACGAACTGGACCTGAAGATCGACCGCATCGTCACCGCGACGGGCAGCGCGGGGACCCATGCGGGTCTGGTCGCCGGACTGGCGGTGATGGGAACGGACATTCCGGTGCTGGGCATCGGCGTGCGGGCGCCGAAACCGAAGCAGGAGGAGAATGTGCTGAAGCTGGCGCGCGAGACCGCCGCCCTGCTGGGCCGACCGGACACGGTGACGGCGGAGATGGTGGTCGCCGACTGCGACTATGTCGGCGAGGGCTATGGCTTCATCGACGCGGCGGTGATCGAGGCGCTCAAGCTGGCGGCGCGGACCGACGGCATCGTCCTGGACCCGGTCTATTCCGGCAAGGCGATGAAGGGGCTGATCGCCCTGGCGAAAGCCGGTCGGTTCGAGGGCGAGACGGTGGTCTTCCTCCACACCGGCGGGGCGCAGGGGCTGTTCGGCTATCAGGGCGAACTGGACGGGGCGCTTTAGGATGAAGCCGGTCATCACCGCCTTCGAGGCGTCGCCCGACAAGGGCCGCGGGCTGGCGCGCGACATGCAGGTGCGCTGGGCGCTGGAGGAGGTCGGCCGGGCCTATGACGTGCGGCTGGTCTCGTTCGCGCAGATGAAAGAACCGGCGCACAAGGCGATCCATCCGTTCGGCCAGATCCCGACGCTGGAGGAGGACGGGCTGGCCCTGTTCGAGTCCGGCGCGATCGTGCTGCACATCGCCGAGAGCGCGCCGGGCCTGCTGCCGGCCGATCCGGCCGCGCGGGCGCGGGCCATCAACTGGATGTTCGCCGCCCAGACGACGGTGCAGGCGCCGATCGTCGAGCGCGAGGGCGCGGTGCTGACCGAAGCGGACAAGCCGTATCACGCCGAGCGCCTGCCGATGCTGGAGCAGCGCATCCGCGTGCGGCTGGACGACCTGTCGGCCCGGCTGGGCGACGCCGACTGGCTGGACGGGGAGTTCAGCGCCGGGGACCTGATGATGGTGACGGTGCTGCGCCGTCTGGGCAGTTCGGGGATGCTGAACGACTATGCCAACCTGACCGCCTACATCGCGCGGGCCGAGGTGCGGCCGGCGTGGACGCGGGCCTTCGCCGACCAGTTGGCTGTTTTCACCGCCAGCCAGAAGGGCTGAGGCGTGGGCAAGATTCTGGGCATCCTCGGCGGCATGGGGCCGGTCGCGACGACGGCCTTCATGGCGCAGGTGCAGGCGCTGACGCCGGCGAAGGGGGACGAGGATCACATCCGCATGCTGGTCGACCTGAACCCGCATGTGCCGAACCGCCATACCCGGGGCGAGGCGGCGGGCCGGACGCTGGGCGAGATGGCGGTGCGGCTGCGCAACGCCGGAGCCGAGGTGCTGGCCATGCCGTGCAACACCGCCCACGCCCATGCGGACGCGATCCGCGCGGCGGGCCTGCCCTTCATCGACATGATCGCTGCGACAGTGGAGGCGGTCGCCGCCGGCGGCGACCATCGGATCGGGGTGCTGGCCACGCCGGGCGGGGAGGCGCTGTACGACGAGGCGCTGACGTCCGCGGGGCTGGAGATGGTCCGGCTCGACGAGGGTGATCGGAAGGCCTTCATGGCGGCCGTGTTCGCCTTCAAGGCCGGCGACCTGACGGACGGACCGAGGGCGGAGATGCGGCGGCTGGCAGGCGCGCTGGCGGAGGCCGGCGCCGAGGTCATCATCGGCGGCTGCACCGAGGTGCCGCTGCTGCTGCGCGCCGAAGAGAGCCCGGTTCCGCTGACGGACTCGGCGGAAGTTCTGGCGCGGGCGTGTGTTGAGGCGTGTGGGTGAAGCGGTCGCTGGGGGAGGCCGCAATGGGTGGAAAGCGGACATCGATCGGCGATAAGCTAAAGCCGTCGCGCTCCGGCGGGATTGGGGAGCACAGACATTGAAGAGGGTGATATTCCTGTTGGCGGTCGGACTGACCGTAGCCTCGGGTTGTAACTCGGCGAAGACTGCTGTGACGCCTGCTCAATGCCCCGCTTGGCAAAACATCGACTACTCTGAACTTCCCACGCATCTTAATGATGACCCTAACGATGCGCTGCTGGAAGGTGTCTGGAAAAACTGGGCGGCCACGGAAAGCGATGTCTCGTGGGGCATCGACGACCCCACCTCCACTATCCACTTCATAACCTCTCCCGGCGGCCTGACCACCGATCCGACCATACGTGAGATCGTTGGACGTCGATCTGCTGCGGGGTGGGAAATCTACGCACGATCAACCCCGGCCAGCTCCCCGCAGTCCCTTCAGTGGACTGACTGGCGACAAGTTCGCCTTACTCCACAGGGCGAACGGCGAATCAACTCGGTTCTGGATGATCCGTGTTTCTGGGCTGCTCCGCGCTTCTTGGACGGGGAGGTCCGCCTTATCAACGGACGCGGCGATTCCAGACCTGACGGCCCCTCCACCGGGTATGACGTGAGACACCACAGCAGGCGTTGGGGCGGTTGGCATTTCTCGTGGTCGCTCGGGCCTCAAGGCCAACTGCGGTCGATACTTTTGGCCGAGGCGTTCGGACTGCCGGAGGGCGTGGACGACGATATCGGACCGAATGGCTGGTTCGATTGGCCCAACCGCTAATGTCCGCAATGGGTCGGGAAGAGAAGTTCCCCTAAGGGTGGAAAACAGACCTACGGTCGCCGTTCTTCGCCAGCGGCGTAGCGGGGCATATCAGCGATTGCGAAGGCGAAGGCGTCCCGGATTTCAGTCTGACTGAATCCAGCGTCCCAAAGCTCGGTCATCAGGCTGTTGATCGCTTGGGGCAGGAGGGGCTGATCGAGCCAGGGGTTGGTTTGATGAAGGGCCTTTAGGTCCAGTCCGAAACGCCACACGACGTCCGACAACCTCAACTGCCAAGCGTCGTTCGGGCTATCGGGATCAAAGTCGGTCATGCCTGAAGTCTAAGGCGCGCTCCAACTTCCGCAACGGGTGGAAAGCGGACAGGGGCATGGGACTCCATCGGACCGCTCAATAGGCCTTGTATCCTGCCCTACCCATGGCGATTGCTTACCTGCATTTGTCTGCCAGCACCTTGTGCGTGGATCGGGCCTTGGCTTTATCGAGCCTTCAGGCGAGCAGGAGCCGGACGCCTCAGATGAACTCGCGGCCTGGTGTAACGATTGTGAAGCGTCTCGAGCCCAGCATGACGGTTGGAACGATGAATCAGAGGCCTTCGCGAAGGTCACGTTGATCTGTGGCGTGTGTTTCGAGAACGCTCGCATTCGCAACGCCTAGCAACGTCCGCAATGGGTCGGCAGGAGACTTCCGTCTGTGGTCGATAAACCGACCGGGGATACCTCGCCCCACACTCCGCGCCTTGGCAGCAGCCGAAGTGCGGCCGGCGGCTGAAGGCAGACGCTGTCCTCCCTTGCCCTCCAGCGCGACCCGCTTCACACCCGGCTGGTGAACAGACGATCTCTCATCATCGATTGCGACCCGGGCGTGGATGACGCCGTGGCGTTGATGCTGGCCTTCGGGGCCCGTGAAATGGAGCTGCTGGCGGTGACGACCGTGGGCGGGAATGTGCCGGTGGAGAAGACCGCGCGGAATGCGCGGATGCTGCGCCAGATCGCGGGGCGCGGGGATGTGCCGGTCTTCATGGGCGCCGAGCGGCCGTTGAAACGGGTGTTGGGCACGGCGACGGATTTCCACGGACCGGAGGGGACGGGCGATCTGGAGCCGTTCGAGCCGGATCTTCCATGCGCGGACGGGCATGCGGCAGACGCCATCGTGGATCTGGTCATGAGCCGGCCGGCGAAGTCGGTCGCCTTGGCCGTGCTGGGACCGATGACCAATCTGGCGCTGGCGCTGCGCAAGGAACCTGCGCTGGCGCAGCGGCTGGGCGCCGTCGCCGTCATGGGCGGGGCGCGCAGCGAGGGCGGCAATATCACCGCCTCGGCCGAGTTCAATATCTGGGCCGATCCCGAGGCCGCGGCCGAGGTGCTGGCGACCGGATGCGAGGTCGTGATGTTCGGTCTGGACGCGACGCATCAGGTGCGGGCGACCGAAGAGCGGATCGCGGCCATCGAGGCGCTGGGTACGGCGAAGAGCGATGCGGCGACGGCCATGCTGCGGTTCTCGCAGCGGGTCGAGCGGACCATCGTCGGCTGGGACGCCTCGCCCCTGCATGACCCCTGTCCGGTGGCATGGCTGCTGAAACCGGAGCTGTTCGAACTGGCGCCCTGCCTGATCCGGGTGGAGACCGACAGCGAGCTGACGCGCGGGCATACGGCGGTGGAGTTCCGCGAGGCGGTGGCCGGGGAGCCGCTGCGGCACCGCTGGGCGACGAAGGCAGATGCGGACGGGGTATTCGGGCTGATCGGGGAGAAGTGCGCATGAGGATCACGGTCGTCGGATCGATCAATCTGGACTTCGTGGCGTCGGCGCCGAAGCTGCCGGACGACGGGGAGACCGTGACCGGGGCGACGCTGGCGCGGCATCCGGGCGGCAAGGGCGCGAACATGGCGCTGGCGGCCCAGCGGCTGGGCGCCGAGGTCTGCATGATTGGTCGTGTCGGGCGCGATGCCATGGCCGAGGAGGCGATGGCCCTGCTGCTGGCCGACGACGTCGATGTGGGCGGGGTGATCGGCGACGCCGATGCGGCGACGGGCGTGGCCCTGATCGCCGTCGATCCGTCCGGCGAGAACCAGATCGTGGTGGCGGCCGGGGCCAACCATCAGGTCTTCCCCGAGCAGCTGCCGGCCCGCATCGAGGGGCCACTGGTGCTGCAGCTGGAACTGCCCATAGAGACGGTCGAGGCGGCCGTGGGGCGGGCGACGGACTTCGTCTGCGTGAACCTGGCGCCGGCCCAGCCGGTGTCGGATCAACTGCTGCGCCGGGCCGACCTGATCGTGGTCAACGAGACCGAGGCCGCCTTCTACGGCGACCTGATCCACCACGGCGGCGGGCGCGTGGTGGTGACGAAGGGGTCGGCCGGGGCGACCATGTACCAGCGCGGGGTCGAGATGGCCTGGGCGACGCCGCCGAAGGTGACGGCGATCGACGCCACCGGCGCGGGCGACTGTTTCGTCGGCGCGATCACCGTGGCCCTGCTGGAAGGCATGGAGCCGCAGGAGGCGCTGACCTTCGCCTGCGCCGCCGGAGCCATCGCCGCGACGCGGGCGGGCGCTCAGCCGGCCATGCCGACCCGCGACGAGGTGGACGCGATTCTCGAAGGCTAGGCCGCCGCGGCCGTGTGCACGATGATCTTGCGATAGCACTCGCAGGAGGCGCGCTCGAGCGCCTTGCGATCCAGCACCCGGACCTGGCCCCGGGCGTAACGCACGGCGCCTTCGGCCTGCAGCAACTGGGCGGCCTCATTCACCGTGGTGCGCTGCGAGCCGAGCATGGCGGCCATGTACTCCTGCGTCAGCTGCATCACGTCGCCGTCCGCCCGGTCGTGGCAGCGCAGCAGCCATTTGGCGAGGCGGCGATGGGCCGGATGCAGGGCGTGACAGGCGGAGGTCTGCTCCAGCTCGCGCTGGATCTCGGCGTGATAGAGGGCCAGCGTGCGGCGGATCGACGGGTGCTCGTCGACCAGCATGCGGATGCGGGCCGTGTCGACCTTGAGAGCCTCGCCGGTGATCTGGATGGTCTGGCGCGAGGCGGAAGTCATCGGGATGACCGTGGCTTCGATGCCCGCGACGCCCTCGCGGCCGACCATGAAGGCCTCGACGGAGCGGCCATCGGCCATCTCGTTGACCGTCGAGATGATGCCAGACACCGGGAAGTGGGCGTGCAGGATCCGGTCGCCGGGCGTTACGAGGTCGTCGCCGAGGATCAAAGGCACGCGCGTGGCGCCGTCGAGGATCAGGTCGCGATCCGCCTCGGGCATCCGATCAAGAAGGGCGTTGCCGGTGTCCGCCATGGGTTCGCTCCTCGCTCGTGTTCAGGACGAGGCGGGAACGGAAGCGAAGCGGTAGGGTTCCGCGCGGATCAGCGCTTCGGCGACCAGCGGAAGGTGTCGGCGGCGCGGTAGCATTCGCAGGCTACCCGCTCGAGCGCGGCGCGGTCCAGGACGGTGATCCGGCCGCGGGAATAGGAGATGGCCCCGGATTTCTGCAGGGCCTGCGCCGCCTCGTTCACCGTGGTGCGCTGGGAGCCCAGCATGGTGGCCAGATACTCCTGCGTCAGGTTGAAGGAGGCGCCCTTCACCCGGTCATGGCAGCGCAGCAGCCATTTGGCGAAGCGCTGATCGGCGCGATGCAGGGCGTTGCAGGCGGAGGACTGCTCCAGCTCGGCCTGAAGGCTGGCGAGATAGCTGGCGAGGACGGCGCGCAGGCCGGGGCGGTCGCCGACCAGAACGCGCAGACGCGACGCCTCGATGCGGCGGGCGACGCCGGCGACCTGGGCGACGTTGCGGGTGTGGGCGGACTGCGGAACGCTGGCGGCCAGAGCCCCGGCGACGCCCTCGCAGCCGACCATGACGGTCTCGACCGTGCGGCCGTCCTGAAGCACGGCGACGGCGGAGACGATTCCCTGCTCAATGAAATGGACGTGGTCGATCGAATCGCCGGGCTCGTGGAAGACATGGCCGGCGTCGAATTCGGTCACGACGGTCTGTGCCAGCAGGGCCTCGCGGTCATCGGACTCCAGCGCGTCGATCAGTCTGTTGCCAGGCGAAAAGGCGGTCATATCCGGCGCATACGGCGAACCGTGGCCGTTCGTCTGTCGGAAGTCGACTTAAGCGTGACGTTGGCTTTGTCGCAGTCCGGACGACCCATGGAGGCTGGAATATCGTCCTGTCCGGCGGTGTATATTACCGTCCTGTAACTAGGCGGCCGGCGGGTGCGCTGTCAGGGTCCGGCCCCTCAGTCCCAAGGGGGAAAACCGATATGACCCGCACCCTGGCCCTTCTGGGCGCTTCGCTGATCGCCCTGGCCGCGCCGGCCTTCGCCGCGGCCGCGCAGGAGCCGGCCGCGATCTCTGTGCCGCCGCTGCAGTTCGCGCACCGGGAGCTGTCCAACGGGCTGGACGTCTACTCCATGCCAGACCCCTCGGCCGGCACGGTGACGGTGACCCTCTGGTATGACGTGGGCGGCAAGGACGATCCGGAAGGCCGGTCAGGCTTCGCCCACCTGTTCGAACACATCCTGAGCCGCAAGACGGTGAACCTGCCCTACGGCCAGATCTCGACCCTGGTCGAGAACGCGGGCGGCAGCCGCAACGCGTCCACCGGGCAGGATTTCACCAACTACTACGAGACCGTGCCGCCGCAGTATCTGGAGACCATGCTCTGGACCCACGCCGAGCGGATGGCGCGGCCGGTGGTCGATCAGGCGGTGTTCGACGCCGAGCGGTCGATCGTGAAGGAGGAACTGCGCCAGCGGGTCTATGCACCGCCCTACGGCCGGCTGCAGCGCTTCGTCATCGGCGACAACAGCTTCGACGAGAGCATCTATCGCCGCAGCGTGATCGGCTCGATCGAGGAGCTGGACTCGGCGACCATCGACGACGCCCGCGCCTTCCACGAGGCCTACTATCGGCCGGCCACGGCGACGATGATCGTCTCGGGCAATTTCGATCAGGCCGAGCTGGACCGGCTGGTGGATCAGTACTTCGGCGACATCCGCAATCCGGATCGCCCGGTGCCGGTGTTCGAGCGTCCGGTTCCGACGCCGCGCACCCGGCCGCGCCTCGTTGAGTCCTACGCCCCGAACGTGCCGCTGCCGGCGATTGCGGCCATCTATCCGGGTGTGGCGGCGAACCATGCCGATGCGGCGGCGCTGGACGTGCTGTCGGGCATCATGTCGCGGGGCGAGAGCTCGCGCCTCTATCAGTCGCTCGTCTATCGCAGCCAGCTGGCCTCCGGCGCCTTCCTGAGCTCGGGCTCTATGGAGGAGGACGGCTCGATCACCGTCAGCGTCACGGTCGCCCAGGGCAAGGCCATCCCCGATGCCGAGGCCGCGCTGAACGCCGAGCTGGACCGCATCCGCGACGAGCCGGTCACCGCCGCCGAGCTGGCCGAGGCCAAGATGGAGATCGTGGCCTCGGAGCTGCGTCAGCGCGAGACGGCCTCGGGCCGCGCCTTCATCCTGGGTCAGGCGCTGGTCTCGGAGAACGATCCGCGCGCGCCGGATACGCATCTGACGGCCATCCAGGCCGTGACCGCCGCCGATGTGCAGCGCGTGGCGCGGCAGTATCTGAACGAGCAGGCCCGCGTCTCCATCCGCTACCAGGACGAGAGCCAGCATCCGGAGGGCGTGCCGGAGGACAGCTGGAAGAATCCGGCGCCGACCCCTACCTTCGTCAGCGTGCCGCCGGCCATCCTGCCGCCGAACGAACTGCTGCCCGAGGGCCAGCGGATGGCCCCGCCCGCGCCGGGCGCGGCCCGCGCCGCGGTCGCCCCGACGGTGGTCGAACGCACCCTGTCGAACGGCATGCGCGTGATCGTGGCGAAGTCCACCGACCTGCCGATCATGAACGCCCAACTGATCATCGGGGGCGGCGCGGCGGCTGACCCGACCGATCGTCCGGGCGTCGCCTCGATGACCGCCGACCTGGCCACGGCCGGCGCCGGCGGACGCACCGCGCCGCAGATCGCCAGCACGATGGAGGCGCTGGGCGCCAACATCGGCGGCGGGGCGGATGCGGACGTCACGGGCCTGTCCCTGTCGACGCCGATCGCCTCGGCGGATCAGGCGGGCGCGGTGTTCGCCGATGTGGTGCGCAACCCGACCTTCGCGGCCGAGGAGGTCGAGCGCTCGCGGACCCGTCGCGCCAACGCCCTGCGCGTGAACCTGCGTCAGCCGGGCCCGCTGGCCAGTCTGGTGCTGAACCGTCTGGCCTTCGGCGAGGCGGCCTATGGCGCGCCGTCGTCAGGCACCCCGGCCTCGATCGGCGCCATCACCCGCGACGAGATCGTCGGCTTCCATCAGCGCTGGTGGCGTCCGGACAACGCCACGATGATCATCACCGGCGGCATGGAGCCGGAGGAGGCCTTCGCCTTCGCCGAGCGGACGCTGGGCGGCTGGACGAAGCCGTCGGGCGCCATCCCGACGCTGGGCGACCGTGCCGGAGCCGTGCCGGCGCCGCGCATCGTCGTCGTGGACCTGCCGGGCGCCGGTCAGGCGGCGGTCAGCGCCGCGGTGCGCGGTCCGCGCCGCGCCGATGACAGCTTCTATCCGCTGTCGGTGGTCAACAGCATCATGGGGCAGGGGCAGAACGGCCATCTGTTCCAGGAAATCCGCGCCAAGCGCGGCCTGAGCTACGGCGCCTATTCGACGCTGGGCGCGCGCCGCGACGGCGGCCTGCTGGCGGCCTCGACCCAGACCAAGAACGAGAGCGCGGCCGAGGTCGTCGGGCTGGTGCTGCACGAGTTCGACCGCCTGCGCACCGAGGCCGTGACCGATCAGGCCGTCACCGACCGCGAGGCCTTCATCAATGGCGGCTTCTCCCGCGGGCTGGAGACCACGGGCGGTCTGGGCGGCACTCTGGCCAGTGCGGTGACCTACGGCCTGCCGCTCAGCGTCATCGAGACCTATCCCGCCAGCATCAGCGCCAATACGCCGGACACCGTCCGCGCGGCGGCGCAGGCGGTGAGTTCGGAGCAGGCCTATGTGGTCGTGGTCGGCGAGGCCTCGATGTTCATCGACGCCCTGCGTGCAGCCCATCCGGACGTGGTGGTGATCCCGGCGGCGGAGCTGGATCTGGATAGTCCGACGTTGGGGCTGTGAGGGGGTGACCCCTCCGTCTCGCCGGCTGACGCCGTCGAGCCACCTCCCCACTGCGTGGAGAGGTGAACGCGAACCCTCACCTCTCCACCGAAGGTG
>NZ_BAAAGA010000001.1:133711-343878 GCF_039523815.1 Brevundimonas kwangchunensis | reverse complement strand
TCAGCGAAACCGGCGGTGGAGGGGGTCAGAAAGACGGCTTCAGCCAACCCCGGACGACGGCGTCGCGGATGATGGCCTCGGCCGCCGCCCACAGGGTCGGCGAGCCGTCGCCGATGCGCGAGGTCAGAGCCCGTTCGAGAGCCTCGTCGACGCCGTAGTCCGTCCATGTGCCGCCCCCGACGGCATGGTTCAGGAGAATGGGCTGGAGGCGGTCAATGGCCTTGGCGAAGCGGGCGTCGTCGGTCTCAGCCTGCTCGAACTCGTCCCACAATGCCCTCCATCGCGAGGCGTCAGACTCCGGAAGCAGGCCGTAGAGACGGTCGGCGGCCTTGGCCTCTCGCGCATCCTGCGTCGCTGCACCTCCGGTGTCGAACAGCGGGGTGTCGCCGCAGTCGATCTCGACCAGATCGTGGATCAGCAGCATGGAAACCACCCGCAGCGGATCGACCGGCCGCGCGGCGTATGCTGCGAGCAGCAGGGCGAACAGGGCGATGTGCCAGCTGTGTTCGGCGGTGTTCTCCCTGCGGGATCCATCGGCGATCCGGCTGCCCCGCAGAACGGATTTCAGCCGGTCGGCCTCCAGGAGGAAGCGGAACCGGCGGGCGAGGTCCGGATCGAGGGCGGCGAGCCAGCGGTCGGGTGCGTGCAGGGGAGAGGCGGGCATGGCCCGGCACTGGGCGCGATGAGGCGAGCGCGCCACGCATAAGATATGTCTTGTTTCAGATAGGGCGGGTTACGAGCCGCGCGGCGGACCCGTCGGACAGGACGATCCGTTCCCAGAGCATGGGGCCGGCCGCAATGCTGAGCTCGGTCGAGCCGTTGGCGCTGGTGGTTAGAGCAAGGGCGTGCGATCCGCGTCGGTCGCCCCAGCCGAGAGATGGAAGACGGGCCTCGGCGTCGCGGATGTCTTCGGTCGCGTAGCGCCACAGCGATATGCCGCAGGCCTCTGCGGCGCTGCGTCCCCACTCGCGCTCGCGGGCGGGCGAGGTGGCGAGCAGGCGGTGGGTGACATCGCAGATCAGATGCACCGGCAGGCTGGAGGTCTCGATCAATCGTCGAAGGCCGCTGTCCTGCGCCGGATCTAGGCGTGCGGAGAGAAGGTCCACCAGTCGGTCGCGCAGATGTCCTGACGGCGCATGCTCGCCGTGTTCGATACGGCTTATGATCGGCTGTCCGACACCGACAAGTTCGGCGACGTGCGACTGCTTCAGGCCGCGCGCACGACGCGCCAGCCGCAGGGCCTTGCCGAGGGGTAGGGCGGAGCAGCGGGGCAGCGACTCCATCGACCCGTGATCCTAGTTCGACGCCCGGAACGCGGCGATGGCGTCCACCGTCTTGCGCACCTGGGCTTCGATCCCCGCCCAATCGCCGGATTTCACGGCGGCGTCGGTGATCAGTTTCGAGCCCATGCCGGCCGCGACGATGCCCGAGCCGAACCATTTGGCGATGGAGGCCTCCTCGGGGTCGACGCCGCCGGTCGGCATGATCTTGGTCCAGGGCATCGGGCCCAGCACCGCCTTGACGAAGTCCGCGCCGCCGACCGAGGCACCCGGGAACAGCTTGACGATCTCGCAGCCCAGTTCGTGCGCCTGACCGATCTCGGTCACCGAGCCGCAGCCGGGGAAGTAGGCGGTCATGCGGCGGTTGCAGACCTTCGCCACGTCCTCGACGAGGCAGGGGCTGACGACGAAGCGGGCGCCGCGGTTCAGGTACAGGCTGGCCGTGCCCGCATCGACCACCGAGCCGATGCCGAGGATGATGTCCGGGTCGGTCTTCTGCAGCTCGCGGGCGATGTCGCCGAACAGGTCGACCGCGAAGTCGCCCCGGTTGGTGAACTCGATCGCCTTGGCCCCGCCACGCGAACAGGCGCGGATTACGTTCAGACAGACCTCCGGGTCCGCGTGATAGAAGACGGGGGCCACGCCCTGTGCTTCGAGGGCTTTGAGAACGGTCAGGCGGTCGTGGCGCATTTCAACTCCGCTCATCCCCGCGGAGGCGAGGATCCAGTGCTGTGTTCGCTATTTGATTATCCCAACGCACGGCGGCGTTGGAAGAACTCGATCCCCGCCTCCGCGGGGATGAGCGGAACATTGTGTTTCAGTATCAGGCTTTCGCCAGCGCCACGATCCGCCCCACCATCGCGCTGTCCGGTTCCAGCAGCGGCTCCAGCACGGTGAAGTGGTTCAGGCCGGGCAGGGCCTCGTAGCGGGTCTGGACGCCATTGTTGGCCCAGTGGTCGGCCATCATACGCGACTGGCGCAGGAACTCGGGGCTCTCGTCGCCGCCGACGATGCAGTCGAGAATGGTGCCGCCGGGCGTCGAGCCGTTGGGGACGGGCCAGAAGATCGGTGAGAGGGCGGCGGCCTCGTTGTCGTCGAGATCGAGCGCCGTGTTCAGCGAGGTGTGGACGAGGGGGCGCAGGTCGAACACACCGCTGATGGCGACGGCGGCCGAGGCGCGGGCCTCGGACAGCATGCAGGCCGACATGTGACCGCCGGCGGAATGGCCGAAGACGACGGGGCGCCGGCCGCCGTTGCGTTCGCGGATCAGGTCCACGGCGGCGCGCACCTGCTTCAGGATGGTCCCGAGCCGGACGGTCGGGGCCAGGTCGTAGGAGGGCACAGCGAGGCTGACGCCGTGATGCAGCAGGGCCGGGGCGATGCCGCTGAACCAGTCCTTGTCCAGCGCCTGCCAGTAGCCGCCGTGCAGGAAGACAGCGATCGGCGCATCGGGGCCGGCGGAGAACAGGTCCATGACCTCGCGCTCTCCCGAACCATAGGCGATCACTTCGGGCGGATGGGACGTGCGCGCCGCTTCTGCGGTCGCCTGCCAGCGCGCCATCGGGGCCATGTGGTCCAGTACGCGGGCGCGGTTGTTGTACTCCGCCTCGAGATCGATCTCGCCTGCCGCCTTATCAGTCACGCCGTCATCCGCTAGACCACCCGAAACGCCGGGAGAGACAGCCGCCATGATGACCGCCATCTTCGTCTTCATCAAATGCGAGCTGGGGCATGCCAATGACGTGGCCGCCGACATCGTCGACAACGTCGAATACGTCTCGGAAGTCTATTCGACATCGGGCCAGTACGACCTGCTGGCCAAGTTCTCGCTACCGAAGGAGCTCGACATCGGGACCTTCGTGACGAAGTCGGTGCAGACCCGCCCGAACATCCGCGACAGCTTCACCGTCATCACCTTCTCGCCGTTCCTGCCTTCGAACGGGTAGGCGTCCGCGCTTCGTCGCGGGCTTCCTCGGCGTCGTCGTCATCCCCGACCTTCTCCTCCACGGTCGCGGAGAGCCGCTGAAAGACCCCGAGGCCGACGAGCACCAGAATCGCCGCGACGATAAGGGCGGTGGGGTACAGCATCTGCGTGATGTCCTCCCTTGCTGTCTTGAAGACCATCACCAGGCCTTCGAGGAACAGGGCGATGATGATCGTCGACAGGAATTTGGTCAGGCTGCGTCGTGCCTCCGAAGCGCTTCGGCGTTCGGACCCACGGCGAACCTCGTCCTCGAAGAGATATTTGGCGACGTCGAAGACGGCGATGGCCACGATCACATAACCAAGGGTGTCGAGGATGGCGTCGGCGGAGCTCTCGCTGGAAGACGCGAAAGCCCCCGCCGCTTCGCGAAGACCGAGCGCGACCAACCCGACGGCGAGCAACATCAGGAGCAGGCTCGCCGCCGCGAAGACGGCGCGTGTGAGATAGGTCATGGGGTCCTCCGCCCTGCTAACGCAATCACATCGTCGAGCGTTGCCGCGACGTCACCGTGGTCAAACGCAACGGAGGGCTGCTAGCGTCTCGCCAAGAGGAAACGCGTCCCCGCTTTCGCGGGGATGACGAAACGCTGCAAAGGCGGGATCGACGAGGGACGCATGACCGATCTGGAGACCTTCCGCGCGGAGACGCGCGCGTGGCTGGAAGAGAACTGCCCGGCGGAGTGCCGTGGGCCGGTGGCCAGCGATGAGGACCGCGTCTGGGGCGGTCGCAACGCCGAGTTCCGCACGCCGGGTCACAAGCTCTGGATGGAGCGGATGGGCGCCCGCGGCTGGACCGCGCCGGAGTGGCCCAGTGAGTACGGCGGCGGCGGGCTGAGCCGCGAGGAGGCGAAGGTGCTGCGCTCGGAGATGCGCCGCATCGACGCCCAGGACCCGCTCTCCAGCTTCGGCATCTGGATGCTGGGGCCGGCCCTGCTGCAGTTCGGCAGCGAGGAGCAGAAGAAGCGCTTCCTGCCCGAGATCGTGCGCGGCGAGATCCGCTGGTGCCAGGGCTATTCCGAGCCGGGCGCCGGCTCTGACCTGGCCGGTCTGCAGACGCGCGCCGAGGACAGGGGCGACCACTGGATCGTCAACGGCCAGAAGATCTGGACCTCCTATGCCGATAAGGCCGACTGGATCTTCTGTCTGGTGCGGACGGACCCGGAAGCGCCCAAGCATCTGGGCATTTCCTTCGTCCTGTTCGACATGGCCACGCCGGGCGTGACCACGAAACCGATCACCCTGATCAGCGGCAAGAGCCCGTTCTGCGAGACCTTCTTCGACGATGTGCGGGTCGAGAAAGAGAACCTGATCGGCACGCTGAACCGCGGCTGGGACGTGGCCAAGGCGCTGCTGGCCCACGAGCGGACGATGATCGGCGCCATCGGCGACATCGGCGGCCGTCCGGTGGGACAGGTCGCCACGGACTCGATCGGCGTGGACGAGGAAGGCCGACTGGACGACGCCATGCTGCGCGCGAAGATCGCCGAGCTCGAGATCGACGCCGCCGCCTTCCGCCTGTCGATGGAGCGGGTCGGCGATCAGGTGAAGGCGCGGCAGGTGAACCCGGCCATCGCCTCGATGCTGAAATACTACGGCTCGGAGCTGAACAAGCGTCGGCACGAGCTGCTGATGGCGGCGGGCGGGGCCGATGCGCTGGAGTGGGAGAGCGACCGCTCCGACCACGGCGGCGCCGCGCGCGACTGGCTGCGGACCAAGGCCAACTCGATCGAGGGCGGCACCAGCGAGGTCCAGCTGAACATCATCGCCAAACACCTGCTGCAGCTGCCCGGCGCATAGGTCGCCATTTTCGTGATCGTCACCCTCGGGCTTGACCCGAGGGCCGGACGGTCAGCCGACTGTGCGTCTCTGGAGATGCACTGCCAGTTCAACATCCGATCCTCGGGTCAAGCCCGAGGATGACGGTGGAAAGAGACCGGACCATGCCTCTGATCCTGACCGAAGAGCAGACCATGCTGAAGGACGCCGCCGACGGCTTCCTGAACGATAACGCGCCCATCGCCCACCTGCGCAAGCTGCGGGACAGCCGCGACGCCGACGGCGTCTCGCGCGACCTGTGGAAGGCGTTCGGCGAGATGGGCTTCGCCGGCGTGATCATCCCCGAGGAGCACGGCGGCTCGGGGCTGGGCGCGGTCGAGGCCGGGGTCGTGGCCGAGGCGTTGGGCCGGACCCTGACGCCGTCGCCCTTCATGGGGTCGGGCGTGCTGTCGGCGACGGTGCTGAAGGGTGGATCGGCCGAGCAGCAGGCGGCGTGGCTGCCCCGGATCGCGGCGGGCGAGGCCATCGTGTCGCTGGCGGTGGACGAGGGCGCCAAGCATGCGCCGGCGAAGATCGCGACCGTGGCCGAGCGCTCGGGCAATGGCTTCAGGCTGAACGGCGCCAAGGGCTTCGTGCTGGACGGCCATGTCGCCGACGCCCTGATCGTGGCGGCGCTGACGGAGAACGGGCTGACCCTGTTCCTGGTCGATCCGAAGACGACGGGCGTGGAGATCGAGCGTACCGTCATGGTCGACGCGCACAATGCGGCGCGGGTGTTCCTGACGGATGTCGAGGTCGATGCGGATGCGGTGATCGGCACGGTCGACGGCGGCGAGCCGCTGCTGGAGGGCGCGCTGAACCTGGGTCGGGCCTGCGCCGCCGCGTCGCTGAACGGGGCCGGGGATCAGGCCTTCCAGCTGACGCTGGAATACCTTCGCACCCGCAAGCAGTTCGGCAAGCTGATCGGCGAGTTCCAGTCGCTGCAGCACCGCGCCGCCCATCTGTTCACCGAGATCGAGATCGCCCGCGCGGCGGTGATCGGCGCCCTGCAGGCGCTGGACGGGGGCAAGGACCACGGCGCGCTGGCCGTCTCGGTCGCCAAGGCCAAGGCCGGCAAGGTGGCCGAACTGGCGGTGCAGGAGGCGGTGCAGATGCACGGCGGCGTCGGCATGACCGACGAGTTCGATGTCGGCCTGTTCATGAAGCGCGTCCGCGTGTTGAACGAACTGCTGGGCGACGCGGGCTTCCATCAGGAGCGGATGGCGCAGGCCAGGGGGTTCTAGTTTCCCCGGCCCGGGCGCCGTAAACCTCCCCGCAAGGGAGACACGCACCATGACGACGCGAGCCAACGCGCCTGAGTATCTGACCGGCTTCGGCAATCATTTCGTGACGGAGGCCGTCGCGGGGGCGCTGCCGGAGGGGCGGAACTCGCCGCAGCGGGCGCCGATGGGGCTGTATGCCGAGCAGCTGTCGGGGACGGCGTTCACGGCGCCGCGCACCGAGAACCGCCGCAGCTGGCTGTATCGCCTGCGGCCCTCGGCGCAGCATCCGGCCTATCGTCCATTTTCGCAGGGCAGGGTGCGGTCGGGGCCGTTCCATGAGGCGCCGCCGAGCCCGAACCGGATGCGCTGGGACCCGCTGCCGATCCCGACGGAGCCGACCGACTGGGTCGAGGGTCTGACGACCTATGGCGGCAACGGCGATGCAGAGGCCGGGCTGGGCACGGGGATCCACCTGTACGCCGCCAACCGCTCGATGACGGATCGCGTCTTCTACTGCGCCGACGGCGAACTGCTGATCGTGCCGCAGCAGGGCGAGCAGGCCTTTGTCACCGAGATGGGCCGCATCGACGCCCGCGCCGGCGAGATCGTCGTCATCCCGCGCGGCGTGCGTTTCCGCGTCGAGTGCAGCGGGCCGATCCGGGGCTATGTGTGCGAGAACTACGGCGCGCCGTTCCGCCTGCCGGACCTGGGGCCGATCGGCTCGAACGGCCTGGCCAATCCGCGCGACTTCCAGACGCCGGTCGCCTGGTTCGAGGACGTCGATCGCCCGACCGAGTGCGTGCAGAAGTTCGGTGGCCGGCTGTATGTCACCACTTTCGATCACAGCCCGCTGGATGTGGTCGGCTGGCACGGCAACAATGCACCGTACAAGTACGACACGGCACGGTTCAACACGATCGGCACGGTCAGCTTCGACCACCCGGATCCGTCGATCTTCACGGTGCTGACCAGCCCGTCGGACACGCCGGGCACGGCCAACTGCGACTTCGTCATCTTCCCGCCGCGCTGGATGGTGGCCGAGGACACCTTCCGTCCGCCGTGGTTCCACCGGAACGTCATGAGCGAGTTCATGGGTCTGGTGATCGGTGAGTATGACGCCAAGGAGGGCGGCTTCGCCCCCGGCGGCGCATCGCTGCACAACTGCATGAGCGGGCACGGGCCGGATCAGGCCAGCTACGACAAGGCGGTCGCGGCGGAACTGAAGCCGGTGAAGATCGATAACACCCTGGCCTTCATGTTCGAGACGCGCATGCCGATCCGCACCACGGAATGGGCGCAAACGTCACCGACCATGCAGCTGGACTACGACGACGTATGGACCGGATTCGAAAAGGGACGGGTGGACTGATGCGATTTGCGATTCTCGCCACTGCGGCGCTGATGCTGGCGGCCTGCCAGCCGCAGGCGGCCGACCCCGAAGTCTCCATCCCGCGTCCGACGGTGACGCGCGAGCTGCAGAACGCGACGCCGGCCGAGTGCGCCACGGCGGGCGGGACGATGCGTCCGGTCGGTCGCGCGCAGACGATGCAGTGCGTGGTCGCCTATGCCGACGCCGGCAAGCGCTGCACGACCGGATCGGACTGTCAGGGCGACTGCCGCGTCGAGACCGCGCCGTTCCCGGAGGCCGGCGCGAATGCGGTCGGCCGCTGTCAGGCGGACAGCCAGCCCTTCGGCTGCCACGCACGTGTCGAGAACGGCAAGGCGACGCCGGCGATCTGCATCGACTGATCGTGACGCATCCAATGCGGGGATGAGCGCGTAATCGGGGAATGACCTTCCCCGAGATCGCCGCCCTGCTGGGCTTCAACCTGCTGCTGATCGTGGTCGTGATGCTGGCCCTGTGGGGGCTGGCGACGCGGCTGAAGGACGTCAGCTTCATCGACGGCGCATGGCCGCTGGGCATGCTGTTCCTCGCGCTGGCGACATGGCCGCGCACGGAAGGCGATCCCACCCGGACGTGGCTGCTGATCTGGCTGTGCGGCGTCTGGGCCGTGCGGCTGGGCTGGCATCTGCTGTCCCGGTGGAAACGGCAGGGTGCGGACGGGCGCTATACGGAGCTGGTCGAGAACCAGACAAGCAAGGGCCGCAGCTTTGCGATGGCGGCCCTCTTGTTCGTCTTCCTGCCGCAGGCGGTGTTCCTGTGGCTGACCTGCTTGCCGGTGCAACTGGGACAGGTGGATGCGGCGCCGGCCGTGGGTTGGCTGGGCTGGACCGGGGCCGCTCTGGCGGTGATCGGCATTGGCTTCGAAAGCATCGGCGACGCGCAGTTGTCGGCGTTCAGGAAGGACCCGAAGAACAAGGGCAAGGTGCTGGACACCGGCCTGTGGCGATACACCCGGCACCCCAACTATTTCGGCGACGCCTGCGTCTGGTGGGGGCTGTATCTCATCGCGGCAGAGACGGAGGCCGGGCGGTGGGCGATCCTCGGGCCGATCTTCCTGACCTTCACCCTGACCCGCTGGAGCGGCATCGGGATCACCGAGAAGGCAGTGACGAAGTCACGGCCCGGCTATGCGGACTATGTAAAGCGCACCAGCGCCTTCATCCCATGGCCGCCGAAGAAGGCCTGATCCGGACAAGGAAAGACCCCCGCCGCGAACCGCGACGGGGGCCTGCCTTCTGAAGTCAATCAGCCGGAGGTCATGACCCTCCGGAACGCGTTCGTCTTACTGGGCCGGAGCCGGGGCCATCTCGTTCGACGACGGCGAGGTGTTCGGCGTGTTGGCGGTGGTCATGCCGCCGTCGGCGTTGCCGGCCTGCTGTTCGATGCGGTCGGCCTCGGCGTTCAGAGCCTGCTCCTGGGCTTCGTTCGGGGTCGCAGCGGCCTGGGCTTCCAGGGCGTCAGCCTGTTGTTCCGCGGCCTTGTCGGCGGCGCTTTCACCGCAGGCGGCGAGGCCGGCGAAGGCGAAGGCGGCGGCGGAGGCGATGATCAGTTTACGCATGGAATAGCTTCCTTCCTGGTATGGAAACCGGGAAACGTCGCTCCCTCCGAAATGGTTCACGGTCTCGTGTAATTATTGTGAGGTCAGTTTGCCGAGAAGGCCACACGCGCGGCTCCGAGAAGCGCCGCGTGCTTGTGCAGGATCACCTTGGTCGGGATGGCCGCCATGTAGTCCTTGAACCGGCCCTTGCGCTCAAACCGCTCACGGAAGGGGCTGGCCTTCAGGAAGGGCAGGATGCGCGGGGCGATCCCGCCGGCGATATAGACGCCACCGCGCGCGCCGGTGGTCAGGGCGATGTCGCCGGCCGCGGCGCCGAGGATGGCGCAGAACCGGGCGAGGGTGGCGCCGCAGTGGCTGCGCGGGTCTTCCAGCGCCTCGGCCGTGATCAGCGCCGGGTCGTCGATATGGGTCTCGCGGCCGTCTATCTCCGCCAGGGCGCGGTGCATGTTCAGCAGGCCAGGGCCGCAGATCAGACGCTCGATCGACACCCGCTCGTAGCGACGGCGAAGGATGCGCAGGATCTCGTCCTCGACGGCGTCGCCGGGGGCGAAGCAGGCGTGGCCGCCCTCGGACGGCATGGCGATTTCGCCGCCCCGTCCGTCACGCGCCAAGGCCGAGACACCGAAGCCGGTGCCCGGCCCGAGCACCGCGATGGCGGCGTCATTGTCGCCCGCGTCCGGTCCGCCCAGCGAGGCGAGCTCGGCGTCGGGCACCACAGGCGCGCCCCAGGCGAGGGCCTCGAAATCATTGATCAGGCGCACCGGGTTCAGCCCGAGGGTCTGCAGCTCGCTTTCCGACACGCGCCACGGCGAGTTGGTCAGATCGATCTCGCCGTCGGTGACCGGTCCGGCCACGGCGATGACGCCGCCGGTCGGCTTGACCTCGCAGCCGTCGATGAAGGCCTTCACGCCCTCAAGGAAGGTCGGATAGGTCTCGGCCGGGAAGCTCTCGTGATGCTCCAGCGTCGGGCGGCCGTCGACCATGTGCGCGATCGCGAAGCGCGCATTGGTGCCGCCGACATCGCCGACCAGAAGGGTGCGGGCTTCGGTCATGATTTCCTTTCGCCCTATGCTCGCAACGCGGTTGCTCGCGACCTGGGGCGCTCCCTGTTGTTCTTTTATGCGTCCACCGCGCGGTCGACCACGTTCGGATCGGGCGGGGTGTCGGTGTGTTCGGTCGCGCCGGGCGTCGGCTGGAAGCAGACGGAGGCGCCTTCTTCCGCAGTCGAGACCACGTGGCGGAAGGCCCCGAAGAGCTCCCGGCCATAGCCCCAGGATGAGCCGTCGGTGTGGGCCTCGGAGCGCCGGGCGGCAGGTCGGGTGTTCAGGTCCACGCCAACCGTCGTCAGCACGCCGGTCTCGGCGTCCAGCCGGATGATGTCGCCGTCGCGGACATGAGCGAGCGGTCCGCCGGCCAGCGCCTCGGGGCTGACGTGGATGGCCGCGGGGGTCTTGCCCGAGGCGCCGGACATGCGGCCGTCGGTGACGAAGGCGACCTTGAAACCCTTGTCCTGCAGCACGCTGAGCGCCGGCGACAGGCTGTGCAGCTCGGGCATGCCGTTGGCGCGCGGGCCCTGAAAACGCAGGACGAGGACAACGTCGCGGTTCAGCTTGCCCTCCTTGAAGGCCTGAAGCGCATCTTCCTGCGTCTCGAACACGGCGGCGGGCGCCTCGACGATGCGGTTCTCCGGCTTGACCGCCGAGACCTTGATCACGGCGCGGCCGAGGTCGCCCTGGACCAGCCGCAGGCCGCCATCCTTCTGGAACGGAACGGAGGCCGGGCGCAGGATGTCGAGGTCGAGGCTTTCGCTGACGCCGTCGCGCCAGACCAGCTCGCCGTCGACCATGGACGGCTCCTGGAAATAGGCCTCGATCCCGTCGCCCATGATGGTGGTGACGTCGGCGTGCAGGTTGCCGTTCTGCGCCAGTTCGCGGGCGACGAAGGCGACACCGCCGGCAGCCTGGAAGGCGTTCACATCGGCCGAGCCGTTCGGATAGACGCGGGCCAGAAGCGGCGTCACCGACGACAGCTGGTCCATGTCGGTCCAGTCGATCAGCACGCCGGCCGAGCGGGCCATGGCGACCAGATGGATGGCGTGGTTGGTCGAGCCGCCGGTGGCCAGCAGGGCCACGATCATATTGACGATGGTGCGCTCGTCCACGACGTCGGCCATGCGGCCGCGACCCTCGCGCGCCATTTTGATCGCCTGTTTCGCCGCGGCGGCGGTCAGGGCGTCGCGCAGGCCGGTCTCCGGATGGACGAAGGCGGTCGAGGGCATGTGCAGCCCGGCCAGCTCCATCATCATCTGGTTGGAGTTGGCGGTGCCGTAGAAGGTGCAGGTGCCCGGCGAGTGATAGCTGCCGATCTCGCTTTCCAGCAGGGTCTGACGGTCGACCTGGTTCTGGGCGTAGAGGGCGCGGACGCGGGCCTTCTCGGCATTGGGAATGCCCGATGGCATCGGACCGGCCGGGGCGAACACGACCGGCAGGTGGCCGAAGGCCAGAGAGCCCATGAACAGGCCCGGCACGATCTTGTCGCAGACGCCCAGCATCAGGCCTGCGTCGAAGGCGTCGTGGGTCAGGGCGATGCCCGCCGACATGGCGATCAGGTCTCGGCTGAACAGCGACAGCTCCATGCCCGGACGGCCCTGGGTGACGCCGTCGCACATGGCGGGCGTGCCGCCGGCGACCTGGGCGGTGGCGCTGACCTCGCGTGCGGCGGCGCGGACGACATCGGGGTAGCGCTCGAACGGCTGATGCGCCGACAGCATGTCGTTGTAGGCGGTGACGATGCCGAGGTTGGGCTGGGCGCCCGACATGGCCGTCAGCTTGTCCTTGATCGGAGCGCCGGCGAAGGCGTGGGCCCAGTTGGCGCAGGACAGTTTGGCGCGGCCCACGCCGCTGTCGCGGGCGGCGTCCATGCGGCGGATGTAGTCGGCGCGGGTGCGGGCGCTGCGGTCGCGGATGCGGTCGGTGACCTGGGCGACGACCGGGTTCAGTTTCGTCATCAGGCCTTCTCCGTCCAGACGACCTGCAGCGGCACACCGGCGGCGATCAGGGCGGCGATGGGCTGGATCTTCGGATCGCCCGCCGCCTCGCGTTCGAACACCTCGCGCTTCTTCGCGCCGGTCAGGGCCAGCACCACGGTGCGCGCGGTCATCAGCCAGGGCAGGTTGATCGACAGCCGCTCAAGGCTGGGCGCCATGCCGTCGCGGCCGTGAGGCACGCCCAGAACAGCGGGCTTGAGATCGGGGGTGAGCAGGGTCTTCAGGGTCGGGCTTTCGGGGAACATGGAGCAGATATGGCCATCCTCCCCCATGCCGAGAAGGACGGCGTCCAGATGGTCGCCCTCTGCGGCCAGCGCCTTGCCGGCGATGGCGGCGGCGCGGTCGACCGTGACCTCGGCATGATACAGCGGCAGGAAGCGCGCGGCGGTGGCCGGGCCGGTCATCAGGGCCTTCTTGATCAGGGTCGCGTTCGAGTCCGGCGAGGTCTCGGGCACATAGCGCTCGTCGATCAGGGTCACGACGACCTTCGACCAGTCGAGGTCCGATCCCGCCATGCGGCGGTAGATCGGCGATGGCGTCGAACCGCCGGAGCCGGCGAAGATCGCCTTGCCGGTCTCCGCCACGGCCGCAGACAGGCTCGCGATCAGGCGCTCAGAGCAAGCGTCGGCCCAGGCTGCGCCGTCGGCGAAGGTCTCGATGGTCGGGGCCTCAGCCATTCTTCGTGTTCCACGCGCGGCCGGTGCGCTCCAGCAGGAAGTCGGCCTCGCCGGGCCCCCACGTTCCGGCCTTGTATTCGATGGGTTTGACGTTGCCGTCGGTCCAGGCCTGCGAGACCTCGTCGACCCATTTCCATGCCTGCTCGGCCTCGTCGCGGCGGACGAACAGGGTGGAGTCGCCGTTCAGGGCGTCCAGCAGAAGGCGCTCGTAGGCGATCCGGCGGCGGGGCGGCTTGGCGTCCTTGTCGTCCTGGCCCCACGACAGGGACATGCGGATCGGCTGCAACTGCATGCGCTGGTCCAGACCGGGGCGCTTGTTCATCACCGACAGGGAGATGTCTTCCTGCGGCTGGAGCTCGATCACCAGCCGGTTGGCGGTGACCTGACCGCGGTCGTTGTCGAAGATCGAGTGTGGCAGTTCCTTGAACTGGATCACGATCTCGGTGCGCTTCTCCGGCAGGCGCTTGCCGGTGCGCATGAAGAAGGGGACTCCGGCCCAGCGCCAGTTGTCGATGTCGGCGCGGATGGCGACGAAGGTCTCGGTGTCCGAATCCAGCCCGCGCTCGTCGTCGTAGCCGGGGACCTGTTCGCCCTCGCTCTTACCCGCCACATACTGGCCCCGCACAGTGACGCGCTCGGCCTCCTCAGGCGTGATGCGACGCAGGGATCGCAGCACCTTGACCTTCTCGTTGCGGACCGAGTCCGGGTCGAGGTCGGACGGGGGCTCCATGGCGACCAGACACAGCAGCTGCAGCATGTGGTTCTGCAGCATGTCCTTCAGGGCGCCGTACTCGTCGTAATAGGGCCAGCGGTCGCCGACGCCGACGGTCTCGCCCACGGTGATCTGGACGTGGTCGATCGACAGGTTGTTCCAGAGCGGCTCGAAGATGGTGTTGCCGAAGCGCAGGGCGATCAGGTTCTGGACCGTCTCCTTGCCGAGGTAGTGGTCGATGCGGAACACCTGATGTTCGTCGAAGGCGTCCGAGACGGCGTCGTCGATCTCGCTGAAGGTTTGCAGGTCGCGGCCGACGGGCTTTTCCAGCACCACACGATCGCCCGGCTCGGCCAGGCCGGCGGCGCGCATGGCGGTGACGATGCGGGCGTACAGCGAGGGGGAGACTGCGAGGAAGCTGGTGCACTCGCCTTCGCCGACCTTATCCTTGAGCGGCTTCAGGCTCTCGGCCGAGGTGGCGTCGACGGCGAGGTAGTCGAGGCGTTGCTCCATCCGCGCCCACGCTTCGGGGGACCAGGCGTCGTCGGCTTTCGCCTTGCTCTCGACGGAGGCGCGAACCTTGGAGACATACTCGTCGCGGCTCTCTTCCGAGCGGGCGGCGCCGATGATCTTCAGACCGTCGGGCAGCAGGCCGTCGTGCTCGAGGAAATAGAGCGAAGGCAGAAGCATCCGCATGGCGAGGTCGCCGCCGCCGCCGAACAGCACCAAGGCCGCCATCCGTGCTCCTTCGCTCGTTGAACCCGTGTCGATGACAGGGTCTTTGGCCGGTTACGCCCGTCCCGCCAACACGTCGCGTCCCAGCTGAAACACCATGTGACGGCGAAGCTGAAACGAAAACGGACGCCGGGGGTCAATCCCCGGCGTCCGTGCGGGTTCCCGCTGGCGGGAAGTCCTAGTCCAGTTCGGTCACGATCAGGGTCGCCGGCGTGGTGCCGCCGCCGTAGGTGCCGACCCAGATGTCGTAGGTGCCGGAGGCGGGCTTGGCGAAGTAGACGCGGGCGTTGGTGCTGCCCGCGCTATCGTCGTCGCAATACCACTGACCATCCGGACCATTCACGACCAGGGTCGTGTCGCGGCCAGCCTCCGTGCGGATCGACAGCGGCAGCGAGCCTGCGTTGTAGGTGATCTGATAGTCGGGCGCCGTGGCGATGGAACCCGTGCACGAGGACGAGACGTTCGACGCCGGGATGTTGCCGCCGGCCGTCAGCGACACGCGACGGGGATCGGGCTGGAAGCCGGAATTCAGGGTGATCTCGCCGAAGGTGGCGCGCAGGCTGGCGTTCGGATAACCGCCCGAGTTGTTGGTGTTGCCGTTGCCGCCATCGGTGCTCAGCTCGGTGACAAACAGGGTCGCCGGGGTGGTGCCCCCGCCGTAGGTGCCGACCCAGATGTCATACGTGCCCGACCGCGGCGTGTTGAAGGTGACCTGCGGATTGACGCCGCCGTTCGAGTCGTCGTCGCAATACCACCGGCCGTCCGGCCCGTTGACGACAAGCGTCGTGTCGGACGTGGCGTTGACGTAGAAGTACAGCGGCATGGAGCCGGATGTGTAGGTGACCTCATAGTCCGGCGCGCGTGCGATGGAGCCCCGGCAAGGCGATCCGATGTTCGTGGCGTCGATCGAGCCGCCTGCGGTCAGGCTTATGCTATGCGGGTCCGGCGTGAAGCCCGCGGACAGGCGCACCGAGCCATAGGTGGCGGTTGCGGATGCATCCTGGGCCTGGACGGCGGAGGCCATACCCAGAGCGGCCGTCAGGGCGGCCAGAAGAGCGGTGAACTTCATTTCAATTGATCCCCCAAGTTCGGATGACGACGTTCTCACGAGCCGGCGCGTCCGGCAATCTCCGAGACGACAAGAACAGGCTTGGCGCAAGCCGGGCAAAGGCACTACTTCCGGAACATGACAAAGGTCCTGATCATCGGCGCCGGACATGCCGGCGGAAGCGCAGCGGCGTTCCTGCGCCAGTACGGCCATGAGGGGCCGATCATTCTGGCCGGTGAGGAAATGGCGCCACCCTATCAGCGGCCGCCGCTGTCCAAGGCGTGGCTGAAGGGCGAGGCGGGGCTGGAGGATCTGCTGCTACGGCCGGAGAGTTTCTACGCCGAGCAGGATATCGAACTGCGTGTCGGGGTCACGGCGACGTCCATCGACCCCGCGTCGAAGACGGCGGTCTTCGCGGACGGGACGATCGAGGGCTGGGACGTGTTGATCCTCGCCACAGGCTCGACCGCGCGGCGCCTGTCCGTGCCCGGTTTCGACCGGCCGGACCTGCTGGAGCTGCGCACGCTGGAGCATGCCGAGGCGCTGAAGGCCTCGCTCGGGCCGGGACGGAAACTGGTGATCGTGGGCGGGGGCTATGTCGGTCTGGAGGCCGCGGCTTCTGCGCGCGCTCTGGGTGCGGACGTGGTCCTGATCGAGCGGATGGATCGGGTGCTGGCGCGGGTGGCGTCGGAGCCGTTGTCGGACTTCTTCACCGGACGGCATCGCGCCGAGGGTGTCGAGATCCTGACCTCGGCGGAAGTCGTGGGCTTTGAGGATGGCGGCGTGCGTCTGGCGGACGGGGCGCTGGTCGAGGGTGATTCGGTGCTGGTCGGCATCGGCGCGCTGGCGTGCGACGGGCTGGCCGCTGCCGCCGGACTGTCGTGCAGCAATGGCGTGGTGGTGGACGAGGCCGCCCGGACCTCGGACCCGTCCATCTTCGCGATCGGTGACATGACCTTCCGGCCGGTGCCGGTTCATGGGGGACAGATGCACCGACTGGAAAGCGTGCCCAACGCGCTGGAGCAGGCGAAACAGGCGGCCGCCGCAATCGTCGGCCGCCCGTCGCCGACTCCGGAGGTTCCGTGGTTCTGGTCGGACCAGTACGACCTGAAACTGCAGATCGCCGGCCTTCCGACCGAGGCGGATCGTCAGCTTGTGCGTGGCGACCCCGCGACCGGCAGTTTCGCGGTCTTCCATCTGGCCGGCGATCGCATCGTCTGCGTCGAGGCGGTCAATGCGCCTGCGGAGTTCATGGCGGGCAAGCTGATGATCGGGAAGGCCACTCCGGTCGATGACGGGCGTCTGGCCGATCCGACCGTGACGATGAAGCAGGTCGCCGCGGGCTGATCAGGCGGCGGCGGTCGTCGAGAGGCCGGCGGGCCCGTTGAGGCGTTCGATCAGGGCGTGCAGCGGCTTGGGACGCCCGATCAGGAATCCCTGGGCCATGTCGCAGCCCATGCCGCGCAACAGGGCCAGGGTGGTCGGGCTCTCCACGCCCTCGGCCGTGATCCGCAGGCCGAGCCCGTGCGCCAGATCGATGGTCGACTTGACCAGCAGGGCATCGCGCGAGGACTTGTCCATGCCCATGACGAAAGCCTTGTCGATCTTCAGTTCGTCGGCGGGGATGCGCTTCAGGTAGGCGAGCGACGACAGCCCCGAGCCGTAGTCATCCAGAGACACGCAGACGCCGGCGTCCTTGAAGCGGCCGATCATCGCCAGCGCACGTTCGGAGTTGTCCATCACCGCGGTCTCGGTGATCTCGAAGCACAGCCGGGCGCCGGACTCGGTGATCGCGGCCAGCACCTCTTCGGCGAAGGTCTCGTCGGTCAGGAGCCGGCCCGAGATGTTCACCGACATGAGGATGTCGTGACCGGCCGCCGCGAGGGCGCGCTGGTCGACGATCGCACGGCGGATCACCCACTCGGTCAGGGGGCGGATGTGGCCGGTCTCCTCGGCCATGCCGACGAACAGGTCAGGCGGCACGACGCCGCGACGGGGGTGGGTCCAGCGCGCGAGAGCCTCGACCCCGGTTATGCCTTCCGCACGGAAGTCGTACTTGGGCTGATAGGCCAGCGAGAACTCGCCGTTGCGCAGCGCTGCCATCAGCTCCGAGATCAGGGACAGGTTTCCGCCCGGATCCCCGTACTCCGACGGGTTGAACAGGGCGGCGCTGCGGCGGGTGCGGCGCGCCTGTTCGATGGCGATGGCGGCGCGATCGACCGGGGAGGCAGTGTCGGACGATGCCGCGCGACCGGCGACGCCGGCGGTGACGGCGATGTCGACGGGAGCGCCGTTGACCTTCACCGGCGCATGGGCGGCCTCGCACAGGCGTCGGGCGATGATCAGGGCGTCGGATCCCGTCTCCGCGGTAATCACGACGCCAAGGGCGCCGGCGCCCACGCGCGCGACCGGCGCACCTTCGGCAAGGGCGGAGATGCGCTGGCCCAGTGCGGTCACCAGCCGGGCCATGGAGTCGTAGCCGATGGCGTTGCGCACGACCTCGAACCGGTCGAGGCCGAACAGGATCACCCAGGCGTCGCTCTGCTGCGCGGCCATGCGTTCGAGCGCCAGCCGGTTCGGCAGTCCGCTCTCCATGTCATGCAGCGCCATGTGCGTCAGGCGGGCCTCGCGATCCCTGAGATCGCGGATCATCACGTTGAAGCTGGCGGCGAGGCGGCCGATCTCGTCATTCGACGTGACCGGGACCTCGATGTGTTCGCCCTGCTGCAACCTGTGCACCGCCTCGTCGAGGTCCGAGATCGGGCGAGCCAGACTGCGTGACAGGAACCAGGCGCCGATCACCACGCCGGTCAGGCCCAGAATGCAGATGAGGCCGAGGGAGACGAAGACCGTCTGGTAGACCGCGGTCGCAGCGCCGGCGCCGTTCTCATCGATCGCGCGCGCACTATCCCTGACGGCGCTGACGACCGCTATCGCGGTCACGCCAAGCGCGACGCTGAACAGCCCGGCGTACAGGATTGTCATTCGTGTCCGCAGGTTGCGGAAACCCGACCAGCCGCGAGGGGATCGGGCGGGAGACATCAGGTGACGATGCGACGGGCGATGTCTTTCGCCCTGAAGGGTGACGCCATGCTGTCGTGTTAGGTCATTGATATGAAATCAAAGTAAAAAACGTCGCGCTCACAGGTGGCCGCCCGGCGATGTAATTCGCGTTCAGGTCGGCTGGTGCGGGTCAGGTCGAAGGGGGTGCGGCGCCTGCGACACTCTGTCAGATTTTTCTGATAATGTGTCGCAAAAGCGCTTGCGAACGGTCGAGGCGGTGATATGCGAGCCGCTCGCAAGTTCACTCTTCCTCCCCCGGAAACCGCCTCATGACCCAACGCGCCGACACGCTCCGCGCCCTTCTGTTCGCCTCCAGCGCCGCTGGCATGTTGGTCGCTTCGCCCGTGATGGCGGGGGACCCGGACGTCGCCGCGACATCGCAGGACGAGCCGGTCACGCTTTCGTCCGTGACGGTCAATGGTCAGCACGCGCGCCGCCAGCCGCAGTCGCCGGAGTTCGTGGCGCCGCTCGTCGATACGCCGCGCGCCGTCACGGTGATTCCACAGCAGATCATCGAGCAGACCGGTTCGATGTCCCTGCAGGACATCCTGCGCACCTCGCCGGGCATCACCTTCGGCGCCGGCGAGGGCGGGCAGCCGCTGGCCGACCGTCCGTTCATCCGTGGCCAGTCGTCGGGCAACAACATCTTCGTCGACGGCATTCGCGATTCGGGCGGCCAGCAGCGCGAGGTCTTCAATCTCGAACAGGTCGAGGTCGTGAAGGGGCCTGACTCGGTCTACTCCGGCCGCGGCTCGGGCGGCGGCAGCGTCAATCTGGCGTCCAAGGCGCCGCGCCAGCAGACGTTCAGCCACTACAGCCTCGGCGCTGGAACGGACGGGTATCTGCGCGGCACGCTGGACCAGAACTGGGATCTGGGCGGCACGGCCGCCCTGCGTCTGAACCTCATGGGCGCCGGGGGCGATGTACCTGGTCGCAATTCGGTCGACTACGACAAGTGGGGGCTCGGCCTGTCGCTGGCGGCCGGTCTCGGCACGCCGACGACCGCGACCATGAGCTACTACCATCTGGATTCGAACCAGATGCCCGACTACGGCATCCCGCTGTTCACCAAGATCGGCGTGCGCACGACCGAAAGCGGCGTTCTGGATGTGCCGTACGACAGCTTCTACGGCATTCACAGCCGCGATTACCTGCAGAACACCGTCGATACCTTCACCTTCGATGTGCGGCATTCGTTCGGCGAGGCGGCCACCCTGCGCAACGTGACCCGCTGGTCGCACACGCTGAACGACTACGTCGTCACCAATCCGGGCGATGGCGGCAACATCACCAACAACGGCGTCGCCCTGATCGGCGGGACCTACTGGATGAAGCGCGGGACCAAGTCGCGCTGGAATCCGGCGACCACCATCGCCAACGTCACCGACCTGCATGGCCGGTTCACCACGGGCGGCCTGCGTCACAGCTACGATCTCGGTCTGGAGCTGGCGCGCGAGGACAACCGCAACGCCTCCTACACGATCACCACGCTCAGCGGCTCGGCCTGCCCGGCCCCGCTGACCGGCTTCGACTGCACCCCGCTGTACAATCCGAACCCGCAGGATCCCTGGACCGGCACGATCACGCGCGGCCTGATCAGCGACAGCAAGACCGACACGATCGGTCTCTATGCCCTCGACTCCATCGAGATCGGCCGTCGCTTCATCCTGAACCTCGGCGTCCGGTACGATGACTATTCGGTCGAGGGGACCACGGCGTCCGGTACTGTCGCCGCGCCGGTCTACACGCCGGTCGGCGGCGACTGGGACTTCGTCAACTATCAGGCCGGACTGGTCTACAAGCCGACCGAAAACTCCAGCGTCTACGTGTCCTACGCCACCTCGTCGACGCCGCCGCTGACCGCGGCCGGCGACCAGAACACCGGCGGCAACGGCACGGGTACGGGCACCCTCCTCAGCACCGTGCTGGATCCTGAAGAGACCACCAGCTGGGAAGTCGGCGCCAAGGCCAACCTGTTCGGCGACCGTCTGGCCCTGTCGGGCGCGGCCTTCATGCTGAAACGCGAGAACGCGCAGGTGCTGACCAACAGCGCGACGACGCCGCCCACCTACGCCCAGATCGGCGAGGTCGAGGTGCGCGGCATCGAATTGGGCATCTCGGGCAACATCACGCCGCAGTGGCAGGTGTTCGGCGGCTATTCGTGGATGGACTCCGAACTGGTTCGCGGCGCCCAGGGCAACGTCAACGAGGGCGATCCGCTGGCCAACACGCCCGAGCACACGGTCAGCCTGTTCAGCACGTACCGCGTGACGCGCCGCCTGAGCCTGGGCGGGGGCGTCTACTATCTCGCCGACACCTTCGGCGGAAACCAGGGCGGCGCCGGGGGCGGCGCCAACCGCATCTATGCGCCGGAGTACACGCGCCTGGACCTGTTCGCCTCGTACGATCTGAACGAGACCGCCAGCCTGCAACTGAACGTCCAGAACGCGGGCGACGAGGAGTACATCATCCGGACCAACGGCGTGCACCATGCCGACGTCGCTCCGGCCCGTCAGGCGACGCTGACCCTGAATCTGCGCTACTAGGGCTTCCCGGCCCGAGGCCCGGTGCGCAGAGCCCGGGGCAGGTTTCCTGATGGCCTGCCCCGGGCTTTACTGCGTCAGGACGGAGAGCGTTCATGCTGCTGCACATTCCCGGCGTGTTCACGAAGGACGAGGTCGCGAGCCTGCGCGCGCGGCTGGACGCCGGGCCTTGGGCGGACGGCAACGCGACCTCCGGCCACCAGTCGGCGACCGCCAAGGTCAACCGCCAGCTGCCCGAGGACAGCGCGGAAGCGCGCGAGGTCGGCCAGTTGGTGCTGCAGGCGCTGAACGCCAATCCGATGTTCGTGTCGGCCGCCCTGCCGCACACGATCTTTCCGCCGCTGTTCAATCGCTATGAGGGCGGCGAGCATTTCGACGTCCACGTCGACAATGCGATCCGCCAGCGGGGCAGTGTCCGTATTCGCAGCGACCTGTCCTGCACCCTCTTCCTGTCGGAGCCCGAGGACTACGACGGCGGCGAACTGATCATCGAGGAGATGTACGGGGCGCAGTCAGTGAAGCTGCCGGCCGGTGATCTGGTGCTCTATCCGTCCAAGAGCCTGCACCGGGTGACGCCGGTGACGCGGGGTGCGCGGGTGTCGAGCTTCTTCTGGCTGCAGAGCCTGATCCGCGACGACGCCGACCGCGAGACCCTGTTCCGGATGGATGTCGCCATCCAGCGCGTGAATGCGGACAAGGGGCCGAAGGATCAGGCGGTGCTGGAGCTGACGGCCGTTTATCACAACCTGCTGCGCCGCTGGGCCGAGGTCTGAGCCCTTAGTAGACGTCGCGCCGATATCGGCCGGCCTCGGTGAGCTCCAGCAGGCGCTCCTCGCCCAGCACGGTTTCCAGCGCCGCGTGGACGCCCCTGGACATGCCCTCGAGGCTGCCGCAGACCATGATGGTCGCGCCGCGATCGACCCAGTCCTGAACCTCCCGAGCGTGTTCGGCGATCAGCGCCTGAACGTAGCGACTATCGCCGGCGTCGCGCGAGAAGGCGCGGTCGAGGCGGGTGAGGCGGCCCGAGGCGAGGGCGGCGGTCAGTTCGGCGTCCAGCAGGGCGTCGTGGGCGCGGGTGCGCTCGCCGAACAGCAGCCAGGCGCCGCCGTGCGTGTCGCCGCGCTCGAGCAGATGGGCGCGCAGACCGGCCAGACCCGTGCCGTTGCCGATAAGGATCAGCGGGATCGCGGCGTCCGGGCCGTGGAAGCTGCGGTTGGTGCGGATGCGCATGTCGATGGCGTCGCCGACGGCGAGGTCGTGCGTGAGCCAGCCCGAGGCGAGGCCCGGCGTGCCGTCCGGATGCGTCATGCGACGGATGATGAACTCCGCCCGGCCCGAGGCGGGCAGGGTGGCGACCGAGTACTCGCGACTGCCGGGCGAGGGCTCGCCCTCACGCGCGGGCAGGCCGATCTCGGCGATGTCGCCCGCCTTCCAGACAGGGGCGTGATCGACGGGTTCGAAGGCCAGCAGATGGGCCTCGCTGCCGGGACTGCCGGGGTTCAGGTGACGGCGCTCGACCAGGGTCCATCGGTCGTAGGCCGGGGGGGTCCAGTCGGCCTGCACCGTGGCGCCGATCATCAGACCCAGCTGGTGTTGCCAGTGGCGGATGGCGCCGGTGTCGCCATTGTCGACCTCGACGCGGTCGAAGATCGGCTCGGCGCCCGACCGTTTCAGCCAGCCGTCCAGAGCGCGGCCGAAGCCGCAGTATTCGGCATAGGTCCGGTCGCCCAGCGCCAGCAGGCCGTAGGTCACACCAGTCAGGTCGACGGGCGCGGCCATGGTCTGGCGCACGAAGCGCGACAGGCTGTCGGGCGGATCGCCCTCGCCGGTGGTCGCGGCGACGATCAGCACCCGGCCGGCGGCCATCAGCTTGGCGGCGGACAGGTCGCCCAGCGAAACGACGCGCGCGGGCGTGCCGGCGTCGGACAGGCTGCGGGCCGACATCCAGGCCAGTTCCTCGGCCAGTCCGGTCTGGCTGGCGAAGGCGATCAGCAGGGCGTCGCCGGACCCGGCCAGCGCCGCGGCCTTCTCGGCCGCCTTGCGCCGCGCGCGAGCCCGGACGAAAGCGACCGCCCCGATGGAGGCGAACCACAGGGCTACGGCCAGCGCCGCCCACAGCCAGCGAATGGGATCGGTGGTCACGCGCCCTCGTCCAGCATGGCCTGGAAGGCGGGGGTGACGATCTCGGTCAGGCCGGTATCACCGCGCACGACGAAGGCGGCGGCGATCTTCATGGCCGTGGCGAAGGCCGGGCCTTCAATCGGTCCCATAACGGTCAGGGCCGTGGCCATGGCGTCGGCGTACAGGGCGGTGTCGGCCAGCACGGTGACCGAGGCCACGCCGTTGTCGATCGGTCGCCCGATGCGGCCGTTGAGCGTGTGGCTGTAGCGCTGGCCATAGGTCTCGAAGCCACGGACCCAGTCGCCGGAGGTAGCGACGGCCAGATCGAACAGGGCCACGAGGGTGCGCGGCTCGGGCGAGCCCGGCGCCTGCTGCAGCTCGGTCCACCACGGGCGGCCATCGGGCTTCACGCCCCGGCCGCGCAGCTCACCCCCGATCTCGACCAGATGGCTGGTCGCGCCCAGCGCGTGCAAGCGCTCGGAGACGACATCTACGGCATGGCCCTTGGCGATGCCGGACAGGTCCAGCTTCATCTCGCCGGACTGCTGCACGGCGCGTTGCTGCCGGTTGAGGCGCAGGGATTGCCAGCCGGATCGGGCGCGAGCCTCCGCGACCTCGTCATCCAAGGGCAGGGAGGGGGCGGTTCCGAAGCTGTCGAGCGGACGCGGTCCGGGCGGACCGAAGCCCCACAGATCGACCAAGGCGCCGAGCGTCGGATCGACGGCGCCGTCGGTGTCGTCGGCGATATCCATGGCCTTGTTCAACAGGTCCCAGAAGGGCTGTGATACGGCCCAGAAGCCTTCGGGCGCGGCGTTGAAGCGGGCCAGTTCGGACGTCGGCTCCCAGTGGCTGAACAGGGCGATGATCCGCGCCAGTTCAGCCTCGATGGCGGACTGGAAGGTCTCGCGCGTCTTGCCGGGCGGCGGGACGAGGGTCACCGCCCAGGTCGTGCCCATGGTCTCGCCGGCGAAGTCCCAGAGCAGGTCCGAGGGCGGGCGCTCGGGCGCGCGGTCGTGGTTCGGGATCAGGACCCGGTTGTAGGGACCATCCGCACGCGCGGAAGCGCCGCCCACCGTCAGAGGGGGCGGCGCGCCGCGGCTCGAGGACGGCCGGCCGTCGGTCAGGGCAGCACTTCCACGACGCCGTTGTACTGGGCGTTCGAGGCCAGCTGGCCGGCCGAGGCTTCCGAACGGACCGAGGCGTTAACCCAGTACATGCCGGCTTCCGGCCAGGTCACCGAGAAGGAGCCGTCGGCGCCGGTCTTGACCGTGATCTCTTCCGGATTGTCACGGTAGCGGACGCCGCCGCGGGCGATGGTCACGTCCAGGTTGGCGGCCGGCTGACCGTCGCGGACCAGCTTGAAGGTGGCGGCCTCGCCGGCGACCAGATCGTTCGGGTGGGTGACCGGCACCAGCTCGATGCCTTCGCCGGTCGGCGTCAGGGCGGTGGTGCTGGGCGCGCCGAGGGTCACGAAGGTCTCGATGCGGCTGTTGCTGCGCGTGGCGACCACGTCGGTGGCGTCGGCAGGGATGTTGGCGGCCATCTCGGCCTCGGCTCCCCGCCAGCGCTTCTGCTCGCCGCCCTGCTTGTAGCTGACGATCACGCCGCCCATCACGTTGGCGACGCGATAGGTGCCCTGCTGGGTCATGTGCAGATCGAAGCTGGAGCGGTAGCGGGCGCGGTTCATGTTCTCCGGCGCGACGGTCGAGCCGTCCGGCGCGGTGATGACCAGCCCGGCCAGGTTCATCGCCGCGTGGTCCGGTATGAAGACGCCATTGGACATGCCGGCGTCGAAGCCGACCCAGCCGTCCGTGCCCGACAGGACGGTGGCGGTCGGCGCCAGCCAGGCGCGGTGAGCCTGCGCCGCCAGCGGCAGGGCGAGGGCGGCGAGGGCCGCGACGATGGCGATGGATTTCTTCATGGCTGCGATCCTTAGCGGGAAACGGTGACGTTGACGGTGCCGAGTTCGGTGCGGCCGATGGCACGACCCGAGTTCGGACCGCCCCAGCGGAAGGGCACGCGGACGACCTCGCGGCCGCCCAGCTCACGGGCGGCCTCGACGGCGATCTGATAGTTGCCGGCCGGCAGGTTGCGCAGCTGCGCGCCGCGGACGACGACGTTGTGACGGCCCGGCGCCTTGGTGGCGCTGGAGACGCCGTCGGCAGGCAGGGTCATGCCGCGGCCGAGACCGCGCCACCACGAGCGCATGTCCTTCAGCCAGTCCTTGCCCTCGGCGACGTTCGAAACCTCGTACCAGACAGCGAGGGTGCGCACGGGCGTACCGGCGGCGTTCGCAGCCGAGCCCGCAGGCGGCGCCTGCTCGATCCAGACCGAGACATAGGGGCGGTGATAGGCGGCGACGCTCAGGCGCGGCACCTCGATCGAGACGGTCAGATCGGCGGCGGCCGCGGGGGCGGCGATGGCTCCGAGCGCAGCGGCGGAGGCGGCGAGGGTCACGGGACGCATGGGCTACTCGTCAGTGAATGAAGATCAGGGCGATGATGACGGGGATCAGCACGCCCAGACCCAGCAGGGGCCAGGTTGAGGGGCGCTGTTTCGCGTGCATCCAGGTGAGGGCGAAGCCGGTCACCGCGAAGATCACGCAGGCGACGGCGAAGACGTCGATGAACCAGAACCAGACCTTGCCGGCGTTCCGGCCTTTGTGGAGGTCGTTCAGATAGGCGATCCAGCCGCGCGTGGTGCGCTCGCGCAGGGCGTCGCCGGTGGCGCGGTCGATGGTCAGCCAGCCGTCGCCGCCAGGCTCGGCCAGGGCGACGTAGATCTCTTCCGGCGTGGTCTCGGTCGGGCGGCCGGCGATCTGGACCTTGAACTGGTCCGAGGCCCAGCGCGCGACAGCGTCCGGGACCGGATCGGTCGTTTCCTGCGGGAAGGTCGACAGGCGCTCCAGAAGGGGGGCGGGCAGGACGGCTGTGGCTTCGACCGTCTCGACCTGACCGGGGATCTGGGCGGCGTGGTTCAGGGTGATCCCGGTGACGGCGAACAGCAGCAGGCCAACCAGGCTGACCGCCGCCGAGATCCAGTGCCACTGATGCAGCTGCTTCAGCCAGAACGACCGCGTGGCGTTCAGGGCTTTCTTCGGCTTCGGCGAGGGAACAGCGGTCTCGGTCACGCCCGGCTTGTGCCGAACATGCGAACCATTAGCAATAGGTCCTGCGGCAGGCTGTCAGCGCGTCAGTCGCAATCCCACGGACAGTGTGCGCGGCGGGCCATAGCCAGCGACGCCATTGCCGGTTTCCGAAACCTCAATCTCCTCGTCCAGCAGGTTGCTGGCGGCGATCCAGAGCGCCGTGTCAGATGACAGCGACCAGTCCGCGCGCAGATCGACGGTCGCCCCCGACTCCAGCACACGGCTGTTAAGGTCGTCCTCGAACCGGCGGCTCTCCCAGCGCAGGTCGGCGGCGAGGGCGAGGCGGTCGGTCGCCTGCCAGTCCATGCCGGCGGTCGCGCTCCAGATCGGGGCTTGGGCCGGGCGAAGCCCGGTCAGCTGCTGCGCCGCCGCACCGCCGTCGACGTGAGCGTCCGTGCCCGCCACGGCGGCGCGCAGGGTCAGGGCGTCTGTGAGGACGAGGCGGCCATCCAGCTCGATCCCAGTCGCCTTGATGGTCCCGGCATTCTGGCGCTGGCGCAGGACGCCCCCGGCCGGAACGAAGCCCGCGCGGGGGAAGGTCGCGGGGCCCGAGCCGATAGTGACGTTAACGATGGCGTCCTCGATCTCGGTCCGGAAAGCGGTCGCGGTCAGCGAAGCCCGCTCGCCGGTCCAGCTCCAGCCGGCCTCGATACCCTTCACCCGCTCAGGCTCCAGCCCGGCATTGGCCTCGGTCAGGTCGTTGCCGACCCGGAAGGGGCGGTGCAGTTCGTTCAGCGTTGCCGGCCGGAAGCCGGAGTAGGCGGCGGCGCGCAGGGCTTGGCCGCCGCCGAGGTCGCGGCGGACGCCGAGGCGCGCGCTGACCACCTCGCCCGACCGATCCGGATCGGTCTCGTCCAGTGTCGGCAGGCCGGTGGCGCGGTCGCGCTCGAACCGGCGGCCGGATGCGTTCTCCCAACGGTCCACGCGCAGGCCGCCCGCCGCAAGCCATGGCCCCGCGGTGACGCTGCCGTCGGCGTAGAGGCCCGCCACAAACGTCTCGCCGCCAGCGATCCGATCACGGGTGAAGGCGCCGCCCATGTAGCGGAACAGCTCGCGGGTCTCGCCCTCGGCGAAGCGGGCGTCGGCGCCGACCTCAAGCTCCGTCCGGCCGATGCCGGAGACGCCGACCCAGCGTGCGGCGGCGTTCACGCCCCAGCCCGTGGCGGGCGTCTCGAACTGGTCGTTGGCCGGCGTGGTCGTCGCGCGATCCGCGGCGACCGCGGCCGAGGTGTTGGCCAGATCGCTCTCGCGTCTCCACGCCTGCAGGCGCCAGCCCAACCGGTCCGCGCGCGGCTGCAGCGCGGCCGTCGCGGACAGGGCGTTGCCTGAGGCGGTCGCCCGCGCTCCGGCGAGACCCGAGCCGCGCTCCTCCTCAAAGGCGGAGGCGCGCAGGGCCAGCATCGCTTCGCCCACCGGCAGGTCCGCGCGCAGGGCGGCGGAACGAACTTCAAGATCCAGCGGGGTGTCGGCGGCGCCCTGGTTTGCGCCACGCACCGGGACATAGCCATCGCTGGTTTCATAGAGGCCGGAGGCGACGATCCGCGCCGGGCCGATCTGCATGGCCCCGGAACCGGACAGCCGGGCTCCGCCATGTTCGGAAAGGCCGCCATCGACGGTCCAGCCCGTGTCGCGTTCGCGCAACTGGATCACGCCGGTCAGGGCGCCAGCGCCGTACGGTCCCGCGCCCGCGCCGCGCACGATGTCGAGGCCGGACAGGCTTTCCGTCGGGACCTGTGACCAGATCACCCAGCCGCCGAACGGATCGTTCAGCGGCACGCCGTCCAGCGTTACGAGGGTTCGGCCCGCGCCCGACGGTGCGATGGCCCGCAGGCTGATACCCTGTGTCGTGGGATTGGCCGACAGGCTGGAGGTGCGGCGGAACAGGGAGACGGCCGGAACCTGCGCCAGTGCCTCGTCCAGTCGTTGCTCGGCCCTCAGGTCGCGATCGTCGAGACGAATGACGGAGAAGGCTGCCTCACTGGCGGCGGAGGGCAGCCGGGCGCCGGTGACGACGACCTCGGAGAGCTGGGCGGGGGCGGGCGGGGGAGCGTCCTGGAACATGCGAGCGTGACAATACCCGACTGTTGATCAGGTTGCGCGTCAGGCGGCCTCGGCGGCCATCGGTCGCGTCAGGACCCTGCGGATGGCGTTCAGCAGCACGTCCGGCTGGATCGGCTTCTGGGCCACGCCGTCCATGCCGGCGGCCAGATAGTCCTGCTCGTCGCGCGGATCGGCATTGGCGGTCAGGGCGAGGATGGGCAGGGTCGCGACGGGGCCGCGCAGGGCCCGGATGGCGCGGGTCGCCTCGACCCCGTCCATCACCGGCATCTTCACGTCCATCAGCACCAGATCGAAGACGCGGGCCTGTACGGCGTCCACCGCCTCCTGCCCGTTTTCCGCGGTCTCGTGGGTGCAGCCGAACAGCTCCAGCACCTTGCCGGCGACGAAGCGGTTGGCGGCGTTGTCGTCGACGACCAGCACATGCAGCGTCTCGTGCGGCGTGGCCGGCTCCAGCTCCGGGCCGGCGTCGATCGAGGCTGCGTCAGCCAGCGGCAGATTCAGATCGAACACGAAGCGGGCTCCGCCGAAGGGCGAGCGTTCCACCCGGATGCCGCCGTGCATGCGCTCGACGATCTGACGACAGATGGCCAGACCCAGGCCTGCGCCGGCGCCCTCGCGCCCGGCCTTGCCGGTGTTGAAGGGGTCGAAGATCGTCCGGGCGGTCTCGTCGTCGATGCCGGGGCCGCTGTCGTCGACGCTCATGGTGATGGCGGCGGCGTCGCCCCCGATCCGCGACCGGATGCAGACCCCGATCCGGCCGGCGGGCGTGAATTTGATGGCGTTGCCGATCAGATTGTTCAGCAACTGCTTCAGCCGCATCTCGTCGGCGACGACATGGCTGGCGTCGAGGTCGCATTCGACCTCCAGCGACAGGGCCTTCTCCTCGGCGCGGGGCGTCCAGAGTGCGGCCAGATCCCGGGCGACGCCCTCCAGACCGACCACCCCATCCTCGAAGGTCATGATGCCGGCCTCGGCGCGCGACATGTCCAGGGCGTCGGTCAG
Source organism: Brevundimonas kwangchunensis (assembly GCF_039523815.1). Lineage (NCBI taxonomy): Bacteria > Pseudomonadati > Pseudomonadota > Alphaproteobacteria > Caulobacterales > Caulobacteraceae > Brevundimonas > Brevundimonas kwangchunensis. The sequence continues at coordinate 314,458 of NZ_BAAAGA010000001.1, read as the reverse complement.
CAGACGCAGCAGGCTCTGACCCGAGTCGAGGATGGTGCGGACGTAGGGCTTCATCGCCTCCTGCGTCAGCTCCCGCTCCATCAGGGCGGCGACGCCCAGCACGCCGTTCAGGGGCGTGCGGATCTCGTGGCTCATGACAGCGAGGAATTCGGACTTGGCGCGGCTGGCGGTGCGGGCCTCCTGTTCGGCACGGGCCAGGTCGCGGGCAAGGGCGCTCATGGCCTCGGCCCGGCGGCGATAGACCGCGCTGCCGGCCTGCAACAGATGAACCCCGGCGCCGACGCCGACATAGCGGCCCTTGTCCACCACGATGAAGCCGTTCAGCAGGGCGCCGAGATTGCCGCCCTCGACGTCGCCGAAGAGGTCCTCGACCTCCGCGTTTGCGTCGAGAACGCGCGGCGAAGGCTCCATGAAGCTGGAGGCGGGTCTGCGGGCGTAGAGGGCGCGGCCGAACTCGGCCGCCATGCGCAGGGTAAAGGCGTTTCGCTCTACGAGGCCGACCGGGCGCTCATCGGCGTCCACCACGGCGATGGCGAGGGTGTCCGGCTCGTTCTCGAAACGCTCGAAAACGACCGCGCCGAGCGTGTCGGGCGTGATCGGCGCCGAGCCGCTGGCGAAGTCACCGATCCTGGCCATGTACGCAAAACTCCCCGCAGGTCGGGGCGCTTATCGAGCCGCAGCGCTTAACGCCGGCTTTTCCGAACGTGAAAGTTTCAAGATATTGTCTTGAAAATCAGTCCGTAAGCGGACGTCAAAGACGTATCAGCAGATCGGCCGCGAAGGTCGACAGGGTGTCATCCCGCGCGCCCATGACGATGATCCGGTCGCCCGGCTGGGCCAGCTCGACCAGCCGGTCGCCGCAGGAGTCGCGGGTGGGCAGGGCCTCGGCCTGTCGTCCGGCGGCGCGGACGCCCGACGCGATGTCCTCGCTGCCCACGCTGCGGTCTGTGGTGCCGCCGTAATAGACCGGCTCGGGCATCAGCAGGACGTCGTCCGGACGCATCAGGCCGGCGAAGCTCTCGATGAACTCCGACTTCATCAGCTTCAGCGGGCCGAAGCCGTGCGGTTGGAACAGGATCAGCAGCCGGCCTTCGAAGGCGTGCAGGGTCTTGAGCGTGGCGGCGATCTTGTCCGGGTTATGGGCGAAGTCGTCGATGACGGTGACGCCATTGGTCGTGCCCACCACCTCCATCCGGCGACGGATGCCGCTGAAGCCCTCCAGCGCCCGCACGGCCTCGGCCAACGGCACGCCGAGCGCGCGGACCGCGCCGAGGGCGGCAAGGGCGTTCGCGACGTTGTGCGCGCCGGGCACGTTGAGGATGGCGGAGACGCTCTCCCCGCCGCGCTCGGTCAGGGTGAAGGCCATGCCGGTCGGGCGCGGCTGCAGATCGTGCGCCGACAGGGTCGCGGTCTCATCGCCCAGCGCGAAGGTGACGACCTTGGCCGCGGGCAGGCTCTGGGCCAGCGCCGCCGTCTCGGGATTGTCGAGGTTCAGCACGGCGGTCGAGGCGCGGGCGGTGAAGCCGCCGAACAGCTCGCGCAGCTCCTCCATCGACTTGTGATCCAGCGAGATGTTGGAAACCACGGCGACGGTCGGATCGTAGCGGGCGATGGAGCCGTCGCTCTCGTCCACCTCGGACACGAACAGGTCCGGCCCGCCGATCAGGGCGCTGGCGAAGGGATGGTCGGCGTCGGCGAAATTCTTCATCACTGCGCCGTTCATGACGGTCGGCTCACGGCCCGCCTGATGCAGGATCCAGGCGGTCATGCCGGTGATGGTCGACTTGCCCGAGGTGCCGGCCACGCCGATCGAGGCCGGGGCGGCGTTGAACAGCCGGGACAGAAGTTGCGGCCGGGTCAGGATGGTCGCGCCGGCCCGCTTCGCCGCGCCGATGTCCGGCACGGTGTCCTCGACCGCGCCGGTGGCGACCACGATCTGATCCGCGCGGGTGACTCCCGAACCGTCCTGCGGATGCAGGGTCACGTCGTGGGCTTCCAGCCAGGCGAACTTCTCGGGCGTGCGGCCTTGGTCGCGCGAGCGATCAGAGCCCTCGATACGGTTTCCGCGGGCCTGCACGATCATCGCCAGAGGCAGCATGCCGGAGCCGCCGACGCCGCAGAAGAAATAGTCGTTCGCCATGACCGCTGAGTAGAGGGCGAAACGGGCGAGGGGAAGGGATTGGTTCGCGAGCCCGGCGCGGCTTATGAAGGGACACACACTCCGGGGACAGCAGTCTTGAAGATCGGCATCGTCAACGCCAGTTCGCGCTTCGCCGAGACGCGCGGGGAGGCCATCAAGGCCTGGTTCGAGGCCAATGTGCCCGACAGTTCGATCAGCTTCGTCTTCCATCCGGCGGTGTTCCAGAAGCATGGCCATTTCGGCGGAGATGACGCCACGCGCGCCAACGCCTTCGTCGAGTTCGCCAATGACCCGCGGCTGGATGCGATCTGGTTCGCCCGCGGCGGCTACGGCTCGTGCCGGATCGCCGAGGCCATCCTGCCGCGCCTGACCGACGAGGCGCGGAAGAAGCGCTATCTCGGCTATTCCGACGCCGGCAGCCTGCTGGCCATGCTCTACAAGGCCGGCTTCCCGCATGTCGCCCACGGGCCGATGGCGTCGGACGCGGTGCGCAGCGATGCCACGGCATGGCGGGCGCTGGACTGGCTGAAGAAAGGCGCGTCATCGTCATGGGAGCCGACCCTGCATGAGGACCCGCGCCCGGCGGTCGCCTTCAACCTGAGCATCCTCGACGCCCTGGTCGGGACGTATCTGGAGCCGGACCTGACCGGCCATGTCCTGATGCTGGAGGACGTGTCCGAGCCGCTCTACCGGATCGACCGGATGATGTTCCATCTGACCGCCCAGCCCTCGATCCGACGGGTGGCGGGCATTCGACTTGGGCGGGTGTCGGAGATCATCGAGAACGATCCGGACTTTGGCCTGACGCCCGAGGAAATCGTTCGCTACTGGTGCCAGCGCTCCGGCATCCCCTACCTTGGCGGGGCGGACATCGGGCACGATCGCGAGAACAAGGTGGTGCCTTTCGGCCACCGTTAACCCAAACTTTCTCGCACACGGGGAAAGCGATGGACAATGTGACCATATCTGGGCACATGTCGCGCCAACGGAGTTCTGGCGCGTTGATCGCAGCCGGCTCTGGGACGGCTCGGTCGGCGTTCGGGGGGACGCCGACCGACCGTCGCTCTTCTTTCACATCGCGACCATCTGGCGCTGGCGCATCCGCATGCGTCGGGCCATCTAGGTTGGCATGAACCGTCGCAGCCTCCTGATCCGGACCGCCGCCCTCGTGGCCGTCGGCGCCGGCGCGTGGTGGGCGCGCGACGCCCTGCTGTGGCCCGATCCGAAGCTGACCTTCACCGGCGACGATGCCACGCCCTGGTTGCCCTATGCGCAACGGTCGCTGACTCCGACGGTCGAGGTCACTCTCGCCGGCCAGCGGCATTTGGCCCTGATCGATTCCGGCGCGCAGTATTCGGTCATCGACCGGGGGCTGTTCGACACCCTGCCGGAGACCCAGCGCTCACTGTTCGAGATGCCGCTGGTCGCTTATGGCGTCGGCGGCGGGACCCAGATGGGGCGCGGCACGACGCTGGAGATCGGCCTGCCGCACCTGACCATCAGCGGCCTGCGCGCAGCGATCCTGAACCTTGGTCCGCTGGCCTCCGAACAAGGGCTGAGCACGCCGCTGATCCTCGGGCAGGACGTGCTGGGACAGGCGGTACTGGCGCTGGACCCGGCGCGCAGATACGTCCGCCTGATCCGCCGCGACGCCTTCGTCCGACCGCCGGACCTGATCGAAACGCCGGTCCAGAAGAAGGGGACGGCCCTGCAGGCCGAGCTGACGGTCGAGGGGGTGACGATCAACGCGGTGGTCGACACGGGCGCCTCGGGCCTGCTGGGTCTCAGCCGCGATGCCGCCACGACCGCCGGCCTGCTTGATGGTCGCCCGACTCGGGACGGCAGCAGTCTGGTGCTGGGCGGGGAGCTGCGATCCCTGATCGTCGAGGCGCGGACGGTGACCTTCGCCGATCAGTTGTACAGCGATGTCGAGGTCGGCGTGTTCGACCAGCCGCCACTGCCGAACTTCCCCGGCGGTCTGGTCGGCATGGCGGCCTTCCGCGGACGGCGGGTGGCGATGGATCTGGGCGAGGGGACGATGCATGTCTCCCGGCCTCTGGACCTGACGGTAGGCCCTCAGGGCCGGACCTGACCGGTCCCGCGCACCACGTATTTATAGCTGGTCAGTTGCTCGGCCCCGACCGGGCCGCGGGCGTGCAGACGCGAGGTCGAGATGCCGATCTCTCCGCCAAAGCCGAACTCGCCGCCGTCCGCGAACTGGGTCGAGGCGTTCCACATGACGATGGCGCTGTCGACGGCGTTCAGGAAGCCGGCCGCGGCCTCCGCATCGCCGGTGACGATCGCCTCGGTATGGCCCGAGCCGTAGCGCCGGATGTGCTCTGCCGCGCCGGCGACGCCGTCCACGATCCGCACCGCCAGCGTCGGTGCCAGATATTCGGCGCTCCAGTCGGCCTCGTCGGCCGGGGCGATGTCCGGGACCAGCCCCCGGCTGGCCTCGTCTCCGCGCAGGGCGCAGCCGGCGGCGATCAGGGCCCCGGCGACCGGCGGCAGAAGGCGGTCCGCAGCCTCGCGATCCACCAGCAGGGTCTCGGTCGCGCCGCAGACGGAAACCCGGCGCATTTTGGCGTTCAGGACCACGTCGATGGCCATCTGCGTGTCCGCCCCGGCGTGCAGGAAGGTGTGGCAGAGACCTTCGAGATGGCCCAACACCGGGGCGCGCGCCTCGGCCTGTACGCGGGCGACCAGGCTCTTGCCGCCGCGCGGGATCAGCAGATCGATGGTGCCCTCCAGACCGGTCAGAAGTTCGCCGACGGCCGCCCGATCCGGGGTGTCCACCAGCTGGATGGCGTCGGCCGGGACGCCCGCTGAAACCAGCCCCTCGACCATGGCCGCATGGATCGCCAGCGAGGAGGACAGACAGTCCGAGCCGCAGCGCAGGATGACCGCATTGCCCGAGCGCAGGCACAGGGCCGCCGCATCGGCGGTCACGTTCGGCCGGCTCTCGTAGATGATGGCCAGCACCCCGATCGGGGTGGAGACCCGGGCGATGTCCAGCCCGTTCGGCCGGTCCCAGCGCGCCAGTTCTCGACCGAGAGGATCGGGCAAGTCCGCCACCTCGGCGACAGCGGCGGCGATGGCCTCGACCCGCGCAGGCGTCAGGGACAGGCGGTCGATCAGGGCCTCGGACAGGCCGCCGGCGCGGGCCCGGTCCACGTCCTCCGCATTGGCGGCCAGGATGGCGTCGGCATGATCCCGTAACGCCCTGGCGCATGCGGTCAGCGCCGCCGTCCGGGTCTCCGGCGAGGCGGTGCGCAGGGCGTCGGCGGCGAGGCGCGCGCGGCGGCCCATGGCCAGCATGGTGTCATGCAGGTCGGTCATTCGCCCTCCAGCACCAGATCGTCCCGATGGATGGCGACCTGTGGGCCCTTGTAGCCGACCAGCCGTTCGATCTCGGTCGTGTGCCGCCCCTGGATCAGCAGCATGTCGTCCGACGCCCAGGCGGCGAGACCGACCGCGGCGCGACGACCGGCCAGGTCGACGACCAGAATACTGTCTCCGCGATCGAAGCGGCCTTCCACGCCCCGCACGCCGGACGGCAACAGGCTCTTGCCGTCCTTCAGCGCGGCGACGGCGCCGTCGTCGACGATCAGGCGACCGGCTGGATCGACGCTGCCGGCGATCCACGCCTTCCATGCCGCTATGGGGCCGGCAGGAGCGGTGATCAGGGTGGCAAGGGCGCCGGTCTCGATCCCTCCCAACGGATGGCTATTCACGCCCGAGGCGATGACCGTGGCGCAGCCGGCCGAGCGGGCGATCCGCGCGGCCTCAAGCTTGGTGCGCATCCCGCCGGTCCCCACCGCCGCGTCGGCGTTGGAATCGCCCGCCATGGCCATGACGCCGGCGTTCAGCGTCTCGACCAGCGGCATGTGCCGGGCGTTGGGATGCTTGCGGGGATCGGCGTCGTACAGGCCATCGATGTCGCTGAGCAGCACCAGCAGATCGGCGCGCGCCAACTGCGCTGCCCGCGCCGCCAGCCGGTCGTTGTCGCCGTAGCGGATCTCCTCAGTGGCGACGGTGTCGTTCTCGTTGACGACCGGCACGGCGCCCAGCCGCAGCAGTGCATCCAGCGTCGAGCGCGCGTTGAGCCAGCGCCGGCGACGCTCGGTGTCCTCGCGGGTCAGCAGCACCTGCGCCGGCGTCAGTCTGTGGGGCGACAGCGCCGTCTCCCACGCCTGCATCAGCAGCGACTGGCCCGCCGCCGCAGCGGCCTGTTTCTCGTCCAGCCGCGCCGACTTAGTCAGGCCTAGCCTTGCCCGGCCCAGCGCCACGGCGCCGGAGGAAACGACGATCACCTCCACGCCGCGTGCGCGCAGGTATGCGATCTCCTGCCCCAGAACCGCCAGCCTGTCCGCGTTTGGTCGACCGCCGTCGGTCAGCAGGGCGGAGCCGATCTTGAGAACCAGTCGGCGGGAGGCGGCGAGGGCGGAGGCGGCGGAGATAGTCACGGCGCGACCTTGCCGCGTCGTGTGCGCTGCAACAAGCGCCCTAGAGGCCGCGGAAGGTGTCGCAGGCGGCCGGATCGCCGGACTGGTAGCCGATCTGCAGCCAGCGCACCCGCTCGGCAGAGGAACCGTGGGTGAAGCTGTCGGGCGAGACGCTGCGTCCGGCGCTGCGCTGCAGGGCGTCGTCGCCGATGGCCGCGGCGGTCTTCATCCCCTCCTCGATGTCGGCGGCAGTGACCGCCACCTCGCCGTTCGACACGGCGGCGGCGTTGGCGGCCCAAACGCCAGCGTAGCAGTCGGCCTGAAGCTCAAGCGCCACGGAATAGCGGTTGCCCTCGGCCTGGCTGCTGGCGCGCTGCTGGGCCTGCTGCACCTGTTGCGAGGCGCCGGTCAGGGTCTGGACGTGGTGGCCGTATTCGTGGGCGATCACATAGGCGCGGGCGAACTCGGCGCTGGACCCGCCCAGCCGCTCCATCTCGGACCAGAAGGACAGGTCCAGATACACATGCTGGTCGGCCGGGCAGTAGAAGGGGCCCATGGCTGCCTGACCGAAGCCGCAGCCGGTGTTGGTGCCCTGCTCGTAAAGGGTGACGGTCGGCGGGCGATAGCCCTGCAGCTTGGTCTTCCAGACGTCGTCGACATTGGTGCCGATCACATCGACGAAGCGGCCGGCCTGATCCTCGGGGCTGCCCTGTGCGCCTTCCTGCTGCGTCGCGCCGCCAAGCTGGCTGGTCAGCTGCTGGGTGGTCTGCGGATCGATGCCGAAGACGAAATAGCCGATGGCCGCGAGCACCAGAGCCCCGATGCCGCCTCCGGCGACGCCGACGCCGCCCATTCCGCGTCGGTCATCGATGTTCCCGCCGCGCCGTCCGCCTTCCCACCGCATGGTCGTTCTCCCGCTTCCGCATCCAGGCTACGCCGGAACGCGGTCGGGGCGGAAGAGATGCGTGAGGATCAGTTCGGACCACGGTCCAGCCAGCTGTCGATCTGGCCGACATCCCGGGCCGTGCGGCGCTGGTGTTCCGTCGCCGCTGCACGGGCTGCCCGTTCCTCCTCCGGCGAGCGGATGGCGGGCGGGTTCGAGGTATAGGGATCGGGCTGTCGCGATTGCTCGACCCGCTGGCGGGCGATGTCGCCTTCGAGCCGAAGCTGGTTGGTCAGGGCCTGCCGCTGGTCGGACTGGTTGCGCAGCTGGTCCATGCGCTGGCGGTGCTGATCGGCCTGAATCTGATGGCGGTCGAAGGTCGACAGACCGGCCGGCGGCACGGGCGGCGGGGTCTGGGCGAGCGCCGGCCCGGCGAAGGCCAGAACGGCGAAGGCGAGGACGATCCGGGTCATCCTGCAAACATGGCCCTCAAGGCCGGATCGACCAAGCTGAGCCGCAACCGATTCCGACCTCGGGGTTTTCCAAGGCGTACTCTCAAGCTTCCGAAAGGCCCCGCGATGACCATGTCGATGAAGGATCCCGGCTTCAGCCGCGACCCCGAGCTCGAGAAGACGCGCGGCCTCGGTCGACCGGCCGCTTCGGAGATGTCGGGCGAGGATCATTCCGACGATCCGGCGCCGGACCGGCACATCCATTTCTCGCCGGATCCTGCCGAGGAGACTACAGCGCCCACACCGACGAGCGTTTGACCTCCTGATCCTCCAGCTCGCGTGTCGTCGGCACGCGGTACTCGGCGAGGAAATCCAGCCCGGTCTTCGGGAAATAGGTGCGGCCGGGGTCGCCGACGATGACCCGCACGCCCCGCGCCTTCGCCTCGGCTAACCACGCGAGAACGCGCTCGGTCATCGGCTTCTCATAGCAGACGTCGCCGGCGCAGATGACGTCGACATCGGGCGGTGGAGCCTCCAGCAGGTCTGCCGCCGTGAAGGTCAGGGCGACCCGGTTGGCCTCGCCGTTCAGCCGCACGGCCGCGCCGCAGAACGGGTCGATGTCCGCGCACAGGGCCGAGACAGCGCCGGCCTTCATCGCGGCGATGCCGACGAGACCGGAGCCCGCCGCGAAGTCCAGCACCCGCTTGCCGGCGACCTCTTCCGGATGATCCAGCAGCCAGCGCGACAGCGCCTGTCCGCCAGCCCAGGCGAAGGCCCAGAACGGCGGCGGCACGCCCATCTCGCCCAGCTCCTCCTCGGTCAGCCGCCAGATCGGCGTCAGCTCGTCCGCCATCCACAGCGAAATCTCCGGCGCATGCGGCACGGGCTGCAGCCGGGTGTTGGCGAGAATGAAGGCTTCGGGGTCAGAGATCACCCGCGGTCAGTAGCGGGGAGGGGCGCCTCCGGCCAGAGTTCCTCTAGTGAATCACCCTGACCGGACGCATGTGGCAGGTCTCGCCGCGATAGGGGATACCGCGCATGGTGAGCTCAAGCTTGATGTTCTCGACCTCGATGTTGCCGTCGCAGGGCAGGATGACGGTCAACGGCACGCCCTGCTCCTCGGACAGGCCCATGACCCACTTGGCCAGCGACTGCCGCATCATCTGCCTGTCGGCCTGGATGCCGCGCGTGCGGCCGTCGCGCGACCCATAGCCCTCGGTCGACAGGTCGCCGTGCAGCACGTACGGACGCGGGACGTCGGTATTGCCGAAGAAGTCGCCGCCGGCGATGAAATTGCCCGGGGTGATGGCGTTCACCGGAGCGAAGAGGGTTGACCACAGCGTCGCCTGATAGGCCTGCCGCCAGGCTTTCACCTGGTTGTCTGCACCGACGTAATGCGCCAGCCCGCCGGCCGCGACAGCGATCGTCAGCCAGTAGGCGGCTGCAGCGTCTTCCTCGGTGAGGCCGACGTAGCGGGCCATGAAGCCGGCATCGACGGTCTGCTGGGACACGACGCGTCCGCTGCGGCGTTCGACGATCCGGTAGATGGCCCGACTGCGGCTGTCGAAGTCCGCGCCGAAGAAAGAGCCCTGCAGGTCGACGAACTCGACCTGCAGACCATAACGCGCTGCGGCCGGGGTTTTCGCCAGCATGCCCGAGCGGTCCAGCACCTGTTCGAGAGCCGGGCGGAACTGGCTCCTGTTCGCCTCCGCGAAGAAGAACGAGTACTGCGACATGCCCGAGATGTAGTCGATGGTGACCGAGCCACGCAGGGCGTGGTCATACGGGATGCGGAAGGCCTGATTGTTCGGGATGCCGGGACGTTGCAGGGCGACCTGCGTGTCATGCGAGGCGCAGCCCGCAGCGCCAGTCAATACCGTGGCGATCGCCATCAACGCTGCCGCGCGACGTTTCATTCCAGCCCCCTGACGTTGTGTGTGCCCGCACAACTGGGGGACAATCATCACTATCAACTTAACCGCGTGCTTCCGGGGTTGGTTAAAACCTGTGGCGAGGCGTCTCGAGCGCTTGCTGCGAAGCGACTTGGTCAATATATGGCATATACGAAACGTATATTCCGAGGGTCGCCCATGGGCATCGTCAACATCGAGGACGAACTGCACGAACAGCTGCGTCGCGCCAGCAAGGCGTCCTGCCGGTCGATCAATGCCCAGGCGGCCTTCTGGATCAGGATCGGCATGCTGGGCGAGCTGAACCCCGGCCTGACCTTTCAGGAACTGGCCGCGCGCGAACTGAAGGCCGCGGGCGTGGGCGAGCCGGCTGCAACAGCGGCCGCGGCATGACCAAGACCCCGCAGGAACTGGAACTGATGGCCGAGTCCGGCCGCCTGCTGGCGTCGGTCTTCACCTGGCTCGACGGCCTGACGCTGGCGGGCATGAGCACGCTGGAGGTCAACGACCGGGTCGAGGCCTTCATCGTCGATGAGCTGAAGGCGCGACCGGCCAGCAAGGGTCAGTATGGCTACGGCTTCGTGCTGAACTGCTCGATCAACGCCGTGGTCTGCCACGGCGTGCCCTCGGCGACCGAGATCCTGAAGGCTGGCGACATCGTCAATCTGGACATCACGCTGGAGAAGAACGGCTTCATCGCCGACTCCAGCAAGACTTATATGATCGGCGAGGTGTCCGCGGCGGCCAAGCGTCTGGTGCGCACCACCTATGAGGCCATGTGGAAGGGCATCCGCGTCGTGAAGCCCGGCGCGACCCTGGGCGATATCGGTCACGCTATCGAGACCCATGCCAGGAAGGCCGGCTACTCGGTCGTCCGCGACTTCTGCGGCCATGGCATCGGGCGCGAGATGCACGAGGATCCCCAAATCCTGCATTTCGGCAAGCCTGGCCGCGGGCTGACGCTGAAGGAAGGCATGACCTTCACCATCGAGCCGATGCTGAACCAGGGTCGCGCGGGCACCGAGACAGCCGATGATGGCTGGACCGTCACCACCATCGACGGAAAGCTTTCGGCCCAGTTCGAGCACACGGTGGCGGTGACGAAGGACGGCGTCCGTGTGCTGACCCTCAGGCCTGACGAAAAGGCGGCCGCCTAGCGGGACGCGGCCTCGCGCAGCACCTCGGCATAGCCGCCGGCCACCTCCATTCGCGCGCCTTGCGGCTTGCCGCGCACGGCCCTGTGCAGGGCCGGGAGTCGCCAGCAGGGGACGTGCATGAACAGGTGGTGCTCGGCGTGGAAATTGACCCAGTAGGGAGCGATGAAGGCTCGTTCCCACCACGAGACGCGGGTGGTGCGGGCCGCGCGGAACGGGTCCTCGCTGGAGCCTTCGACGCAGGCGTGCTCGGCGATGTTGCGCAGGCGCGTGACCATTGGAAACCATGTCGCCATCGGCAGCAGCCAAAGCGCGAACCACGCCCACCACAGCCCCGTCGCGACGAAGGCCGCCAGCGTCAGCCCACTGAAGATCACGTAGGGACCGATCGAGCGGCCAGTGACGATGGCCTCATAGGCGTGGTCGTCGGTGGCGCGCTGCGCCGTCCGGCCCCGAAGGGCAGCCAGAGGCAGCAGGACGCGCTGCTTGAGGAAGGTCTGGCCGGTCAGGTCGCGGATCAGCTTGCGGCGCAGCGACGCCGGCGTGACCGGGAAGGGGGCGGACAGGGCGAGGTCCGGGTCCTCGGGCTGCTGGGCAAAGCGGTGGTGCGCCAGATGATAGGGGCGATAGCTGTTCAGGCTGGCCCCGACCGGCACGGCGCACAGCCAGTGACCGAGAAAGTCGTTCAGGCGCGCATTGGTCGACAGGCCGCCATGCGCCGCCTCGTGCATCAGGATCGCCAGTCCCAGTTGCCGCGTGCCGATCACCGCCACGCAGGCCGGGATCAGGACCGGCCACAGCACTCCGACCGTGACCGACAGCCCGATCACCGTCCAGCAGTGCAGCACCAGCAGAGGCCCGACCCAGGCGCGGCGCGACTGGAACGGCGCCCACTCTTCGGGCGTGAACAGGTCTGCGGGGCGGGCGCGGGGCGCGGCGGGCATGGATCGAGAATAGGCCCGGCGCCGGGGTCTGGCAAAGCCGCGCGGCATGTCGGGCGATCATGACTTAATGTCAGGTTGACATGACATTCTGCTCGTGTAAGGTCAACCTTACATCAAGTCAGGAGAAGTTGTCATGTGGTCGACCTGGAGCAACGGCACCCCCGCTGGCCGCCGCTATGTGATCCGCACCTGGGCCTTCATGGTCCCCTACGTTCTGGTCTGTGTCTCGATGATGGTGACGGACGCCTTCGACGAAATCATCGGCAAGCCTGCCGGCTGGGTGCTCGCCGCGGCGGTGTCGGCCCCGATCATCGGCCAGATCTGGGCCACGCTCAGCCTGATGCGCGAGAGCGACGAGTTCGTCCGGGCGGTCACCGCCAAACAATTCATCATCGCCGCCGGCATGGCGCTGGCCCTCGCCACCTTCTGGGGCTTTGCCGAGACCTTCGCCGCTGCACCGCACATCCCTGCCTGGCTGATCTATCCCCTGTTCTGGGCCTGCTTCGGTGTGATTGCGCCGTTCGTGAAGGCGTCGAACTGATGCGCAATCGACTGAAGCTGCTGCGCGTCGAGCGCGGCTGGACGCAGGAGCAGCTCGGCCAAGCGCTGGGTGTCTCCCGACAGGCGGTCAATGCGCTCGAGACCGAGAAGCACGACCCGTCCCTCGACCTCGCCTACCGCATCGCGGTGCTGTTCGAACGACCCGTGGAAGACGTCTTCGAGAATCCTCACGCCTGACGTCGTCAGGCTCAATCCAAGGACATCGACATGCTGCACATCCGTCACCTCGCGGGGCGCTCGACCCTGCGCGCCCTGTTCCTCGCCTCAGCCGCCGCGGCCTCGATCGGCGGAGGCGTCCTGTTCGCCACCGAGGTTCTGGCCGAACCGGTTCCGGTGCAGGCTACGGCCCCCTTCGCCTCAAGCCGCCTTTCGGTCGAGGTCGTGGGGCACGGACCCGACGTCATCCTGATCCCCGGCTTCGCCTCCTCGCGCGAGGTCTGGCGCGCCGAGGCCGAGCGGCTGAAGGCGAACCACAGGGTGCATCTTGTCCAGTTGGCCGGTTTCGCCGGAGAGCCCTGGACGCATGGCGATGCGCCGGTCCTGCAACCGGCCGTGGACGAGGTCGTCCGCTATATCGCCGACCAGCGCCTGCGGTCCCCGGCGGTGGTCGGGCACTCGATGGGCGGCCTGATCGCCTTGCTGATCGCCCAGCAGCATCCCGAGGTGATCGGCAAGGCCATGACGGTCGATAGCTTGCCCTTTTTCAGCGCCCTGTTCGGCCCGCAAGTCACCGTCGAGGCCGCCCGGCCGTTCGCCGCCCAGGCTGCGGCAGGAATGCTCGCCGCCGGCGAGGACGCTTTCCGCATCTCGCAGGCCCAGGGCGCGCCCGGCCTGTCCCGGGATCCGGAGACGCAGCGCCTGATGGTCGAATGGAGCCTGGCCGGCGATCGCCGCGCAATGGCGACGGCGATCAGCGAGGTCATGACCACCGACGCCCGCTCGGGACTGGCTGGACTGCGCGTGCCGGTCTGGGCGCCCTATGCCTCGGACGCCAACGGCGGCGCGCCGGCGGCGATGGCGGACGCCATGTGGGCTCGCGAATACGCCGGGGCGCCGAACGTCCGGCTGATCCGCGTCGACGACAGCCGTCACTTCATCATGGCTGACCAGCCGCAGCGGTTCGCGGAGATCGTCGACCAGTTCCTGGCGGACCAGGCCGCGGACTAGCCCGCGGTCGGGGTCACGTCGCCGGCCTTGGCCAGGGCGCCGCCGAACTCGCCGATGTAGGGCGTGGACAGCAGGGACCGGAAGGATGAGGCCGGGATGGCGATCTCATAGGCGCCCTCGACGTACGGGCCGACCTGATACGGGCCGATCAGGAAGGTGAGGCCGGCGGCCTTGCCCGATTGATCGCCCGGCGTCAGCACGAACTCGGTCGAGGCGGCCTTGGGGCAGGACCATTCGCCGCCGCCGCCCAGCGTCAGACCGGCCGAGCCCGGCGAGCGGGCGCGCTTGGCGGTGTTGATGGCCGAGCACAGGGCCTGGTCAAGAATGGTGGTATCGGCCCCGCGCTTGAACAGGTCGGCGAAGCCGATCCGACGCTTCAGCGCCTTGTCCCACAGAATGCCACTGGTCAGGGTGTTGGGGTGGGCGCCGCCCGAGAAGTCGAAGGCGACCCGCTTCAGGCTCAGCAGCTTGCCCGTCTCGGCCGCGCCGGAGATGGTCACGGTGTTCTCGAAGGGCGGCATGCCGCCGTCGCCGCCAGCCTCGGTGCGATCCGCCTGCGCGCCCTCGACGAACTGGCGTAGCTTGCGGACTTCCTCGGCATAGAGGGCCGCATGCAGATCGCCCTGGCTCTTGATCGCGACCGGCAGGGTCAGGCTGACGTTGGCGAAGGGCGTCTTGGTCTCATAGGCCATCGGCGCGGCGGCGTCGGCGGTGGTGACCGCGGCGGCGGGCTGACCGGCATCGGCGGCGGCCGGGGCGGCCTTCTCCTGCTCGCGGTTGCAGGCGGCGAGCGTCGCGCCGACGGCGGCGGCGATCAGCAGGGCGCGGGTCAGGCCGGTTTGCGGGTTCATGCGGGTCTCCTTCACAGCGGAAGCTGCACCGTGCCGAGAATGATGGCGAGAAGCAGGATCAGACCCGCCTCACGGTTCGATTTGAACAGACGAAGGGCCAGCGCGCCATCGTCCTTGCTGACGCGGCGGGTCTGCCACGACAGGTGCAGGGCATAGAGCGTCAGGCCGACATAGAACAGGACACCCAGACCGGCGGTGACGCCGGCCCCGGCCGCGAACGCGATGGCGATCAGGTAGAAGAGGCCGACGCCGAGGCGGACGTTTGCGCCCAGCCGACGGGCCGAGGACTTCACCCCGACCATGGCGTCGTCCTCGATGTCCTGCAGGGCGTAGATTGTGTCGTAGCCGAGGGTCCAGAACAGGCCGCCGAGATAGAGCAGCAGAGCGGGCAGCCAGGCGGCATTCATGCCGAGCTGACTGGTCTCGACCACGACGTCGTTGCCCTGAACCGAGATCTGATGGTTCAGGGTGATCAAGGCGAGCGCCGGGATCGCCGCGGCGAACCCCATCAGGGCGCCCCAGTTGAAGGTCAGACCCAGCCACGCCTGCGGCCACCAGGTGATCCGCTTCATGAAGGGGTAGATGGCCACCAGCAGCAGCGAAAGGACGCCCAGCCCGATAGCGGTGCGGCCCAGCGTCAGCAGGATCAGGAAGCTGATCAGGCTGCAGCCCGCGGCATAGATCAACGCCTGCTTGCGGCTGATGCGGCCCGAGGCGACCGGGCGGGCGGCGGTGCGGGCCACCTTCCGGTCGATGTCGCGGTCGACGATGTCGTTGAAGGCGCAGCCGGCAGCCCGCATCAGGCAGGCGCCGATGGCGAACCCGACGACCAGCCAGAGGGTGCGCAGGTCCGGGGTCAGCCTCTGCGCGCCCGTCGCCAGCGCGATCCCCTGCCAGCCCGGTATCAGGAGCAGCCAGATGCCGATCGGCCGGTCGAACCGCCCCAGCTTGAGCCAGGGCTTGAGGCTCTCCGGCGCATGCCGGTCGACCCAGTTGGCGCCGGCGTCGGGAAGGGGGGCGGACTTCATCCGGTGCAGATAGCCGGTTCGGCCGCCCCGGTGAAGGTTCGGCCGATCCGCTGCGGCAGGCCTACTGGTGAATGGTCTCGCCGTGCTGGGTGTAGTCCAGTCCCTCTATCTCGGATTCCTTCGTCACGCGGAGACCCACCGTGAACTTGCAGATCATCAGGATCACGAACGTGCCGATGGCCGACCACGCCATGACGGCCAGCAGGCCCACGATCTGGTTCACGACATTGGCGTTCTCGCCCGCCGCGTTGATCGTGGTCGTGGCGAAGACGCCGGTCAGAATCGCGCCGACGATGCCGCCCACGCCGTGCACGCCGAAGGCGTCGAGGCTGTCGTCATACTTCAGCGCGCGCTTCAGCCACACCGCGCCCGCATAGCAGGCGGGGCCGCACAGAAGGCCGATGAAGAAGGCGCCCTTGGGATCGACGAAGCCGGCGGCCGGAGTCACGCCGACCAGACCGGCGACGATGCCCGACAGCAGGCCCAGCAGGGTCGGGCGCTTGTGGTCGATCCACTCCACGGCGGTCCAGCCGATGGCGGCCGCCGCCGCGGCGACGATGGTGTTCAGCGCGGCCACGGCGGCGATGCCGTCGGCGGCCCACGCCGATCCGGCGTTGAAGCCCAGCCAGCCGACGAACAGCAGGCCCGTGCCGATGGCGGTGAAGGCGAGGTTGTGCGGGGCCATGTTGTCCCGGCCAAAGCCCTGACGCGGGCCCAGAACCAGACAGGCCACCAGACCGGCGACGCCCGCATTGACGTGCACCACGGCGCCGCCGGCGAAGTCCAGCACGCCATGCGAGCCCATCCAGCCGCCGCCCCAGACCTGATGGCAGATCGGCACATAGACGATCAGGTGCCACAGGGCGAAGAACAGGATCGAGGCCGAAAATTTGATCCGCTCGGCGAAGGCGCCGGCGATCAGGGCCGGCGTGATGATGGCGAAGGTCAGCTGGTAGGCGACCCACAGGAACTCGGGCAGGCCGGGCGTCAGGCGGTGCGCCGTGGTCGGGGTCAGGCCGTTCAGGAAGGCGGCCTGCAGTCCGCCGATGAAGCCGTTGGTCGCCTCGCCGCTGGTCCCGAACGACAGGCTGTAGCCGACGGCGAACCACAGGACGGTGACGATCGCCAGCGCCGCCGTCGAATGGGCGATGGTGGCGATGACATTCTTCTTGCGAACCATGCCGCCGTAGAACAGCGCCAGACCCGGCAGGGTCATCAGCAGCACCAGGGCGGTCGAGGTCAGGATCCAGGCGCTGGAGGCCTCGTTCAGCTCCAGCGTCGTCTGGTGCGCCAGCAGGGGCGCGGCGGGGGCAGCCGCCAGAGCCGGCGCGGCGAGAAGCGCGCCCGCGAGAATGCCGAGAGAAAGGAGAATGCGCCGCATGGGATGACCGGTTCCGGGGAGGAGGACTCGGCCCGAACCCGCGTTCGACCCGCGGACAGGGATAGGAGACTATCGCGCTGCGGCAGGCAATTCATTTCGTGTGCGGCGCAATAAAATCCTGTGGCGCTGCACGGAAGGTCGTGCTGGTTAGCGATATCAGCACGGGCTTGCCGCGTGATCTCGCAGCCGCGTCAAACCTTGTAGAAGTCCCGATACCAGTCGACGAACTTGCGCACGCCGATGTCGATGGGCGTCTTCGGATCGTAGCCGATGGCGGCGCGGGTCTCGGTGACGTCGGCCTCGGTGCGGGTCATCTCGCCTTCCTGCGTCGGCATGACGTTCAGGATGGCCTTCTTGCCGATGGCGTCTTCCAGCACCGAAATGTAGCGCGACAGCAACTCGCGACGGCCGGCGCCGAGGTTCAGCAGACGCCAGGGCGCGACGCCGCTGGTGGCCTGACCGGGGGCCTCGGCGCGCCATGACGCATCCTTGCCGGGCACGTCGTCCAGCGCCGCGACCACCCCGTCGACGATGTCGTCGACATAGGTGAAGTCCCGCTCCATCCGGCCCTCGCCATAGACGTCGATCGGACGCCCCTCGAGGATGGCGCGGGTGAATTTGAACAGCGCCATGTCGGGCCGGCCCCACGGACCGTAGACGGTGAAGAACCGCACGCCGGTCGAGGGGATGCCGAAGATGTAGGCGTAGGAGTGAGCCATCGCCTCGTTGGCGATCTTGGTCGCTGCATAGACGTTCAGCGGGTGGGCCACACCCTGCTGCACCGAGAAGGGCAGGGCGGCCGAGGCGCCGAAGACCGAGCTGGTCGAGGCGAAGACAAGATGCTCGGCCTGCACCGCCCGCGCACCCTCCAGCACGGTCAGGAAGCCGACGACATTGCTGTCGACATAGCTCTCGGGGTTCTCGACGCTGTAGCGGATGCCGGCCTGCGCCCCGAGATGGACGATGCGGCGCGGCTGATGCTTTGCGAACAGGGCGGCCATGCCCTCGCGGTCGGCCAGATCCAGCGTGTGATGGATGTAGTTCGGGTCGGTCGACAGCTGGTCCAGCCGGGCCTGCTTCAGCGCCGGGTCGTAGTAGCTGTTCAGATTGTCGACGCCGATGACGGTTTCGCCGCGCGCCAGCAGCCGGCGCGTGGTGTGGAAGCCGATGAAGCCGGCCGAGCCGGTGACGAGGACGGGTCCGGAAGTCATCCGTCCTCGTTAGCTCCGGCCGCGACGCGACGCCAGCGTCAGCGTGCGTAGCGTTCCTCGACCGGCGCGTAGCGATCCCACACCGCGCGGTCGGCCAGCGAACGCAGCAGCTTCAGATACTCCGCGTGGGTCCAGGCCAGGGGCGTGGCCGAGTTGGTGCCCTGACCGGGCCGGTAGTCGTGGGCGGTGTCGTCGCCGACGCCGTCCCACGCCTGTTCCGGCAGCAGAAGGCCGCCGTTGGCGAAGGACTCCATCCCTCGCACATACGTCTGGCGAATGCCGTCGATCTGGCCGGTCATCCAGCCGGCGTCGGCCGACGGCACGGCCATCAGGGCGGCCAGTTCGTAGTGGCCGCGCTCGCCGGTGAAGAAGGGCCACAGGCGGCCGCGCTGGCCGGCGTGCATCTCGCCGCCCACGCCATAGTTGCCACCGGTATCGGTCTGCTCGCCATAGCCGTCGTTGCCGTAGCGGCGGAAGGCCGGGACGCCGTTGACGTCGTAGCGCACGCGGAAACGATCCTCGCGCGTCTGGTCATCGTACTCCGGCAGGCTGGCGACGATGGAGTCCGCCGTCGCCGCGCGGACGCCGTAGCGCACCAATTCAAGGAAGCCGCCATCGACGATGCGGTCCTCGGGCATGGCCGGCTGGCCGTTGTTCTCGCCGATAGGGGCCTTGTCGTTCGGGTTGTCGTTGCGGGTGATGCGCACGAAATAGCGGCCGTCGCCCCATTCGCCAATGGTCGTGAACATCCGCGCCTCGACGTTCGCTTCATAGTCGTCGGCAGCGGCGAGGTAGCGGCCGGCCGAGGCCTCGTCGCCCGAGGCGCGGGCGATTTCGGCGGCGGTCACCAGCCCGGCGATTACGGCTGCGGTGGTCGAGGGCGAGTGACCCTCCTGCTCTTCCCAGCGTTCCTGCTGGGTCCAGGGCGGCGTGATCCGGCGGTCGTTCCACAGCAGGCCGACCGTGCCGCCGTCGACCAGGAAGTCGGCGGCCGGTTTGATCATCTGGCTGTACATCCGGCTCATCTCGGCGTCGGAGACCAGCCCGGCCTTCCACAGCTTCCAGCCCAGCATGATCGGCATGGCGGTCTGGTCCAGCTGGACCCCGACCCATTCGATTTCGCCGTCGACGTGGGTCTTCTGCAGGAACCAGCCGGTGGCTCCGCTGTTGCCCGGCGTCTGCGCATTGACCTGAACCTGCGGCAGATAGCGGAAGGCAGCCAGCGGGGTCTCGGTGTCGCCGAGCGCCAGCATGGCCATGGCCACCTGATAGAAGTCGCGCGGCCAGACGGCCTTGTAGCCGGTCGAGCTGTTGGTCGCGTCCACCGTGTCGCCCCATGGGTTCGACAGCGAGGCGATCAGGGCGCCGGCATGGGTGCGATCCTCCTGCACCTTCAGCATCAGGGCCGAGGCCCAGGCCAGCCGCCCGCCGTCGGTCGCCTGTTCGGCCAGACGCGGCAGCTGGTCGAGGGAGGCGATGTAGTCCTCCCAACCGACGCGATCGCCCTCGCCGTTGAAGCGGGCGAGGACCTCGTCCAGGCCGGTGGCGTGGCTGCCGGCCGCGGCGCTCTCCGCATCCGCCCGGCTGTCGCCGAAGCCGATGACGAAATCGCGGGCGAGGCTCTGGCCTGCACCGACCGCCGGCAGGGCGCCCGTCAGCATGATGTTGCCGGTCTGGTCGCCCGTGGTCGCGTAGCGATGGTCCAGACGCCCATCCGCCAGATCGGTCAGGCCCTCGGAGGCGCCGACGAAACCGACGCTCGACGCTTCGAATGGCGCGCTGGGGGTGAGAGCCAGATGGGTGTCCCCCTCGGAGGCGAACAGGCCCTGCGCGGTGACCTCGCCGCGATCGCCGACGCCGGTGTTGGCGATGTGCGGTTCCAGAAGCAGGTAGGGCGTGATCTCGCCGGCCATCGCCCGGATGGTGGTGCGCACGACGAGCGCCTGCCGGTCCGGATCGGTATAGATACGCTTCTCGATCTCGTAGCGGCCCTGCCGGTCCGTCGTGACGACCCGATAGGCCGGCGACAGCGGCCGGCCCTGCGCATCGACGTGCAGATATTCGGTGCGGCTGGTGGTGTCGGTTCCCTCGACGGAAAGACCGCTTCCGGTCAAGACCGCGAAGCGCATCTGCTTGATCTGCGCCTGATGGATCAGGCCATACATGGTCTCGGTCAGGACGCCGTCGGCGATGGAAAACCAGACACGGCTGACGTCGCCGGTCGGGCCGCCGTCGCGGTACTGGCCGTCGACATAGGCTTCGTAGGACGAGCCGGCGCCGGTTTTGGCGGCGTTGACCCAGGTCGGCGTGTCGCCCGGAGCTCCCGGAGCCACGGACTGGGCCGCGGCGGGCAGGGCGAGGGCGGCCGCGGCGGCGCCGGCGAGGAGGGTCTGGAAGATGCGCATGGAGGACCTCGTCAGGCGGAAACGGGAAAGGGTCATTCGGGAGCTTTCGGCACCAGCAGGCTGGCGACCGCAGCGAGGGCGAAGCTGACGCCGCCGAGGACCAGGGCGAAGATGGCCTGATCGGCAAAGAAGGTCTTCAGCAGCACGCCCAGCAGGGTCGCGGCGACCAGCTGCGGCACCACGATGAAGATGTTGAAGATGCCCATGTAGACGCCCATCTTCCGCCCCGGCACGGCGTTCGACAGGATGGCATAGGGCAGGGACACGATGCTGGCCCAGGCGAAGCCGACGCCGATCATCGGCAGCCACAGCAGCGCCGGATCGCGGATCAGGAACACGCCGATGAAGCCGGCCGCGCCCAGCAGCAGGTTGATTGCATGGGCGCCGCGCAGTCCGGCGCGTGCCGCCAGTACCGGGATGACGAAGGCCGCCAGCGCCGCGGCGCCGTTGTAGATGCCCATCAGCACACCGACCCAGTCCGCCCCCTGGCCGTATCCGGCAGTGGTCGGGTCGGGCGAGCCGTAGTGAACCGCGGTCACCGCCGGGGTCATGTAGATCCACATCGAGAACAGGGCGAACCAGCTGAAGAACTGGACCACGGCCAAGCCCTGCATGGTCTTCGGCATGGCGAAGATGTCGTCGAGGATCTGCGTCAGACCGTTCGAGCCCCCCTTCGACTTCATCGCGGCGACGATCGCCTGAAGCCCGCCGAAGCCGGCCAGAAGCGCGGCGAGGACATAGAGCTCCTTGGCCAGCGACAGCGCATTGACGAGGGCGGCCAGCGCCGCACCGACGACCAGCCACGGCAGGGTGCCCAAGCCGTAAGCGCGGGCCGTTCGACCGGTCGTGACGTCGGCTGGCGCCGACGGCTCGAAGGCGTCCAGCTGTTCGGGGCTGTATTCCCTCGTCGTGAATACGGTCCAGAGGACGGCCGCCAGCAGGGCGATGGCGCCGACGTAGAAGGAGATGCGCACGCTCATCGGCACCGCGCCCTCGGGCGCGGTGGAGGCGACCTCGAACCAGTTCGACAGCATCCACGGCAGGCAGGAGGCGAACACCGCCCCGGCGCCGATGAAGAAGCTCTGCATCGCATAGCCGGTCGGACGCTGCTCGGCCGGCAGGTTGTCGCCGACGAAGGCGCGGAAGGGCTCCATCGTGATGTTGATCGAGGCGTCCATGATCCAGAGCATCGACGCCGCGACCCAGAGATACGGGCTGTGCGGCATGACCAGCAGGGCCAGGGTCGTCAGCACCGCGCCGACGAGGAAGTAGGGTCGACGGCGGCCCAGCGGGCCCCAGGTCCGGTCGCTGAACCAGCCGACGATCGGCTGGACCAGCAGGCCGGTCAGGGGCGCGGCGATCCAGAGGATGGCGAGCGAGTCCACCTCGGCACCCAGTGTCTGGAAGATCCGGCTGGTGTTGGCGTTCTGCAGGCCGAAGCCGATCTGGATGCCGAAGAAGCCGACGCACATGTTCCAGATGGCCAGCCCGCTCAGGCGGGGACGGCTCGCCGCGGCTGTGCTCATCGACGGGCCCTTCCGACCGGGACGAAGCGAATGGCCTGACCGCCGCCGGGCGCCAGTTGCAGGCTCAGGGTGTCGGCGGCGGTGACCTCGCGCTGCTCGATGACGATGTCCTCACGCCGGCCCTTCCAGTCGGCGTTCGGTCCGTCGCGATAGATCTCGGCGCGATACCGGCGGCCCGCGTCGAGGAAGGACAGCGGGGCCTGCAGCACGCGCGGATGCTCGTCGGTCACGGCGCCCAGACACCAGACATCGGAGTTGCGGTCCTTGCGGACGATGGTGACGTAGTCGCCGATTTCGCCGTTCAGGGTGTGGCTCTCGGCCCAGTCGACCGGCACGTCCTTGATGAACTGGAACGGCTCGGGATTGGCCTCGTAGTTGACCAGCAGGTCGGCGGCCATCTGGATCGGGCTGTAGATGACGACGTACAGCGCCAGCTGTTTCGCCCAGGTCGTGGCGATGCCGTCGGGGCTGCGGGTCTCCATGCCGAAGACGCCGGGCGTGTAGTCCATCGGCCCGGCCAGCAGGCGGGTGAAGACCAGATTGGCCTCGTGCTCGGGCGGATTGCCCGGCTGGCCCCAGGCGCTGAACTCCATGCCGCGCGCGCCCTCGCGGGTGATCATATTGGGGTAAGTCCGGCGCAGGCCGGTGTCCTTGTGCGGCTCGTGCGGATTGACCGCGACGTGATAGCGGGCGGCCGTTTGCGCGACGCGCAGATGATGCTGGGCCATCGCCTGCCCCTCGTGCCAGGCCAGCCGCGGCTGGCCGTCCGCGCCGCGCACGCGCGCGCCGCCGGCGTCGGCGACATAGCCGGTCTTCACCGAGTGCCAGCCGAAGCGCTGCATCTGGGCGAAGGCAGGATCCAGTTGCTGTTCGTAATGGAAGGCGTTCCCGCCGGTTTCGTGGTGGCCAATGATCTCGACGCCCTTGCTGCGGGCGTGGGCGGCGATCCGTTCGATGTCGAAGTCCGGGTAGGGTTGGGTGAAACTGTAGTCCCAGCCGTTGCCGAACCAGTCGCCGTCCCAGCCGACGTTCCAGCCCTCGATCAGAACCCCGCCGAAGCCATGCTCGGCCGCGAAGTCGATGTGGCGGATGGCGTTCTCGGTCGTCGCGCCGTGCTTCGGTCCCGAGCCCCAGGTCTTTAGCTCGAGATGCATCTCCCACCAGATACCGACATACTTCATCGGCTTGAACCAGCTGACGTCGCCCAGCTTGTTCGGCTCGTTCAGGTTCAGGATCAGGCTGGAGTCGACCAGGCCCGCCGCGCTGTCCGAGATCTGCAGCGTCCGCCAGGGCGTGGTGCAGGGGACGGCCAGCTCGACCACCGCGTTCGACAGACCCGGCGTCAGCGCCGCCTTGAACCGCCCGTGCTCGACCCGGCGGAGGTTCATGCCGGAATAGTCGACCAGCGCCGCCTCGTGGATCGACACATGCAGGCCGTCGTTGGTGCGCACCGTCAGCGGGGTCTGGGCCACGCCGACCTGATCAATGGCGGTGCGGTTGTAGAGGTATTCCTCGCGGTTCCACTCGAAGGCCGGGATCCACCAGGCCGTGCCCGGATCGGCGACCGCGAACTCGGTCAGCTCCTCGCCGATGTTCAGCGCGGTCAGGTTGGGCTGTTCAGGGAACTCGTAACGGAAGCCCAGGCCGTCGTCGTACAGGCGGAACACCACGTCGACGCGACGCTGCAGGCCGAACTTCTCGGTCAGATGGACACGGAACTCGGTGTAGCGATTGCGCACGAACCGGCGCTCGCCCCACGGCTGCTCCCAGGTGTCGTCATGCTGCGTCGGCGCCTCGGCGGTGACGGCGAAGTTGCGCTCCAGCTTGGGCGCATCGGTCAGGATGAAGCCCAGTCGCGAGGCGGCGATGACCGGCCGGCCCAGTCGGGTGATGGTATACTCGGGTCGGCCTTCGCCAGTGACGCCGACCTCGACCGTCAGCACGCCGTTGGGGGATGAGGCGCGCGCCACACCGACCGATCCGGCTGGCGCCTGGAGGACGTCCTTTGCAATCGCGGAGCCGGGCAGGGCGGCCAGAAGCGCCGCGGAGGACACAAGAAAACGACGGGTCAGCATGGGTCACGCACTCCGAAGAACAGGACTTGCCAAGCGCGACCGCAGCGGCGCAGAACAAGCAAGGTTTGCAGCAAATTTTGCAGACGAGATCGTCACAGGACACCGCGCGTGAGCCGTCGCAACACCCGTCTCGAGGATCTGGCGCAGATGGCCGGGGTCTCGATCTCGACCGCCTCGCGCGCGCTGAACGACAGCCCGGCGGTCAACGCCCGCACCAAACAACTGATCTGGAAGCTGGCGCGCGAGCACGACTATCCGTTCCGCCGCTACATGCCGTCCGGCCCGGTCGGCGCCGAGGGCGTGATCGCCCTGGTGACGCCGCGTCCGCAGGGGCGCGAGGGCCGGCTGAGCGATCCCTTCTTCCTTGAGCTTCTGGCGGGGGTCGGCGAGGCGGCGCGGGAGCGCGGCTGCGACGTCATCATGAGCCACTTCGCCCCGACCTCGTACGACGACCTGTCCGCGGCGATGAACACCCGCGCCGACGGCGTGATCTTCCTGGGCCAGTCCTTCCTGCACCAGAGCCTGAACCGGCTGGCCGAGACCGACGGTCGCTTCGTGGTCTGGGGCGCCGAGATGCCGGACCAGTTGTACTGCTCGGTCGGCTCGGACAACCACGCCGGCGGCCGCCGCGCCACGCGTCACCTCGCCCGGCTGGGCCGCAAGCGCATCGTCTTCCTCGGCGATCTCGATCCGCCCGAGGCGATGCAGCGGCACCGCGGCTACCTCGAGGCGCTGGAAGAGACCGGGCTGGGCGTCGATCCCGACCTGATCATGGAAGCCCATTTCGAGGTCGAGTCCGCCGAGGCCTCCGTCGACGGCCTGATCCGTCGCGGGGTGAAGTTCGACGGCATCGTCTGCGCCTCGGACCAGATCGCCTTGGGCGCCGTCCGCTCCCTGCTGCACGCCGGTCTGCGGGTGCCCGAGGACGTCTCGGTCATCGGCTTCGACAATGTGCCCTTCAGCCGCTACGCGCGCCCTGCGCTCAGCACCATCGCGCAGGACACGATGAAGGCCGGCCGCCTGCTGGTGTCCAAACTGATTGACAACCCCGGCGACGCCGTCGGCCGCTCCGAGCGAATCCCGACCGACCTGATCGTGCGCGAGAGCTGCGGCGGCTGAAGTCATCCGGGCTCGCCTGCGAGCACCAGTCCAGCCAGCGGCGGCAGTACGCCCGCCGACCCCGCGCCGAGGTTGACCCACTCGACCAGACGCCAGCCCTCGAGCGCGGTCCATTTCGCTTCCGCGTGGCCGAGATTGAACACGCACATCAGTCGCTCGGCGCCCAGGCGGCGCTCGAAGGCGACCACATCGCCATCGGCGTCCAGCATCCGCATCTCGCCCCGCGACAGGGCCGGGTGGGACTTGCGCAGTTCGACCAGCCGTCGGGTGACGTGGAGCATGGCGTTGGGATCGCCCTCCTGCCGGTCGACCGACAGGGGAACGTGGCGGGCATCCAGCGGCAGCCACGGCTCGACGCTGGAGAAGCCGGCGAAGGGGCGGTCGGCCTGCCACGGCATCGGCGTGCGCGCGCCGTCGCGGCCCAGTGTCTGCGGCCAGTTGGCGATGGCCTCGGGATCCACCAGCCGCTCGAAGGGCACCTCGCCCTGCGGCAGGCCCAGCTCCTCGCCGTAGTAGATGAAGACGTTCCCGCGCAGGCACATCAGCAGCAGCATCGCCATGCGCGCCACGGCGTCCGGATCGCGGCCCTCGGCCCAGCGGGAGATGGCGCGCGGGGCGTCGTGGTTGGAGAAGGTCCACGACGGCCAGCCCTGCCCCTGCCGTCCGTCCCAGATGTCGTTGGCGGCCGCCACCATCGCGCCCTCGAGGGCCGGAGCGTAGAGGTAGAGGAAGCCGTAGGCGCTGTTCAGCCGGTCGTCGCCGGCGGTGAAGGCCTGCATCTCGCGCTCGGCATGATCGCCCCCGACCTCGGCCACGCTGAACCGGCCGCCGTAGCTGTCGGTCAGGGCGCGGATGCGCTTCAGGAAATCGACGATCTCCGGCTGGCTCTGGTTGTTGATCTTGTCCTGGAAGTCGAACGGCCGGGTCCGCTTGCCGCCCTTCGGCAGCGGCGGATTGTCGGTCAGCTTCGGGTCGTGCATCGAGAAGTTGATGGCGTCGAAGCGGAAGCCGTCGACGCCCCGGTCCAGCCAGAATTTCGCGGCGGCCAGCAGCGCGTCCTGGACCTCCGGATTGTGCACGTTCAGCTGCGGCTGCTCCGGCAGGAAGTTGTGCATGAAGTACTGGCCGCGCCGCGCGTCCCAGGTCCATGCCGGACCGCCGAACACCGACTGCCAGTTCGAGGGCGGCGAACCGTCCGCCTTGGCGTCGGCCCAGACAAACCAGTCCGCCTTCGCGTTGTCGCGCGAGCGTCGGCTCTCGGCGAACCACGGGTGCTGATCCGAGGTATGCGAGAAGACCAGATCGATGATGATCCGCAGGCCGAGGCGATGCGCCTTCTCCAGCAGGGCGTCGAAGTCCGCCAGCGTGCCGAAGATCGGATCGACGTCGCAGTAGTCGGCCACGTCGTAGCCGAAGTCCTTCATCGGCGAGGTGAAGAAGGGGCTGATCCAGACCGCGTCCACGCCCAGCGAGGCGATGTGTTCCAGATGGTCGGCGATGCCTTTCAGGTCCCCGATGCCGTCGCCGTTCGTGTCGGCGAAGCTGCGCGGATAGACCTGATAGATGACCGCCCCGCGCCACCAGTCTGCGGCGTCGGCATGGGGTTCGGTCGCTTCGAGAATCTGGACGGTCACGCGGGGCCTTCGGAAACGCAGACAAGGTAGCCCAGGGCGGGCACGGAAATGGACAGGACACCCGGCGCTGCGGCGCGGGCAGGGCAGACGCCAAGCGACGCACGCCAGGACGGGGAGCCGGCCTCGACCGGCACGTTCACATCGCGCGCCTCGGTCGAGGTGTTGAACACCACCACGGTCTCGCCGGTGTCGTCGAGTCGCGAGATCGCGAGCACGCCCGGCGTCTGGTCGGCGATGCGGATGGCGACGCGCCCGCGACGCAGGCGGCCGTCGGCGGCGCGCACGCGGGTCATCTCCGCGATGCGGCGGTACATGTCGGCGGATGTGTCGAACGGGCCGGAGGCCAAGCCCACACGCCGGTCGTCGGCGTAGGTCGGGACCTGCGTCTCGAACATGTCCTGTCGGGCGCGGCGGTCGTCACCGTCGCCGGTGAAGCCCTGCTCGTCGCCGTAGTAGATCACCGGCACGCCGCGCCCCAGCAGGACCATGGCGTGGGCGAGTGCAGAGCGGTCGAGCAGTTCGGCGTCGCCGACATTCGGCAGGGCTTTCAGGATCAGGTGCCCGATCCGGCCCAGGTCGTGGTTGCCGGTGAAGGTCGGCAGGCGGCGGGCGGTCTCAGCTCCTCCGGCATAGATCGGATCGGCGCGCAGCACCTGCGCCAGATTGATCGGTCCGGCTGTGCCGGTCGCTGCCTCCTGGATCGCCCGCTGCGAGGCGAAGTCCAGCACCGACGGCAGACCGTCGACGACGGTGTGTCTGGCGGCGTCGGCGACCACAAAGTCGTAGGTCTCGCCGAAGATGTGGAAGTTCGGAATGCCCTTGGCGCGCGCGCGCTCCAGCATGGCCGGAACGAAGGCCTGCCAGAACTCCGGGTTCACATGGCGCGCGGTGTCGATGCGGAAGCCGTCGATGCCGTACTGCTCGATCCAGTCGCCATAGATGTCGATCATCCCCTCGACCACGCGGGGGTGCTCGGTGAACAGGTCGTCCAGACCGGCGAAGTCGCCGTCCAGCGCGCTCTCGCCGTACCAAACGCTGTTGCCGCGGTTGTGATAGAGGCTGACGTCGTTCAGCCAGGCGGGGACCTTGATGTCGTCTTCTCCGGCCGGGGCGTAGGGCGTGTACGCATAGTCCGGCCGCGTCAGGGCGTCGAAGTTCGAGCCGTCGAACCCGGTGTTTATCGCTTCGCCTTCCAGACCGCCGCGGCGCTGGTACGGATAGTCGCCCTTCCAGCGGTAGCCACAGTCGTTGGCGGGGCATTCGCGATACCGGATCACGTCGGCCGTATGGTTGATGACGATATCCAGGTAGACCTTCATCCCCCGCCCGTGGGCCGCCGCGACCAGCGCCCGGAAGTCGTCATTGGTCCCGAAATGCGGGTCCACGCGGGTGAAGTCGGTGATCCAGTAGCCGTGATAGGCGGCGCTCTCGTGCCCCGCCGGGCCCTGCACGGTCTTGTTGGCGAAGATCGGCGCGATCCATAGCGCCGTAACGCCAAGACCCTGCAGATAGTCCAGTCGCCCCGTCAGGCCACGCAGATCGCCGCCGTGGTAGAAGCCCGGATCGGTCGGGTCGTAGCCGGTGACCAGCCGATCGCCGGACAGGCCGCCGCGATCGTTCGATGCGTCGCCGTTGGCGAAGCGGTCGGGCAGCAGGAAGTAGATGACCTCGTCCTCGGCCGGACGATCACGCATCGCGGCGACCGGGTCCTGCGCCAAGGCGGGGATCACAGCCAGCATGGATGCGGAAAGCGCAAGCGCGCAGGCCAGCGACGACCGTGTCCTCCTCATCGCGTCCCTCCAGACTGTCCGTCGACATCGTGGCCGACAGATCGTTTGCAATATTTTGCAGTGCTATCGACGCCTGTCAATCTTGTCATGTTTTCAAACGCGAATCCCTGAGATCTCTGCATGATTCAAGCTGGCAAAGCGTGACCATTCAGGCTGTTTGCCACATTCCGGCCTCACCGCTGCGCCGGATTTCGCCGCGCATCTTGCAAGCTTGCCAGAAGTTTGCATAACTTTGCGATCAGATGCCGGACGTTTCGTCAGAAGACGCCGGACAGGGAGGATTAGAGATGAGACTTCAGGTCACCCGGCGTGCGCGCCTTCTTGCCGGCTCCGCCTTCGGCGCTGTCGCCCTTCTGGCCATTGCCGGAACCGTCTCGGCCCAGACGGCGCCGCAGGACGAACCCACCGACATCGGCGAGGTCGTCGTCACCGGCATCCGCTCGTCGATCGAAAGCTCGATCGCCTCGAAGCGGACCGAAACCTCGATCGTCGAGGTCGTCACCGCCGAGGATATCGGCAAGCTGCCCGACGTCTCCATCGCCGAGTCGCTCGCCCGTCTGCCGGGTCTGACGGCCCAGCGTCTGGACGGTCGGGGTCAGGTGATCTCGATCAGGGGGCTGGCTCCGGACTTCACCACCGCCCTGCTGAACGGTCGCGAGCAGGTCTCCGCCGGCGACAACCGCGGCGTCGAGTTCGACCAGTATCCGTCGGAACTGCTCGGCAGCGTGATGGTCTACAAGACCCCGGACGCCGCCCTGATCGGGCAGGGTCTGGCCGGCACCGCCGACCTGCGCACCATTCGTCCGCTGGAGTACGGTCGTCAGGCCATCGCGCTGAACGCTCGCTATGAGTGGAACGACTACGGCGCGCTCAACTCGGGCACCGAGGACACGGGTCAGCGCTTCAGCATCAGCTTCATTGACCAGTTCATGGACGACACCCTCGGCGTCGTTCTGGGCTACGCCCACATGTCAACGCCGTACCAGGCCGAGCGCTTCAATGCCTGGGGTTATCCGGGCGATAACGCGGTCGCAGGCCCCAACCTCGTGATCGGCGGCGCCAAGCCCTACGTCCAGTCCAGCGAACTGGTCCGCGACGGCTACATGGCCACGGTCGAATATCGCCCGAACGACCGTTGGCACTCGACCTTCGACGCCTTCTACTCAGAGTTCGACAACACCCAGATCCTGCGCGGCGTGGAGTTCCCGCTGGCGTGGGGTGGTTCGTCCGGCGCATGCCCGGGTCCGATCGCCGTCTGCCGTCCGGCGCCCACCCTGCGGCCCGGCTTCACCGTCGAGGACGGTATGGTCGTCGCGGGCACCTTCGACAATGTGAAGGGCGTCGTTCGTAACGACGGCAACCGCCGCACGGCCGAACTGACCGCGGTGGGCTGGAACAACGAGTTCATGATCGACGACATCTGGTCGGCGACCCTGGACCTCAGCTACTCGAAGGCCGACCGGACCGATACGGTTCTGGAAACCAACGCGGGCACCGGGCGCAACGTCACCGGCGCCTTGGACAGCCTGACCTTCCGTACCACGCCGGAAGGCACGACCTTCAGCTCGCTGCTGAACTATGCCGATCCGACGCTGATCCTGCTGACCAGCGCGCAGGGCTGGGGTGGCGGTGTTTACCCGGCGGGCATCGAGGGCGGTCAGGACGGCTTCATCAACAGCCCGTCGACGATGGACGAACTGACCTCGGTTCGTCTGGACGTCGGCGGTGACGTCCAGGCCGGTCCGTTCAGCCGTATCGAGTTCGGCATGAACATCACCGATCGCGAGAAGGAGCTGACGCTCGAGCGCTATTATCTGTCGCTCGCCGCGAACCGCGCCGATCCGCTGCACAATACCAGCGTTCCGGTCCCGGCCCGCTTCCTGCTCGCGCCGACCAACCTCGACTTCCTCGGGATCGGCCCGGTCATCAGCTATGATCCGTTCGCCCTCGTCGCCAGCGGCATCTACGAGCTGCTGGCTCCGCAGGACGACAACCTGCTGGCCTTCGGCTGGGCGGTGCAGGAGACGGTCACCACGACCTACGTCATGGGCGACATCGACACCGAACTGTTCGGAATGCCCGTCACCGGTAATGCCGGCGTCCAGTTCGTGCACACCGAGCAGAGCTCGGACGGTCGTGTGGCCGCCGGCAACCCGGCGACCCCGGTCCCGATCTCGGGCGGCGACAGCTACAACGAGGTGCTGCCGAGCCTGAACCTGAACTTCCAGGTCCGCGACGATCTCTATGTCCGTTTCGGCCTTGCTCGCGAGATGGCGCGTCCCCGCATGGACCAGATGCGCGCCTCGGTGAACGTCGACTTCAATGAAGGTCGCGCCACCAGCACGGACGTGAACAACTCGCCCTGGGGCGGCAGCGGCGGCAACCCGAACCTGCGTCCGTGGATCGCCAATGCGGCCGACATCTCGATCGAGAAGTATTTTGGTCGCCGGGGCTATGTCTCGCTGGCGCTCTTCTACAAGGATCTGGAGAGCTACGTTTACGACGAGCAGACCCTGACCGACTTCACGGGCTTCCCGTACACCGGTCCGACCCCTCCGACCCTCCGTCAGGGCTTCCTGTCCAAGCCGCAGAACGGCGAGGGCGGCATGATCCAGGGCGCCGAGTTCGCCCTGTCCCTGCCGTTCGATCTGTTCTGGGAGCCTCTGGAAGGCTTCGGCATGACGTTTAGCGCTTCGTACACCGACAGCGACATCGTCTCGAACCCGGGCAACCCGTCCCAGCCGCTGCCGGGCCTGTCGGAAACGGTCTCAAACCTGACGGTCTACTACGAACGCAACGGCTTCCAGGCGCGGATCAGCAACCGCTATCGCTCGGAGTTCCTGGGCGAGCTGTCCGGCGTCGGCACCGACCGCATCCAGCGGATGGTCGACGCCGAGTCGGTGGTCGACGCCCAGATCGGCTACGAGTTCCAGTCCGGTCCGGCCGAGGGTCTGTCGGTTCTGTTCCAGGTCAACAACCTGACCGACGAGCAGTTCAAGACCTTCGAGAACAACGATGCCCGTCGGGTCATCGACTATCAGCAGTACGGCCGCACCTTCCTGGCCGGCGTGAACTACCGCTTCTGATCCCCCCGACCGCGTAGTGGTCTGGTGCGGGCCGCTTCGGGAAACCGGGGCGGCCCGTGCTGTATCGGCCGCTCGGGAACCGGCCACTTTTGGTTACTGTTTCCCTCAAACCGCTGGACGCAGGGGCTTCCGGATGGAACCAAGGCGACAACAAGGCCGCGCATGAGGGATGCGAACGGCACATGGGAAGTGAAATGACCGACAACACGCAACCGGCGGCGCGTCCGGGAACAGGCCTCGCCTTCGCCTATGTGACCACCCTGTTCTTCGCCTGGGGCTTCGCCACCTCTCTGATCGATCCGCTGATCGCAGCGGTGAAGGGCGTGTTCGATCTGAACTTCACCGAGGCCCTGCTGACCCAGTTCGCCTGGTTCACCGCCTACGGTATCGTGTCCCTCCCGGCCGCCGCCGTGCTGTCGAAGCTGGGCTATGCGAAGTCGGTGGTCGGCGCCCTCGCGGTCATGGTGCTGGGCGCCCTGATCGTGCCGCTGGCGACGATCTTCGACTTCTACCCCGGCGTGCTGGTGGCCCTGTTCGTCATCGCGGCGGGGGTGACCCTGCTGCAAGTGGCGGCCAACCCGCTGGCGGCGTCGCTGGGCACCCCGAAGGGCTCTCACTTCCGTCTGGTCTTCTCCCAGGCGTTCAACTCCCTGGGTACGGTCGTCGGTCCTCTGCTGGGCGCAACCGTCATGCTGTCGGGCGGCATCTTCGCCGTCGGCGGCGTCAGCGCCCTGGTTTCGCCGACCGCCCTCGTCCTGATCCTGCTGGGCGTCGGTCTCGGCCTTGTGGCCGGCGTGCTGATCGGCGCCCTGCGTCGCGACATCAAGGGTTGGCTGGTCGTCGGCGCCGCCGCAGGCCTGATCGTCGGCTGGGTAATCTTCCTGCACAACTACATCGGCGGCATCGCAGCCCAACCGACCATTCCCGTCGCCGAGGCTGTCGAAGTGGTGACCGACCCGGCCGCCGCCCGCGCCGCGACCCTGCGCAACATCGACACCATCTTCATCGGTCTGGCCGTCTTCTTCGCCCTGCTGGGCGCCTTCATCTGGAGTGTGCGCGGCAAGCTGACCGCCGCCAGCGCCAATGCCTCGGCCGACCTGCCGGGCTCGCCGCTGAAAGCCCTGTCGTCGCGCTGGGCCGTGTTCGGCGCCATCGGCATCTTCTTCTACGTCGGCGCCGAAGTGACCATCGGCAGCCTGATGACCAACCTGCTGCACTCGGAGGGCGTGCTGGGCCTGCCGATCCACGACGCCGGCCGTCTGGTCGCCCTGTACTGGGCCGGCGCCCTGATGGGGCGCTTCGCGGGCAGCGCCTTCCTGACGCGTATCCCGGCCGGCCTGCTGCTGGCGGTCTGCACCGCGGTGGCCGCCATCCTGTGCCTGGTGGTATCGCAGACCGGCGGCTTCAATGCCGCCTTCGCCGCCCTGTCGGTGGGCCTGTTCAACTCGATCATGTTCCCGGCGATCTTCACCCTGACGCTGGAGCGCTCGACCGCACCGGCCTCGGCGACCTCGGGCCTGTTGTGCATGGCCATCATCGGCGGAGCCATCCTGCCGCTGGTCGGCGGGGCGGTGGCGGACCAGGCCGGCCTGAACCTGGCCTTCCTGATCCCGATGGTCGGCTACGTGATCCTGACCGTCTTCGCGATCGCCGCAGCCCGGACACCGGCGCGCGGTGGCGACGTGGTCGCGGCGCCCGCCTCGCACTGATCCGACGAACGGATCAAACGAAGGCCGTCGGGGGCGACTCCGGCGGCCTTTGTGCATTCTGCTTCCGGCGCCTAGGGTAGGCGCGAGCCGGAGAGCCCCATGATCCGTTCCTGCCTTCGCGCCCTGATCCCCGGCCTTCTGTTGGCGCTTGTCGCCGGTCAGGCCTGGGGGGAGGTGACCCTGACCTTCTATGCCCATCCGGGGGCCCGCATTCGCGGCGGCGACCTGCTGTTCCCTCACGCCTACATCCACGCGACCGGGACGCGGGAAGACACCGGCGAGGCGGTCAACTGGGCGGCGGGCTTCACGGCGAGAAACCCTGGCCCGCACCTCCTGTTCGGGCGCGCCGGCGGCGTCGTGCAGGAGCCGGAGCAGCGCTACATCGGCGAGGGCAGGGGTTATCTGCGGGTCACGGTCACCGATCAGGTCTTCGACGCCGTGCGCGCCCGCTCGGACTGGTGGAACAGCCCGGAGGGCTCGACCTACGATCTGCGTCGGCGCAACTGCATCACCTTCATCGCCGACCTGGCGCGTGTCGCCGGGCTTCAGACGGCGCAGGAACCGTCGATGAAGCCGGGCACGTTTCTCGAAGCCACAGCCGCGTTGAACCCCGCTGCGGCCCTGAATGGTCAAGCCGTAGCGAACGAGACACTGAGTGGGCCATTCATCGAACCGGAGTTGCCCGAACGTAATTGAGTGGATTGCCAGACGCGAAAGGGAGTCTCATACAGTTCTGAAAGGGGTGGAGATTGGGGTAATGCGATGCGCAAGCTGCGGATAGTCAAGGCTCTATTGCCGGTAGTGACCCTCGCAGCCGTGCTGCCTCTGACGGCGGCATGCGGGGGTGGCGGTGGTGGCGGCGGCGGCAGTGTCGTGACGCCCATCCCTCC
Source organism: Brevundimonas kwangchunensis (assembly GCF_039523815.1). Lineage (NCBI taxonomy): Bacteria > Pseudomonadati > Pseudomonadota > Alphaproteobacteria > Caulobacterales > Caulobacteraceae > Brevundimonas > Brevundimonas kwangchunensis. Next base: position 280,097 of record NZ_BAAAGA010000001.1, on the reverse strand, counting down.
TCCGCCTCCTCCCCCCCCGCCTCCGCCACCACCACCTCCTCCACCGCCACCACCACCACCTCCTCCACCGCCACCCCCGCCGCCGCTTCCGACCTCGACCGAGTACACGCGGAACTACGGCGTCGGGAACACGGGCGCGATCGCGGCGTGGGACAGGGGAGCGACGGGCGCCGGCATCTCCATCGGCGTCATCGACTCCGGCATCAACTTCGCACAGGCCGATCTGCAGGGACGGATCTCTGTCGCCTTGTCGACCGACGTGGTCGTCGGTCGCGGTAATCCGAGCGGGATCATCGGTCCGGAGGGGCAGCCGGCCCACGGCACGAACGTCGCGGGCATCATCGCATCGAACTTCAACAACACCGGAACGATCGGCGTCGCCTACGAGTCCACTATCGTGTCCATCCGGACCGATGTCAGCGAAGGCTGCAAGGACGAGGACCAGGTCTGCTTCAAGTCGGCTGATCTGGTGCGGGCGATCGACTATGCGATCCTGCATCGCATTCCGGTGGTGAACATGTCCCTCGGCGGCGAAAGCGCGCTGGGGGCTTCGTTCGAGGCCGCGCTCTCGCGGGCGGTCGCCGCTGGTATCGTCTTCACCATCTCGGCCGGCAACGAGGGCGGCGTGGACCCTGAATGGCCGGGCCGCTACGCTACCGACGCCCGGTTCGCGGGGAACATCATCGTCGTCGGCGCCCACGACAGCGCCAATCAGATCGCCAGCTTCTCCAATCGGGCCGGATTGTCACGCGAGGCCTATATCAGCGCCGCCGGGGCCGGGGTCCTGACCAGCTGCGACGGCACCATCTGCTGGCGGATCAGCGGAACGTCCTTTTCCGCACCGGCCGTTGCGGGCGCCCTCGCCCTTCTGCTCGACGCCTTCCCGAACCTGACGGGCAAGGACGCCGTGGCCATCCTCCTGCGGACGGCGCGCGATGCGGGGGCCACCGGCACCGACACCGTTTACGGCCGCGGTCTGCTGGACATCGCCCAGGCTTTCCAGCCGGTCGGCTCGACCTCGGTCGCGACCGCCAGCGGCGGCGCGGTCGCGGTGACCTCCCAGCGGTTCGCCTATACCGGCGCGGCGCTGGGCGACGCGCTGCGCAACAGTGGTGCGCTCGAGACCGTCGGACACGACGAGTACAACCGCATGTTCCGGGTCAATCTGGCGGACTCGTTCAGCGGCGCGCCGCGAGGCGACCGCGCCCGAATGCCCGAGCTTCGCCGTGAGGCCGCAACCTTGCGGGTCGACGCGCCGTTCGGCGGCCAGCTGGCGCTGACCAGCAGCACGACGCACGACGACAGCATCTACGACCCGGCCGCCGCATCAGCCTCAATCACCCCCTGGCTGGACGAGCGCAAACGCCAGGACATGATGGTCGAGTTTTCGACGGGCAACGGCGTGATCGCGATGTGGCAGGGCCGCAATGGCGCCCGCTCGCCGTTCGAGCTCGGCGCCGGCGATGGCTTCGCTTCGCTCGCCCAGGTCGATCGGGCCTGGATGGGGGCGATCCGACTGGGCCAGCTGACCTTCACCGCCGACGCCGGCGTGGGCGATCGCGCCATGCCGTTCAAGGCGGCCGAGGACGATGTCTCTCGCTACTCGCGGTTCGCGATGAACTGGGAGGCCGCGCCCGGCACCAACGTCAGGTTCGCGGCCGGCGGACTGGACGAGCGCATGGGGCCGCTGGGATCCTTCGTGCCGTTCGGTTCGGGCATGGAGATGCCCAGCCAGACGACCTTCGCCGGCGTATCGGGCAGGACGGATCTCGGTTCCGGCCTGTGGCTGGACGCCGAGATGGGTTGGGCGCGGACCGGAATGGACGGGCAGTTCATGACGCTGTCGGAACAGGCGGTCAGCTCCAGCTGGCGCGTGGGCCTGACCACCTTCTGCAAGCAGCTCGGGTTCGGTTGTCAGTCCCTGACCTGGTCGATCTCCCAACCGCTGCGCGTGGAGAGCGGCGAGTTCACTGCCGTGCTGGCGGACGCCCCGCTGCGATACTTCGATCCGCTGACCTTCTCGGAACGCCGCTTCTCGGCCTCGCCGACGGGTCGTCAGGTCGATATGTCGCTGGGCAGCGTCCACGCCCTTCCGAACGGCTCCCAGCTGGCCCTGCGCGCAGTGGTCACGCGCGATGACCGCCACGTCCGTGACGCGCCGCCAGCTTATGCGCTAATGGGGAACTGGCGCGCGACGTTCTGACGGCTGCCCGATCCGGGTCGGACGGCGGACATCGTCGCCGTCCGACTGCAGATTGAGGGGCAACCGCGACATGGCGATCTTTCCGGTGATCCTGTGCGGCGGGGCGGGTACGCGGCTGTGGCCGGCGTCGCGCCCCGAGAAGCCGAAACAGTTCCTGGACCTGACCAGCCCCCTGTCGCTGTTTCAGGAGACCGTGCGGCGCGTCGAGCCTCTGGCGCGGGACGGCGGGCGCGTCGTCGTCGTCGCCGGCAAGGAGCATCGCGGCTTCGTCGAGGAACAGCTCGGCGAGGTCGAGGCCGCGGTTCTGCTGGAGCCGACCGGGCGCGACTCCGCCGCCGCAATGACCGCGGCCGCGGAATGGATCGCCGCTCAGGACCCCGAGGGCGTCGCGGTCTTTGTCGCCTCTGATCATCACATTCCCGATGACGCAGCGTTCCGCGCCTCGGTTCTGGAAGGCGTGGAGTCCGCGCACAAGGGCCGGATTGTCGTGTTTGGGGTGCACCCGACAGAGCCGTCCTCGGCCTATGGCTACATCCATCCCGAGCAGCCGGGCCTGTCGCCGGTGCGATCCTTCGTCGAGAAGCCGGATCGCGAGACGGCGACCGGCTATGTCGCTCAGGGCTATCTCTGGAACAGCGGCAATCTGGTCGTCGCCGCCCGCACCTTGCTGGACGAGGTGCGCAGCTTCGCGCCGGACGTGGGCGCCGCGGTCGCGTCGGCCATGCCCGGCGGCGCGTCCGGCGTGATGGAGCTGAAGGCGGAGTTCGAAGCCGCACCGCGGATCTCCATGGACTATGCGGTGCTGGAGCGCAGCCGGAAGGTTTGGGTGCTGCCGGTCGGTTTCGGCTGGTCCGATCTGGGCGCCTGGGACGCCGTCGCGGCCACTGACACCGGCGGCAGAGGATTGTGGATCGGGGGCAATGGCGACGGCGCCAATCTGGTGCGTGCGGCCGAAGGCATGGTGGTCGCCACCGCCGGCGTGTCCGACCTGGCGATCATCGCCGAGCCGGACGCCGTCCTGGTCTGCCACCTCAGCCGTTCGCAGGAGGTGAAGAGCCTGGTCGAGCGCCTGCGCGAGATGTCGCCGGGCCACCTCACGCCGGGCGCGCAGGAGAGCTTCGCCGCCACGGCTTCGCGGTTCTTCGACTGGATGGATCTGGCCGCCCTGCCGCTGTGGGGCACGCTGGGTGTCGAGGACGACGGGGCATTCGCCGAGGCGCTCGACGCGCGAGGCAAGGCGGTCGGCGACTTCCGCCGGGCGCGAGTGCAGGGCCGTCAGGCCTATGTCTACGCGGCTGCGGGTAAGGCCGGCTGGTCCGGGCCGTGGAAGCGGCTGGTCGCCGAGGGGCTCGCGGCCTTCGAGACCAGCAATCTGCGCTCCGACGGCCTCTATCGCACGCGCGTCGGTCGCGACGGTGCGGTTCTGGATGACACGCCCTGGCTCTACGATCAGGCCTTCGTCCTGTTCGCGCTCGCCGCCGCGGCTTCGGCGGGTATCGAGCCGGCTGCCAACGCCGCACGAGCTCATCGCCTGTTCGAGGCGCTCGGTCCGCTTCGCCATTCCGCCGGCGGCTGGCGCGAGGCTGGCGATCATCCCTTCCAGGCCAACGCCCACATGCACCTGCTCGAGGCCTGTCTCGCGTGGGAAGAGCTGGAGCCCGGCGGCGACTGGACCCGTCACGCCGACGCGATCGTCGGCATGGCCAGAGCGCACTTCATCGACGCCGAAGGCGGCTTCCTGCGCGAGTTCTTCGACGCCGACTGGAAGCCCGCGTCAGGCGAGGACGGTCGGCTGGTCGAGCCCGGACACCAGTTCGAATGGGCTTGGCTGCTGGCCCGCTGGGGGCATCTGCGCGGTGACGCCTGGGCGCTTTCGGCGGCGGAGGCTCTGTATCGGATCGGCGCGCGCGGCGTGGACGTCCGCACCGGCATCGCCATGGACGCCCTCAACGACGACCTGACCGTCCGCTCGGCCCAAGCCCGCCTCTGGCCGCAGACGGAACGGCTCAAGGCGGCGCTGATCCTGGCCGAGGGTGCGGGGGAGGGCGACCGCGCCCGCTACGTCCGCGATGCCCATTCGGCCCTGAAGGGCCTGATGCGCTATCTGGAGCCTAGCGGCCTGTGGCGCGACAAGCTGAAGCCGGACGGGGAGTTCGTCCAGGAGCCGGCCCCGGCCAGCTCGCTCTATCACATCATGGTCGCCAGCGAGCAGTTGCGGGCGGTCGAGCAGCGACTGCCGGAATGGGGCGCGTGATGCTGGGTGATCGCCGCGTCATTGCTGTCATCACCGCGAGAGGCGGTTCGAAGGGACTTCCCGGCAAAAATCTCATTCCGTTCCGGGGACGCCCGTTAATCGCATGGACGATAGCGGCGGCACAGGCCTCTGCGCACATTGACACACTAATCCTGAGCTCGGACGACGCAGACATTATTTCGGCAGCACGTTCGTTCGGCTGCGAGGCGCCGTTCGTGCGGGATGCTGTTCTGTCGACTGACGAAGCCACTTCGATGAGTGTCCTGCTCGACGCGATCGAACGCTCTCCGGACCACGATATTGCGGTGCTGTTACAGCCGACTTCGCCCTTACGTGCCACGTCAGACATTGATGGCGCCCTGATGTTGCTCCACCAGGCGCCAGCGGTGGTTTCCGTAACCGCGGCCGAGGTTCATCCTTGGTTGACCTATCACGCCGACGAAGACGGAAAACTGTCAGCCTTTGTCGAGCCTCCGGCAGGAGCCAGTCTGCGACGACAGGATCTTCCGTCAGCCTGGAGTCTGAATGGCGCCGTGTATGCAGCCGAAATTGAATGGCTGAAACGCGAGCGCACCTTCTTGCAACCGGGACAGACTGCGGCATGGATTATGCCGGCCGGCAGGTCGGCGGACATTGATACGCTCGCGGATCTGAAAGCGGCCGAAGTCATCTAGGGTAAAAGCGGTTCTCCCGAGGCGCGCTTTGCTTCGATCTCCGCTTGCACCGCTTCCAGACGCGTCGCTCGCACACCCGCCGAGGCATGCGCGAGCGAGGGATAGCGTACCCGCCAGTTCGACTCGGCGAAACGACGCCAGAACGGCGCGGCGATCGCGGGATCGTAACCCGCCCGGGCCATCAGATAGAGGCCGACACGGTCGGCCTGTCGTTCGTGGTTGCCATCGGCGCACAGGCGCGGATCGCAGTCGGCGGCGACGACCGTGCGTCCCTCACCGCCGGTCTCGGACCAACTGCGATGACGCAGCACGTTGTGCGCCAGTTCGTGACCGAGGATCAGGGCGAGATCGTCGTCTGTTTGCGCGAAGCTGGCCAAGGCCGTGCTTATGAAAAGGCGCCGACCGTCTGCGCGCGCGTTCAGTTCGTCGGACGGGTTCAACTGGACCTCGTAGCCGCATGCGCTCACGGGCTGTATGCGTGTCGAGATCAGTTGGCCGCGTCTGCGCACGGAGAGTTCGGCGGGGCCGCGGGCGAATGCTGCATCCAGCCTGGCGATGTTGGCCGCCAGCCCCTCGAACTGCGCCGCCCGGCCGCTCGCGCCAGGTGTCATGCGTTCCCCATTCACCGAGACGATGACATCCCCGGTTTCCAGTGCAGCCAGCGCGGCAGGAGATCCGGAGGGCGCCGACAGGACACCGGGCAAATCGCCGTCCAGTGAGAAACGACTCTCGGCGTAAGACCGCATTTCGGCACTATACTGACCGGCAGAATGCAGCGCCCAACCAGCGGATTGGCGAACGACAGGACAAAGGTCAGTGTTCGCAGTCGACAGGCGCCAGGCCACGCGAGCCACACGCTGATCCAGGGCTGTCAGGTTGGTGAGACGTTGTTCCGGCCCATCATGATCGAAACCGCTTGCTGCCGGACGCAGCCCCATCTGCGGAGATTCGCAGGCGCTCAACGCGACCATCGTGAGGGCGAACAAAAGGCTGTAGGCGGTTCTGAGCAGGGGCATTGGTGAAACCCTGGATGAAAAACGAGAGGGGCTGGCCGTCCACGGCTGGCCCGAAGTCCGTCGACTAGCGGATCGTCAACCGGAGTGAAAATCCTAGTCGCTTTCCGGGCTGCTGTCGGCGGCCACGCCCACGATGCCGCAAGATAACATCGGCGCCGATCAGTAGAACCGGAAACGGAATGGCGCGAGCTCCGACGGTCGGAAGCAAAAAGGCGGTGGCGGCGGCGAGGCTCTGCCCCATCCTGTGTCCTTTCGCGAGATGTGTCGCAGGCTGGGTCGAAGGGTTGGAAAGGTTCCTTCAAGCTATACGGGGATATCGATCCGGAACGCCGGGCATGGCATTGATCGCCGGGAAGCGACGGAGGCGTGAAATGAACCTCGACGGCAAACGGATTCTCGTCACTGGAGCAGACGGTTTTATCGGCTCGCATCTGACAGAACGGCTGATCCGTCGCGGTTGCAATGTGCGGGCTTTCGTCCAGTACAACAGCCTTGGCAGCTGGGGGTGGTTGGACGAGAGCCCGCTCGATATCCGCCGCGACCTAGATGTTTTCGCCGGAGATATCAGGGATCCTCATGGCGTCCGGGCGGCGGCGAGAAACTGTGACGTAGTCCTGCATCTCGCTGCCCTGATCGCAATTCCTTACAGCTACCATTCTCCTCAGACCTACGTTGAGACGAATGTCCTCGGCACGCTGAACGTTGTGCAGGCGGCGCGAGATCTGGGCATCGAACGGGTCGTGCATACCTCGACCAGCGAGGTCTACGGCACGGCTCGGTTCGTTCCGATCACCGAGGCTCACCCCTTGCAAGGACAGTCACCCTATTCGGCATCCAAGATCGGCGCGGACCAGATTGCGCTCAGCTTCCATGCAGCGTTTGGCACGCCGGTTACGGTGATCCGCCCCTTCAATACTTACGGGCCACGGCAGTCTGCCCGAGCGGTCATTCCGACAATCATCACTCAGGTCGCTGCCGGTGCGGAGAAGATCAAACTGGGCGCTGTCCATCCCACCCGCGACTTCACGTTCGTAACCGATACGGCGCGGGCCTTTGAGGCGCTCGCGGAATGCGATGCTGCGGTCGGCCAAACCGTTAATGTCGGCAGCGGCTTCGAAATTTCGATCGGCGACACGGCGCGGACCATCTTCGGACTTATGGGGCGTGATGTCGCCATCGTCACTGATGATCAAAGGCTGCGCCCCGATGCCAGTGAGGTTGAACGCTTGTGGGCCGACAGTGGGTTGATGAACAGTCTCACTGGCTGGGCTCCGGAGTACGGTCGCGACGACGGCTTCCGACGCGGTCTGCGTGAAACCATCGACTGGTTCAGCGACCCGGCCAATCTGGCGAGATACAGAACAGAGCGATACGCGTTGTGAGCCGTAACAAGCGGATCTGCGTCGCGACGAGCGGCCGTGCCGACTATGGCCTGTTGCTCTGGCCCATGAGGGATATCGCGGCGGCGTCTGACCTGGATCTGCAGGTGCTTGTCACCGGTTCTCATCTCGAGGAGCGTTTCGGCCGGACGGTGGATCAGATTCTGGCTGATGGCCTGCCTGTGACCGCATCGGTTCCCATGGCGCTCACCGCCGATGACCCTGTCACCCTGGCACGGGCCAGCGCACATTGCGTCGTTGGAACTGCGGAAGCGCTTGCGGCTCTTCAGCCCGATATTCTCCTGGTTCTCGGAGATCGGTACGAAACTCTCGCCATCGTGCAGGCGGCGATGCTCACCCGGACACCGGTCGCTCATATTGGCGGGGGAGATGTGACGGAGGGCGCGATCGATGAAGGTATCCGGCATGCGATAACCAAGCTGGCTCACATTCATCTCGCAACCCATCGAGGCGCGGCCGGCCGGATCGTTCAGATGGGCGAGTCGCCAGACCGGGTTCACATCGTCGGAAGCCCGGCTCTGGACAATCTTCGCAGGATAAAGCCGCTCGAGCGGAACGTGCTGGAGCGCCGTCTGGGCAGGTCGCTGGCCAGCAGAAATCTGCTCGTCACCTTCCATCCCGTTACAACGTTGCCGGACCTGGGTCTTTGCGAACTCTCAGCCTTGCTGGAAAGTCTTTCGACCCTACCGGAGGACATCCATCTCTGGTTTACGCGCGCCAACGCCGATCCGGGCGGGGTGACGATGAACGAACGGCTGGAACGCTTCGTTCGTGAACGTGCAAACACATCGCTCCACGACGCTCTCGGGCCATTGTACCTGCCTCTGCTGGCCGCTTGCGACGCGGTCGTCGGGAACTCTTCCAGCGGCTTGGGAGAGGCTCCGTCGGTCCGCACCCCCACGGTTGATATCGGCTTTCGGCAGCAAGGCCGGTTGGCGGGACCTTCCGTCATTCAATGTGCAGCCAGGCCCGATCAGATAGAGCCAGCGCTCTATCGAGCGCTGGCAGGAGATGTTCCGGGTTTCGATAATCCCTATGGGGACGGCCACAGTTCGGCGCGTATTGTGCAGGTGCTGCGAACGGCGCCCCCACAGGATATTCTTCTCCGCAAGCGGTTCTTCGATGGTGATTCGCAGCATGGCTGACCGGGTGCTTGTGATCGCAGAGGCCGGTGTGAACCATGACGGATCGTTCGACGACGCTTGCCGTCTGATCGATGTGGCCGCAGAGGCCGGGGCCGATATCGTCAAATTCCAGTCGGGGAACCCACGGAATGTCATGACGCAGCGCGCGATCAAGGCCGCATACCAGGAACACAATACGGGATCGTCAGGCACTCAGCTGGAGATGGTCGCATCCCTTGTTCTGAGCCGCGAGGAACACTGTGGCCTCGCGGACCGCTGTGAGAAGCGGGGCGTTCGTTTCATGTCCACGGCCTTCGATATCGAAAGCCTTCATTTCCTTGCCGGCCTCCGTATGCCGGCGGTCAAGGTGCCGTCGGGAGACCTGACTTGGGGCTCCATGCTGCTCGAAGCCTCGCGTGTCGGACTCCCGTTGATCGTATCAACCGGCATGGCCACCCTTGAGGAGGTTGAGGATGCCCTTGCTGTTATCGCCTTTGGCCTGACTCGTGAGGGCGTGCCGGCGGGAAAACACGACCTTCAACGCGCATTTCAGGATGGCCAAGCGGCGCTGCGGGAGAGAGTCACTCTCTTGCATTGCACGACGGAATACCCTGCCCCGCTGGCGGCCATAAACCTGCGCGCCATGGCCACTCTGGCCGACGCTTTCGACCTGCCGGTGGGCTATTCCGATCATAGTCTGGGACAGACGGTCGCTGTGGCGGCCGTCGCACGCGGCGCTTCGGTAATAGAGAAGCATTTTACCCTGGATCGGCGCAGGCAAGGGCCTGACCATCTCGCATCGGCCGAGCCCGACGAACTCGCGGCGATGATTCGTTCCATTCGCGAAGTCGAAAGCGCTTTGGGCAGCGTCCAAAAGCGGCCCGCGCCGGCCGAAATCGGCAATATCCCGATCGCTCGCCGCGCTCTCGTCGCGACCCGGGCAGTTCGTCGCGGTGAGACGATAACCGCAGATGCGGTTACGGCCAAACGACCTGCAGACGGCCTTTCCCCAATGGAGGAGTGGCGTCTGATCGGTACGATCGCCGAACGCGACTATGCATTTGACGACGCCTTTGACCCCCCATCAGGCGATGCGGCGGAGGCGTCATGATGCGGCCGTGGGAGCAAGCGCTAATCGGGCCAGGGGCTAACTACCGGGATGCGCTCAAGGCGATCGACGCGACCGGCAAGGGCATGGCGCTGATTGTCGACGATGACAGGCGTTTGCTGGGCGTGCTGTCAGATGGGGACTTGCGACGTGCATTGATCCGGGGCGCCGGTCTGGAGGATCGCGCCATAGAGGGAGCCAATCGCGAACCGGTCTGCATCGACCAGCACCAGGATCGCGCCGCCACCCTTACGCTGCTTCGCGCTCACAGTTTGCGACAGTTGCCGGTGCTGGATGAGGATCGTCGTGTCGTTGGCCTGACGACCATCTCGGACTTCCTGAACATCCCCGTTCGCACCAATCCGGTTGTCATCATGGCCGGCGGGAAAGGGGAACGACTGGCGGAACTCACGCGCAACACTCCCAAACCGATGCTGAAGGTGGGACCACGACCGATCCTGGACACCATCGTCGGCAGTCTGGCTGCGCAGGGTTTTCGCCATTTCTGGCTAGCCGTGAACTACAAGGCCGACCAGATCGAGCGGCATTTCGGTGACGGGTCCCACCTGGGCCTGAGAATAGGCTACCTCCGCGAGGACAAGCCGTTGGGCACCTGTGGAGCTCTATCGCTGTTGCCGCCGCAATCGGAACCGCTCGTCGTCACCAACGGCGATGTCCTGACCCAGGTCGATTACGGGCATGTGCTCGATTCACATCTGGAAGCGGGGACCACCGCTACAGTGGTGGTGCGGGACTACCAGATGCAAGTTCCGTTCGGTGTGGTGAACGCCGAAGATGGCAGGATACTGCGGATCGATGAGAAGCCGACGCAGAGTTACACAATAAGCGCTGGTTCCTATGTCCTCTCGCCCTTGGCGCTTGGTCTGATACCAGCCGACACCTACTATGATATGCCGTCTTTGGTTGCGGATATGATCGCCAAGGGAATTCCTGTGCGACAACAACGCGCAGAGGGCTACTGGATGGACATTGGACGCCCGCCGGACTATGCGCAGGCGAACGCTGATTTCGGAGCCGTTTTCGAGGCCTGAGCTGCAATTCCGCCCTGATACGGACGCACGCACCGCCTAGACGGCGGCGGTCCATTCCCTGACCTGACCAGAAAGATAGACAGCGGCCGACACCATGGTCGCGAAGATCGATGATCTCGACCCTGTTCAAGCGCAAGCCCAAGGCCCCAGTCTCGCCGGTAGTTCCGCAACTTCCGGACGGCATTGTCGTTTGGGCGGTGGGTGACATCCATGGTTGCCTGGACCTCCTGAAAGGCCTCGTCGACCAGATCATGGTCGATGCAGCCGCCACGACGGCGGAACGGAAGGTGGTCATTTTCCTAGGCGACTACATCGACAGAGGGCCGGATTCGCGTGGCGTGCTTGAATACCTGCTCAAGCTGCCTCGAGATATCGGCATCGAATGGCGGTTTCTGAAAGGAAATCACGAGGAAGCCATGTTGAAGTTCCTCGATGATCCGTCATTCGGCCCGAACTGGTGTGAATATGGCGGAGATGCAGCGCTGGCGTCCTATGGTCTGAAGCCGCCTGAGATCAGACACCGGGTGGAGGCCTGGGCGCGGGTTTCTGCAGATCTCGACCACAAGGTCACGACCGCTGAGCGCGATTTCCTGAACTCGCTCGAGTATAGTGTTTCGATCGGCGATTATTTCTTCGCTCACGCTGGCGCCCGACCGGGCGTCGCACTCGATCGGCAGTCTGAGCGGGATCTGATGTGGATCAGGGGACGCTTTCTGGACGACGAGACGCCATTCGAAAAGGTGGTGGTGCATGGCCATACGCCAACAACGTCCGTCTATTCGGATCATCGCAGGATTGGCGTAGACACAAAGGCGTATGCCAGTGGCGAGCTTAGCGCGATTTCCCTGTCCGGCTGCCGACGCACCGTCCTGACCGCGCGCTTCGCACCAACCGAAGCGGAAGCGCTGCGTTCGGTTGTCGTGATGCGACATGAGGAAAAGGGTCTGGTCTAGTTTCTCAGAATGTACCGGCCTCGCGTGTCGTGTCTGTGCCCTGAGGCGAGGTCGATCGCCGCGAACGCGGGTGACAATCTTTCGTCAGCTCTCCGCAATCCGCCATGTCGAGCAGTTCGAAACTCGATGACCAATGCGTTGTTTGCGGCATCGCTTTTCCACGCATTCGAAGACACCCCGGATCCCACCCGGGCGACGACGAACCTGGAACGGGGGGAATGCGCTGCGGAGTTGGCGCTCGCATTGACGCGGATCAGATTGTCGGTGAACGAGATGTTCGGCGCGAGATCTACTCGGATGGGGATGTAATTTGCTGGACCTAATCCCCCGTAGATTTCAAAGACGTTGTTGACGACATCAAGATGTGGGCTTCCCGACCCCCCATTATCACCTATCGCCAGAAGTCGGACATCGGGTATGTTGGAAGTCAGGCGGTTTCCCCGAATGCTTCCGGTCATCCGATTAAAGTCAAGGTTTGCGCCGCCGTGGAGTGGCCATATCCCGACGTTCTCAAACTCACTGTCCACGATATCCACCCGATCGGCTCCGAACGAGACTGAGCCGGCGAGGTCCCGTCTTCTGAATCTGCAGTTGATCAGCGATACGTGCCCGGTCCCTTCGGCTCCGTCAGAGATTGTACTGCAAACGAATTGAAAGCCCGCATTCTCCTCAAAAGTGACATCGCGGAAGCGTATGTCGCCAGTCTTGGCGTCGGGATTGGGAGCATCCGGTTCGATATCGACGCCGGCAGACGGCGATTGTGCTCCGTACGGGCCTGCGACGGGTCCTCCTGAGGAGTTCATTTCGATGTACCCGGTGTAACTGTATCTGCCACCGATGACGTCGACATTGCGAGCTGCCGTGATTGTCAGGCCTTGTCTTGCGTTGAACTCGGCGACGCAGCTCTGCAGTGACACGTTCTTGGATACTGTAGATGTCCCGGATGTTGCCGTGGTCGCGCTTATAAAAAAGCCGTCGCCCGGAAAGGCGGAAGACTCCACATCTTCAACGAGAAAATCTTCACAACCCAGTATGGAGAATCCATAACAATTGCTGTCAATCCCTGATCCGTTAGGTTTGAGTTCTCTCGACGTGTGGCGCACATTGCCGATGCATCGGCCATTTCTTACAGCACCCCGAGCGCAGTTCCTGAATGCAAAGGGAGTGACGGAATTGGTCCAACTATAGGGAAAGCCCTCGAAGTCCCGATTTCGGAAGAACCTTCCCTCGACTTCGACCGTCGAGCCGTTCAGATCGATTTCAAAATCCTGGAGACCGTCAAACAGGATGTCGGTGACACCGTTTGCACGGGGACCACCTTCGATCTTGAATCGATTGATCCTGTAGTGGGCATCGCGGGCAAAACGAACGCGAATGTGTCGGCGGCCCGAACAGAATTTGGCCAAGGCCAAAAGGGCATCGTAATCGTCATCGCCGTTGGCGCGGGCACCAAACATCTCCGGAGTGAGTATCGCCGACTGTGAGCAGGAGGCCGGAGACACGGTCTCGCCCAACCCTAACGCCAGCCCCGAATACAGAAAGGTCCTGCGCTTCATTTCTATCGATACCTTATAGAGCTCCTCAGTTTCACGTTCGCTGTCGGCGCGTGCGATGCGCCGGTTGCTGCCCTCCGGATGTGCGAGCCAGCTCAAGCAATGCAGCGGCCATCGCGAACAGCGTTGAGATCGCGACAGTACGGAGAGGGTAATCTGCGAGGGAGTGCACAAGGATCACACCGATCGCAATGCTGGAGGCTCGTTGAAGGTCTCGATCAAGACCTGCCCCCGAACGCCATGCCGTCCACGACCGTCTGGCGTACCAGATCAGAAAGAGGACGATGATACCCGCGCCGAGCCATCCTGCTTCCAGCCATGTCTCGAGATAATCGTTATGGGCTTGGTTGAAGAAGGTTCCATCGAGGGTCGCCATAGGTTCGACGGACCTGAAAACGCTGTCGAAAGAGCCCAGACCTGATCCAAGAGGAAGGAAGGTGTCGCTGGCGGCAAGCACGATTGGCCAGTTATCGAATCGGGCTTCGCCGGCTCCGCCCGTATCGAAGCGCTCAAGCAGGGGAGCCAAGGCGAAAATAGAGATCAGGACTACGGCGATCACTGATGCGCCTGTCATCACCAGCACAACCGGTTTGGGTCGTCCACGGTCTGTTGCGACCCATGCAGCAAGTAGACCGGCGCCGATAACCGGGCCGGCCAGAATGATCCCCGCTCGCGACCGGATAACCCCAAGCGCGACGATGGCCAAGCCGATAGCAAGGCCAAATATCCACAGCCAGATCCGACTGTTGGCCTGTCGATTCCTGCTGGCGCGTGCGCCAAGAACGAAGGCGAATGGAATTGAGGCGAGACACAGAGTCGCTAGATGATTTCTGTTCGCGAAGAAGCCGACGACGTGGCCAGCGTCGGTCGTTCTCCAAGGGTAGAGACGGTTGCCTCCGCTGGCGAGCTGGGCGGCTCCAAGCAGGATCGAGACTGCGGTCACGCCGAGGAGCAGCAAGGCCAGCGTATGACGTGTTCTCCTATCCGCAGAAAGGACGGCGAGGAACATCGCGACTGGCGGAAGCAGGGCAAGCGCCGAGCGCCAAGTCCTGTCAGGCGTAAGGCTGAGCGTACTCCATCCGGGGGGTACTCCCGCGAGTTCCTGAGCCAAAACCATTTCCTGACGTCCCGGCAGGATCGTCCAGATTTGTGGGGGTAGCGGTGCCAGTTGTACAATCGGCAGCAAGACCACCGCTGCAAGAACAGAAAACGCGAGTGTATTGCCCCGGTTTGGCGCGCTCGACCGGGTTAGTGCAAAGATCGCCAACGTGAGCGTCGGCAGCGCGACGAGTTCGACGAGCGCCAGTCTCAATTCATGTTGCCGGCTTGCGCCTCCGAAAACGAAGGCGACAACCAAAAGAATGATGGTCGCCAGGCTGGCGGGGATCCAGTCTTTCAGACTGAAATGGTTCTTCTGGATCATCAGGCGAAATGAATCTTCCACTCAGGCGCCAGGCGCGCCGATAATCTCGATATCGTCATACCAAGCTGACATTGATGTCCGAAAATCGGCGGGACGCGCATCGAGCAGAAGTTGTTGCGTCTGGCAGTCCTCGGACGGGACGCTCATCGCGATGGAGGCGCTTCGCCAGGTATCCTGGCTGCTGTTGCCCAAATCTGTCGTGTGACGGAGGATTTCGCGATTGCTCTCCAAACAGACGACGCGCCACTCGAAACGAGCTCCCTCGGCGGCGGCAGGCACTCTTTCCCGCAGGCTAAACAGGTAAGCTCCGGAGGATAGCGTCATCAACTGCGAAACCATGGTCGCAGGTGCGAGAGCCCGATAAGAGGCGCGAAGCGCGAGATTGTCGTCTGAGACTTCGTCTTCCGAGACCAGCAACTCGATTCCGGGTCCGGTCGCAAGGCTCCATCCAAATGGCTGCAGTGCAGTGCTCAAGGGGGCGGCGAAGCGTCCGTTATCGACGAAAGGCTGAAGCGCTGGCCGCCGGAGATGCGCTCTCAGATAACGCAGAGCCGGAAGACGGCTTTGGCGGAGAAGGACTTGGTAGATGTCCCGGAGCTCTGCGTCGGTCAGCGGCGCTTCTGTGTTTTGAAGCAGGATGCCGAGGCTGATCAGAACCGGCATTCCCTCGTCGTTGTAGAGCGATTGGAGGTAGGAGGCTCGCCAAGGTGGTCGTGTAGCCAGCAGGTTCGCCAAGATGGGCGCCGCCCGTGTGTCAAGCTTCGCTGCGGTCGTGAACAGGCGGAACGTGCGGTCATACAGGTCAGGCCGTCGACGGACGAGTGTTTCAGCGTGAGCGAAAGCTGACGCATAGTTCCCCTGCCGAAGCCTCTGCTGGATCAACCAAGTATGGCTTGGATCATCGCGCAGGCTCCAGTTGCCCGCCAGCGTCAAGATCTCATCCGCCTGATTGACTTGGCCATTGCTCGAAGCGGCCAAACCACGGACACGCAGAGCGCGGACATTAAAAGGCGCTTTGGCGAGCGCCGCGTCCGAGAGCGTTATCGAGCCATCCACATCGCCTGTCACTAACAGGGCTTCTGCCGCTTTTGCGAGTATCTCTGGCGAGCCGGGGGAGAGGCGCAACCCGAATTCTGGTGGCGCTCGCATCGCGACGGGGGTCTTGACCACCTCCCAGGCAAGCAAAACCGCTACGGCTGTAACGGCATAGGGAACCCAGACTCGCAGAGCCTGTGTCCCCTTTGAAACGTTAGCGTTGCCCACAGCGTCGGTCAGCGCTTTTTCTTGGTATTTGAGGCGTCGTCCCGTGTCCCGTAAGTGTAATCGTAGGCGTAATCATAGCCTCCATACTGCAGCGTCTTGGTATTGAACTTCGTCAATACGGCGCCAAGCAGACGGGCTCGTCCAACCTGTAGGCGGCGGATGGCCCCTCGAGCCTGAGCTCTTCGGGTTCCTCTCGACTCCAGCACAAACACGGTTGCGGATACAGCCGACGCAAGAACCGGCGCGTCCGCGAAGCCAAGAACGGGGGGACCATCGATCACGACATGATCATAGATTGCCTGGGCGTCGGCCAGGACGCGGGTCAGGCGATCGCTCGCCCACAGCTCTGCGGGGTTGGGCGGCAGTGGGCCGCAGGCAATGAAGTCCAACCCCTGATGATCAGTGGCGACCGCGGCGGCGGCCAGTTCCATCGATCCCGACAGGATGTTGCTCATGCCAAACTCGTTCTCCCGTCCAATAACGCGGTGCATTGAGGGGTTACGCAGATCTCCGTCGATCAGCAGAACGCGCTTCCCTGTCCGGGACAGATTGAGCGCGACCGCATACGCCGTTGTCGATTTACCTTCGGCAGGGCGGGTGCTGGTAACCAGCATCGTTGCAGGGCTGCCATTGGGCGTGGAGAACTGAAGAGCGGTGCGCAGCGAGTAATAGGCTTCCGAGAAACCGGACCTGGGATCATCGAGCGCGGCGCGAGGATTCTGACCCTTTTCAAGCAGGGGAGCCACGCCAAGTACCGAAAGACCCAGCTTGCTCTCCACGTCATCCGGGGTTGCGAGCGTTTCATCAAGCGCCTCAATGATTAGCGCTGCCGCCAGGCCGAGGCCAAGACCGAGGACTGCCGCAATTGCGAGGTTGAGGATTAGCTGAGGTTTTGAAGGCTTTGCTGGCGGCATCGCGGCATCGACGATGGAGATGTTGTTCGACGTTACGCCGCCGGTGATCCCGACTTCCTTGTACCGTTGCAGCAATCCGTCATACAGTGTGCGGCTGGTATCCACTTCGCGTTGAAGAATATTGTACTGAACGCTACGGCCCCTCAGGTCGAGTACCTCGCCAACCAAGCCGTTCACTTGGCGTTGAAGCGACGTTTCTTCATTCGCTGCAGCGGAATATTGGCTCTGGATTGATGCGCGAATGCCTACAGCAACGGTGTTGATCTGTGCCGAGAGCTCATCGATTCGCGACTTCAGCTGCACCATTTCCGGGTATTCAGGCTGGTACAGGTTGAGCTTCTGCTGATACTCGGCGACAAATTTTGCGCGCTCTTCCGACAGGCGCTGGATTGATGGATTCTGCACAACGTCGGGAATGGTCATGATCGATCCTGACCGGGCGACCTGCCAACGCTCCTGCGCAGCTACCCGACGCGCCCGCGCGTCGGCGAGGGAGGAACTTAGTGTCGAAAGATTACTCGCGGCGAGAGACAGGGTTTGTCCTTCCGACGAGTTCGCCTCCTGTACGTTAACGATCTGCTGTTGTGTCGCGTAGCCGACCAAGCCCCGCTCAGCCTCTTCAAGCTTGAGCTTCGTCTGGGCAATTCGTTCCTCGAGGAAACGACGTGCATATGCAGAAGACTCATACTTCCGGTCGAGGTTGGCCTGGATGAAGTTTTCGGCAAACGCATTGGCCACACGCGATGACAATTCGGGCGCGGGGCTATTGAAGCTGACGGTGACGAGGCGAGAGCCCCGGACGGGAGCGACGCCGAGGTTCTTCTTTATGATTTCAAGAACGGCCTCCCTGCGGCGAGCTGTGGTGGCCGCTGTCGTTTCACCGCCGCGCGGCGTCACTTCAACGCCGAACTGCTCCAGAAACTCTGGGGACGTGGCCAAGCCAAGATCGTCTACGACCCGCTCAGCCAGCGTGCGGCTGCGGAGAAGCCCGTACTGGGTCTGGAAGAATTCCTCTCCCTGAACCATGGATTCGCGCGGCGCTCCATCATCGACGTCGAGAATCCTGGCCGCCTCACGGTCGATCTGAACCGTCGTTGTCGCAGTGTAGATGGGCGTCATCAGAAGCGTGGCGATCACGCCCAGCACGATCGCGGTGATCAGGGTACCGAGAATGATGAACCGGTGCTTGAGCGCGAGGCGCCAGTATTCTGCAACGTCAAAACTCGGGGCGTCGTTGTCCCAGCGAGAACCATTTGGCGCCTGCCCGGCCGGGGACTCGCTCCCGTAGCGCTGTTCGCCTTGTTTCACCGCGTAGCCTTCACCAAACATTTCTCGAACCATTCAATAACAGCGCAAGCCCGGTTACCTTCGACCTGCACACGCGAGGTCGCGGAGACACATTCGGCTTACTCGCGACCTCAACAGCATTCCGCACAGAACCCGGACCCACTCCACCACGCTTGCTCGGGCAAAAGCTGAAACCCGGCTCCAGTACCACGATCAGAAATAGGTAAAGAAGGCGAGACCCGGCAGCGCGGCGAGAACCTCGCGAAGCGTCGCGTTCAGCCTCGACGTGTCCACGATTACGATGTCGTCCCCCTGAAGGATTGGATCGGTAGCGGTGCCTGAACGGATTGCGCCCAGATCGAACATGGCCACCATTCTTCCCTGCTCGCCTTGCCGGAAGACAGCGACGCTGTCGAGCGCTGCCGTACGCGTTGGTCCTTCAGCCATTGCGACGGCCTGCAGCAAACTCGTGGAGCCGCGCATCTCGTATACACCCGGCTTGGTTACCGCGCCGTCGACTGTGATTTTCTGGCTGGCGGCCTCGACGAGTGCAATATTTACCCTAGGCTGACGAATGTATCGCTCAGCTAGCAGCCTCTCCAGCTCTACAGACAGTTGAAGTGGCGTCAGGCCGGCGGCGTGGACCGAGCCGACCAAGGGCAGCTGAAGATTTCCGGCGGGATCGACGATGATCTCGTCGAACGACAGATCAGCAACCTGGAACACGGTGATCTTCAACTTGTCCGCAGCACCGATGACATAACCTGCCGAAGGCGTTTGGGAAGCGCTTGCAAAGCGCGCGATGTCGAGAGCTCTACCGGCGG
Source organism: Brevundimonas kwangchunensis (assembly GCF_039523815.1). Classification (NCBI taxonomy): domain Bacteria; kingdom Pseudomonadati; phylum Pseudomonadota; class Alphaproteobacteria; order Caulobacterales; family Caulobacteraceae; genus Brevundimonas; species Brevundimonas kwangchunensis. The sequence continues at coordinate 261,049 of NZ_BAAAGA010000001.1, read as the reverse complement.
CTTCGTCCTGTCTCGCGCCGGTTGACGAGCAGCCAGCAAGACCGGCTACAGCCAGAGAAACAAAGAAAACGCGCATGTCCGGATTCCAACGAGTGGCGTATATGAGTTAGATCGCCCAAGGGGTGACAAGCCTTGTCGTGCTCCCGGCCTTGGAGATGACTTGGATCACTAGCACTAGGACACCCTCGTCCGCCACTCCCAACTCCCGAATCCGCCAGCAAGCGGCACCCTTGAAATCAGCGTCAACTCGTCGCGCCGTGGTCGCTGGCGCCGTTGCGGACCTGGTCGAGCATCCTGAACAGAAGAACCTTCGTGGCCGCCGAGTCGCCCAGTTGCGCCTGCTCTTTCAACAATGCGAGCTCAGTGTCGCCGATGACACCAGTGTCACCACGATCTGAGACTTCGAAAACGCCTTGGTCGCATCGCACTGCCACTTCGGTGCTGTCGACCAGCTCCTCCGTGAGTTTTTCGCCGGGGCGCAATCCTGTGATTCGGATCTCGATCTTGCGCGCCTCCGGCATGTCGCTCAGCCCGATCAATCGTCGGGCGAGGTCCATGATCTTCACCGGCGGTCCCATGTCGAGGACGAACAAACCGGATTGATCAGAGGCGCGCATGCTTACGGAGGCGGTAGCGTGCAAAACCAGCTGAACTGCTTCCGGGATCGTCATGAAGTAGCGTTCGACCTCGGCATGCGTAACCGTGACGGGGCCTCCGCGGCGGATTTGGTCAAGGAAGGTTGGAACAACTGAGCCCGCGGAGCCGAGGACGTTTCCGAACCGAACCACACTGAAGCTGGTGGCGCCGCCAAGTGTTCGGTGGCGCCGAACCACCGACTCGGCGAGGCGCTTGGTTGCGCCCATGACATTTCCGGGGTCGACCGCCTTGTCGGTCGAAATGAAGACCATCTGATCAACATGGTTGACCAATGCTGCCGCTGCGACGTTCGATGTTCCCACCACGTTCGTCAGGACACTTTCACAGGGATGGTGCTCCATGAGCGGGACGTGCTTGAGGGCCGCGGCATGGAAGATGATGTCAGGTTGCTCTTGAGCGACCCAGTGTCGAATTCTATCCGCGTCACGGATGTCGCAGATGATATCGTTGCGCGACATTGTGGGAAAACGGTCGCTTACCTCAATGCTGATCTTGAATAGACCGAACTCCGAGTTATCGAGAAGGCTGAGGTGCGCGCATCCCAAGGCGGCGACCTGTCTGCAAATTTCCGACCCGATGCTGCCGCCCGCGCCCGTCACGAGCACTCGTCTGCCCGAGATCATCTTTCGAATTTCGCCAAAGTCGAGCGCTACCGGCGGACGGGACAACAGGTCTTCGAGATCCAGCTCCCTTAGACTGGTCTTGGGGCCGCTCTCGTTGAGATCGGCGACAACGGAGTGGCGGAGCATGCGCACACCGCTGGCCCGCAGCCGTCCGAGAACCTCGGGGTCGATATCGGCCGGAGCGATGCTGTCGTCTGCAAACAGGATGGCCCGCTTGCTTTCCTGTCTTGAATAGTCATCCAGGGCCTTTCCCGCGGACGGGAATGAAGCGAGGACCTGAACCCCGTGCAGTTCCCGACCTTCGTCACCCTTGTCAGATGTTATCAAGCCCAGCGGCCTGTACTGACGCAACTGGCCACGCGCCCGATCGCGCAAGAATGCCTCTGCTGAATCGAGCTCGCCAATGATGATCAGGTCTTCCTGGTTCTGATCGTCCCCTTTTCCAAGAAAGGGAGCGAAGGCTCGACCGAAAGCTTGCTCGTGCATGGCCCGTCGAATGAGTAGCGCTCCCGAGAAGAACACGACGTCGAGCATCCAGGTCAGAGCGAACATTGAGCGAGGCAGGGTATCGGCCCTGTCGATGACGAAAGCGACGATCAGGAACAGCAGGACTGTGAGGGTCGATGTCCGCAGATTGGTCAGGACGTTCTGGATCGAGGCGTAACGCCATGGCGCGCGGTCAAGCCGCATCACGACGTCGTAGATCGCGCCTAGGCCAACAAAGAACAGCGCGTAGAGACCGGATTGTGAAACAGAGTCGATTAGAGACTCGAGGTTAATATCCCTATGTGTCGCAAGAGAATATGCAATCACTACGGCGGCGAAACGCACAGCCGCTCGTGTCAGGATTTTGTAGATCTTCATCGTTTCGAAGCTCGTCAAGGCGAACTGATCTTTGATCAGGACGCCAAATCAGATTTATCCTTGGTCTGGTTTTACGCGGGTCGCTGTGCGCGCGAGACAACCGATTTTATCGTTTCGCATGTCTTGTCGATCTCGGCTGGCGTAAGTGTGGGGTGAACCAGGAACATGAGGCTCGTCTCGCCAAGGTTCCGGGCAACGGGAAGACGGGAGGCGGGTCGCCAAGGTGTGCCGTCAAAAGCCTTCTCAAGGTAGACCTCGGAACACGAGCCTGAGTAACAGGGCACGCCGTCGGCGTTGATCTCGCCGATTATCCGATCTCTTGTCCAGCCATCCTTCAGAGCTTCGGGGCGAACAAATGCATAAGCCTTATACCAGGCATGGTCTATGGAGTCCGGGATGTCCGGAACGCGAAGCGCCGGCATTTGACGGGCGGCGTCCATGATCGCCTGCGCATTGCTGGCCCTGGTCGTCCGCCAATCCTTCATTCGCCCGAGTTGAACCAGTCCGATTGCGGATTGCACTTCGGTTAGTCTCCAGTTGGTCCCGAAGGTCTCATGCACCCATCGGAAGCCGGCAGGGTGCGCTTTCCTGTAAACTGCATCGAACGATTTACCGTGATCTTTGAAGGACCACATTCGGGTCCACCAATCCGGATTGTCGGTTGTGATCATGCCGCCTTCGCCTGCGGTAGTCATGATCTTGTCCTGACAAAATGACCAGCAGCCGATGTCGCCGAGTGAGCCCACGGACCGACCCTTGTAAAAGGCGCCATGAGCTTGGGCGCAATCTTCCACGAGAAACAGGTCATGGGCGTCCGCCAATGACCTGAAGCCATCCATGTCGCAGGGCCAGCCCGCGAGGTGGACGAGCAGGATCGCTCGGGTCTTTGGTGTCAAAACGCGAGCGACCGTTTCCGGCGTGATGTTCTGGCTGTCCGGATCGACGTCGGCGAAGACGGGCGTGGCGCCCGAGAGAATAATGCTCGACACTGATGCCAGAAATGTTCTCGGAGTGACGACGACTTCGTCTCCTGGCCCGATCCCCAGGGCAAGCCACGCAAGGTCTATCGCGACAGTGCCGTTTGCAACCGCGATCCCGTGCGTTGATCCACACCAGGCGGCGAACTCGTTCTCGAACAAGCGACCTTCCTCGCCGGTCCAGTAATTCACGCGATTGGACATCAGCACCCTGCGCGCGACGTCGCCTTCTTCGTCGGTGAACGAGGGCCAGGGAGAAAAAGGCGTGTTAAGCATCGGGTTCTTTGTCTGACGAGGTTGGCTTGGACTGCGGGGGAGCGGGCCGGTCAAGGGAGGCGAGCTTCTCTGTGGACTGCCTGCATGACGGTTCGATGGCGGCGCTACCCCGGAACGCGGGATACGTAGCGTGACCCTCCGCCGACACGCCTTCTCTCCTCAGCACTTTTGCTACGGTTCCAAAGAGAATCTCAAGATCCATCCGGAACGTGCGATTGTCGACGTACCAGACGTCGTAGGCGAATTTCTCTTCCCAGCTGATCGCGTTCCGCCCCTTCAGTTGAGCCAGGCCGGTAACCCCCGGGCGAACTTCGTGCCGTCGCGCCTGAGCTGGAGAATATAGAGGAAGGTACTGCATAAGCAGAGGGCGCGGGCCAACAAGACTCATGTCTCCAGCGAGCACGTTCAGGAGCGCGGGGAGTTCGTCGAGGCTTGTCGAGCGTAGCCATCTGCCGAAGCCGGACAACCGGTCAATGTCCGGCAACAGGGCTCCATTGACATCCCTGTCGTCGGTCATAGTGCGAAATTTGAGAATCTTGAAGGGTTTGCCGTTGAGGCCGGGACGCTCTTGCCGAAACAGGACGGGGCGGCCAAGCCGGATCGCAACGATACCCGCCAGGAAAAGAAGAGCCGGTGAAAGGACAATCGCGGCCGAAAGTGCGACGGCGAAATCGAACGCTCTTTTCAAGCCTCGCGAGGCGAAGCCTCTACGACGGCCGCTGCCGCCCTGATCAAGGCTGGACGGCATTGATCCTCGCTCGGACTTCCAGTTACAGGTTACGGGCTGGTGCGCCGAAGCATGCTAACCCTCGACAGCTCACCAAGCTGATGCGACGACCTAATGGCCGTAGCGGTTGCGGTCAACCGGCAAACGCTGGCTCTGGAAGCGTGCTTTGGGACGTGTTAGTCGCGGCGCATTGGAGCGATGTGCAGGCCGCGCCGACCTCCCCGTGAGCCAAGGTGCCAAAGTAATATGAGCTACATCGGCATACTGAGCATTTTGGCGGGCTTGGTGGTTGCGCTTCTCGCGTCTCGACTAAAAGCGTTTCGCGGAGTGCGGCATTTTCCGATCATATTCTTCGGCTGGCATCTGATCGCCTGCATTATCGGCTGGTATTTCAGCCTGAGTGATCCGGATCCGGATTCTCTAAAATACTTCAGCTTGGCAAGATACAACATGCCTTTGGGCATCGCTACTGATTTCGTGTATTGGTTTGTTTCTGCGATTTACAGGGTTTTTGATAGTATATCTCATCCGCCCAGCTACTTTGAATATTTTCTTATGTTCAATGTTTTCGGATATGCTGGATGTCTCGTGCTTTCCGGGATGCTGTTTGATGTTGTGAGGGAGTCTCCAAGGCCTCAATGGGAGCTGGTGATCCTGTTTATGTTCTTGCCCGGTGTCAGTTTCTGGACATCCGCCTTGGGAAAGGATTCCATGATTTTTCTTGGGATCGCGCTCATGGTGCGCGGATCCTTGAATATCCGGGGAAGGCTGGTTTCATTTTTGCTTGGAATGGCCTTGATATTTATCATCAGGCCTCACGTTGGTATCTTGGCTGGCGCCGCTGCCGTTGCGCCGTTTGCATTGGACAAGCGGTTGTCCGTGCAGGTGAAGGTCATCAGCTTGATGGCTTTGGCAGTCGCGGCCGTGGTCCTGGCGCCAGTGGTCATGAGGGTTGCGGGGGTTGAATCGCTCGATCCCACCACGATCTCCAACTACGTCAGTGAGCGGCAAGGATACAATATAGAAGGGGCTGGCGGGGTCGATATTAGTAACTACAACCCGTTATTCCGCGTTTTCACCTATATGTTCCGGCCGTTGTTCATCGACGCTTCGGGGGCGCTTGGACTGATCCTGTCGGCGGAAAATCTCGTTCTCCTCTCGCTGGTGGTTCTTATCCTGGCGCGAGGATGGCCGGAGTTCGTGAAGTTGATGGTCCGGCCTGAGATGCTTTTCAATCTGGCTTTCTTTGTTCTGGCGCTGGGACTATTTTCGCAAACCACCAGCAATCTGGGCATCGCTGCGCGTCAGAAGATGATGTTGATGCCCAGTCTTTACTTGCTGCTTGTAGCGACAGCGACGATGCGGGCGGCGAGATCTGGACGTTTTCCTCCGCCGCGGCGCACACTGGTCGGCCCGACCGGGAGATAGAGACCTATGAGGCTGCTGTCTCGTCAAGGCGTGGCCATCAGCCTTGTTCTGGTGTTGGCCGCCCGTTGCATCGCCTCCTTGGCTGGGCTTCTGATTATTCCGCTGATCGGTATGAGCGGGGCTGCTGCCTACGGTGACTTCTCGATAGAGTACGGTTCCGCCTTGGCTTTCAGTGCGTTTTTCAGCGCCCTTCCGATGCAGGCGGCTTTGCGAGGCTACGACCCGTCGGAAGATGCTTCCAAGTTTGAAGCCTTCAGCGTCCTTTGCGGCCTGGCCGCTGCAATGGTCACGCTTCTGTTCATGATCTCCCAGGCGTCGCTTGCCGTGTCCGTAGCCGCGTCCGCTTTCGTAGGGCTGCAAGTCGTTTCGGTGGGGCTCCTAACCATTGTCCAGGTTGAACGGGGTGCTGTACGCCCTGCGGTTCTTGAACTGGCGCGCGGGCTGCTAACGCTCGTTCTCATCGGTCTGGTGGTGTTGGCGGGAACGTCACTGGACTCTGTCGTGGCATTCCTCTTGTTGGCAGGCGGCTATGGAGTTCAGATGGGCCTGCTGTCGAAGCGGTTGAAGTGGCCCGGACCCACACATGCCGGAGAGTTTGTCCGCATGGCTTCGTTGGGGGTGCTGATAGCGGCGTGGCTTCTGTTGGGAAGCTCGATCTACCTGATTGCAAAATGGATGGTTCGGCCGGACCTGACGGTGGCGGCGTTCGCCAGCTTTACCTACCAGCTCGATATCGTAGCGCGTATTATCGGCCTGACCGGCGCCATCGCAATCACCAATTTCCTGACGCCTTTCGCTGCGGCTGCGCGGACTGGCGACGGGCTTGAGTTCCGCGCAACGCTGGTCGCGGCGACCGGGGTTCATATTGGTCTGTCCGTCGCTGCCGGACTTGTGGTCGCGGGGGCGACCGTCATCGGCGCTCCGATCTGGAACGTCTCTCCCGAACCTGTGTTTCTGGCGATGATCTGGCTGGTTGTCACGGCGCTACAATTCATGCCGATTGCCCACAAATGGCTTGAACTAACGCGAGGCGGCGCTCGCCCGCTGGCGTGTCTTGTGGCTGCAAACCTGGTGCTTGTGGCCGTTTATGCCGGTTCGCGGGAGTGGCTTCCAGACGGGTTCGAGCCATCCGTAGGCATCCTGACTGCGCTTTTGGTCGCCGCCACGCTCTATGTTTCGCTTGTCCTTGCGTCTCTGCTCCGAGCCTTGCGAGACCAACAGGGGTTAGAAAGGCCATGAGTATGCGCATCCTGCATCTCAGCAAGACGTCCGAAGGCGGGGGGTGGGCTTTCGCCCAGGTGCGAGATCTTCGGCGGAGGGGAATCGACGTTCATATAGTCCTGCCTTCCCGCAGCGGATTTGCCGATGCCTATGAAGGGATCGGCGCAACGGTCCATGTCCTGCCGATCAGCCTGGCTCGTGTGGCTTCTCTGGAAACCCGTCGCGCTTTTCGTAGGCTGGTCGCCGAGACGTCTCCGGACATCATTCATTCCCATTTCGTCTCGACAACCTTGTTTATGAGGCTGGTTCTCGGGCGCGCGCATCCGGTTCCCAGAGTGTTTCAGGTCCCCGGACCTCTTCATCTCGAGACAGCCGCCATCCGATCAGCGGAAATCCTCACCGCCGGTCCCTCGGACAACTGGCTGGGGGCATGCAGGCGGACGGTCCAGTACTATAGAGATGCGGGCGTCCCTGCCGGCCGGGTCGGTCTTTGCTATTATGGGGGGGATTGGGAGCGGCTGGAGGGAGACCCGGATCCTGCGGTGGATCTTGGTGAGCTGGACGGTCGCTCGGCAGCCGTCAAAATCGGCATGGTCGCGTACGTGTATCCACCCAAGAAGTGGCTCGGGCAGCGTCGAGGGATCAAGGGACATGAGGACCTGATCGATGCACTCGCGCTTCTTCGAGGAAGAGGCTGGGATGTGCACGGCGTCTTTGCCGGAGGGCCTTGGGGCGATGCAGCGCAATACTACAGCGAAGTGCGGGACTACGGCACCAAGGTGCTCGGCGATCGTGCGCATTTCCTTGGGACCCGGTCGGATGTGCGGGACATCTACGCATCGCTGGATGTCGCAGTGCACCCTTCTCACTCGGAGAACCTTGGCGGGGCGGCAGATTCCTTGTTCCTTGGAGTTCCCACCGTCGCGACCTCAGTAGGAGGTTTTCCCGATATCGTGCGACCGGGACTTACAGGGCGCCTCGCTGCTCCAAAGAACCCTGCAAGCCTCGCGGATCAAATCGAAGCGGTGCTCAGAGAACCTGTGCTCGCCCGCGAGCAGGCAAGAGCGGGCGGGGGGCTTGTGAGCAGAAACCTCACGATCAGAGCTACAGGGGATGTTCTGATCTCTCACTACGAGGGATTGATACGCGATCGCGCCGTACACCCCTGGAGTGGTTTCTGATAGGCCCAGGCCTGACCGGTCAGGAGATGTCGGGCGACCATTCCACGGCCAAACTGCCCCACGAATATCCCACACCGAAGCCGGACAGCATGACCTTGCTTCCCGGCTTCAGTACGCCGGCATCAATGGCTTGGCGAAGGGCGATAGGGATAGTAGCGGAGACTGTGTTGCCGATCTCGGACATCCCGTTCCAACTACGGTCTGCGGGGACCTTCAGGCGCTGGGTCAGGGTGTCGATAACAAGTTTGCTGGCCTGATGAAGAACCAGAAGGTCCAACTCATCCACACTCCAGTTGGCGTTCGCCAACGCCTTCGCAACCGAGCCCGGTATGCGCTTGAGGGTGAACATGAGGATCTCACGGCCATTCATGAAAAGGTTGGCGTCGGTCCGAACGTTGCCGGATTCGTCCGTGCTTTCCTCATGGGTCGCGTCTCTTTGCCTGAAACCGCCTGCCGGTACGATCAGGTTGTGAGCGCCGCTCCCATCGCTGCCGAGATCGGGTGAGTAGATCGAAGTTCTGTCGCTTCCCGACCGGACGATCGTCGCGGCCGCGCCGTCGCCGAATACGCTGCGAACGCTTCGATCCAGCGGGTGGATCAGCTTCGTGTAGGTGTCCGCGGTCAGGATCAGAATGGTTGATCTTTGTCCGGACTCGATCAGTGCTTTCGCAAGGCCAAGGCAATACACATAACCCGAGCAGCCCAGATTAATGTCGAGAGTGCCTGCGGACGACGGAATTCCAAGGCGATCCTGAATAATGCATGCGCTCGTGGGTAGTATGTAATCCGGCGTCTGCGTGCAGAAGATAAGAAAGTCTATAGATTCACGATACTCGGGCTGTTCTGTGAACAGTTCTTCAGCAGCCCGACATGCCATGTCCAGCGCCGTCTCGGACTCATCCGATTTGCGACGAGAAAGAATCCCCGTTTTTTCCGCCACCTTGTCCATATTCCAGGTCGGCGCAAATGCCGCAAGGTCAGCGTTTGTCTCCGAGCGAGCGGGAAGATACGTGCTGATCGCGCTGATGTATGACCAATTTTGCGCCATGCCTGTGCTCCGGATTCTTCGACCGTGGTTCCCGGCTCAGCGCCGCATTATCTGCGGACTGGGCGCTCGCCGCAGCCTTGCAATTGAGGCTGCGATCATTAAGTGTCCCGGGAATCTCGCTGTTATCTACCCTACATGGATCGCTTATGTCTCCTGAGACCTTCCTTCAAGAATTTTCTGAGATTCTCGAGATCGAGGTCAGCGAAATCAGCCTTGAAACCAAGCTGTCGGATCTTTCGATCTGGGATTCGATCAATGTGCTTGGTTACATGATGATGGTGGACGAGAAGGCGGGACGTCAGGTCGATCCTGATAGCGTCAAGAATGCCGAGACTGTGGGTGACCTCTACAATCTCGCCGTCGGATAATACTGGTCGCCTTGGAGGCGCGAAGTTGGGTGCTCGTATTAAGGGTGTGCGTATCGCGGGTATATCTGCGGTAACGCCCCGACATGTTGTCGAAAATGATCAACTCTCCCAGTTCGGTGAAGAAGAACGGGTCAAGTTGATCAACACTACCGGGATCGCCCGGCGCCGCGTTGTGGATGGCGACGTATGTACCTCTGACCTTTGCTTGGAGGCTGCTCGCGACGTCATGTCTGCGGCTGGTGTGTCGCCCGACGAGATTGGCCTCCTCGTATTTGTCAGTCAAACACCTGACTATGTTCTGCCCGCTACCTCGATAGTCCTGGTCAATCGGTTAGGCCTCAAGACCAGTTGTGCTGCGTTCGACGTCAATCTCGGCTGCTCGGGATACACTTACGGACTGTGGCAGGTCGGAGCGCTGCTTCCCAGCACCGGGGCTCGCTATGCTCTTCTGTTGGTCGGCGACACGATTAGCCGGATCGTTTCGGACGAGGACAAGTCTGCGTTGGCGTTGTTTGGTGATGCGGGGACCGCTACCCTGGTGGAAGTCTCCCCGGACGCGCCGGACATCTTCTTCGACCTTGGGTCTGACGGGGGGGGCGCGAAAAACCTGATCGTCGAGGCGGGTGGATTCAGGCATCGAACAAGAATGTCTGATCTTGAACGTCAGGCGGGTCGTGACGGAAACCGTAGGTCTGCGGTTGAGCTTTTTATGGACGGGCCCCAGGTTCTTAACTTCACCCTTCGAGAGATTCCAAAAAGCGTGAAGTCCACGGTCGCTGAGGCGGGATGGGCGATGTCCGACGTGGATGCTTTCGTCTTCCACCAAGCCAACAAGATCATGCTTGACTACTTGGCGAAGCGTTCCGGGGTCCCGCCCGAGGCGATGGGCTTCTCTATCGGCGAGTACGGCAACACCAGTTCGGCGACGATTCCGCTGACCCTGGCTTATGCTTTCGCCGACCGCTTGGCGGAAGGGTCGATGAAGTTGCTTCTCTCCGGATTCGGCGTGGGGTGGTCGTGGGCCAGTTGCGCAATCGAGGTCGGCCCAATTCCGAAGCCAACGATCAGGGAAGTGGAGTTCCAGACAGCGTGACCCCTCTGGACAACAAGATAATCCTGATCACCGGCGCATCGTCTGGCATCGGCGCCGGAGTGGCCTCGATGGCAGCGGCCCGTGGCGCCCGGATCGCGGCGCACGGGCGAGACGCGGGCAAGCTTGATGCGCTTCTGGGCAGTTTGCCGGGAGAAGGGCACGAGAAGTTTTCGTTCGATCTCGCTGATCCCTCGGCCAAGCCGGAAGAACTCGTCGAGTCCGTCGTTAAGCAGATGGGGCCGATTGATGGCCTGGTTCATTCCGCCGGCTATGGTCGCATTGAGCCGCTCAAGCTTACGCGAGCCGAGGAGCTTGATCGTCTTTGGCGCTTGAACGTTTCATCTGCAATTTTGATGTGCAAGGCGCTCAGGAAACCTGCAAATCATAGGCAGGGATGCAGCGTCGTTCTGATCTCGTCAGTTGCGGGGCTCAAAGGACGGCCTGGCCAAGTCGCCTATGCTGCGACCAAAGGCGCGTTGATCGCGATGGTTCGTGCCATGGCTCTGGAAGTCGTCCGGGACGGGATGCGCGTCAACACAATCGCGCCGGCCATGGTGCGGACGGCGCTTTTTGACGAGATGTCCAAGGCGAACTCTGGCGAGACTATGAAGGCTATTCTAGCCGAACACCCCTCCGGCCTCGGAGAACCGGCTGATGTGGGGTCGATGGCCTGCTTCCTGCTCTCCGAAGAGGCGCGCTGGGTGACTGGCGCCACATTCCCGGTCGATGGAGGCTATACGGCCAGCTGAGGTAACTGCCTTGCCGGGTTGCCGCCGACTTTTGCTCCCGCCGGCGCCGACCTCATGATGATCGACCCTGCGTTTGACGCTACACCGTCTCCTACCTCGACACGAGGCAGCACGACAGAATGAGAACCGAGGAAGACGCCTCTTCCAAGGGACGCGCCACCGTTCACGATGCAGCAGCCAGTGATGACTGAGCCTGCTCCTACAATCGCATCATGACCGACCGCCGCGTTGAAGCCGATGGCGACGTGTAGTCCGACCTTGGCGTCAACAGACACAAACGCGCCCGGGCCGACCACGCAGCCCGAACCCAGTACGGCGCGCTCGGAGATCACCGCAGACGGGTGGATCACCGACGCATAGGCAGCGCCTTTGGCGTCCAGCCTTTCTGCAATTGCCAGTCGGCCCGCAGGCGAGCCTAAGGCAATGCAGAACACATCGTCGGCGCCGGGGGCGAGATTCTCGACAGCGCAACGAACGCTGACCCCGACGTCGAAGTTATCTAGGCTCGCAGCATGGTCGTCGATGAAACCGCCGATCAGGAAATCCGTCTTTCCCGCAGCGACGGCGTCGCGAGCAAAGCCGAGAACTTCCCTTCCAAAGCCGCCCGCGCCGACAATCCATAGTGTTTTCACAGGCATCTTCCGTATCGCAATCGCCGAAAATAAACTACTTCCCCAAGCTATTGGGAGCCTCGATCCTGAAGGGTCGGACGGACCGCTATAGCTTGGAGCGCGCGCAATGTCACAGTCGGAGATGCGGCAATCGAGGGTCGACCCTGCCATCTACACGGACCCCGAAATTTATCGCGGCGAGTGCCAGGCGATCGAGGACGATGCCTGGAATTATCTTGGCCTCGTGTCGGATCTTCCCGCCCGAAATAGTTTCCTGACGGTTAGTGTCGCCAGACGATCCGTGATCGTGCAGAATTTTGCTGACGGCATCAAGGTATTCGACAATGTGTGCGGGCATCGCGCATGCCGAATACGTTCGGAGCCCAAAGGTAGCGGTCCTATTCGTTGCCCCTATCATAGCTGGACATTCGGTTCTGATGGCGCTCCCATTGCTATCCCTAACAATGACGAATGCTTTGGTATTAACGATGATAATCGCTCCCAGTTCTCCCTGAATGCATGGAGGGTGGAGCTGTGCGGGCGTTTTGTTTTTGCAAAGCGCCGAAATGGAGGGGGAAATCTTAGAGATTATCTTTCGGATTTCTTCGCCCCTCTGGAGCAAATGTCAAATGCGATTGGAGAAGAGGTGGCGTCCGACACTTGGGAGTTCGACGCCAATTGGAAGATTTGCATCGAGAATACACTCGATGAGTATCACGCAAACTTCGTTCACCCGACCACCTTCCGAAATCTCCTCAGCTCCGGATTCCAGTACGAGTATGCCGGACGGCATTCCGGTGTTGTAACGCGCGCCACGGACGAGGCCTTGGCCCGGTGGAGAAAAATTGACCGCATGATCGGCGATCGGCCGATCGCCAACGAAAATTATCAGCATGTGATCGCCTTTCCGCTCACGACGTTCGCATCAACCTTCGGTGCAACTTTCAGCATTCAGGCGTTTACGCCCCTGACGCCGACACGGACTCGTTTCACAAGCCGGCTGTTTCTGACCGAAGGTGTGAGCTCGGCGCAGGTAAAGGCCGTACTCGGCGACTCGGCGGCGACGTTTAACCGGCAAGTCTTCTCCGAAGACAAGGAAGTCTGCGAACTAATGCAACTCGGCATCGCAGAGGGTAGCGGCCGAGTGGTCACTGGTAAGTATGAGCAACGCATCCGCCATTTCCAGGAAACGATGGCTGTCTTCTGCGCCGAGGCTGCCCTTAAGACGGGGCGGACCTGATCGTGGCCAACGTCGCGATACTGGGCAGCGGCGGCTTCGCCAAGGAGGTCGCGGAACTGGCAAGGCTCAACGGCCACCAAGTGGTGTCCTGCTATTCGGTTGCCGCCGGCGCGTTCGAGACACTCCACCGCGGCTATCTCGCCGAGATGCAGCGGGATCGGAATCAGTTCGAGGCTGTCGTGCTCGGTATCGGCGCCACTGATCGCCGGTCACTTTCAATCAGGCGGGGATTGGTGGATTGGCTGCTTGAGAACCGGTTCGCTTGCCCGGCGGTCGTTTCGCCATCTGCGGTTTGTGCGGAGGGCGTTGTTCTTGGTCCGGGCGTGGTCGTCGCCCATGGCGCGATTCTCGGCGTAGACAGCCGGATCGATGCGTTCTCGGTATGTAACTCCGGGAGCATGATCGGGCATGATGCAAGAGTCGGCTCAAATGTCGTCGTGGCTCCCGGGGCGTTTCTGGGTGGCAACGTCTCGGTTGGCCAAAACAGTCTGATTGGACCGCTTTCAAAGGTGCTGCAGGGAATCACGCTCGGGGAGGACACTCTTGTCGGGGTGGGGTGTCTGGCATTGCGAGATTTGTCTGCGGGGCAGACAATCTGGCCGCGCTTCGACCAAGCCCGGTAAGAGCGAGCAGTGGCAGAGATTGAGCCGCAGAGTGGAAAAAACCCCCGCCGCTCTCGCGACGGGGGCTCTGTTTTCCGGGATTGATCCCGAAGGTCGTATCAGTCGCTTTCGCTGTCGTCGTCGGTGGCGACAACAACGGCGCCGACCAGAACGGCGGCGCCGATCAGCAGGACCGGCAGCGGCACGGCGGCGAATTCGCTCGACTCACCGGCGGCAGCGCCGACGCGGTCGCCGACGCGGACAGCGGCGGTGTTGTTGGCGGCGGCGGCTTGACCCGCGACGAGCAGGACGCCCAGGGCGACTGCGGCAATGGCTTTTTTCATGTGATGCTCCTCACGAGTGTGAACGCTAATGAATCCGAAGGTTGCATGATGCGCCCTGGAATTCCATCCATGATCCAACGGGTTCGCGAAAAACAGGTTAAGGCGTTGCGCTGAATCCTCACGGTCAAGCTGAAGTGCGGCGCCTTGCCGCACCGGCGCAGTCCGTGATTGTGACGAGTTCGGACAGGTCGGCCCACACGCTCGTTGTTGTCGGCAGGCGCCCGGCTCCGCGTCCTTTGGCGATGAAGTTTCGTCCGTCTTCGGTCGTAACCCTGAGGGCATTCCATTCATCGGCGAGATTGGCGAACAGGGGGTCTCCATCGGCGTCGAGAAACGCCACGCCGACATGGCCGGAGCGAACATCCAGACTGGACACCTGCCGCACCCGTTTGCCATCGGGGATTGTGACCGCAGACAGGATGTCTCGCCCGATCCGGTCCGGCGACAGGCCGCCGTCCAGCGCCTCGTGTGCGAGGATGGCCAGCTTGGCGGCGGCGTCCTGCCCGCTGAGGTCGGCGGTGGGATCTTCTTCGGCGAACCCGGCTTTCTGCGCCGCGTTGAGCGCCTCGTCGAACGCGACGCCGTCGGCCAGCCGGTTCAGGATGAAGTTGCAGGTGCCGTTCAGCACCGCCTCGATCCGCACCACGGGTCCGTGCGCTTTGGCACGGCGCACGGTTTCGATCAGCGGCGCGCCCCCGCCGACGCTGGCGGAATACAGCAGGCGAGCGCCGGTCGAGGCGGCAAGCGCAGTCAGGGCGGGAAGGTCGCCGCCGACGGCCTGCTTGTTGGCGCTGACCACGTCCACGCCGCGGGTCAGGGCGGCGCGGATCAGGGCCAGACCGGTGGAAGCGTCCGAGATCGCCTCGACCAGAACGTCGGGCTCGCGCGCCAGCAGGGCGGCAGGATCGGTCAGGGCGAGACCGGCCGGGATGGCCGTCTGGCGCGCGCGATCAGGGTTGCGGACGAGAACGCCGACGACCTCGAACCGGGCGTCCCTGAGCAGGCGCTCCAGCACGCCGCCGCCGACCACGCCGCAGCCGGCGAGCGCGACGCGCAGGACCTTCTCCGGTCGCGGCGTTTCACGGGGCGCCGTGGCCGGGCCAGGAACAACCGAGACGGCCGCGGTCAGCAGGGCCTCGCCCTGCGACGGGCTGACGGCGTCCACGCCGATGGCGTCCAGCGCGGCGATCAGGCGGGCAGGGGCGTCGGCGTCGCCCGAGGCGACGGCCACCACTCGCCGTCCGCGCCGGACCTCGCGATAGACCGCCGAGGCGGCCTCGATCGCATCGGTCGCGTCGAGTTGCAGCAGGGCCACGGGCTCGTCGGCGCGGACGGCGGTCTCGGGGAGAGACGCGGGTGTGCGGGGAAGGGAAAGGAGGGCGGTCACGTCGTCTCTCCTCAGGCGGCCTGGGCGGCCGGTTCGGCCGTCGCCAGCGCGGCGTCGAGGGCGACAGTCAGGTCTGCGATCAGATCCTCCGGATGCTCCAGCCCGACCGACAGGCGCAGCAGGCCGTCGGTGATGCCGGCGACAGCGCGCGCCTCGGGCGTCATGGCGGCGTGGGTCATCAGGGTCGGATGGGCGACCAGGCTTTCGACCCCGCCCAGCGATTCCGCCAGGGTGAAGACCTGCAGCGTGTCGGCAAAGGCGCGCGCGGCGTCGAGCCCACCCTTCAGTTCGAAGCTGAGCATGGCGCCGAAGCCGGCCTGCTGGCGGGCCGCAATGGCGTGACCCGGATGGCTCTTGAGGCCCGGATAGTTGACGCCGGCGACGGCCGGGTGGGCATCCAGCCATTCGGCGATCTTGCCCGCGCTGGACTGCTGGCGCTCGACGCGGGCGAACAGGGTGCGCACGCCGCGCAGGGTCAGCCATGCGTCGAAAGGCGAGCCGGTCACGCCCAGACAGTTGGCCCACCAGGTCAGCTGCTCCAGATCGGCCGGATCCTTCGCCACCACGCAGCCGCCGACCACGTCGGAGTGGCCGTTGATGTATTTGGTGGTCGAGTGGATCACCAGGTCGGCGCCCAGCGACAGGGGGCGCTGCAGGGCCGGCGACAGGAAGGTGTTGTCGACCGCCGATTTGCAGCCGACCGCGCGGGCGCGCTTGCAGATGTCGGCCACGTCAACGACGCGCATCAGCGGGTTGGACGGGGTCTCGATCAGGATCAGTTTCGGCTGGCGGGCGAAGGCCGCGTCCAGCGCCTCGCGATCGTTCTGGTCAACGAAGGTGACCTCGAAATGCCCCTTGCGCGCCCTCGCGCAGAGCAGGCGATGGGTGCCGCCGTAGAGGTCGTGCGGGGCCAGCAGCAGGTCGCCGGGCTCCAGCGAGAACAGGGCCAGATCGACCGCCGCCATGCCCGTGGCAGTCACGACCGCGCCGCAGCCGCCCTCAAGCTCGGCCAGGGTCTCACCCAGCACGTCCCGCGTCGGATTGCCCGAGCGCGTGTAGTCGTAGCGCCGTTTTCCATCGAGCCCGTCGAAGCTGTAGTTCGACGACAGATAGAGCGGCGGGATCACCGCGCCGTGCGTCGGGTCGGCGTTCACCCCGTGACGCGCGGCGGTCGTACAGGGATGACAGTTCGAAGGGGCGGTCATGCGGCGAGCTCCGAGGGACGGGCGTAGAGGGGAGAAAGGGCGGCGTGCAGCGCGCGGCCGACGACCTCGCGCTCCTTCAGGAAGGCGTCGTGGCCGAAGATCGAGGGGGCTTCCTCGAGGCGACGAAGATTGGGGGCGCGACGGGCCAGTTCGCGAATGTCCTCGATCGGCACGAGGCGGTCCGAGGTGAAGCCCAGCACGATCAGCGGGCAGGCGATGGCTTCGGGCGCGACCGCGTGACGATCCAGCGAGTCCGACAGGGCGATCCAGCGGCTGGCCGAGGTGACCTCGGCATAGTTGGCGCCGCGCGAGATCAGATAGTCGCACACCGGATAGGGCTGGCCCGCCTCGGCTGGAGCGGCGCCGCTGAAGCGCCAGTCGAACTCGTCGGCGGTGCGATAGGTGGTCATGGCCAGCTCGCGGGCCAGGGCGATGCCTTCGGCCTCACGACCGCAGTCGCGGGCGAAGGCCAGCAGACGGCGCTGCACCCCGCGCCAGGCTGTGGCGGACGGGTGGGCGCGGTGCGCGGCGGAAATCACGACCAGCTCGCCGATGCGCTCGGGGAAGGCCGCCGCGAAAGCCTGTCCGATGCAGCCGCCGTACGAGGCGCCGACGAAGGCGTCCACGACCGGCTCGCCCAGTGCGTCCAACAGGACGGCCAGCAGCCGCGCCTGATCGGTCGTGGTGAGAGTCACGGTCTCGTCGCGGCCCGGAGCCAGGTCGATGGCGAGGACGCGAATGCGGTTCAGGTCGATCGGGCCTCCGGCGCGCACGGCCCACGACCACCAGCGTGCGGCGTCACGTCCCGACGAAATGCCGCCCGCGACCACGACCAGCGGTGCGCCCGCCACGCCATAAATCCGGCCGACCACCTCGGTGGCGGCCAGAGCCTCGCCCGACTGCAGCCTGAAGTCGGCGGACAGGGCGGCGCGCACGTCGACGCCTGGCGCTTCCTCGACAGGCCAGTCCTGTCCGGCGGTGATGTCTTGCGTGGACGCCAAGGTCCGCTCCGATTCCGCTCAGCGAAACCGATGGGGCGAACCAACTTGTGCGGTGACAGACCCGTGAACCGTTTGCACCCGCCAGGGCGCACTCGTTTCACTCATCTCTCGCGGCTTCCGAAGACGCCCCGCAGGAGTTGGCACCATCTCCAGAGATCGGGTGGATCACTGGAAGGTTGCCCCGGCGTCAAAGGGCCTATCCCTCAGCCGGTCTTGATGAGTGCGCTTACCGTGAAGGAGGCTCCGGAAGCCGTCAACCCCGCTTTCATGTTGCGATCGCAAAAATCGAAGCGCCCCATATCGTGGAACATTGATGCTTTATGGTGATGTTTCTGGGGCCTATCGTGCGATTTAGGCCTCTGGTTTGATCTGAGAAGCAATAAAAATTCACGAAACATCGTCCGGCCACTTGTGCATTTCGCAGATGCGGTAAACAGTTCGCAACTGCGTAACGGCATCCTTTTGGGGGATTGAGATGGTTCGACTTCGCAGCGGCCTCGTATGGGGCCTCACCCTTATCACCACCGCGCTGGCGACCGCCGCCAGCGCCGCGCCGGCCTCTCCGGCGCCCGCGCTTCTCGCGCATCAGGTTCCTCTGGAACTGGACGGAGCCGGCACCGCCTGGCTGATCACCTCGACCGCTCTCGTGCTTCTGATGACCCTGCCGGGTCTCGCCCTGTTCTACGGCGGCATGGTTCGCCGCAAGAACGTCATCGCCACCATCACACAGTCGGTCGGCGTCTTCGCAGTGGCCACCCTCGTGTGGTTCATCGCCGGCTACAGTATCGCCTTCGGCAAGGCTGGCGCTCTGGCAGGCTACGACGCCGATACGGTCAATCAGGTGATCGGCAGCTTCGACGCCATCTTCCTGAACGGGGTCGGCATGGAGACGGCGCACAGCCTGCTGCCGGGCATTCCGGAGTTCGTCTGGATCTCGTTCCAGCTGACCTTCGCCATCATCACGCCCGCCCTGGTCACCGGCGCCTTCGCCGAGCGGCTGAAATACTCGGGCCTGCTGCTGTTCACCGCCCTGTGGTCGCTGCTGATCTACGCGCCGATCGCGCACTGGGTCTGGGGTGGCGGCTTCCTCGGTTCGGCCGGGGTGCTGGACTTCGCCGGCGGCGCGGTCGTGCACGTCAACTCGGGCGTCGCGGGGCTGGTCTGCGCCCTCTTCCTCGGACCGCGGAAGGGCTATGGCGTCGAGCCGATCACCGCCCACAACCCGGTCCTGACAATGATCGGCGCCAGCCTGCTGCTGGTCGGCTGGATCGGCTTCAATGCCGGCTCGGCAGGCGGCGCCAACGCCCTGGCCGGCGTGGCCCTTGTCAACACCATCCTGGCCGCCGCGGCCGCCTCGGTGTCGTGGAAGATCATCGAGGTCATGGAGAAGAAGAAGCCGTCGCTGATCGGCGTGCTGTCGGGTATCGTCGCAGGTCTGGTCGCCATCACTCCGGCGGCCGGTTTCGTGGATCCCAAGGGCGCGGTCATCATCGGTCTGATCGCCGGCCCGGCCTGCTATGCGGCCTCGGTCTGGATCAAGAAGCTGCTCCGCTACGACGACAGCCTGGACGCCTTCGGCATCCACGGCGCCGGTGGTCTGGTCGGCGCCCTGCTGACCGGCGTGTTCGCCTCCACCGCGATCAACAGCCTGTCCGAGGGTGCGACGGTCATGAACCAGGCGATCGGGCTGCTCTGGACCATCGCCTACAGCGCCGTCGGCACCTTCGTGATCCTGCTCGTCTGCAAGTTCACAACCGGCCTGCGGGTCAGCGCCGAGGGCGAGGAAGAAGGCCTCGACACCCACCTGCACGGGGAGGCTCTCGAAAGCGTCTGACGACAGTCGACGAGGCCGGGCGCGGTCCTCTCCCCGCGCCCGGCATCAGTAAGCGTGCGCGTGCCGACATCGAACAACAGGGGATACGATGATGAGACTCGCCTTCGCCTCTGCGGCCGCCGTGGCCGCCCTGTTCACCGCCGCCGTTCCGGCCGACGCCCGGGCGCAGTCGCCCGAGATCGCGTGGAACGTCTCGGCCACTTCCGACTACGTCTTCCGCGGCGCCAGCCAGACCAATGAGGATCCGACGATCCAGGGCGGCGTCGATCTGACGGCCGGATCCTTCTATGCCGGCGCCTGGGCCTCGGGCGTCGATTTCGGGGACGACACCGATGCCGAGGTCGATCTCTACGGCGGCTTCCGCACCGAGGCGGGCGGTTTCGCGCTCGACTTCGGCGCGGTCGCCTACTTCTACGTCAATGCGCCGTCGGGCTCAGACTACGACTTCGTGGAGTTCAAGGCGGCGGCTTCGCGCGCGATCGGTCCGGTGACGCTCGGCGCGGCGCTTTACTGGTCGCCGGACTTCTACGGCCTGGATGAGCAGGCGACCTACGTGGAGGCAAATGCCGCCTTCACGCCCGCGGAAAAGTGGACCGTCAGTGGCGCGGTCGGGCATCAGGCGCTCGACGTCAGCGACGACTACACCACGTGGAACGCCGGGGTCGCGTACGCCTTGACCGAGAACGTTGCGGTGGACGTCCGCTACCACGACACCGACGTGGATGCGCCACTCTACGACGACCGCTTTACGGCGACGCTGAAGTTCACTTTCTGACGCCAGCGTCTTCGCGGGCGCCCACCATCTACCGGCAAGACGTTGCAATCAGCGCCGTCTTGCCGGTTTTCATTTGCGTGAAGAACATTTGATCCGGCACGCAACAGGCGGAAATTGCCGTTCCGTTACACCCTGCTACAACGGCTGTGCAGTTGCGAAGAGGTAGCCGTGGCGTCCGCAAACCAGACTTTCGTGATCATTCCCCGCAGCGCGCCGACGAAGGCCGACGCGTCGCGTCGCGTCGCGAATTTCGACGAAATCTACGCGGACTTCCCCCTCGCCGACGGCAAGGTGCAGTCGAGCCGGTGCGCCCAGTGCGGCGTCCCCTTCTGTCAGTCGGCCTGCCCGCTGGAGAACAACATTCCCGATTGGCTGCGTCTGGCCGCCGAGGGCCGCGCCGAGGAGGCCTGGCGTCAGTCCGAGGCGACCTCGACCATGCCCGAGATCTGCGGTCGCATCTGTCCGCAGGACCGGCTGTGCGAAGGCTCCTGCACGCTTGAACAATCCGGATGGGAAACGGTCACCATCGGCTCGGTCGAGCGCTGGCTGGGCGACATGGCGTTCGAGAAGGGTTGGGTCGACCCTATCCGCCCGCGCGCGGAGAAGGGCCAGTCGGTCGGCATCGTCGGCGCGGGTCCCGCCGGACTGGCGGCGGCGGACCGTCTTCGCTCGGCCGGCTATGCGGTCACGATCTATGACCGGCACGACCGCGCGGGCGGTCTGCTGACCTACGGCATCCCCGGCTTCAAGCTGGAGAAGCACGTCGTGGGACGTCGCGTCGACCGGCTGGCGGACGGCGGGGTCGAGTTTCGTCTCGGTGTCGACGTCGGAGGCGACCTGCCCTTCGTCGAGGTGCGCGCGGCCCACGATGCCGTGCTGGTCGCGACCGGCGTCTATCAGGCGCGGCGGCTGACGGCTCCGGGCTGCGGCTCGGACGGGGTGGTCGCGGCGCTGGACTATCTGATCGCCTCCAACCGCAAGGGTTTCGGGGATGCCGTCCCCGCGTATGACGACGGCGCGCTGAACGCCGCCGGCAAGCGGGTGGTGGTCATCGGCGGCGGCGACACGGCGATGGACTGCGTCCGCACCGCCGTGCGTCAGGGCGCGACGGCCGTCACCTGCCTGTACCGCCGCGACCGCGAGAACATGCCCGGCAGCGCGCGCGAGACCGCCAATGCCGAGGAGGAGGGCGTGGTCTTCGAGTGGCTGGCCTCGCCCCGCGCGGTGCTGGGCGGCGCCTCGGGCGTCACCGGCGTCCGCGCCCAGCGCATGGCCTTGGCGGCCCAGGGCGCCGATGGCCGCTGGTCCGTCGAGGCCTTGCCGGGCGGCGAGTTCGATCTGCCCGCCGATCTGGTCATCGAGGCGCTGGGTTTCGAAGCCGAAGACATGCCGACCCTGTTCGAGACCCCCGACCTGGCCCTGACCGACTGGCGCACCATCCGCACTGCCGGCCACACCAAGGCGACGACGCTGGAGGGGGTGTTCGCCGCCGGCGACATCGTCCGCGGCGCCTCGCTGGTCGTCTGGGCCGTGCGTGACGGGCAGGACGCCGCCGCCGAGATCGACGCCTGGCTGTCCTCGCAGCGGAGGGCCGCGGCATGACCTTCGATGTGAACCAGTTCGAGGCCGACCGGCAGAAGCTGATCGACGCCCACGCCTATGACCCGGCGTCCGAGCGCGACGCCTGCGGTGTGGGCCTCGTCGCCGCCATCGACGGCTCGCCCCGCCGCGAGGTGGTCGAACTGGCGCTCAAGGCGCTGAAGGCCATCTGGCACCGCGGCGCGGTCGACGCCGACGGCAAGTCCGGCGACGGCGCCGGCATCCTGATCGGCCTGCCGCGCGCCTTCTTCGAGGCCCAGGTTCGTGACGCCGGCCACGAGCCCCGGCCCGGCCCCATCGCCGTGGGCATGGTCTTCCTGCCGCGCACCGATCTGGGCGCCCAGGAACAGGCACGCACCATCGTCGAGCGCGAGGTCATGGCCGCCGGCTTCTGGCTGTACGGCTGGCGTCAGGTGCCGACCCGCGTCGAGGTGCTGGGCGAACGCGCCGCCGCGACCCGCCCCGAGATCGAGCAGATCATGCTCAGCGCACCCGACGGTCTGGAGGGCGAGGATCTCGAACGCGCCCTCTACCTGCTGCGCCGCAAGATCGAGCACCAGGCGCTGAAGTCCGGGCTGAAGGACTTCTACGTCTGCTCGCTGTCGGCCCGCTCGGTCATCTACAAGGGCATGATGCTGGCCGAGGCGCTGGCCGACTTCTATCCCGACCTCAACGACCCGCGGGTCGAGGCCAATGTCGCCCTGTTCCACCAGCGCTACTCGACCAACACCTTCCCCGAATGGCGGCTGGCCCAGCCGTTCCGGATGCTGGCGCACAACGGCGAGATCAACACCCTGCGCGGCAACGCCAACTGGATGCGCAGCCACGAGATCCGCATGACGGCCGAGGCCTTCGGCGCCGACGACGCGACGGTGAAGCCGGTAATCCAGGCCTCCGGCTCGGACTCCGCCGCGCTCGACAACGTCTTCGAGGTGCTCGTCCGCGCCGGCCGCCCGGCCCCGATGGTCAAGGCCTTGCTGATGCCCGAGGCGCCGATCGAGGGCGTCATCTCGGACGACCACCGCGCCCTCTATGCCTACTGCAATGCGGTGATGGAGCCGTGGGACGGCCCCGCCGCCGTCTGCGCCACCGACGGCCGCTGGGTCGTGGCGGGCAAGGACCGCAATGGCCTGCGCCCGCTACGCGCCGCCGAGACCACTGACGGCCTGCTGATCTGCGGCTCGGAGGCCGGCATGACCGGCGTGCCCGACGACCGCATCGCCCGGCGCCTGCACATCAACGGCGGGCGCATGATCTCCGTCGATCTGGAGGCCGGCCGCCTCTACGACGAGGCCGAGACCATCGACCGTCTGGCCGCCGAACATCCCTATCGCGAGTGGCTGGCCAACATGGTCGAGCTGGAAACGGTGATCGGGCCGGGCGACGAGCCGCGCCGCCTGCAGGGCGAGGCCCTGACCCGCTTCCAGGCCGCGGTCGGCTGGACGCAGGAGGACATCGACGCCCTGCTGGATCCGATGGCCGGCGACGGCAAGGAAGCGGTCGCCAGCATGGGCGACGACGCCCCGCCGGCGGTGCTTTCCGACCAGTCGCGCCCCTTCGCCCACTACTTCCGTCAGGCTTTCGCCCAGGTCACCAATCCGCCGATCGATTCCCTGCGCGAAGCCGGGGCGATGAGCTTGCGGACTAGGTTCAAGAACCTCGGCAACATCCTGGCCCAGGACGAGACCCAGACCCGCGTCTTCGTGCTCGACAGCCCTGTCCTGACGACGGGCATGTACGAGCGGATGCTCGATGTCGTCGGCGCCGGCGCGACCACGGTCATCGACTGCACCTTCGCTGCGCCCGAGGCCGAGGCCCGGTCCGGCGACGCCCTCCAGTCCGCCTTGGACCGCATCCGGGACGAGGCCGTTGCGGCGGCGAAGGGCGGGGCGGGGCTGATCGTCCTGACCGACGAACGGGCGGGCGAGGGGCGCCCTCTGATCCCCATGATCCTCGCGACCTCCGCCGTACATAACCGGCTGGTCGACGCGGGCCTGCGTACCTACTGCTCGCTGGTGGTCCGCTCGGCCGAGGCGATCGATGCCCACGCCTTCGCGGTGCTGGTCGGCTGCGGCGCGACGGCGGTCAACGCCTGGCTGGCGCAGGAGACCTTCCTCGAGCGTCTGGACGCCGGCCGCTATCCGGGCCTGACGCTGCGCGACGCCTGCCTGAACCACAAGGCGGCGGTCGAGGCGGGGCTGATGAAGATCCTCGCCAAGAAGGGGATCTCCATCATCTCGGCCTACCGCGGCGCCTGCGAGTTCGAGGCGCTGGGCCTGTCGCGGGCGCTTGTCGCTGAGTTCTTCCCCGGCATGACCTCGCGCATCTCGGGCCTGGGTCTGGCCGGCATCGAGGCGCGTGCCGCGGCGCGGGCGGAGCGGGGCTTCGCCTCGGATCGCGCCCGTCTGCGCATCGGCGGCGCGCACCGCATCCGCGCCGGCGAGGAGACCCATGCCTGGGACGCCGAGATGATCCACCGCCTGCAGGACGCCACCACGCGCGGCGACTACAAGCGGTTCAAGGCCTACAGCCGTCGCGCCCGCGAGCTGCCGCCGGTCCACCTGCGCGACCTGCTCGACTTCCGCGAGGCCCTGCCGATCCCGCTGGAGGAAACCGAGAGCGTCAACGAGATCCGCAAGCGGTTCGTGACCCCGGGCATGTCGCTGGGCGCCCTGTCGCCCGAGGCGCACGAGACGCTGAACATCGCCATGAACCGCATCGGCGCCCGCTCGGTCTCGGGTGAGGGCGGCGAGGACCCGGAGCGCTACCACCCGCGTCCGAACGGCGACAATCCGAACAGCGCGGTCAAGCAGATCGCTTCGGGCCGGTTCGGCGTCACGGCCGAATATCTGAACCAGTGCCGCGAGATCGAGATCAAGGTGGCCCAGGGCGCCAAGCCCGGCGAGGGCGGCCAGCTGCCCGGCTTCAAGGTGACCGAATTCATCGCCCGCATGCGCCATTCGACGCCGGGCATCGGCCTGATCTCGCCGCCGCCGCACCACGACATCTATTCGATCGAGGATCTGGCCCAGCTCATCTACGATCTGAAGCAGATCAATCCGGACGCCCGCGTCACGGTCAAACTGGTCGCCTCGTCCGGCATCGGCGCGGTGGCCGCAGGGGTCGCCAAGGCCAAGGCCGACATCATCCTGATCGCCGGCCACAACGGCGGCACCGGTGCCTCGGCCTTGGCCAGCATCAAGCATGCCGGCATGCCGTGGGAGCTGGGTCTGGCCGAGGCTCATCAGGTGCTCAGCCTGAACGGTCTGCGCGGCCACGTCCGCCTGCGCACCGACGGCGGCATCAAGACCGGTCGCGACGTGGTGGTCGCCGCCATGCTGGGCGCCGAGGAGTTCGGCATCGGCACCGCCAGCCTGATCGCCGTCGGCTGCCTGATGGTCCGCCAGTGCCACTCCAACACCTGCCCGGTCGGCGTCTGCGTTCAGGACGAGCGTCTGCGCGCCATGTTCACCGGCACGCCGGAGAAGGTGGTCAATCTGTTCAGCTTCATCGCCGAGGAGACGCGCGAGGTTCTGGCCTCGCTCGGCCTGCGCTCGCTGGATGAGGCGGTCGGCCGCACTGATCTGCTGAAGCAGGTCTCGCGCGGCGGCGCCCAGCTGGACGATCTCGACCTGAACCCTCTGCTGGTGCGGGTCGGGGAGGGCGATGGCCGCCCGGCCGAGGCGCCGCGCAACGCCGTGCCGGATGCGCTGGATGCGCAGATCGAACGCGACGCCACGCCCTTCCTCGAACGTCGCGAGAAGATGCAGCTGACCTATGCGGTGGCCAACACCCAGCGCACCATCGGCACGCGCCTGTCCTCGCGCATCGTCCGCAAATACGGCTCTGACCTGCCTGACGGCCACCTGACCCTGAACCTGCGCGGCGCCGCCGGCCAGTCGCTGGCGGCCTGGGGCATGAAGGGCCTGCGGATCGAGCTGGACGGCGAGGCCAACGACTATGTCGGCAAGGGGCTGTCGGGCGCCGAGGTCATCGTCCGGCCGCCTCAGTGGCAGGCCGGCGCGGCAGTCATCGGCAACACCTGCCTGTATGGCGCGACCTCGGGCGCCCTGTTCGCGGCGGGCGCCGCGGGCGAGCGCTTCGCCGTTCGCAACTCCGGAGCCACGGCGGTGGTCGAGGGCGTCGGCGCCCACGGCTGCGAGTACATGACCGGCGGCTCGGTGGTGGTGCTGGGCTCGGCCGGCTGGAATTTCGGCGCCGGCATGAGCGGCGGCGAGGCCTTCATCCACGACCCGGAAAGTCAGGCCCACCTTCGCCTGAACGCCGCCTCGGTCCTGACCGGCCCGGTTATCGGCGATGCCGCCACGCGCCTCCACACCCTGGTGTCCCGCCACGCCCGCGAGACAGGGTCGCCGCTGGCTCGCAAACTGCTGGAAACCTGGCCGACCGCGGTGCTGACCTTCCGCCACATCCTCCCCCGCGAGGAGGCCGTGGCGGTCAGCGCGAAGCGGGCCTGATCACAGCTTCTCGGCGATGATCTCCATCACCGTCGGGGTGATCATGATGGCGGCCGGATCGGCCTCGGCCTTCTCAAGGGCCGCCGGCACCCGCTGGGCCCAGTCGGGAGTCAGCTTGCCGGCCTCGACGAGATGCTTCGGATAGTTCCGCAGCCAGCTGGACGGCCATTGCCAGATGAAGCTGCTGGGCTGGACCACGTCGACGATGGGGTTCATCTGCACGATCCGCATGCCCTGTTTCAGCAGTAGGGCGGGCAGGTCCCGGCCGATGTCCGGCTCGCCGCCGCTGGCGCGCCAGTCCTCGACGACATGGTCGGTAAAGCCGCGGATCGCGCCGTCGTCCGGCACGACAGTGAAGCTCTCATAGTTCAGATACTCGTGGATCACCGCCGTACCGCCCGGCTTCAGCGAACGAGCCAGCTTGGCGACGACCAGTTCGGGGTCGCTGACGAAGGCCAGCACCCAGCGGATCCAGAAGGCGTCGGCCTCGCCCTCTGGCAGGTCGTCTTCGACCAGATCCAGAACGTGTGGGACGATGACGTCCGCGAAGCCGCGCTGGGCCGCCGCCGCCATCATGATCTCGGAGAAGCGTGCAGAGCGTTCGAGGGCGATGACCCTGCCGTCCTCGCCGACGATCTCGGCCAGATCCAGACTGGCCCAGCCCGGGCCCGCGCCGGCGTCGACCACGGTCGAGCCCGTCTTGATCCCCGCACGTCGCCACGCATCCAGCACTCGCGGTCGCCAGACGCGGTGCTGATGCCCCAGCCGCCGGACCTCAAGGTCGTGCGTGCCCAGCAGATAGTCGCGATCTTCCAAGACGAGGCGCTCCGTTGTCGGGTCGCGAAGTAGAAAGAAAGCCGCGCGCGCCGCAAGCGGGAATCGACGGGCGGGTACAAACGAAAAAGGGGAGACCCTGCGGCCTCCCCTTCATCGTTTCCGGTGTTGCGAAGGCCTCAGGCCTCGCCGTTCCATCCGCCGGCCAGCGCCTTGAACAGGGCGATCTGGTAGGTGGTGACCAGCGCATCCGAAGCCGCAAGCTGGGCGTCAGCCGAGGCCAGGGTGCGCTCGGCATCAAGCACCGTCAGGAAGCTGTCGGCGCCTGCGTCGAAGCGCAGACGGGACAGGCGAGCGGCGTTGGCGGCCTGATCCCGCGCGGACTGAAGCGCCGAGCGGCGGTCCAGTTCGTTGGCGTAGTTGGTCAGGGCCGTTTCGGTCTCCTGCAGCGCCACCAGCACCGTCTGGTCGAACGTCGCCAGAGCGGCGTCCGAACCGGCCGAGGCCTGTTCGATCCGCGCGCGGGCGGCGAAGACGTTCGGGAACGACCAGCTGATCAGCGGGCCGAACGAGAAGCGGAAGTTCTCGTTGTCGCCCAGACCGTCGGCCTCGCCAGCCGTGGCGCCGAGCGAACCGCCCAGCGAGATACGCGGGAAGAGATCGGCGGTCGCCACGTTCACACGCGCCGCGGCCGAGGCGAGGTTGCGCTCGGCCTGACGTACGTCGGGACGACGGGCCAGCAGCTGGGCGCCGTCGCCGACCGGGATCGGCTGCGACAGTTGTGGCGGACGCTGGCAGGCACGCGCCGCTTCGCTGGCCTCGGCCGGGGTGCGCCCGGTCAGGGTGGCGAGACGGAACAGGGCGCCGTCTCGCTGGGCCCGCAGGGGCGGCAGCGAGGCCCGGGTCGATTCCAGCGCCGAGCGGGCGCGGGCCGTATCCAGACCGTTGCCCGAACCGGCGTCCAGCAGACGCTGGGTCAGGCCGACGGTGTCGGTCTGCAGCTGGATGGTGCGCTCCGCCACCGCGATCTGGGCATTGGCCGAACAGGCGTCGGCATAGGCCCGGGCCGTTTCGGCGGCCACGGTCACGCGGACGATGTCCAGGGCGGCCTCGGCGGCGGCTGCATCGGCGCGGGCCGCGCGAATGGTCGACTCGACGCGGCCGAACAGGTCGACCTCGTAGGAGACGTCCAGACCGGCGTCATAGCTTTCGACCTCCGGCGCCTCCGTTCCGGCGGGAAGGCCGGGAACGGTCGCGGCCGACGGGCGGCTGCGCTGGTAGGTCGCCGAGCTGGTCGTGCCCGGGAAGCGGCCGACGCGGGCCTCGCCCAGCGCCGCGCGGACGCGACGCAGGTTGGCGGCCGCGGCTTCCAGCTCGTTGTTCTCGGTCAGCGCCTGACCGATCAGCTGATCCAGAACCGGGTCGTCGTACAGCCTCCACCAGTCGTCGCGCGCGGCGGCCTGCGCCGTCACGGACGAGCCGGTGGAGCTTACGAAGGCGCCCGACGCCGAGGGGGGAAGGGTAGCGTCAGGCGCCTTCGGCCCGACCGCGCACGAGGCCAGCAGGAAGCTGGCTCCGGCGGTTGCGGTCAGGAACCGGAGAGAGGGTCGAACGGTCATCAGTGGTCTCCCGAGCGCGCCGGGGCGGCGTCGGCTTCATGCGGCGGCAGGCCGCCGGTGGTGGGGATTTCGCGTTCCTTCTGCGGCTCCCTGGGCAGCTTGGAGGCCACCCAGCGCATCACGACGTAGAAGACCGGCGTGAAGATCAGGCCGAAGAAGGTCACGCCCAGCATCCCCGAGAAGACCGACGTGCCCAGCGACTGGCGCATCTCTGCGCCGGGGCCGGTCGCCAGCATCAGCGGCACGACGCCGAAGATGAAGGCGAACGAGGTCATCAGGATCGGACGCAGACGGGTCTTCGCAGCCCGGACCGCGGCATCGAAGCGGTTCAGCCCCTCGTCCTCGGCCTGTTTGGCGAACTCCACGATCAGGATCGCGTTCTTCGCCGCCAGCGCGATCAGCACGACGAGACCGATCTGCACGAGGATGTTGTTGTCCAGCCCGCGGATGTTCACCCCGATCATCGCCGCCAGGATGCACATCGGCACGATGAGCACGACCGCGAGCGGCAGGGTGAAGGCCTCGTACTGGGCGGCCAGCACCAGGAAGACCAGCACGACGGCCATGGCGAACACCACGGTCGCGCCGCCTGCGGCTTCCTTCTCCTGCAGCGCCAGACCGGTCCACTCGTAGGAGAAGCCCGGAGGCAGGGCCTGCCCCGCCAGCTCTTCCATGTGGGCGATGGCCTGACCGGACGAGACGCCCGCCGCCGCCGAACCCTGCAGCTCGGCCGCCGGGAACAGGTTGTAGCGGACGATCCGCGCCGGACCGGAGTCCTCGCGCAGGGTCGCGACCGAGCCGATCGGCACCATGGCGCCGGTGGCCGAGCGGGTCTGCAGGTTGGCGATGTCGGCGATGTCATCGCGCGCCGTCGGCTCCGCCTGCGCCGTCACCCGGAAGGTGCGGCCCAGGAAGTTGAAGTCGTTGACGTAGGCCGAGCCCAGATAGACGCCCAGCGTGTCGAACACGGCCGACGGCTGCACGCCCATCATCAGCGCCTTGTCGCGGTCGACGTCGGCGGCGATGCGGGGCGAGCCGGTGTTGTAGGTCGAGAAGACCTGCTGCACCTGCTCCGGTGTCTGCGCGGCGGCGCCCATCATGGCGAAAGTGGCGCCTTCGAGCGCGCGGTAGCCCGCGCCCGAGGTGTCCTGCACCATCAGCTGGAAGCCGTTGCCGTTGCCCAGACCCTGCACCGCCGGCGGGGCGATGACGAAGATCTGTGCGTCCTCGATCCCCATGGTGGCGCCGGTGATCGCGCCGGCCAGGGCGGCTGCGCCCTGTTCGGCGGTCTTGCGCTCCTTGAACTCGTCCAGGCGGATGAAGATGGTCGCGGCGTTGGAGCCGAACGAGAAGCTGGTCCCGTCCAGACCGGCGAAGGCGACCATGCCCTCGACGCCCTCGGTCGCCTTGATGGTGTCCGAGGCCTGACGCATCACCGCTTCGGTTCTCTCCAGCGAAGAGCCGGGGGGCAGCTGGATGACGCCGATCAGGAAGCCCTGATCCTGCTCGGGAATGAAGCCCGACGGGGTGTCCATCAGACGCCAGCCGGTCAGACCCAGCAGGGCGACATAAACCACCAGCACGATGCCGACGGTGCGTACCAGACGCGCGGTCAGGCGGCCGTATTTGTCGGACAGCCAGTCGAAGCCCTCGTTGAACTTCCGGCCGGCCCAGCCGCCGTAGTAGGTCGCCGTGCCCAGCAGGCCCGGCTTGCGCTGGTTGTCATGCGCCTTATGCGGCTTCAGCAGCAGCGCGGCCATGGCCGGCGACAGCGTCAGCGACACCAGCAGCGACACCACAGACGCCGTCGTGATGACGATGGCGAACTCGCGGTAGAAGATGCCCGGAATGCCCGGCACGAACATGGTCGGCACGAACACCGAGACCAGCACCAGGCCGATCGAGATCAGCGCGCCGGACACCTCCTGCATGGATCGGTGGGCGGCTTCCTTGGGTGTGAGACCCTCGCGGATGTACCGCTCCACGTTCTCGACCACGACGATGGCGTCGTCGACGACGATGCCGACGGCCAGCACCAGGGCGAACAGCGACAGGGAGTTGATCGAATAGCCCAGCATCAGCTGCACGGCGAACGTCGCCACCAGCGCGACCGGGATGGCCACGATCGGGATGATCGCCGCGCGCCAGGTCTGCAGGAAGACGATGACCACCAGCACAACGAGGATGACGGCTTCGATCAGGGTGTGCTGGACCGACTCCACCGAGGCGGCCACGAACTCCGTCGGGTTGTAGGCGACCGAGACCTCCATGCCCTGCGGCAGTTCGGACCGGAACGCTTCCATCTCTTCCAGCACGCGATCGGCGGTGCCCAGGGCGTTGGCGCCGGGCTGCTGGATGATGGCCATGCCGACGCCGCGCTCGCCGTCGAAATAGCCGTTGATGCCGTAGTCCTGCGCGCCCAGTTCGACGCGGGCGACGTCGCGAATGCGGGTCACGCGGCCTTCGGCGTCGGTCTTGATGACGATGTTCGAGAACTCGTCCGGATTGCTCAGGCGGCCCTGCACCTGCACCGGCAGCTGGAAGGCTGCGGCGTTGGTGGGGAAGGGCGGCTGGCCGATCGCGCCGGCCGCGGCCTGCACGTTCTGCGCCTGCAACGCCGCCACGATGTCCGGCCCGGTCAGGCCGCGCGCGGCGGCCTTGCCCGGATCGATCCAGACCCGCATCGAATAGTTGCCGCCGCCGAAGATCTGGACCGCGCCCACGCCTTCCAGACGCAACAGGCGGTCGCGCAGCTGGGAGTTGGCGTAGTTGCCGACGTAGTCGTTATCGAGACTGCCGTCCGGAGACGTCAGCCCGAGGATCATCAGGAAGCCGGATTCCTGCTTGTTCACGGTCACGCCGATCTGACGGACCTGAGCAGGCAGGCGGGGTTCGGCCAGGGCGACGCGGTTCTGGACCAGCACCTGCGCCGCATCCAGATCGGTGCCGGGCTGGAAGGTCACGGTGATGCCCACCGTCCCGTCCGAGGTGGACGAGGACGACAGATACAGCATGCCCTCCACCCCGTTCACCTCCTGCTCGATCGGCGCGGCCACGGTCTCGGCCACCGTCTCGGCGGAAGCGCCCGGATAGGCGGTGTTGATGGTGATCGTCGGGGGCGCGATCTCCGGATACTGCGACAGGGGCAGCAGCGGATAGGCGAAGATCCCGATCAGGGTGATGAACACCGAGATCACGGCCGCGAAGATCGGCCGGTCGATGAAGAAGCGTGAGATGTTCATGACGCGATCAGTCGCCGGACACGCTGTTGGCGAAGGTGGCGCTCGAGGCCGGGGCCATGGTCGTCACCGGCGTCTGCGCCTGCTGGGCGACGGGCTGGATGCGGCCGTTGCGGGCCTGCACCTTCACGCCCGGCTGCTGCACGCGTTGCAGGCCGTTGATGATCACGCGATCCGTCTCGCGGATGCCGCCGCGGATGACGCGCAGGCCGTCGACCAGCGGTCCCAGCTGCACGGCGCGCGGAGCGACCGAGCCGTCCTGCGCCACGACATAGACCACGCGGCGGGCCTGATCGGTGGCGATAGCGGCGTCCGGCACCAGCATGGCGCGGTAGCTGCCGGCGCCGGCCAGACGGGCCTGACCGAACATGCCCGGCTTCAGGAAGCCGTCTGCGTTCGGGATCACGGCGCGCAGGCGGATGACGCCCGAGGCGGTGTCCACGGCGTTGTCGGTGAAGTCCAGCGTGCCCGAGCGCGAGAAGCCGCTCTCGTCCTGCAGGCGCACCTGGATCGGCGCCGCGCCCGTGCGGGCCTGACGCTGGTACTTCAGCAGCACGGCTTCGGAGCCGTCGAAGACGAAGTGGATCGGAGCGCTCGAGACCACGGTGGTCAGCACGTCGGCGGCCGACGAACCGCCGCCGACCAGATTGCCGGCGTCAACGCGGCGGTCCGAAACCCGGCCCGAGATCGGGGCGGTCACGCGCGTGAACTCGAGGTCCAGCTGGCGCGCGCGGACGGCGGCGTTGGCGGAGGCGACAGCGGCTTCGGCCTGCTGCACGGCGCCGCGACGCGTGTCGAACTCGGCCTGCGACACGGCCTGCGAGGCCAGCAGGGTCTCGGCGCGCGTGAACTCGGTCTGCGCCAGGTTCAGCTGGGCCTGCGCCTGCGACAGCTGGGCGCGCGCGGCGGCCAGCGCGGCCTGGGCCGGACGCGGGTCAAGCGTGAACAGCAGCTGGCCGCGGCGGACGAACTGTCCGTCGCGGAAGTGGACCGCCTGGATGTAGCCGCCGACGCGGGCGCGAACCTCGACCGACTGGGTCGCCTCGAACCGGCCGGTGAACTCATCCCAGTCCTGGATGGTCTGCATCAGCGGGGTCGAGACCGTCACCTGCGGAGCGGGCGGCGCCTGCGCCTCGCTCGGTTGTGAACAGCCATAAAGCACGGCCGCCATGAGGGCGGACGCGGCCACGATCTTCACCGTGCGCATAAACCAAATCTCCGAATGGGAGGAATCCCTGTCATGTCGACGCGCAGCGATGGGGAGGATGCCGCTAGTCAACGCCCGGTGACTTAATGGTGATCCGGGGGCTTCTTGTCAACGGTCGATGACAAAGCCATATTGCCTTTGGGGCTATTCCGGAGACCTATCCAGTTGTTTTGTCATGCTGCGCCTCGGCCGCGTAACGCCGAGGCGACCCGCGCTGCTATTCTGAACGCGTCGCTCGAGCGGTTTTCCCGCGAGAGCTACGACGACGTCGGCATGCGCGACATTGCAAAGGACGTGGGCGTCGATGCCGCCCTCGTGTCCCGCTACTTCGGCTCCAAGGAAGACCTGTTCGCGTCGGTTCTGGACAGCTGTTCCAACGGCAGCGAGCTGATGGACGGCCCGCGCTCCGGGTTCGGCCTGCGCGTCGCTCACGCCGTGATTTTCGAGCCGAAGAAAGAAGGCAAGCTGAAGGGCCTGCTGATCATGCTGCGCTCGGTCGGTTCGACCAAGGCGATGGAGATCGTCCAGCGCACAGGCACCGAACGCTTCTTCGGCCCCTTCGCCGACTGGGTCGGCGGCGAGGACGCCATGGTCCGCGCCCGTCTGGCCGCCGCCACGATCATGGGAATGGCCGTGAGCCGCGAGATCACCGGCGGCTTCGGGCTGAACCCCGAAGAGTGCAAGCGCCTGGAAGCCCGCATGGGCCGGATCCTCCAGGACATCATCGACGGCTGATCAGCCGCCGCGCTTCTCGAACTTCCGGATCACGCCCGAGAAGGTCATCAGGATGCGCTCGCCCGCATTGATCTGACCCCGCACGAAGATCAGGCTCTTGCCCGCGCGAACCACCTCGCCGGTCGCCTCGACCAGTTCGCCGACATAGGCGCCGTCGATGAAGGTGGAATCCAGAGACACGGTCACGCCCGAGGCGCCTTCCATCTCCTGATAGGCGGTCTGGAACAGCGAGATGTCGGCGAAGGTCATCAGGCAGCCGCCGTGCATCCGGTCGCCCGCATTCATGTGCTTGGGCTCGGCGCGGAAGGCGCAGCGCATGCGGCCGTCGGGGTCCGGCTTGAAGTAGAACGGGCCCACGACCTGATCGAAGGTGCCGTGCAGATCGTACATCTGCCAGCCCGCGAACTCGCCCTCCGTCACGGTGACCTTGGCTACCATCTCATTCCTCTTGGACTACCGCGCGTCGCGCTACTTGAGCCGGGCGCCTTCTTATCGCTCTCGCAATGCAGCATATAGGCGCGATGAGCGATCCCATCGAAGCCGCCATTTTCGAAAAACTGGCGAAGGCCGACCCCAAGGGCGTCGGCGGCAAGAGCATTGAACCCTCGGACGTGGCCAAGGAGCTGCAGCCCGAACAGTGGCAGCGCATGCTGCCCAAGGTGAAGGCGACGGCGCTGGGCCTGATGCGTCAGGGCAAGCTGACCATCACCAAGAAGGGCAAGCCGGTCGATCCGAACGACTTCAAGGGCGTCACCCGTCTGCGTTTGCCGACGCCGGAAGAAACCGCCGCCGCCCTCGCCGCGCTTCCGCCGAAGACGGACGAAGACGAGGACTGATCGGTTCACGGGATGGGCCTCGAGGCCGTTCTCTCCGACATCCGCGCCTGCCGGGCCTGTCTCGGCCAGTTGCCGCACACCCCGCGTCCTGTCGTGCGCGTCTTTCCGGAGACGCGCCTGTTGATCTGCGGCCAGGCGCCCGGCCGCCGCGTGCATGAAAGCGGTCTGCCGTTTACCGATCCGTCGGGCGATCGCCTGCGCGACTGGATGGGCGTGGACTACGAGACCTTCTACGCCGATCACCGTCTCGGTGTGGCGGCGCAGGCCTTCTGCTATCCGGGCACCGCGCCGGAAGGCGGCGACTATCCCCCGCCGAAGCGCTGCGCCGAACTTTGGCGGCCTCAGCTTCTGTCCGAACTGCCGAACGTCGAGCTGACCCTGCTGGTCGGCGGCTATGCTCAGGTCTGGGCCTTGGGCGACCGGGCGAAGGCGAATATGACGGAGACGGTCCGCGCCTGGCGCGACTACGCCCCCGACATCCTGCCCATGCCGCACCCCTCGTGGCGTAACACGGCCTGGCTGAGGCGAAATCCGTGGTTCGAAGCGGAGATCGTGCCCTACCTTCGCCAGCGGGTTCGGGGCATTCTGGCCTGATGTTGCGCGCGCTCGCCATCCTGCTGACCACTCTGACGCTGGCCGCCTGCGCCACGCCCGCCGTCCAGTCGCCGCTGGCGCCGCCCGCGAACTTCGCCGGGCCGTCGTTGCAGGCTGACGCCCTGATCATGGACGACGGCGGTCGTCTACCTCTGGCCCGCTGGGCGCCGGAGACGGGCGAGCCTTGGGCGGTCATCGTCGCCCTGCACGGCATGAACGACAGTCGGGCTTCCTTCCGTCTCGCCGGTCCGTGGTGGGCCGAGCGGGGGATCGAGACCTGGGCCATCGACCAGCGCGGCTTCGGCCAGGCGCCCGGCCGCGGCGTCTGGGCCGGCGAGGCGCGCATGACCGAGGACCTGCGCACCGCCGTCGCCCTGGCTCGCGCCCGCCACCCGCGCGCGATCATCGCCGTGGCGGGCGAGAGCATGGGCGGGGCGGTCACCGTCGCCGCCTTCGGCTCGGACCGCCCGCCGGCCGCCGACCGCGCCATCCTGCTGGCGCCCGCGGTCTGGGGCTGGACCGCGCAGGGCCCGGTGAACTCCGCGGGCCTGTGGGTCGCCGCCCGCACCCTTGGTCCGCGCGCGGTCGATGCGCCCGAGTGGGCCATCCGCGATCACCCGGCCTCGGACAACATGCTCGAGCTGTTCCGTAACGGCCGGGATCCGAACAGCATCATCTCGACCCGGTTCGACACCCTGTACGGGCTGGTCAGCCTGATGGAGAGCGCTTCGCTCAAGCTGGGCGCCATGCGCGCGCCGACCCTGTTGCTCTACGGCGCCAACGACAACGTGATCCAGAAGCCGGCCATGCGGCTGGCCCTTCAGCGCGCCGGCGAACGCCCCGGCTTCCGCACGGCCTGGTATCCCTCGGGCTGGCACATCCTGAACCGGGACTATCAGGCGCAGACCATGTTTCGTGACGTCGAGGCCTGGCTGCGGAACGCCGATGCGCCGCTGCCCTCAGGGGCAGGTCCGGTGCTGCCGGCGCTGGAAAGACACGCTCACTGACGCGAAAGCGCCACGCTTGCGGTGTTGATCCGGGGCGCGTACACGCCGCGCAACAAAAAATACCCCGGGAGTAGCGCTTATGAGCATGACCCTGTTTGATTCCCCATCCTTCGCGAACCACGAAGGCGTCCATGCGGTCTTTGACGAAAAGACCGGCCTGCGTGCGATTATCGCTGTTCACTCGACCGCTCGCGGCCCGGCCGTCGGCGGCACGCGCATGTGGAACTACGCCTCGTCGGCCGAGGCGCTGGAAGACGTCCTGCGCCTGTCCAAGGGCATGAGCTACAAGAACGCTGTCGCGGATCTGGAGATGGGCGGCGGCAAGTCGGTCATCATCGGCGACAGCCGCACCCAGAAGACGCCGGAGCTGTTCGCCGCCTTCGGTCGCGCCGTCGACACCCTGGGCGGCATCTACTACGCGGCCGAGGACGTCGGCGTGTCGGTCGCCGACATCGCCGTCGCCCGCAAGGTCACTCCCTATGTGCTGGGCCTGTCGGACGGTCCGGAAGCCTCGGGCGACCCGTCACCGGTCACCGCCGAGGGCGTGTTCCGCTCGACCCTTCTGGCCGCCCGGCGCCTGTGGAAGCAGGACGATCTGACCGGCCTGACCATCGCGGTTCAGGGCATCGGTCACGTCGGCGGCTATCTGGCCGACAAGCTGCACGCCGCCGGCGCCAAGCTGGTCATGACGGACGTCAACACGGCCCTGCTGGCCGAGGTCGCCGCCCGCACCAACGCCGAGATCGTCGCTCCGGACGCCATCTATGACGTCAAGGCCGACATCTACGCCCCGTGCGCCTTGGGTGCGACGCTGAACCCGCAGACCCTCGACCGCCTGACGGTCAAGGCCGTGGTCGGCGCCGCCAACAACCAGCTGGCCACGCCGGACATCGGCCAGAAGCTGTTCGATCGTGGCGTCCTGTACGCACCGGACTACGTCGTGAACGGCGGCGGCATCATCAATGTCGCGTCCGAGCTGAACGCCCGCAACACGGGCGGTTCCTATGACCCGGCCTGGGTCGAGGCCAAGCTGTCGCGCCTGATGGAAACGCTGGAAGAGGTCCTCGACCGCTCGGCCGTCGAAAAGCGTCCGACCCACGAGATCGCCGACGCCATCGCCGAGGCCCGCATCAACGCCGCCCGCGACCTCAAGGCCGAGCAGCGCAAGGCCGCCTGATCGGTCATACGACCGGATCTGATGCAGCATTCGGCCATCCTGCTCCGCAGGGTGGCCGTTTCTGTTTTGGCGCCCATATTCGCCGCTGGCCCTTGGCGTCCCTGAGTGGCGATCCGAACCGATGCATCCATTGCATCAATTGCATCCATTGC
Organism: Brevundimonas kwangchunensis; assembly: GCF_039523815.1. Classification (NCBI taxonomy): domain Bacteria; kingdom Pseudomonadati; phylum Pseudomonadota; class Alphaproteobacteria; order Caulobacterales; family Caulobacteraceae; genus Brevundimonas; species Brevundimonas kwangchunensis. Next base: position 223,421 of record NZ_BAAAGA010000001.1, on the reverse strand, counting down.
ATCGGATTCGCGCGTCAGGCGCATCCGGCCCACTATCGCCGGAACCGCCCCTTCTGATTCGGGCCGAGGCGCCATGACCGCAACCTCCCGCAAGGCTTTCGACCCCCTCCTGATCGTGATGGCGATCGGCTTCGTGGTCGCGATCGGAGCCCTCGCCTATCCGGCCTTCCGCGCCGACCCGATGAGCGCGCCTGGGCTGGTGCTGATCTTCACGGTCGGCGCCGTCGCCCTGATCGGCCTGTTCACCTTCAATCGCGGCGAGACGAAACAGCCGCTGGCCGACGCCGTCGTCGACCTGCTGGACGCCATGTCCGAGCCGGCGGCCCTGGTCTGGTCGACCGGACAGGTGCTGGCCTTCAACGCGGCCTGGGCCGAGGCGGGCGGGGCGACCTCCGCCCTGCCGCCGACGCGGTCGGGTAACAAGTCCGCCTCCGCCCTCTACATGGCCTTCGCCCAGGCCCGCGCCGGAGAGCAGGGCAGGGCTATCGTCGAGATCGGCGCTCGTGAGTACGAAGTTCTGATCGGTCAGGCGGGCGAGGGGCGTTTCCTGCTCCGCGCCGCGCCCGAAGCCGTCCTGCCCGTCGCCGCCGCCCCGACCGAGCGCCAGCAGGGGCAGGGCAACGCCGCCGAGAGCCGCGCCATGGCCGCCGGCGCGCCTTTCGGCTCGGCCGTCATCGCCGGCGAGGACCTGTTCTCCGGCAAGGTCGAGGATCCCAACGCCGCGCTGGCCCTGCTGACCGGCCCGGCCGTCGCTCGCGACGCCGCCTTCGGCCATCTGTTCGATCCGGCCGGCGTCGCCGAGGCCCGGACCAAGCTGGCCGCCGGTTCCTCCGGCCCGATAGAGCTGGTCGCCCGCGCCCACCCCGACAAGATGCTCCACCTCTACGTCGCGCCGGAGGGCGACCGCAGCCGTATCTGGCTGTTCGACGTCTCGACCCAGAAGTCGATGGAGCTCCAGCTGTCGCAGGCCCAGAAGATGCAGGCCGTGGGCCAGTTGGCCGGCGGTGTGGCCCACGACTTCAACAACCTGCTGACCGCCATCCAGATGCAGCTTTCGGAGCTGCTGGAGCGCCACCCGGTCGGCGACCCCTCCTACGACGGTTTGAACCAGATCCGTCAGACCGGCATCCGCGCCGCCGATCTGGTGCGCAAGCTGCTGGCCTTCTCGCGCAAGTCGACGGTGCGTCGCGAGCGTCTGGACCTCGGCGAACTGGTCGGCGAGTTCGCCGTCCTGCTGCGTCGCCTGCTGCGCGAGGACGTGCGTCTCGAGACCGACTACGGCCGCGACCTGCCGGTGGTTCTGGCCGACAAGAGCCAGCTCGAGACCGCGGTGATGAACCTGGCCGTCAACGCCCGCGACGCGATGCGCGGCGTGGTCGAGCCCGGCGACGCCGTCGTCACTATTCGCACCGCCCGCCTGTCCGCCGACGAGGCCCGCCAGATGGGCTGGGCCCATCCCTCGACCTCGGCCGTCGCCCTGATCGAGGTGTCGGACACCGGCCCCGGCGTGCCGCCCGAGCTGCTGGACAAGATCTTCGAGCCCTTCTTCACCACCAAGGCGGTGAACGAGGGCACGGGCATGGGCCTGGCCACCGTCTACGGCATCGTCGAACAGGCCGGCGGCCACATCAACGTCGCCAACATCGAGGGGGCCGGCGCGGCCTTCCGCATCTTCCTGCCCGAGGCCGCCGAGGCCGAGCTGGCCGAAACGCCGGTGGTCGAGAAGATCGCCAAGGCGCCGCGCGACCTGTCTGGCGCCGGCCGCATCCTGTTCGTCGAGGACGAGGCCGCCGTGCGCGGCATCGCCGCCCGTCTGCTGCGCCAGCGCGGATACGAGGTCATCGAGGCCGAGGATGGCGAGCAGGCGCTGGAACTGGCCGAGGAGCACGCCGGCCAGATCGACATGATGATCTCTGACGTCATCATGCCGGGCCTCGACGGCCCGTCCTTGCTCAAGAAGGCCCGCCCGTTCCTCGGCGACGCGCCCGTCATGTTCATCTCGGGCTATGCCGAGAGCGATTTCTCGGACCTGCTGCAGGACGAGGTCGGCGTCTCCTTCCTGCCCAAGCCGCTGGACATCAAGACCCTCGCCGAGCGCGTGAAGCAGGAGCTTCACGCGGGGTGATGACAGACGTCGGCGAACACGATCTGGAAGAGTTGACCAAGCGCTACGGCGAGCTGGTTCGTGACGTCGACTGGAACGACCTCGCCGACATTGCCGAACCGCTGCGAGAACTCGCCGGGCTCGGTGAGCCCCGTGCCATGGACCTGCTGGCCATTCATTTGAGTGATGCCGACAGTCACGCAAACCGGGCGGAGATCATCGCCCTGCATGAAGGGGCCCATGACCGAGGCTCCCTGACGGCAGCGGGTAACCTCTCCATCTACTACCGTGAGCAAGGCGAACCCGAGCTCTCGGAGGCCTGGTCGCGAAAGGCTGAACAGCGGGGATAGGGACCGGATGGGGGTTGTCAGGTCCGTGACGGACCACTCATCTAACGACCCGGATAAATCGGAGACCCGCCATGATCGACCGTCGCCGCCTGCTCCTGTCGTCCGTCGCCGCCGCCGGCGCGGCTGCCGCCGGCTCCGCCCTGGCCCTCCCGCGGGCCGTCCCGCAATCCGAAGGCGGAGCGAAGGTCACGGCCCTGCTCGAGCGGATGATGGCAGAGTTCCTCGCCGAGTCGCCGGAGTTCATGACCACCCTGGGCCTCGACACCGGCCCCGCCGCCGCCGTCCGCTCGCGACTGGACGACCGGTCACAGGCCTTCCTCGACCGCGCCCATGGCGTCTACCGCGGCTACAGCGCCGAACTGGCGACCATCGACCGCACCGCCCTGTCCGGTATGGACGCGGTCAACTACGACACGACCAAATTCATGCTCGACAGCGCCGCGGTCTCCGATCGGTTCGACTACGGCGCCCAAGCGGTGGTCGGCGGCGCGGCGCCCTATGTCGTCAGCCAGCTGACCGGCGCCTACATGGGCGTCCCGCAGTTCCTCGACACCCAGCACCAGATCCGCAACGCCGACGACGCCGGGACCTATCTCGACCGCCTGCAGGCCTTCGCCGGCGTGCTGGACGTCGAAACCGACCGCGTCCGTTCCGACTTCGCCAAGGGCGTCGTCCCGCCGGACTTCATCCTGCGCCGCACCGGCGAACAGTTCACCGCGGCCCTCGGCGTCTCCCCGGCCGAATCCGGCATGACCGAGTCCCTCGTCCGCCGGGCGCGCGAGGCCAATGTGCCGGGCAACTGGGCCGCCCGCGCCGAGGCCATCGTTCGCGACGCCGTCTATCCGGCCATGCAGCGTCAGGCCGAAGTCATCGCCGCCGCCCTGCCGGGCGCCACCTCCGACGCCGGTTGCTGGCGCCTGCCGGACGGCGAGGCCTACTACCGCTACGGCGTGCTCAGCTACACGACCACCGACATGGACGGGGACGAGATCCACCGCATCGGTCAGGAGCAGGTCGCCGAGCTGTCGGCCCGCGCCGATGAAATCCTGAAGGCGCAAGGCCTGACGCAGGGCTCGATCGGCGAGCGCATCGCCTCGGTCGGCCAGCGGCCCGACCAGCTCTATCCTAACACCGACGCCGGCAAGGCCCAGCTGATCGCCGACCTGAACGCCCAGATGGCGGCCATGCAGACGCGCCTGCCCGAGGCCTTCGGCGTCCTGCCCCGAGCCACGGTCGAGATCCGCCGTGTCCCCGTCGCGATCGAGGCCGGGGCTCCGGGCGGCAGCTATCAGATGCCCTCGCTCGATGGCTCGCGCCCGGGGGTCTACTACATCAACCTGCGCGACACGGCCGAGTGGCCGCGCTTCACCCTGCCGACCCTGACCTATCACGAGGCGTCGCCGGGCCATCACTTCCAGATCTGCATCGCGCTGGAGACCGACGGTATTCCGACCCTGCGCAAGATGCCGCTCTTCTCGGGCTACACCGAAGGCTGGGGTCTCTATGCCGAACAGCTGGCGGACGAGATGGGCGTCTATGCCGACGACCCGTGGGGCCAGCTCGGCTACCTGCAATCCTTCATGTTCCGCGCCGCCCGTCTGGTCGCCGACTCCGGCCTGCACCACAAGCGCTGGAGCCGCGAGCAGGCGGTCCGGTACATGGTCGAGACCCTCGGCGACGCCGAGACGACCATGACCACCGAGATCGAACGCTACTGCGTCTGGCCGGGGCAGGCCTGCAGCTACAAGCTGGGTCACACCGTCTGGGATCGCGTCCGTGAGCGCGCGAAGACGACCATGGGCGACCGCTTCGACATTCGCGGCTTCCACGACACCGGCCTGGCCGCCGGCGCCATTCCGCTGCAGGTGCTGGAGCGGGTCATCGACGACTGGGCCGCCGGCCGCGCCTGAGAAGCACAAGAACCCGAGGGGAGGGACCCATGATCGACCGCCGCAGCCTTCTGACCACCGCCGCAGCCGCCGGCGCGACATTGGCCTTCGCAGGCCCCGTCATCGGCCGACAGAATGCCGATGCCGAGCTCGACGCCATGCTTCAGGCCTGGTTCGATCAGGATATCGACAGCGCACCGGAAACCGCGACCAACCTCGGCCTCGATCGCGGAGCCCGCGCCGGCCTGTCGTCGAAGCTGAGCGACCTCAGCGAGGCGGCCTGGCAAACGGATCGCGCGAAGGCCGTCGAGCGCCGTCGTGTCTTCCGGGCCTTCGGGGGTACGGATGGCCTGTCGGAGGCCGGCAAGGTCAACCACGCCGTCGCCGACTTCCGCACAGAAACAGCGGCGACCGGCGCCGGCTTCGACTACGGCTCGGTCATGGGCGGCGGCCGCATGGGCCCCTATGTCGTCAACCAGCTAAGCGGCGCCTACTTCACGGTCCCGGACTTCCTCGACAACCAGCACCGGGTCGAGGATGCCGCCGGCGCCGACGCCTTCCTCGCCCGCCTGTCCGCCTTCGGCCCGGCGCTGGATGACGAGACCGCGCGCATTCGCGAGGACGCGGGCAGGGGCGTCATTCCGCCCGACTTCGTCATCGACCTGACCACCCGCCAGCTATCGGCGCTCGCCGCCCAGCCCGGCCCGGACATGGCCATGGTCCGCTCGCTGGAGCGCAAGGCGTCGTCCCTCGGCGTCGCCGGCTATGGCGACCGCGCGGCCCGCATCGTCGAGGCCGAGGTCAAGCCGGCGCTGGCTCGCCAGATCGCCGCCTTCGAGGTCCTGCGCCCGCAAGCGGTCCACGACGCCGGCGTCGTCCAGCGCCTGCCAGACGGCGAGGCCTTCTACGCCCACGTCCTGAAGCACTGGACCACCACCACCCTCACCGCCGACGAGATCCACGCCATCGGCGTCGAGCAGGTCGCCGAAATCTCGGCCAGCATCGACACCATCCTGAAGTCGCAGGGCATGACCCAGGGCACGGTCGGCGAGCGGATCGACGCCCTGAACAAGGACCCGGCCCAGCTGTGGGGCGAAACCGATGCCGACAAGGTCGCGCTGATCGCCTCGCTGAACCGGCAGGTGCAGGCGCTCCAGCCCCTGCTGCCCCGCGTCTTCGGTCGACTGCCGCGCGCCGCCGTCGAGGTCCGCCGCGTGCCGCCCGCCATCGAGGCCGGCGCACCGGGCGGATACTACCAGGGCCCGCCGCTGGATGGCTCGCGGCCGGGCGCCTACTACATCAATCTGCGCGAGACCAAGAACTGGCCGAAATTCTCGCTGCCGACCCTGACCTATCACGAGGCCTCGCCGGGCCATCACCTGCAGGTCGCCCTGCAACGCGAGACCGAGAGCCTGCCGCAGTACCGCCGCGCCAATGGCTTCTCGGCCTACAACGAGGGCTGGGCCCTCTACGCCGAGGCCGTCGCCGCCGATGACCTCGACGTCTATGCCGAGGATCCGCTGGGCCGCGTCGGCTTCCTGATGTCCTATCTGTTCCGCGCCGTCCGCCTGGTCGTCGACACCGGCATGCACGCCAAGGGCTGGAGCCGCGAACGGGCCGTCGACTACATGGCGGCCTCGGGGGCCAAGCCGATCGGTGCGGCCAACAGCGAGATCAACCGCTACGCCTCGATGCCGGGCCAGGCCTGCGCCTACAAGATCGGCCACACCGTTATCGCCCGCCTCCGCGCCGAACAGGCCGCCCAAGCCGGCTTCGACCTGCGCGCCTTCCACGACAAGGTGCTGGTCAACGGCTCGGTGCCGCTGGCGGTGCTGGAGCAGTTGATCCGGGAAGGCTAGGGCCGGAGCGCCTTGGCCTTCTCCGCCGTCCGCTCCTCATTACCGGCGCGGGCGGCAACCACCGCAGGATCGGCATCCGCCTGCGCCATCAGCCAGTCGCGGAAGCGCTTGATCTTGGGCGAGCGTCGCCGGCCCTCAGGCCAGACGAGGTAGTAACCGGTGTGGAAGGAGACCATCTCCTCGAAGGGCCGGACCAGCAGGCCCGCCGCGATTTCCCGCGCGAAGAGGATGGGAGAGGCCAGCGCCACGCCCTGATCCCCCAGCGCCGCGGCGACCTCCAGCACCTGATAGTCGGCGGTCAGGCGGGTGGATTGCTTCCGCCCCTCGCTGCTCAGCCCGAGGGCGGCGAACCAGACGGCCCACTCCTTCTCCAGCCCGATTCGGGGCGCCTCGATCAGGTCGGCCGGGGTCTTCAGCTTCAGCCGTTCGGCCATGGCCGGGCTGCAAAGTGGCGTGAAGACGCTGGGCATGACCATCTGGCTCTCCAGCCCCGGCCAGTCACCGTGGCCCGAGCGCATGCCGACATCGAAGCCTTCGCGGTTGAGGTCCAGCAGGGCCGGGTTGGTGTCCAGCCGCACCGCCAGTCCGGGGTTGGCCAGCTGGAAGGCGCCCAGCCTCGGCGCCAGCCACTGGGTCGCCAGCGTCGCCAGCGTCGTCACCGACAGGATGTGCTCGTCCGCCTCGGTCAGGTCGGTGATCGCGCGGCGCAGCAGGGTGATGGCCTCGGTCGAGGCGCTGGACAGACGTTCGCCCGCCTCGGTCGGCTGCACCTCGCGCGGCAGGCGGCGGAACAGGCTCTGGCCCAGCCGGCCCTCCAGCGCCTTGATCTGCCAGCTGACCGCCGCCTGGGTCATGCCCAGCTCTTCGGCGGCGCGCGTAAAGCTCTTCAGCCGCGCGGCAGCCTCGAACACGCGGATGGAGGCGAGGGGGATGCCAGCGAGTGGATCGGCCATAAGCGAACCTTATGAAGAGGGCCGACAATCTGGTTTGTTCTCAGACGCTGTCAAGCCGATGCTCTGCCCTGTCGCCAACGCCAATCAGAGGAGGCCGGTATGGAAGAGCTGCATCGTACGCATAAGGAACCCGCATGGGGTTGGATGTCGGTGCTTGAGGACTGGCGTCGCAGCCGCACGCGCCGTCGTCTCCGCGCCGTAGCGGGCCAGTACACGCCCGCCGCCCGCTGATCGCGGTTCCGGAAATCCGGTCGTTCGCAGGCGAATTTCCCTTCCCCCGCAGCGATCGTCGGCCCTCCCCGAAGGGGCCGTGGCCCGGTCCCGGAGTCTCCTGCTCCCGGGGCCGGGTCGAGCCGCCTCAGACGGTTTGCGCGGTCTGCCCGTCGGCGTCCCTGAGGCAGTTGTGGATTGCGGTCGCGGCCACTGCCGCCTCCGCCGTCGCCACGGCGATCTGGTTCAGGCCCCGCACGACATCGCCCGCGGCATACAGACCGCGCACGCTGGTCTGCTGATGCGGATCGACATACAGCCGCCCGTCCTCGCCGAGGTCCGCGCCCAGTCCTGAAGCCAGCTCCGCGGTCGGCGAGGTGCCCAGCGCCGAATAGACCAGGTCGAAACTGCGGAAGGCGCCACCCCAGCTGAGGGCCGTGACCCGGTCCTGCTCAAGCCGCACATTGTCGATCGGGGAGCAGATCAGCTCAATGCCCAGCCGCTCCAGATCGTTCTGCCCCTCCAGCGCCTCGCGCGGGCCGATGTGGATCAGGGTCACGCGATCCGAGTAAGTGCGCAGGAAGGCGGCCTCGCGCACGCCCTTGTCGTCTTCGCCGATGATGGCGACCGACTTGTCGATGGCCTCATAGCCATCGCAGATCGGGCAGATGCGCACCAACGCCCGCTCGATAGCTCGTTCGACGCCGGGCAGGTCTGGGTGGTGATCGATGACGCCGGTCGCCAGCAGCACGGAGCGCACGTGCAACGTCCTTCCATTCAGCCGCGCGAAGAAGCCTTCGCCTTCGACGCGCAAATTCTCGATGAGGCCGCGCTCCAGCACCGCCCCGTATTCCTCGGCCTGTTCTGTCATTCGGCTCAGGATGGCGTCGCCGGTGATGCCGCGCGGGAAGCCCGGCATATTATGGCTGATCGGAATCCAGCACGCGCGGGACGGTCCGCCGTCGGCCACAAGAACCCTCCGCCGGAAGCGGGCCAGATAAGTCGCCGCTGTCAGGCCGGCCGGGCCGGCGCCGATTACGAGGACCTCGGGCTCGAAACTCATCCCCGCTGCGTGCGCCAGTAGGTCGGCCAATGATCCGGGCTGATGCCCCAGCAATCGCCCATGCCACGCTCTTCCGACAGGGCGAAGGCCGTGCCTGTCCAGGTCCAGGTCGTGATGGTCCCGCAGTCGCCGAGACCTCGTCCGCGCGGGAAGACCGTCAGGGTCTGCGCCGCCGTGTCATAGACCGGGTTCACCAGCCACGGTCCTTCACCGCCGATGTCGCCTTCGCGGCGCGGCAACCGCTCGGGCAGGGCGGCGGGACGCGGATTGGCGCCGTTCAGGCCGGTCAGGAACAGCTTGTAGGTCGCGTTATAGGCGCCGCTTCCGCAGGGAATGCCCCACAGCTCGGTGTTGGCGGACAGCTTCACGGCCAAGGTCGCGGCGTTGAGCGTCGGGTTGCCTTCCGTGCGGCACTCGCGAACGTCGGTTCGGCTCTCCAGAGACGCCGGCACAGCCAGTTTGGGCGGATCGTTCTCCATCGGATTCTCTGCCCCGCGGAATGCGCCCTGATCGACCGCACGCGCCGGTGTGACTCGTGGCAGGGGCGGGGCGGTCGGCACGGCGCTGTCCGGACGAGCGCCCCGGCGCATTAGCGCGCCGGTCGTGTCCAGTCTGCCCTGCCGTTCGTCGATCCAGAGGAAGGCCGCAGCCGCGCCGGTGGCCGGGATCGCTTCGCGCTGCGAGGAACTCGCCAGGGCGATGGTCTTGGCCTGGGCGATCTCCGCAACGATGCGACGCATGCGGTCGGCGTGATCCTGCGCATTGGCAGCGTTTTGCGGGCCGGCGCGCGGTTGTCGCTGTCGTCCATCGATAAGCAGGGTCAGGGCTGGCGCGTCCTCGCCCACCTCGCCCAGCGACCAGCTACCGGTCTCGATGCTCGGAACCTGTCCCGGCCCCGGCTGGATCGCGACACGCAGCCAGCCGCCGTCGCCGCCGGTCCATGCGACACAGGCATTGCCGTTGTCACAAACCACGCGCCAGTCGCGGAAGGTCCGGTTCTCGGTCTGCATGGCCGGGGCCGCCGCAGCCGGGGTGACCGCAAGCTGGTTGGGCGCACCAGGCGCCGAGGCGGCGCCTTCCGTCTTCTCCGACGCGGCTTCACGTCCACAGGCGGCCAAGGCGAGGGCGGCGGTGGTCGCCAGGATCAAGGTTCGCATCTTCTGTATCCCCGGAAGGTCAGGCTTTGCGCAGGGCGGAGGGTTTGTGCGCCGCCCGTGCTCCAGTTTTCCCACTCTCGACGATATATTCGGGGTTGTCTGCCGAGGCGGCGACCTTGTGGTCCTGAATGCGGGTCGGGCTGGTCACCTTGCGCACTACCTTGCCCGTACTCGTGCCCTGGCTGTGCTCCCACTTCACCCGGTCGCCCGGCCTGAACGACTTTTCGGACATCCGCTCGTTCCTTTCGCTCCTGCTTCGTTTGAGCGAGTACGCGGCGTATCAGTTCCGCATCGAGAAGGACGGGCGCCTCGAGAAAGGTCAGGATCCACTCGTCGATGAGCCGGTCCATTTCGGCTTGCGTCAGGTCCTGCGGTCGATCTGCCCCGTCCATGAACTGCCAACGCAAGTCGGCAAGCCGACGTTCAGCTTGGCAGCAGGCGGCTTTTTCGGGGCAGGGTAAACGTCGATAAGTTATGCACAGGCCGCGCGGACTTTGCGCTCCGGCTCCAGGGGGCTATACCCCCGCCCGACCCTTCATTTCCCACACGTCAGAGGCAATCCGCATGGCCAAGATCAAGGTCGCCAACCCCATCGTCGACATCGACGGCGACGAGATGACCCGCATCATCTGGCAGATGATCAAGGACAAGCTGGTCTTCCCGTTCCTGGATCTGGAGCTGGACTACTACGACCTGGGCATGGAGCACCGCGACGCCACCGACGATCAGGTGACGATCGACGCGGCCCACGCCATCCAGAAGCATGGCGTCGGCGTGAAGTGCGCGACCATCACGCCTGACGAGGCCCGCGTGGCCGAGTTCGGCCTGAAGAAGATGTGGAAGTCGCCGAACGGCACCATCCGCAACATCCTGGGCGGCGTCGTCTTCCGCGAGCCGATCATCTGCTCGAACGTGCCGCGTCTGGTTCCGGGCTGGACCCAGCCGATCGTCGTCGGCCGTCACGCCTTCGGCGACCAGTACAAGGCCACCGACTTCCTGATGCCTGGCAAGGGCACCCTGTCGATCAAGTTCGTCGGCGACGACGGCGAAGTGATCGAGCACGAGGTCTTCAAGTCGCCGGGCGCTGGTGTCGCCATGGGTATGTACAACCTGGATGACTCGATCCGCGACTTCGCCCATGCCTCGTTCGGTTATGGCCTCGCGCGCAACTACCCGGTCTATCTGTCGACCAAGAACACGATCCTGAAAGCCTACGACGGCCGCTTCAAGGATATCTTCCAGCAGGTCTTCGACGAGCACTACGCCGCCGAGTTCAAGGCGCGTGGTCTGACCTACGAACACCGTCTGATCGACGACATGGTCGCGGCCGCGATCAAGTGGTCGGGCGGCTTCGTCTGGGCGTGTAAGAACTATGACGGCGACGTGCAGTCGGACATCGTGGCGCAGGGCTTCGGCTCGCTGGGCCTGATGACCTCGGTCCTGATGACCCCGGACGGCAAGGTGCTGGAAACGGAAGCCGCCCACGGCACCGTGACCCGTCACTACCGTCAGCATCAGAAGGGCGAGGCCACCTCGACCAACTCGATCGCCTCGATCTTCGCCTGGACCCGCGGCTTCAAGCACCGCGCCAAGCTGGACGGCAACGCCGAGCTGGACCGCTTCGCCGACACCCTCGAGAAGGTCGTCGTCGACACCGTCGAGGCTGGCTTCATGACCAAGGACCTGGCGCTTCTGGTCGGCGACCAGCAGGGCTGGCTGACCACCGAGGGCTTCCTCGACAAGGTCGCCGAGAACCTGACCAAGGAACTGGCGGCTTAATAGAAGGCGCTAACGCTCGCGACGCGGTCGCTCACTGCTTGAGCGCCGGGTCGCGTCGGGTCGAGAGGGCGGAGCCTTCTGACCGCGGTCAATCCAGAGAGGCCCGTCCGACTCGCGTCGGGCGGGCCTTCGCTTTGATGAGGCCCGCGTCTGTGCATTGATGGCGCGGTTAACAGGAGACGACGCGTGAAGGTCATCGGAAACCTGCTGCTGCTGGCGGCTATCGTCGCAGTGATGAGCTTCTTCGCAGCGCCGGCGGTGGCGTTCTTCGCTATCCGCTCGGCGGCGGACGCCAATGATGCATCCGAACTGGCGCAACTGATCGACTTCGCCGAGGTGCGTCAGTCGCTGCGGCCACAGCTGACCGGCAATGCGGCCGCAATCGCACCGGCGCCGTCTTTCCTGGAGGATCCGATCGGCGCGGTGCGTCGCCAGTTCGAGCAGGCCGCGCCCATCGCCGGTCCGACGCCCGACATCTATCTGACGCCCGCCGCCTTGGCCGCCCTGACGCGGGCTGAGGGCCGCTACGCGTCGCAGCGGACCACGGCGACCCTGAACGACGGCGAGCGCGGCAATCCCTTCCCTGAACCGGTCTTCTGGGGCGTGAACCGCGCCCGCATGGCCGTGACGGACGAGGGCGGCTCGCAGACCATCTTCACTTTCGAGCGTCGGGGCCCGTTCGAATGGCGGCTGGTGCACATCGGCCTGCCGGACGGCGTGGCGCCGGTGGTCCGTCCGCTGGTCGGCCGCGCGCCGCCGGTCGAGGAACAGCCCGTGGGCAAGAGCGGCAAGACCAGCGGCTGATCCCTCCACCCACTGGCTAACGCGCTCGACTCGGGCAACCGTAGCGGCGGGGAAAGCGTTTCGGCGCTGAAGGGACATCCATGACCAGGAAACTGCTGACCGGCATCGCCGCGACGGCCGTCATCGCCGTTGTCGCCGCATGGGCCGCCGCACCGATCTTCGCCGGTCAGGCGCTGATCCGTGCTGCCAAGGCGGGCGACGCCGACAAGCTGGAGCAGCTGGTCGACTTCCCGGCCCTGCGCACCAGCATGAAGGACGAGCTGGGCCGCGAGCTGGCCCGCCGCATCCGCAACGATCCGCGCGTCGCCGACAGTGGTCTGGGCGGGCTGGGCTATGTGCTGGCGCCGATGGTCCTGTCCGGGGCGGTCGACACCCTCGTGACGCCCGAGGTGATCGCCCAGATGGTCACCACGGCCGAGGCGCCCGATCCGACCGACGACGAGACGCGCGAGTCCGAGCCCAACGCCGCCGACCGGCGCGACGACAAGGACATCCATCAGTCCTGGGGCTATCGCGACCTGAACCGGTTCGCCGTGACCCTGACGGACCGCGACCAGCCGGACCAGCACCTGGCGCTGATCATGGAGCGTCGCGGCCTGTTCAGCTGGAAGCTGGCGGCGATCGATCTGCAGGCGGAATAAAGGGGGCGCTCGAGCCCCCTCGAGCGTTAGCCCAGCGCCGCGCGAACCGCAGCAAGACCGTCTTCGGCCTTCGAGCCGTCCGGAGCGCCGCCTTGGGCGAAGTCGGGCTTGCCGCCCGCGCCCTGACCACCCATCGCCAGCACGGCCGCGCGCGCCAGATCGGCCGCGTTGACCTTGCCGGCCAGATCCGCCGTCACGGCCACGGTGACCGCGGCCTTGCCGTCCGTCACGCCGATCAGGGCCACCACGCCCGTACCGACCGACTTGCGGAAGTCCTCGGCCACGCCACGGAGGCCCTTGCCGTCCACGCCGTCGAGGACGCGGGCGATCAGCTTCACGCCGTTGATCTCTTCCGGCGCGGCGTTGCCGCCCGAACCGCCGCCCAGCGCCAGCTGCTTCTTCAGCTCGGCGACCTGCTTCTCCAGCGCCTTGACAGAGGTGTGCAGGCCTTCGACGCGGCCGGTCACGTCGGCCGGCTGGACCTTGAAGTCGCGGGCGAGATTGCGGGCGATCTTCGCCTGACCCTCGACGTAGAGGCGCGCGGCCTCGCCGGTCAGGGCCTCGATGCGGCGGACGCCGGCGGCGATGCCGGTTTCCTGCACTACCTTGAACAGGGCGATGTCGCCGGTGCGGGCGACGTGGGTGCCGCCGCACAGCTCGACCGAATAGGGCGCATTGTCGCTGACCAGCGACTGGCCGATCGTCAGCACGCGGACCTCGTCGCCGTACTTCTCGCCGAACAGGGCGATGGCGCCGGCCTCGATGGCCGCTTCAGGGGCCATCAGCTTCGTCTCGACCGGGGTGTTCTGGCGGATGACCGCGTTGACCTCGGCCTCGATGGATTCCAGCTCCGCCTCCGTGACCGGGGCGTTGTGGCTGAAGTCGAAGCGCGCGCGCTCGGCGTCGACCATCTGGCCCTTCTGGGCCACGTGGGCGCCCAGCACGTTCTTGAGCGCAGTGTGCAGCAGGTGGGCCGCCGAGTGGTTGGCGCGGGTGGTCACGCGCTTGGCCGCGTCCACCGATTGGGCCACGCGGGCGCCCGTCGTCAGCTCGCCCGAGATGATCTCGGCCGACAGGACGTGCAGGTCGCCGGCCTGTTTCTTGACGTCGATGACCTCGGCCGAGCCGCCCGGCCATTCCAGCGTGCCATGATCGCCGGCCTGACCGCCGCTCTCGGCGTAGAAGGGGGTGGTGTCGAACAGGACCTCGACGATGTCGCCGGTCGCGGCGACGTCGGCCGGCTGGCCGTCCTTCATGATGGTCAGGACCTCGCCCGAACCGTCGGTGTTGTCATAGCCGGTGAAGACGGTCTGGCCGAGGCGGTCGCGGACCTTCAGCCACTCGCCGGCATTGGCCTGCTGGCCCGAGCCCTTCCAGTGCTCGCGCGAGCGGGCGCGCTGCTGGGCCATGGCGTCCTGGAAGCCGTCGACGTTAACGCCGTAGCCGCGGCGACGGGCCTCATCCTGCGTCAGGTCCAGCGGGAAGCCGTAGGTGTCGTACAGCGTGAAGGCGGTCTGGCCATCGACCATGTCGCCCGGGCGGAAGCCCTGCACGGCGGTCTCGAACAGGTTCATGCCCTTGGACAGGGTGGTGCGGAAGCGGATCTCCTCCTGCTTCAGCGTGTCCTCGATGAACGGCTGGGCGCGCTTCAGCTCCGGATAGGCCTCGCCCATCTCTGACACCAGCGTCGGCACCAGACGATGCATCAGCGGATCGGTCGCGCCCAGCAGGTGGGCGTGACGCATGGCACGGCGCATGATGCGGCGCAGGACGTAGCCGCGGCCCTCGTTCGACGGGGTCACGCCGTCGGCGATCAGGAAGGACGACGAGCGCAGGTGGTCGGCGATCACGCGGTGGCTCGGGGCGCGTTCCTCGTCCGACTTCGTCGAGGTGGCGTCTTCAGAGGCGGCGATCAGGGTCTGGAACAGGTCGGTGTCGAACACCGAGTTCTTGCCCTGCAGCACCGAGGTCATGCGCTCCAGGCCCATGCCGGTGTCGACCGACGGTTTCGGAAGGCTGCGAACGATCTCGTCGTTCTCCTTCTCGAACTGCATGAAGACGTTGTTCCAGATCTCGACGTAGCGGTCGCCGTCTTCGTCCGGCGAACCCGGAGGGCCGCCCGGGACGTGGTCGCCGTAGTCCCAGAAGATCTCGGTGCAGGGACCGCACGGGCCGCTGTCGCCCATGGCCCAGAAATTGTCCGAGCCGGCGATGCGGATGATCTTGTCGTCGCCGAAGCCCGTGACCTTCTTCCAGATCGCGGCGGCCTCGTCGTCGTCGATGTAGACGGTGACCAGCAGGCGTTTGGCGTCCAGGCCGAAGTCCTTGGTGACCAGGTTCCACGCGCTCTCGATCGCGTGTTCCTTGAAGTAATCGCCGAAGCTGAAGTTACCCAGCATTTCGAAGAAGGTCAGGTGGCGCGCGGTGTAGCCGACGTTGTCCAGATCGTTGTGCTTGCCGCCGGCGCGCACGCATTTCTGCGAACTGGTCGCGCGCGGATACGGAGGCGTGGCCGCGCCCGTGAAGTAGTCCTTGAACGGCACCATGCCCGCGTTGACGAACAACAGGGTCGGGTCGTTCTGCGGCACCAGCGGAGCCGAGTGGACCTTCTCGTGGCCGTCGGCCGCGAAGTAGTCGAGGAAGGTCGAGCGGATCTGTTTCAGGCTGGCCATGGTCGCGGACTTTGCGGGGAGCGAAGAGGAACGGGCGTCATATAGGTCTTTCAACCGCAATGCATCATCGCCCTGCGACGGCCAAGGCTGGATTCCGGACGCGACTTGGCCACTATGTCGGCATGGATTCCTCCAGCACCGAAGAGATCGTCGCCTGGGCCCACGCGCTGGAGGCCTATGCGCGCGACTGGGACGAGACCTTCGACAAGCGTCCCGGCTATTTCACGCAGGAATTCTGGTACCTGCTGGTCGGCTGCATGATCGCCAACTGGAACGGCCGGCCCATGACCATGAGCCAGGCCTGTCAGGCGATGAAGAGCGGCTCGAACCGCACGCGCGAGGAGCGGATCAAGAAGGCGGTCGACGACGGCTTTCTGGTCAAGGAGCGGGCCGGCGACGACGGCCGCGCCGCTCTGGTGCGCCCGACCGAAAAGCTGGAGGCCCTGATGATCGGCCATCTGCAGCGCACCCGGCAGATCGTTCTGGATGCGCTGACGGACGGATAGGCGCAGAATCTGCGGACAGTTTCGCCAGCAACTCTACGCTGGTTCGCATCGGGGCTTCGTGACTTCCTTCCCTCACTGAGATCGCCCGGAGAAGGGCGACCGGGGAGGATATCGAGATATGATCGCACGCAACCCGCGGCTGGCGCTTCGCGCCGCCCTGATCCTGGGCGCTTCGACGCTCGCCCTGACGGCCGCGCCGGCGCTGGCGCAGGACGCCCCGCCGCAGCAGGACGAGCAGGCCGCCTCGCTGGACGACATCGTCGTCACCGCCCGCCGTCGCGATGAGCGCCTGCAGGACGTGCCGGTGGCCGTGACCGCCCTGACCAGCGAGACGCTGGAGAACCTTCAGGCCAGCGACATCGGCGATCTGGAAGGCGCGGTGCCGAACCTGACCCTGCACGAGGGCGACGCCAACAATGCGGTGATCTATCTGCGCGGCGTCGGTCAGGTCGACAGTCTGGCGTTCGCCGATCCGGGCGTCGGCGTCTATGTCGATGACGTCTATCTGGGCCGGGCGCAGGGTGCCTTCCTGTCGGTGTATGATGTCGACCGGATCGAGGTGCTGCGCGGGCCGCAGGGCACGCTGTACGGCCGCAACACCATCGGTGGCGCGGTCAAGTTCGTGTCCTCGCGCCTGAGCGCCGAGCCGAACGGCCGGCTGGAGGCCTCCGTCGGCGACTACAATCTGCGCGAACTGCGCGGTGCGTTCGGCGGCGCGCTCAATGACGAGGGCACGGTGCTGGCCAAGGCGGCGATCGCTTACGCCAGTCGCGACGGCTATTCGGAGAACGCCTTCGACGGGCAGGACGACGGCGACCGCAACCAGATCGCCGGCCGGGTTTCGCTGGAGTATCGGCCCTCCGACGTCTTCTCGATCCGCCTGAACGTCGATGCGTCCAGCGATCGCCCGGACACGTCGCGTACCCCCGCGCGGGCGACACCGGTGTTCGGCGCCTATCCGGCGACGATGGACGATCCGTTCCGGGTCAACGCCAACTTCAATGATCTGGCCGATCTGGACACCTTCGGCGCCTCGGTGACGGCCGAGTACACCTTCAGCGACGCCCTGACCTTCAAGTCAGTGACGGCGTACCGCTCGATGGACTACGCCAGCCATCTGGATCTGGACGCGACGCCCGATCCGATCTTCGGCGTCTTCGTCGACGAGAACCAGCACCAGTTCAGCCAGGAGTTCCAGCTGTCCTACGTTGGCGACCGGCTGACGGCCGTCGGCGGGCTGTTCTATTTCGATGAGACCGACCTGACCTACTCGGGCCTTCTGGGTCCGGCGATCGGGCTGGTGACCGGCTCGATCAACGACCAGCACAACCGGTCCTATGCCCTGTACGGGCAGGGGACCTATGCGTTGACGGATCGCCTGAACCTGACGGCGGGCCTGCGCTACACCTATGAGGACAAGGATTTCGCGCGGACCCAGACCCTGTACCCGACTGCGCCGACGACCGTGCCGGGCCGGAACGATCCGGGCGTGACCCTGACCGATCTGGACACCTCGGCGAACTGGGACTCGCTGTCGCCCAAGGTGGGGCTGGACTACGAGATCTCCGACGACGTGATGGGCTATGTCAGCGTCAGCCGAGGCTTCAAGTCGGGCGGCTTCGACGGCCGGGCGAACGACGCCGACGGCGCGCGGCCCTATGATCCCGAGACGCTGTGGTCGTATGAAGCGGGCATCAAGTCGAGCCTCTTCGACCGCCGGGTGACCGCAAACCTCGCGGCCTTCTGGAACGACTATACGGATCTGCAGCTGTCCAGCTTCACGGCGGACGGCTCGGGCGGGTTCGAGGCGCTGTTCACCAACGCCGGCGCCGCCACCATCCGCGGCATCGAGCTGGAGCTGGCCGCGCGGCCGATGGATGGCCTAACCCTGAACGGGACGGTGGGGTACCTCGACGCGCAATACGACGAGTACATCGGGCCGGGCGGTGCGGACATCAGCGACCAGCGCGAACTGGTCAATGCGCCGAAGTGGTCGAGCCGTCTGGGCGCGGTCTATGTCGCCGAGTTGGGCACCTCAGGACGACTGACCTTCGGGGCCGACGCCGCCTACCGCTCCAAAGTCTATCCGACGGTCTCGTCCAGCGAGGTGCTGGCGCAGGACGGCTATACCCTGGTCGACGCCTTCGTGCGCTGGACCGACAGCAACGACCGGTTCTCGGTCGAGCTGGGCGGCAAGAACCTGACGGACGAGCGCTATGTCGAGCAGGGCTTCGATCTGTCGGATTCGCTGGGCTACCAGCTGGCCTACTTCGGCGCGCCGCGCACGGTGCGCCTGACTGCCGGCGTTCGCTTCTGACCATGGCGGCGAACGAGGAGCCGTGGGTCGAGCCGGACACCGCACGCCTGCTGGCCCGGATGGCGACCGACTTCGCCGGCGCGCCCGAAGACCCGACCGTCGATGAGCGGCGGCAGGGCCTGGAGGTGGCGGCCCAGATGTACGGCCCGCCGCTGGCCGAGGTGGCGTCCATCACGCCGCATGAGGCGCCCGGCGTGGCCGGACCGGTGTCCCTGCGGGTCTATACACCGGTCGGGCCGAAGCGGCGGCGGCCGATCGTAGTCCACATCCACGGCGGCGGCTGGGTGCTGGGCGGGCCGGTCGCCTATGAACGGGTCGTCAGGGCCTATTGCGCGGCGGGCGACTGCATCGTCGTCGATGTCGACTACCGCCGGGCGCCGGAGCATCGCCATCCGGTGGCGCTGGAGGACTGTCTGTCGGCCATCGACTGGGCCGTGCGCAACGCACGCAGGCTGGGCGGCGACCCCGCCCGGCTGGTGGTCACGGGCGACAGCGCGGGCGGACATCTGGCGGCCGCGGCCTGTCAGATCACGCGCCACCGGCCGGCGTTGCAGGTGCTGGTCTATCCGGTGATGACGGCCAGCGCGAATGCCGAGCTGGCGTCGCGAAAGGCGTTGGGAGACGGGCGATACTTCCTGAGGGAGTTCGACATCCTGCGGGCCGAAACCGAGTACTTCACCGAAGGCCAGGCGGCGGAGCGGGAGCAGGGGCCGGCGTCACCGCTGCTGGCGTCGCGCGCCGTGTTGAAACGGCAGCCGCCGACGGTGGCGATCACCGCCGCGCTGGACCCGCTGGTGGACGAGGGAGCGGCCTATGTGGCTGCCCTGAATGAGGCCGGGGTGGAGGCCGAGGAGGTCCGGGTGGCCGGGACCATCCACGCCTTCGTCCTGTTCGCGGGGGAGATCGGCGTGGGGCGCGAGGCCATCGCCGACATCGGGCGGCGCATCCGGGTGGTGAAGCCCCGCAGGCGTGGCTGGCTGTTCGGCTAATGCTCTGACGAAAAAGAAAAAAGGCCGCCTGACACGAGGTCAGGCGGCCGCTCCGTTCGGCCCGGCCCGGCGGGTCGGAATGGCGGGTGCAGGACCCGGCCGAAGGAAAGCGTGCATTCCGTGCACATCGTGCACTCAATGCATTTTTCGGTGGTCGGTCGACCCTAGCCCTCGAGGTCCTGACCTTCGTCCGGCTCGGGCGTGCCCAGCAGTTCGTCGGCGATCTTGGTCGTGGAGGCCCGCACGGCCTTCTCGATCGAGGCGGCGACGTCCGGGTTGGCCTTGAGGAAGTTGCGCACGTTCTCGCGGCCCTGACCGATGCGCTGGCTGTCGTAGGAGAACCAGCTGCCCGACTTCTCGATGACGCCGGCCTTCACGCCCAGGTCGATGATCTCGCCCAGCTTGGAGATGCCCTCGCCGTACATGATGTCGAAGATGACCTCGCGGAACGGAGGGGCGACCTTGTTCTTGACCACCTTCACGCGGGTCGTGTTGCCGACCACCTCGTCGCGATCCTTGATCGCGCCGGTGCGGCGGATGTCCAGACGGACCGAGGCATAGAACTTCAGCGCATTGCCGCCGGTCGTCGTTTCCGGCGAGCCGTACATGACGCCGATCTTGTGACGGATCTGGTTGATGAACAGCACGATGCACTGCGACTTGTTGATCGAGGCGGTCAGCTTGCGCAGGGCCTGGCTCATCAGGCGGGCCTGCAGGCCGGGCAGGCTGTCGCCCATCTCGCCCTCGATCTCGGCGCGTGGCGTCAGGGCGGCGACCGAGTCGACCACCACGATGTCCACGGCGCCCGAGCGCACCAGCGTATCCACGATCTCCAGCGCCTGCTCGCCGGCGTCCGGCTGGGACACCAGCAGGTCGTCCAGATTGACGCCCAGCTTCTGGGCGTAACCCGGATCCAGCGCGTGTTCGGCGTCCACGAAGGCGGCGACGCCGCCAGCCTTCTGGATTTCCGCCACCGTGTGCAGGGCCAGGGTGGTCTTGCCTGAGCTTTCCGGACCGAACACCTCGATCACCCGGCCGCGCGGCAGGCCGCCGATGCCGAGCGCCATGTCCAGACCGAGCGAGCCGGTCGAGACCGACGGAATGACGTCAGCCACCCCGCCCTTGCCCAGCTTCATCACCGAGCCCTTGCCGAACGCACGGTCGATCTGGGCGATAGCCGCCTCGAGCGCGCGTTGCTTGTCGCCGTCTTCCTTGCCCACCAGTTTCAAAGCCGCCTGTGACACCTTCGTCTCCCTTGCCATGATTCCCATCTGGTTTTCGGAGAGACCCGCCATGGACCCGCCCCGCGCTTCAGTGATGGCGATATGTGCATGGTTTGTTCCGGTTCACAAGATGTTCTCTTTTCGTCCATCGATGTTCTGTCGATGGTGCGACAAAAAATGACGTATCAGAACATGACGGCGGGCGGTCAGGTGTGGGCGGGGGCTTCGACCGCCGTCGGCATCGGCTCCGCGACACGGGCGTAGAAGGATACGCCGGCACCCAGCACCAGAACCGCCATCGCAACCATCAGGAGCGGTCGCCGACTGGCGGTCTCGGGGCTGAAGGGCCGCAGGAACATCAGGCCAACGAGCGCCAGCAGGACCAGCACGCCGGGCAGGTCCATGCCGATGCCGAGGAAGACCGGGTGACCCAGACCGATCAGCCAGCCGACGCCAAGGACGGCGGCGACGGCAAGCGGGGCAAGGGCGGCCGGGCGGGTCACGCCGGGATCGACGAAGGCGACGATGGCCGCGACCAGCGTCGCCAGCAGGGCTGGCCAGACGAACAGGAAAGCAGTCTCGGGCGCCGCGGCCTGGGCACCGAAGCCGAGTACGAGGATCAGGGCGATCACGCCGGTCCATCCGCCCCAGGTCGAGCGCGCCGACAGGTTGGGGAACCACGACAGACCGATGGACAGGGCGGCGGCCCCCAGCATCACCGGGTTGAAACCACCCAGAACGGCGGAGACGAGGGCGATCGCGGCGACCGCGCCGGCGGACACCCGGCGATCCGGCCGCGCCCGTCCGCCCAGCAGGGCCAGCGTCAGGGCGAGAATGGCCAGCACCGCCCCGGCCTCCAGCCATGGCAGGCGGGCCAGCAGGACATAGTAGGCGTCGGTGCTCTCCGCCCGCCCGGACATCGGTCCGCCCAAGAGGCGCGCGAAGTGGGTCACGACCAGTCCTGACGACAGGAACCACAGGCCGTCCACCGCCCCGCGACCGGCGTCGGCGGAGGTCAGGCCCGCGCGGCTGCGGGCGCGCCATGCGGCGATGGCCAGCAGGGCGACGGAAGCGAGCAGCAGCACCCAGCCGGTCGCCGGCGCATGGCCGATCACGAACCGGCCGAAGACGTCCGCGTAGACCAGGTTCGAGGTCCGGGCCGGCAGGGCATCAGCGCGCAGCAGGGCGTCGGCCGTTTCCAGAGCTTGGGCGCCGATGTGCTGGACGCTGCCCTGATCCAGGGCGTCGGGCG
Organism: Brevundimonas kwangchunensis; assembly: GCF_039523815.1. Classification (NCBI taxonomy): domain Bacteria; kingdom Pseudomonadati; phylum Pseudomonadota; class Alphaproteobacteria; order Caulobacterales; family Caulobacteraceae; genus Brevundimonas; species Brevundimonas kwangchunensis. The sequence continues at coordinate 201,653 of NZ_BAAAGA010000001.1, read as the reverse complement.
TGGAGACCTCGGCGTGGTACTGCTCGGGCCGGCCGATGAAGGCGAGGTTCACGCCCTGAACGCCGCGGTCCTTGGGTATGGTGAAGTCGGTGCCGTTGGGCATCAGCTCATAGACGAACACCGCCAGCGAGTTGGAGGTGATCCCGCCCTCGGCGCGGACGGCCGAGCGGCCGAACAGGGCGATGGTCTCGGCGTTGCCGCGTCCGGTCTCGAACATCATGGCGCGCCCGCCGCCGCCGCGGGCCTCGAGGTTGACCACCGCGCCGATGCGATCGCGCAGGGGGTGGCCGCCCCAGAAGACGCGGGCGCCGTCCAGTCCGATCTCCTCGGCGTCGGTCAGCAGCACCACCAGCGTCCGGTCGGCGGGGCCGCGTTCCCGGATGGCCCGGACGGCCTCGAGGATCGACGCGACGCCGGTGGTGTCGTCGGCGGCGCCGGCCGAATCCGGCACCGTGTCGTAGTGGGCCATCAGGGCGACGGCGGGCAGGGAGGGGTTCCGGCCGGGCAGGACGCCGATCAGATTGGTGGCGCTGTAGTTGGCGGCAGCGGGATCTCCGCCCATCCGCTCCAGATACTGGGCCGAGCCGCGCGAGATGGGGCCGGTCTGGGTCGAGGTCTGCAGGCCCAGCGTCTGCATCCTCTGCAGCAGGAAGGCCTGAACCCGCGCGTGATCGGCCGAGCCGACCGGGTGCGGCCGCTGCGCGATCTCACGGATATCGACCATGGCGCGGGCGGCGGAGAAGTCGGTAGCCGGAGCGCTGGCGGGCGAGGGGCGGGGGACCTGAAGCGTCAGAACCGCGATCAGCAGGGCAAGCGCCAGAGATCCGGCCAGCCAGACGAGCCGCATGGTTCACCCTCCCGAAGGTCCGGGGCGAAGGCTAGGACATTTCCCTTGGCGCGCGAAGAGGGATCAGGCGGCGCGGCGCAGCGTCGTGGGGGATTTCACGAACAGGCCCTTGCGGCCCGAGACGGCGCGGAAAGCCACGCTGTCTCCCTCGATCCGCTCGTCGGCGCCGAGGAACAGGACGCCGTCATCGACCAGCCGGCGTTCCAGATTGTCGAGCACCTGGGCGCGGGGCTTGGCGTCCATGTCGGTGAGGACGTGGCGGCAGAAGATGACGTCGAAGCGGAAGTCGTCGCTCGGCGGGTCCAGCAGGTTGGTGCGCGCGAAGTGGACGGTCGAGCGCAGCTCCGACTTCGCGATCCAGGCGTCGTCGGTCTGGTCGAACCAGCGCAGCATGGTCTCGGCCTTCAGTCCGCGCTGGATCTCGAAACCGGTATAGGCGCCGCTGCGGGCCTTCTCCAGCACGCGCTGGGACAGGTCGGAGGCGACGATCTCGACGCGGGCGCCGGCGTCCAGCGCGGCCATGGCGATAGAGAAGGCTTCCTGCCCGGTCGAGCAGCCCGCCGACCAGATGCGCACCGGCTGATCGCCGCGCGCGCGAACGAGGGCCGGCAGCAGCTCCATGCCGAAGGTGTCGAAGGTGGCCCGGTCGCGGCGGAACCAGGTCTCGGTGTTCAGCAGGGCCTCGATCACGCCCCAGCCGAGGGAAGCGACCGGCTTGGCCCACAGGGCGGCCAGCATGGCGCCGACGGACTCGAACCCCTCGCGCCGGGCGACGGGGCCTAGGCGGTGTTCGGCCAGCTTCATCCGGTCGCGCGTCAGCCTGAACCCCGCACGCGAGGCCAGCAGCGACTGCAGGCGATCGAAATCCTCCGGCGTCATGAGGGTCAGACGGCCCCCACTTCAGCGAATTTGGACGTCAGAATCTCGCCGTCGAACGGCTTCATCACATAGTCGTCGGCGCCGGCCGACAGGGCTTCGGCGATGCGTTCGGCGCGCGTCTCGATGGTGCAGAACAGGACCTTGGGACCTGTCCCGCCCGGCAGGGTGCGCAGGCGGCGCAGGAAGGTCATGCCGTCCATGACGGGCATCGACCAATCCAGCAGGATGACCTCGGGCATGACGCCGGCGCAGAACGCCAGCGCCTCGGCGCCGTCCGCCGCCTCGTCGACCTCGAAGCCGAGCGATTCGACGATGCGCCGCGCGACCTTCCGTATGATCCGGCTGTCGTCGACGATCAGGCAGGTTCTGGGGGTCAAGTGGTGGTCCCGAAAGCGAAAAGACCACGATTCCGCCCCGTGATCCGCAAGCCGGATAATCGCCCCGAGCCGGTTAACGAGTCCTTGGGAAACCGGCTTAAACGTCAGTTAGGCATGTGGGCGGACAGCGTCACGCGGCCTTCCTCGGCGGTGGTGACCAGTTCGCCGCCCGCATCGTGGACCGTCAGCCACAGCCAGTAAGGCTGAATCCACTGGCCCGGCAGTCCCTCGGACAGGGGTTGGCCGGCCAGACCCGCGATGGCCTCACCCTTCAGGCGCGCGCGATTGCCCTCGGCCTTGCCCTCCAGCGTCAGGATGTCGCCGCTCTCGCGCACGCCTATGGTCGCGGCCCCGCCGGAGGGCAGGGCGGCGACGGTCAGGTAGGCCAGATTGATCAGAGCCCGGGCCTGCGGCTTGGAGAAGCTGCGCTCGCCCACCTGCCAGTCCATCGTCGCCCGGCCGCCCTCGGTCAGACCGGAGACCAGTTCGCCGAGCTCGGCGCCCGAGAAGCGCTCGGCCGAGGTGGCGGCGCCGAAGGCCACGCGGGCGAAGTTGACCAGGGCCACCATCTTCTTCGCGCTCTGCTCGATCAGGCTCATCGCGTCGTCGCGCATGTCCTGCGCCGACGGGTCCTTGAGCAGGTCCAGACCCGAGCTGATCGCGCCCGCGGGACTGATGAAGTCGTGGCAAAGCTTGCCCGCCACGAGGGTGGCGAGGGCTTGTCCGTCAGGCAGGGCGGAGGTCGGCGCGGCGTCGGTCATGGCACTCGGGAACAGCGGAAGAGGTTTGGCCGAACGCTGCCCTGATTTGCCGTTTCTTCAAACCGCCCGGATGCTCTATCGGGAGCGGCATGACCGACCGCCTGACCGCCGACCTCGCCTCCGGAGCCCTCGCCGAGGCGCTCGCCGACATCGCCGAGGACGCGGCGCGGGTGATCCTGCCCTACTGGCGCTCGGGCGTGGTGGCCGAGGCCAAGGCGGACGACAGCCCGGTCACTCAGGCCGATCGCGAGGCCGAGGCCCTGATCCTGGCCCGGCTGGCGGAACTCTATCCCGAAGTGCAAGCGGTGGCCGAGGAGCAGGTCGCCGCCGGCGAGGCCCCGACATCGCTGGGCGAGTGGTACTGGCTGATCGATCCGTTGGACGGCACGCGCGGCTTCGTCGAGGGGCGCGAGAGCTACACCGTCAACATCGCCCTTATCCATCGCGACGTGCCGGTGGCCGGCGTGGTGACGGCCCCGGCGACCCAGATGACCTGGCGCAGCGGCCCGACCGGCGGCGGGGCCTTCCGTCGCCGTTTCGGCGAGGCGTGGCAGGCCATTCAGGTGCGCGAGCGCCCGGCTTCGCCGATCGCCCTACTGAGCCACAGCATAACCGACGACGAGGCTGCGCGCCTCGCCACCCGTTACGGCTGCGGCCAGTGGCAGGGCACGGACTCGTCGCTGAAATTCTGCCTGATCGCCGAGGGCCGATTCGACGCCTATCCGCGCACCGGCCCCACGTCCGAGTGGGACACGGCTGCCGGGCAGGCGGTGTTGGAGGCCGCAGGCGGTCGGGTCATGGGTGAGGACGGCCAACGTCTGCGCTACGGCAAGCCCGGCTACGGCAACGGTCCCTTCGTGGCGATGGGCGGCTAGACGGCGGCCAGCGCCGGCAGTACCCGCTCGGCGCGCCGGGCGAGGGAGGGGGCGCCCATTTCGCGCGCAGTCTCGATCGCCTCATGCAGGATCATGCCGACAGACTTCGGTGTTGTCCCGGTCAGACGGGCTCGGGCGCAGGCGACCTGCGCCATGCCGATCTGGTCGGCGGCCCACGCCAGCGGCTGGACCTTCAGACGGCTTTCCAGACGGCGGCGGATGTTGGCTTCCAGTCCGGCCATGGCCTGCACATCGCCCATGGTCTCGGCCAGAGACGCCTCGGCGCTCATCCGGCGTTCGCGCACGAGGGCGCCCAGCACCAGACCCGGCTCGGCCGACAGGCTTTCGGCTTCGGCCAAGGTCAGCAGCGGCGTGTCCTGGTCGGGACGGGCCAACTGGACGGCGATCCAGTCCAGAGGGCTGTGATCGGAGGTGAACTGCTCTGCGGCGGCCTCGAACAACTCGCGGCCCTGCGCCAGTGCAGCGTCGTCGCCTGCAAGCGCGGCCAGCGCGGCCATGCCGGCGCCGGCCAGCGTCAGGGCCCGGGCTCGGGTCATGGGTCGGTAGTCCGGCGAGGCGTTCTCGACCAGTTCGCGCAGATCGCGTCCGGCCTGATCCAGCAGGCGGGCGTCGCGGCGGTTGACCCCGGCTTCCAGAGCGAGGGCGGCGCGGTCCAGACGCAGGTCGTCGACCAGCACCGGCGGCAGGCTACTGGCCTCGTGAAGCGCCGAGTCCAGCAGAGCGGCGGCGTCCAGAAGCGTCGCGGCGTCACCGGCCAGCGTGGCGCGGCGGGCCGTCAGACGAGCATGCACGGCGGCGGCAAGGGCGCGCGTCGCCGATCTTTCGGCCGACAGGCCTTGCAGGTCGGACAGGGCGACATCGAGCGACGCAGGGCCGCCGAACAGATCGAAACGCAGCAGATGGATGGCGCAGGATTCGATGGCGGCGGCCGCGGTCTGATCCTGTGTCGTAGTGTGGCGCGCGGCGTCGGAGGCGCAGGCCGAGGCGTGATCGATGCTTTCGAGCGAGCCGGTGCGACGGGCATGCTCGCGCCACAACACCGAGGCGCGCATCCAGGCGTCGAAAGGACGAGCGCAGGAGACCCGGCCGGCATCGATGCTTTCGCGTCGCGCCTCGCTGGCTACCAGATTGGCGCCGATCAGCTCCAGCCAGCCGAGGTCCTCGCTTTCGCGCGCCTTCTCGAAAAGCTTTCTCAGATCGCGGCCGAACTCGAACATGCACGCCTCTCCACCGTCCCGGTTCGGGACGGACGACTGGTCCCCGGGGCGCACCCAAGCAAACGCAGCGCCGCGCCGGTGGTTCGATCCGGCGTAGTCGGAGAAAAATCAGCCCAGACGGGGCGTGCGGGCGCGACAGGCCTGCAGGGCGGTCCGCGCCTCGGCGTTGTCGGCGGTAAGCTCGCGGACGGCGCGGATGCGGGCGCGGGTCTGGTCGGCCTCGGCGACTGCGGGCGAGCGGCCGGCGGTCTGGGCGGCTTGGATCGCGGTCAGGGACCAATAGAGGGCGGCGTCGTACAGGGCGCGACCTTCGGTGCTCTCGCCGCCCTCGAGTTCGGACGCGGCGGAGGCCAGACCAGAGCAGCGGACGATGTCCTCATAGGCGAGCGCCTGCACGGGCGCGGCTTGCGCGCCGTTCAGGATCAGCATGGCCAGTCCGGCCGTCGCGAACATCGGAACCTCCGCGGCACGCCCCCGCACCGTTTCGTCGAGTCGTAGAGAACCACGGCGGCGTGACGGAAGGAAGGCGTCCGCTATTCCGCCGACGTCGCAGTCCCGGCCGAGCCGCTCGCAGTCCGTCGCGTCTGGATGGCATCCAGTCGTCGCTGTGCCCTCGTGCCCGGCATCGATATGTCTCTGGGCGGAAAGCAGCAGAGCATCGACATGGGCGGGTTCGATCTCGAGCGCCCGTTGCAGCGCGCGCTCTCCGGCCGCTGCGTCGCCACAGTTGATCTCGGCGCGCGCCAGCAACACCCCGACAAGACGCTCCGGACCATCGGCCGGGTTTGTGACATCGCGTCCAGTACAGGTTGCCCGGCGACTACAACTCAAGATGTCGCATATTGGATCGAGGGCGGTCGTGCGTCGCTTCGTTCAGTCTCGACCATGCGAGGGCCAGCCGCTCCACCGCCTGGTCGAGATCGCTCTCCGGAAGTGTGAACGGCAGGCGGACGAAGCGTTGGAAGGCGCCGTCCACTCCGAAGCGCGAACCCGGGACGATCCGGACGCCAAGAGGATCGGCGATCCCGGCGAGCCGTTCGCTGACCGGACGGGGCAGGCCGACCCAGAGAGACAGCCCGCCCGGCGGTCGCCGCGCCTCCCACTCGGGCAACGCCTTTGTCAGAGCCTGGCGCAGATGGGCTTCCTGCCGCGACAGCGTAGCCCGTCTGATGGTCAGGGGCTCGTCGTTCTGTGCAAGGAGCGAGGCGGTCGCCAGTTGCTCGATGATGGGGGCGCCCAGACCGAGTGACGCGCGGGTCCGCACGACGGCTTCCACCACCGGCTCCGCCGCCCGGATCCAGCCTATGCGAAGGCCACCCCACCAGCTCTTGCTGATCGACCCCAGTCGCACGACGTGTCTGCCGAGGTCGTGTGGCCGGGGCGGCGGTGCGTCAAACCAGAGCTCTTTCAGGGTGTCGTCGAAGACCACCACGGCGCCGACGTTCTCCGCGCTGGCTGCGATGGCGGCTTCGGTTTCCGCGGACATCACGCGCCCTGTCGGATTGTGATGCGCCCCCACGAGATAGATCAGGCGTGGGCGCGTCCGGGCGATGGTCGCGGTCAGCGTTTCGACATCCCATCCCTCGTCCGGAAGGGCGACCGGGACGGGCTTCATCCCGGCTCGGACGATCGCGTCGATGGCGTGATGGAAGGTCGGATGATCGATGACCACCGCGTCGCCCGGTCGGCACAGGGCCCGCAGCAACAGGGCGAAGGCGTTCTGGGCGCCGGCGGCGATGACAACCTGTTCGGGCGAGGTCGACAGGCCTTCGGCGTCATATGTCGAAGCGACGGTCGCGCGCAGGGCGTGAAGGCCCACCGGGCTGTAGCCGTGGCCGGGAAGATGAAGCGGAAGGGACGCCAGAGCCTCGGCATAGGCGGCGTGAACATGCTCGCTGGCCGGCATGACCGCCGTCGCCATGTCGATGACGCCCGCGGCCTCGCGATGGTGCACGGGATCGCGCCGGCCTGAGGGGCCGGGCGGCAGGGCCGTATAGCTGCCTGAGCCCACACGGCTGACCACGAACCCATCCGCCCGCAACCGGTCCAGCGCCGCGGTCACGGTGATCCGGCTGAGGCCCAGGGTTTCCGCAAGCCGCCGCTCGCCGGGCAAGCGGGCATCGAGAGGGAGGCGGCCATCAAGGATTAGCCGCTTCAGACCCTCGGCGAGGCTGCGATAGGCGGCGTCGCCCGACGCACTGTCAGCGCCCGCTCCCAGATGTCTTGCAAGAACGAGCGGGTTGACGACGGGGCCGGTCATAGGTCCAGCATCAGTAAAGTGGACCTGTAAAGCAAGGCCGATTTCAACAAGAGTGGCGGCATGTTTGCTCGTCGCCTCGCCCAACTTTTCTTCGGCCTGTTCCTCTACGGGCTGTCCATCGCTCTGATGGTTAGGGCCAGTCTCGGCCTGAACCCGTGGAGCGTCTTCCATCAGGGGCTGTCGGACGTGACCGGCCTGAGCATGGGCACGATCGTCAACGGCGTCGGCCTGCTGGTTCTTCTGTTGTGGATCCCGCTGCGCCCGAAGCCGGGGATCGGCACGATCGCCAATGTCTTCATGATCGGCGCCTCGGCCGATCTCTGCCTGCACTTCCTGCCGGTGCTGGACGGGCTCTGGCTGCAGGCCGTCTTCCTCGCCGCGGCCGTGGCGCTCAATGCGGTCGCGACAGGAGCCTATATCGGCGCGGGTCTGGGGCCGGGGCCGCGCGACGGCATCACTACCGGCCTGCTGAAGGTCACGGGCTGGGAGATCCGGTGGATCCGGACCGGCGTCGAGGCCACGGTGCTGGCGCTGGGCTGGCTGATGGGCGGCAAGGTCGGCTTCGGCACGATCCTCTTCGTGCTGACGACCGGGCCGCTGCTTCAGATCTTCCTGCCGATGTTCACCCTGAAGGCAGCCCCCGCGCTGGCGGTCAGCCGCGTTCCTTCGTCTTCGTGAAGGCGATCTTCGGGAAGCGCTCGCCGACGTAGCCGGTCTCCCAGCTGGACTTGGCCAGGAAGACCGGGTCGCTGTCGATGTCGGTGGCCATCTGCGGGCGGTACTTGCTCATGAAGTCCTCGACGTCGGCCTTGTCGCCGCCGATCCAGCGGGCCTCGGCGTAGGGCGACGGCTCGAAGATAACATCCAGCCCGTACTCCTCGCCCAGACGATCGGCCATGACCTCGAACTGAAGCTGACCGACGGCGCCGACGATGAAGTCCGAGCCCAGTTCCGGACGGAACAACTGGGTCACGCCTTCTTCGGCCAGACCTTCCAGCGCCTTCTTCAGGTGCTTGGCCTTCAGCGGATCTTTCACCCGCACGCGCTGCAGGATTTCAGGGGCGAAGTTCGGCAGGCCGGCGAAGCGGATCAGGCCGCTTTCCGACAGGCTGTCGCCCACGCGCAGCACGCCGTGGTTTGGAATGCCGATCACGTCGCCGGCGAAGGCGTCCTCGGCCAGTTCGCGGTCCGAGGCGAAGAACATGATCGGGGCGTTCACCGACAGCGACTTGCCGGTATTCTGGACCTTCAGCTTCATGCCGCGCTTGAAGCTGCCCGAGGCCATGCGGAACATGGCGATGCGGTCGCGGTGGTTCGGGTCCATGTTCGCCTGGACCTTGAAGACGAAGCCGGTGACCTCGTTCGAGCCTGGCTCGACGGTCAGGTCGACCGGGGCCGGGGCGTTGCGGGTCTCGGGCGGCGCTTCCTTGCGGGCCTTCATTACCTTGGGCGCGGGCGCCCAGTCGCCGATGGCCTTCAGCAGTTCGTCAATGCCGAAGTGGCGCAGGGCCGAGCCCCACAGCACGGGGGTCATATGGCCTTCGAGGAAGGACTGAACGTTGAACGCCGGATAGCCGGCCTCGACCAGCTCCTGCGCCTCGATCAGGGCTTCGTGCTCGCCCGCCTCGAAATACTGTGCGGCGTCGGCCAGAGGCAGGGCGTCAGGGTGGGGGACGTCTTCCTTCGAACCGGACGGCTTGCGGGCATAGGGCTGGAACCGACCGGTGCCCATCTCGACCATGCCGCGCAGGCGGTTGCCGCTCTCGGCGGGCCACCAGATCGGGGCAGGGTCGAGCTGAAGCCGCGACGCGATCTCGTCCAGCAGGGCCATCGGATCCTGCGCCTCGCGGTCCAGCTTGTTGATGAAGGTGATGATCGGGATGTCGCGCAGGCGGCAGACCTCGAACAGCTTCAGCGTCTGCGGCTCGATGCCCTTGGCGGCGTCCAGCACCATGATGGCGCAGTCGGCCGCGGTCAGGGTGCGGTAGGTGTCTTCCGAGAAGTCCTCGTGGCCCGGCGTGTCCAGCAGGTTGAACATCTTGCCGTCGTGCTCGAACGTCATGACCGACGCCGAGACCGAGATGCCGCGCTCCTTCTCGATCTTCATCCAGTCGGACTGGGTGCGCCGGTTCTCGCCACGCGCCCGCACGGCTCCGGCTGCGCGGATGGCGCCGCCCGACAGCAGGATGTGCTCGGTCAGCGTCGTTTTACCGGCGTCCGGGTGGGCGATGATGGCGAAGGTCCGGCGACGGCCGGCTTCTTCGGGGACGGTCAGTTTCGACATGGGGCGTTCCTCGGAGCCGCGCGACCTAGCGCGGACGGCGTCGAAAGTCACCCGTGGCGACGCCTGCCAGACCTCCGGTCTGTCACCGAAAGTGAATATCCCTTGGCAACGCAGGGATATCGGAGTTCATTGTTCAGTGAGGCGAGACGTTCCGGTCACGCAATCGGAGCGCCGCCTTTGGAAACGAAGGAATGGCCCGATGACCACGCAACCGCTTCACGAACCCCCTCCGACCCGCGACGGCCCGCACCCGGCGATCTGCCTTCTGACGGGATTTGGCGTGATCGCCTTGGGGGCAACGATCGTCCACATCGTCTTCAACGCGGTGATCTAGGCTTCAGCGCCTTCCGAAGCGTCGTCTTCACCGCCGCCGGCCGGCGGCTCCGGGGCTTCTTCCGGGGCGGGTTCGACGGAGGTGTCTCCGGCGGCTTCGATCTCCTCGCGCGTCAGCGGCGGTTCGCCGGCTTCGGCGCGTGACAGCAACTCCCGGGCGGCCTCGCCCGCCGAGCCGCCATGCGGGGCGTTCGCCAAGGGCCTGAGCAACCGGATCGCCGGTTCGAACTCGCCATTTCGCATCATCGCCGACGCGTAGCCCAAGCGGGTTCCGGGCAACTGCGGGGCCCGTTCGAATGCCAGCGACCAGGTCAACAGATCGTTCTCGGTCGGGTAGTCCGGCGCGGACTCCCGGACCTGGGCCAGCAGGTACAGGGTGTAGTATTGCTGCGGGTCTGCGGCGTAGGCCCGACGCAGGTAGTTCTGGGCGTTCAACAGATAGGGCCGCGCATCGTCGGTCGTCTCACGGGCCAGCTGCATCTGGCGACTGGCCATCAGTTGCAGGGCCTCGACGTTGGCGGGGTCGCGCTCCAGCAACTGCCGCAGGACGGTCTCGCCGACCTCCGCATCGCCGAAGTGCAGTTCGGCATGGCCGAGTTGCAGCATCGCGAAGCCGTCATCCGGGTGTCGGGCGGCTCTCTGTCTGACAAGCGCCGCCGTCGCCGCGCGCTGGTCGTCCGGAACGCCGGCCTTCAGCCGTTGCGCCAACAGAAGAAGGTCGTTGGCCGAGGCGGGCAGGACGGTGATCTCGATCTCCGGCTCGGGCCGATCGACCTCATAGACCAGCACCCGCAGCGAGCGGTTCATGTAGACGCGCAACTGGCTGCGGAGCTCCCGCAAGGAAAGGCCGGTGGCGGCCTCCATGGCCCGCACGGGGTCCGCGCCGCCGTGGACGGCGTTCACATAGGCCGCGAGCTGGTTGCGCCGCGCGTCATCGCTCATGAACCAGTGGGTCAGCAGCCATGCGACCGGATAGTAGGTGTTCTGCTGGGAGCCGCGCGGAATCTCGCCCGGGCGTTTCGAGAGCAGGGCGTCGAGCGGTATCCAGGTCTCGTAGAGCAGCCAGTCCGCGCGGTTGCGGTTGAAATCGCCGACCCGGATGACGTTGTCGCGCACCTCGGCCGTCATGAAATACTCGGCGAGGCCCTCGATCATCCAGCCGGGCATTTCCGCCGCGCCGATCTGGAAGCTGAAGTGGTGGAAATACTCGTGCAGCAGCGAGTCCATGTCGCGATCACGGATCGCCGTGGCGAAAATTCCCTCCGTCGCAGGCACATAAAAGCCCGCCACCTCGAACCCGATGTCGGGGCGAATCTCGCGCAGCGCCGCCGTTCCGGGGACCAGGTAGATGGGAAGCTTCCGCGCAGGCGGGGCGTCGAGAGGCAGGCCCATTCGCGCGCGCAGGACGTAGTCGTAGAGCTCCAGTGTCCGGGCGTACTGGCGCAGGGTGGCCTCGCTGCCCTGCGAATAGATGACGAAGTTCCGGCTTTCCGCCATTCGCCACTGTGCATGCGCCGGCGCGGCGAGGCTGACGACGAGAGCGCCGAGGATGACCGGCAGGCCCCTTAACAACACTGAAAACGTCACACCCGACTCCCCCGAGACCACGCTACCCTAGCGGGTGCGGTCGGGATCGTTCAAGCTCTGCGCCAGATCAGGCGGCGAGGCGCATCCACACCGCCTTGTCGGCGGCCACGGCGTCCAGCTTGCCCTTCGAGGCGCGGGTCTTCAGCTGGCGCATCACCATGTCCGGCAAGGCGCAGAACTGCGGCTCGACCAGATCGGGATTGCAGCCGGCGGCGGGCGCGGCGAACAGGGCGGCGTTGACGTCCGGCGAGCGGTCGTGGATCAGCCAGGCCAGACGGCGCGCACGCTGTGGGTCGTTGAGGTGCAGCAACGGGTCCTCGGCGAACAGCTCGCAGCCCAGTTCCAGCACATAGTCCAGGCTCAGCTTCTCGAAACGGCGCGCGTCGCCGGGCGTGACCGGGCAGGTCTCGTCCAGATCGAACACCACGTCGTTCAGAAGAAAGAGCATCGGGAACACCCACCACCACCGCGGGCTCATGTCGGCCCGCTGAGGGTGACCATAGGCGCCCCGGCTTGAGGTTCCGTGTGCGAACGCAGTTAAGGATTTCGCACCGGCGGCGACGGCGTTAACGGGTCAGTCACGACGATCCGCCGGCCACCTTCTCCGTGATGAAATGCCGGCCTTCCCGATCCTCGATCTCGACGATCCAGAGGTCGGGGTCATAGCGGATCTGGCGCTGGAGGTAGTCGTCGAGCTCGGTTTCGAACTCGCTCTCGACCGGCTGCATCCAGAGGCGCTCGCCGTCGGGTCCGAAAGCCTCACTATAGAGTCGGGCGCGGCGTTCGGCGGTGTTGAACACCTTGACAATGACCGTGCCGGCGCGCGCGTCTCCCTTGCGCGCGACCGTGGCGAAGGCGCCGCCGATCTCGGCGCGGCGGATGAGGGCGGCCACCCAGACGTCGCTCGACAGTAGCAAATCGATAACCCTGCTCGGAAACCGGACCGGAACGCATCATGCGTAGGGTGCGGTCCATGACCATACGGCAGAACGCCCTGAGGACCCAGGCCGCGATGATCGCGGCCGCGGCGCTGATCGCGCCGGCGACGGCGTTCGCGGATCCGGCCAACACCTATTACGAACGGGCTTTCGTTGTCGCCGCCCATGCGCGCTGCGACCTGTTCCAGCCCCACATCGATCGCGCGCTGGCCGCGGCGACGGCGCAGGCGCGCGGCGCGGCGCTGCGTGCGGGCGCGGCCGAAACCGATCTCGGCGCCGTCGCAGCCCGGGCGCGTTCCCGCGCCGGCGCCGTGTCGTGCAACGATCCGCAGCTCGCCGTTGTTCGTGATCGCGTCGACAACGCCTTCGCAGGCTGGTCTCGCACCGCCCGCATGACCTTCCCGGGCGAGGCGCGCCCGTGGCAGGCCAACCGCACCGACTATTCCAGCGCGACCTGGCGTCTGATGCAGGCCTCCAGCGTCGGCGCCTCGCCCGTGACCTTCGGCATCGCCGGCAAGGACCGGGGTTCCGAGCTGACGGCGGTGGTCAGCTGGTACGGGCGGCCGCGCCCGACCTCGGCGCGGATCGTTTTGCGCGATCCGACCAAGGTGCCGCGCGCGTGGCTGTCGACGGGCAATCTGGTCCCGGAATCGGGCCGCGCCAGCTATTGGGCGGGGGGCGTTTCGACCGCCGAGACCACCCTTCTGTCGGAAGGCAAGCGCACCGGCGATGCGTGGAAATTCCCCGCTACGGCCGCTGCGGCGCTGGAGCGTCTGGACCCGCGCGAGACCTTCGCGATCGAGTTCCACTTCCGTGACGGCAGCGTCGCCACGGTGCCGTTCGAGGCCGGGGACTTCGCCGCCGGCCGCGCCTTCCTGGCGATGGGAATGCTCTAGGACGAAGCGCCGTTGGCGACGGGCAGGGGGATGATCTCTGCCCCGCCCTCCGGCGCAGGCGCGCGAGCGACCACGGCCACCGGCATGCGGATCGTCACCGACGAGCCTTCGCCCAGCGTGCTCTCGATGCTCATGCGGCCGCCATGCAGTTCGGCGAAGGCGCGCACCAGTGACAGGCCCAGACCCGTGCCCTGACGACGCTGCTCCAGCGCGCCCGCCTGCTCGAACGGGCGACCCAGACGGGTGACGTCCTCCGGCGCGATGCCGACGCCCGTGTCGGACACCACGATCTCCAGATAGGGGCCGACCGTCTCGACCGAGATGGAGGCCGAGCCGCCGGCCGGGGTGAACTTCACCGCGTTAGACAGCAGGTTCAGGGCGATCTGCTTCAGCGCGCGGCGGTCGGCCGAAACCTCGACCGGATCGGGCGGCAGCATGCCGGTCAGGGCCACGCCCTTGTCTTCAGCATTGACCCGCACCAGAGCCAGCGCCGCCGACACCACTTCGCGGGCGTCGAACCGCTCCGTCGTCAGGGTGTAGCGCTCGGCCTCGATCTTGGAGACGTCCAGCAGGTCGTTGATCAGGTCCAGCAGGTGGCCGCCCGCCTGATGGATGTTGTCGGCGTATTCGGCGTAGCGATCCGGCACCGGGCCGAACAGGCGCTGACGCATGATGTCCGAGAACCCCAGCACGGCGTTCAGCGGCGTGCGCAGTTCATGGCTCATATTGGCGAGGAAGCGGGTCTTTCCGGCCTCGCGCGCCTCGGCCTCGGAGCGTGCGACCTCCAGCCCCAGCTCGCGGGCGTACTGGGCGGTGGCGTCGAAGGCTTGGGCGATGAGGCGCGGGCCGGAGGGATCGTCCAGACGGCGCAGGATCAGCTGCACCCGGCGGTCCAGCGAGACGCGCGGCGCGAACATGGCGGCGCCTTCCTGTCCGGCCAGCGCGCGGTCGATGGCGGCCAGCAGGCGGGGGCGGTCGGGCGCGTGGACGGCGGCGATCAGACCCTGTTCGAACAGGGGATCGACCGACAGCGACGGCGGCGGCGCGCCATAGGCGGCCAGCACCCGGCCCGAAGGCTCGAGGATCAGGGTCAGGCCGGGCTGGGCGGCCAGCAGGCTCTCGACGCGGCGCACCTCGGCCTCGGCGGCTTCCAGCCGGACCTCGCGCTGCCTCCACGACAGACGGACCGCAAGGGCGGCGGCAAGGGCGGTCATCACAGCCGAGAAGGCGGCGACGCCCGGCCGGGGCGTATCCGCTCCGCCCAGCCAGGCCGAGAACAGTCCGGCCAGCGCGGCGATGCCGACGGCCAGGGCGCCGGCCTGAACCGGACGCGGCCCGCCCATGGCGATGCCGGCGGCGAGCGGCAGGAAGACGAAACCGGCCAGTGGTCCGGTCAGGCCGCCCGACAGGGAGGCGCAGGTCAGGGCGGCCAGCCCCCAGACGCCGAGCAGCATCATCCGTTGGTCGCGGCCGTCGCGGTGCAGCAGGCCGAGGCCGGCCACACCGGGCACCACCATGGCCAGCACGCCATAGAAAAGCGGCCCATCGACCCGGGCCCACAGGGCGCCGCACAGCGCCAGCAGCGCCGCAGCCACCGCCCAGGCCGCGTGCCATGCGGACAGCGTCACGCGATCGCCGGCGGGTGCGCGGGCGACGCCTTCGGTCTGGTCGGGCTGGCGGGCGGTATTCAAGCGGGTAGGGAGGCGAGAGTTCGTCCGGATGCGACGTGTCTGCAGCCTAGCCGCCCGGCTGAGTCGTCCAAAGTCCACACCCTCTACAGGCGACTGGTCGCAACGGCGGGGATGTCGATTTCGGGGGATGAACCGTCCGGTTGTCGTTAACGCCGGGGCGGACTATCTGGCGCCCATGACCGATCAGCCCTCCATCGACGCCGTTCTGGACGAACTGGCCGACGAGTTCGACCTGCTGGGCGACTGGGAGGGGCGGATCGAATACGTCATCGAGCTGGGCAAGGAGCTGCAGCCCCTGCCGGACGCCGACCGCATCGATGCGAACAAGGTGCCGGGCTGCGCGGCGCAGGTCTGGCTGGCCATCCGCCCGGCCGGCGACCGCCTGAGCTTCTTCGCGGATAGCGACAGCGCCATCTCGAAGGGCAACATCGCATTGCTGCTGCGGCTCTATTCGAACCGGACGCCGGACGAGATCCTCGGCTTCGACGCGCGCGCGGCGCTGGACCGGCTGGGCCTGCCGTCGGCCCTGACCCGCCAGCGTGCCAATGGCCTGAACGCCATGGTCGGCCGTATCCGTGAAGAGGCCGAGGTCTACAGAAGCCGATAGTGCCGGGCCAGCGCCTGAAGCCCCTGTTTCAGCAGCAGCTTGCCGCTTCGCTGTTTCAGACCCAGCGCCTGTTCAGCGACCTGCAGCGCGGATGAGCGGATGCAGATCCGATCGACGAGCTCCTTCGCCGGGCCGCAGGCCGCAAGCGCCAGAGCGACCCGACGTCCAGCGCTCAACGCCCGCTCGCCGGGCTCCGACGCGCCGCTGCGTCGGCCGCCGCCGGAGCGGGGCAGGGCGTCCCAGCGCATGGTCACCGACGGCCCGGTCAGCGCCGCCTCCGCCTCCTGCGACAGCTGGCGCGCCGCCGCGATCTCGATGGTCGTCAGCCACGGCTCGCCGCTCGCGTTCCTGTGCCGGGCCAGCCATTCGATCGAGGTCAGGGCGAGATTGGCGGGGAGTTTCTGGCGCCGACCGCCTTCGACGACCTCCCGCACGCCGTCGATCACGCCGGGACGTCCCGGCGGAGGCGCCGACGCCCCCGGGGCGCCTGCCTTCTGCACGATCCAGCCTCCGCCCGTTCGGACCCGCAGGCCGGGTCGCTCGACCAGTTGAAGGAAGGCCGTCTCGTTCACCACCTGCAGGACGGCGGCGTCTCTTCGCGTGCCCAGCCTGAGTGCATAGCCGTCCGCCACGGCCTCCAGCCAGGCGCCGTGTCGCGTCAGCAGCCGCCTGGCCCGGTCGACCGGATCGAGCCGGCTCATGCCTTGAGCTCGCCGGCCCGGACATCCAGCACGTCCCTCACGAACCGCTCCAGCAGGTCCATCAGGATGTCGATCAGCGGCAGATCCCGCTCATCCTCGCCCCAGCGACAGGCCTTGGCCGCCGTCGACCGGTTGAAGCCGAACGCAAGGCTGACCCGCTCGACCGGCCAGCCGTAGGTGACATGCGCCAGATACATGGCCATCCAGCGCGCCTTGCACTCCGGCCCATGCAGCCGTGCGCGCGCGGTCATCCGCTCGACTGAAATCCCTGTCACCGTCGCGATGATCTGCAGGGCCAGGCCAGCCAGGATGCGATCCCGGTTGTGAGCCGGCGCCCGATAATTCTCGTCCATCATCCGTCTCCTCATGCGTCGCAGGTCGTTGATCGCCTGCGATCGAGGATAGGAATATGATCCCATGATGCGTCGAAAACGGTCGTACCATCTCCGGTCTTGAGAAATTTTCGTCGTCTTGACTCGGGACTCTCGACGGCGATTCGCAAATCAGCCTAGATTCGTCATTAACCAATCGCATTAACCCTTCTTAAGGTTTTGAGGGGTTAACGTTCGAACAAGGTTACCCGGAAACGGGACAGTTACGTCTAAAGCCAAGCTTTGCCTGGAGGGGCATGAATGCGCGTCCTGCTTATCGAAGACGATCACGCGACCGCGCAGAGCATCGAACTGATGCTCAAGTCGGAAGGCTTCAACGTCTATACGACTGACCTCGGCGAAGAGGGCATCGATCTCGGCAAGATCTACGACTACGACCTGATCCTCCTCGACCTGAACCTGCCGGACATGAACGGTCTTGAAGTGCTGCGCCAACTGCGCGTCGGCAAGGTCAACACGCCGGTCATGATCCTGTCGGGCACCAGCGAGATCGAAACGAAGGTGAAGACCTTCGGCGGCGGCGCCGACGACTACATGACCAAGCCGTTCCACAAGGACGAGCTGATCGCCCGCACCCACGCCGTGGTCCGTCGGTCGAAAGGCCACGCCCAGGCGATCATCCACACCGGCGAGATCGCGGTGAACCTGGATGCCAAGACGGTGGAAGTGAATGGCCACCGCGTCCATCTGACGGGCAAGGAATACCAGATGCTGGAGCTGCTCTCGCTCCGCAAGGGTACGACCCTGACCAAGGAAATGTTCCTGAACCACCTGTACGGCGGCATGGACGAGCCCGAGCTGAAGATCATCGACGTCTTTATCTGCAAGCTGCGCAAGAAGCTGGCGACGGCCGCGGGCGGCAAGCACTACATCGAAACCGTCTGGGGCCGTGGCTACGTCTTGCGCGACCCGGCCGAAGGTTCGCAGCCGGCCTCCGCCGCCGCCTGATCCTTCAGACACGCGAATATCGAAGCGCCCGCCGGTCCTCCGGCGGGCTTTTTCGTCTGTGCAGCAGGTGGTTTGATCTCAAGTCGGGCGTTCGGTCGCGCTTCGATGGCGACCGGTCGCGAGCCGGCGTTGAGCCTTCGGCACGCGGTTTCATAACGAGGCGCAGCATCGGAGATCGTCATGCGCCTTGCCCTCATTCTCACTGCTGGCCTCCTCGTGGCCGCCTGTGACCAGAACGCCGGCCCGCCGACGGAAGAGCAGGCCATCGCCCGCGCCAAGGCAGTGCTGAAGTCTCATCTGCACAACCCGTCGTCAGTCCGCTTCATCCGCGTGCGGGTCGAGGATGCCGGCTCGCCGCGCCCGACGGTGTGCGGCGACGTCGAGGGCCGTAACGCGTCGGGCCGCTATACCGGCTTCCAGCGTTTCTACGTCAAGGGCGGCGACGTCGGCATCGAGCCGCGGTCGAACGCGGCCGAGAAGAAGGCCTATCCCGGCGGCGCGCGGGCCTGGCGCTCGACCTGGATGCGGCTGTGTCGCCAGTCCTGAATGCAGAAAGGGCGTCGTCCCGAAAGACGACGCCCTGCTGATCAGGCCTTGGCTGCGTAGCCCTTGCCGCCGTTGGACGGCTTGCGGCGACGCGGGCGGCGCTTCATTTCACCGACCGGCTTGCCCTCGGCGGCCGGCGCGCTGACGTGGCGCGGGTCGTTGTGGGTCTGGCGACCGCGATCGCGGGCCATCGGATCGAAGGCGCGTTCCGGCGTCGGACGGGCATCGGCGGCCCGGCCCTTGCGGACGCGATGCGGTTGCCCGCCGCCTTCCAGCTTGATGCCGTCGCGACGCGGGTTGCGAGGACCGCGCTGCTGCTGGCGATCGCCGCGGCCGTCATCGGGCATCGAGGCCTTGGACTTCACGCCCGAGGCCATGATCGACTGGTCCAGCAGGGCCAGCGACTTGTCGTTGCGACGGTCGGTCGACGGGATCTTCTGGCGGGTGACCTTCTCGATGTCCTTCAGCAGCTTCATCTCGTCGCCGGCGACGAAGCTGACGGCCGAGCCGTCCTTGCCTGCGCGGGCCGTCCGGCCGATGCGGTGGACATAGGCTTCCGGCACGAAGGGCAGTTCGAAGTTCACGACGTGCGAGACGCCGTCCACGTCGATGCCGCGGGCGGCGATGTCGGTCGCGACCAGCACGCGCAGCTTGCCGGCCTTGAAGGCGGCGAGGGTGCGTTCACGCTGCGGCTGGCTCTTGTTGCCGTGGATGGCGCCGGCCTCGACACCGCCGGCTTCCAGATAGGCCGCGACCTTGTCGGCGCCGTGCTTGGTCTTGGTGAAGACCAGGCAGCGCGTGTACTCGGGATCGCTGAACATCTCGGTCAGCAGGGCGCGCTTGCGGCCCTGCTCGATGTGGACGACCGACTGGTTGATGCGCTCGACGGTGGTCGATTGCGGGGTCACCTGCACCTTGACCGGGTCCTTCAGCAACTCGCCGGCCAGCTTGCCGATCTCCGACGGCATGGTGGCCGAGAAGAACAGGTTCTGGCGCTTGGCCGGTATGCGGCTGACGATCTGGCGGATCGGCTTGATGAAGCCGAGGTCCAGCATCTGGTCGGCCTCGTCCAGCACGAAGATTTCGGTGGCCGACAGGTCGAGGTTCTTCTGCTGGATGTGGTCCAGCAGGCGGCCCGGGGCCGCGACCAGGATGTCGAGGCCCTGGTTCAGCGAGCGTTCCTGCCCGCCGTACTTCACGCCGCCGAAGATCACGGCGACGCGGAAGCCGAGGTGTTTGCCATAGGCCTTGAAGCTTTCGCCGATCTGGGTGGCCAGTTCGCGAGTCGGCGACAGCACCAGGCAGCGCGTGGTGCGCGGCACGGGGGCGACGCGGTTGGCGGCCAGGCGGTGCAGGATCGGCAGGGCGAAGGCGGCGGTCTTGCCGGTGCCGGTCTGGGCGATGCCCAGCAGGTCCTTGCCGGTCATGACCGACGGAATGGCCTGTGCCTGGATCGGGGTCGGCTTCGTATAGCCTTCCGAGGTCAGCGCCTGCAGCAGGGCCGGATTCAGGCCCATGGAGTCGAAGGTTGTGTTGCTCACGGAGCGTTTTCTTTCGCATGCGGCGACACGCATACAGCCGTGGCTCAACGCCAGAGGGGCCGCGCGCCGCCAGTCCCGATAGAGCTTCTGCGTGAAGCCGTCGGGGTGGATCGGGCGCTACCCCGCGTGTCCGGGCAGCGAAATGATTTTGAGGGCCGGCGGCTTCTACAGACAGATCTTCAGGCTTGAAGACCCACACGCGCTGGAGACGCCGGAAATCGCGATTGTGCGATGCAGCGCGAGATGGGCGTCAAAGGTGGCCAAGTCAAGGCGGCGGGGGCTCCGCCGCCTCGATCCGTGACTCAGTGTGACCCGTTCAACATGCCGTAGACGGCCTCGTAGCCGTTCGCCTCGGCGAAGCGCAGCGGCTTGACCCGCTCCACCAGGATCTCGCCGCGCGGGGTGGCGCAGCTCTCGATCAGACCGATGACCTCGGCTGTGTAGTCGGCCAGCGGCATGGAGTTCGGGTTTTCGGCATGGCCCGGCATCAGGTCGGTGGCGACGGCGGGCGGGGCCAGCTCCAGCACCTCGACTGACGTGCCCGACAGCTGGGTCCGCAGCGACTGCGTCCACGAATGGATCGCCGCCTTGGTTGCATTGTACGTCGGGGTCGCGACCAGCGGGATGAAGGCCAGACCCGAGGTGACAGTGATCAGGGTCGAGGCCGCCTGCGCCCGCAGATGCGGCAGCAGGGCCATGGTCAGGCGGATCGGCCCCAGCAGGTTGGTCGTGATGGTCGTCTCGGCCGTGTCCAGCGAGAAGGGCTCGGCCGTCAGGTCCTCAGCCTGCATGATGCCGGCGTTGTTGATGACGACGTTCAGGGCGGGGTGGTCCTTCATGACCCGCGCGGCGAAGGCCGTGATCGCGCCGGCGTCGGCGACGTCCAGCGTGGCCCAGGCCATGCCGGGGTTGGCGTCGGCGACCTCCTTCAGCGGCCCCTCGCGACGGCCGGTGATGATGACGTGGTTGCCGCGCGCGTGCAGCGCCTCCGCCAGCGCCCGGCCAATGCCCGTGCCGCCGCCGGTGATCAGGATTGTGTTGCCGGTGATGTTCATGCTCGGGGGCTCCTGTTCGATGCGCGTGCAATCGCGCTGGCAGTCAGGTATGACGGTCACTCTCCATTGGAAAGTAGGCACCGGAAGTCTCCATACTTACCCGGAAGAAAGATTTGGAAATGACGGCCGTTCCGCCAGCCAGAATTGCGCATCCCGAGACCGGAGAACTGGCCGATCCGCGGGTGGAGGCCTTGGTCAACGAGGTCATCGGCCGGGTCGCGGACAAGTGGACCATGCTGGTGCTCGAGGTTCTGGCCGAGCATGGCGAGACCCGGTTCACCCGCGTGGGCGAACTGGTCGGCGACATAAGCCAGAAGATGCTGACCCAGACCCTGCGGGCGATGGAGCGCGACGGGCTGGTGATCCGGACGGTACATCCGGTGATCCCGCCGAAGGTCGAGTACCGGCTGACCGATCTGGGCGTTACCCTTGCCCAGGCTTTCTGCGGGGTCTGGACATGGGCCGAGGCCAACATCGACCGCATCGAGACCGCCCGCGCCGCCTATGACGCCCGCTAGCCGAGCAGCCCGACCGCCAGGTTGACCGCCAGCGCCAGAATGACGGTGTTGAACACGAAGGCCGTCACGCTGTGCACGGTCGAGAGCCGGCGCAGGCCCTTGTCGGCGATCTGCACGTCCGCCGTCTGCGATGCCACGCCGATGATCAGGGCGAAGTGCAGGAAGTCCCAGTAGTCCGGCGGCTGATCGCCGGGGAACAGCAGGCCGCCCCGGTCCTCGCCGTCCTCGCCCGCGCTGTAGAAGGCATGTGCGTAATGCAGGGCGAAGATCGCATGCACGAACAGCCAGGACAGGGCCACGGTGACGAGTGCGAGGATGGCTTCGGGCGCGGGGCCCGAACCGCTGTGAGCCTGCGCCGCCTCGCCGACCACGCCGATCACGCTGGCCGCCGCCGCGATCAGGGCCAGCGGCAGGATGGCGGGTCCGGCCTCATCCAGCGCCGCCGCGCGGGCGCGGATGCGGTCCGGCGTATTGTGACGGATCACCAGCATCAACGTACCGATCAGGAAGACCGCGACGCCCGCGTCCCAGCCCAGCACCAGTCGCGAGGTCCAGTCGCCGCCCACCGACCAGAAGGCGCTGGACGCGGCGATCATCGCCAGCAGCCCCAGCGGCCAGTGCAGTCGGATGATCGTCGGTCGCATCGCCATCCCGGCACCATGACAGAGGTTTTCGCCCTCGACGATGGTCGGCGCCGCAAATGCGAAATCGGCCTCGACTTACCCGGCGTCATCACGGAATGTTACAGCCTGCCCTTGAGGAGACGCCTTGATGTCGATGACGCCGCGCGCGGGATTGCAGGTCGCCATGGAACTGGCCGCCTTCCTCGAGGAAGAAGTGCTTCCGGTCATCGGTCTGGATGTCGACAGGTTCTGGCAGGACGCTGCCCGGCTGCTGGAGGACGGCGCTCACGGCTGTCGCGCCATGCTGGCCGAACGCGATCGGCTGCAGGTCGAGATCGACGCCTGGAATATCGCGCGTGAAGGTCGTCCGCAGGACGCGAAGGCCACCGCCGCCTTCCTGCGCACCATCGGCTATCTGAAGCCCGAGCCGCCGGACTTCCGGATATGGACCTATGACGTCGACGACGAGATCGCGACCATGGCCGGGCCGCAACTGGTGGTGCCGGCGCTGAACGCCCGCTTCGTCCTGAACGCCGCCAACGCCCGCTGGGGCAGTCTGTACGACGCCTTCTACGGCACGGACGCGCTGGGCGACCTGCCGCCGCCGGGACCCTATGATGCCGCGCGCGGCGCCCGCGTCGTTGCCCGCGCCGCCGCGGTCCTCGACGAGGCCGTGCCGCTGGCGTCCGGCAGCCATGCCGACGCGAAGACCTATGCGATCGAGGATGGCCGCCTTTCGCCGGCGCTCGCCGACCCCGGTCAGCTTGCCGGCTGGCGCGGCGCGGCAGAGGCGCCAGAGGCGGTCCTGCTGAAGCACAACGGCCTGCATATCGAGCTGGTCATCGACCGTTCCAGCCCCATCGGGTCCGCCCATCCGGCCGGCCTGTCCGACGTCGTGCTGGAAGCCGCCCTGTCGACCATCGTCGATCTGGAGGACTCGGTCGCGGCCGTCGATGCCGCCGACAAGGTGGCCGGCTATCGCAACTGGCTGGGCCTGATGCGCGGCGATCTCAGTGAGACCTTCGTCAAGGGCGGCGAGACCCTGACGCGGACCCTGGCGCCGGACCGCGCGTACACGGCGTCGGACGGGTCGACCCTGACTCTGCCGGGCCGCTCCCTCCTGTTCGTGCGCAACGTCGGGCATCTGATGACGACGCCGGCGGTCCTCCTGCCAGACGGATCGGAGGCGCCAGAGGGCGTGCTGGACGCCTTGGTCACCGCAGCAATCGGCGCCATCGACGTGCTGGGCAAGGGACGCTTCCGCAACAGCCGTCCGAAAGAGGATCGCGGCTCGATCTACATCGTCAAACCCAAGATGCACGGCCCCGACGAGGCGGGCCTGACCAATGATCTGTTCGAGAGGGTCGAGGACATGCTGTTCCTCGATCGCTGGACCCTGAAGGTCGGGCTGATGGACGAGGAGCGTCGCACCTCGGCCAACCTCGCGGCCTGCATGTACGAGGTCGCGCACCGGCTGGTCTTCATCAACACCGGCTTCCTCGACCGCACCGGCGACGAGATCCACACGGCGATGCGCGCGGGCCCGGTGATCCGCAAGGCGGATATGAAGAGCCAGCCCTGGATCGCCGCCTATGAGGCGCGCAACGTCGCGCTGGGCCTGAAGCACGGCCTGTCCGGCAAGGGCCAGATCGGCAAGGGCATGTGGGCCGCGCCGGATCGCATGGCCGACATGCTGGAGCAGAAGGCCGGACATCCGAAGACGGGCGCCAACACGGCGTGGGTGCCGTCGCCGACAGCCGCCGTCCTCCATGCGCTCCACTATCACCAGACCGACGTCTTCGCCCTGCGCGCCGAGATCGCGGCGCGTCCGATCCCGGATCTTGAAGCCCTGCTGACCATGCCGCTGGCCGAGGGGTGGAACTGGAGCGAGGCGGAGGTTCGCGAGGAGCTGGACAACAACGCGCAGGGCCTGCTCGGCTACGTCGTGCGCTGGATCGATCAGGGCGTCGGTTGCTCCAAGGTGCCGGATATCCATGACATCGGCCTGATGGAGGATCGGGCGACCCTGCGCATCTCGTCCCAGCACATGGCCAACTGGCTGCTGCACGGCGTCTGCACCCGCGAGGAGGTCGAGGCGGCGCTGTTGCGCATGGCGGCGAAGGTGGATGGCCAGAACGCCGGCGATCCGGCCTACCGCCCCATGGCGACGGACCCCGACAACAGCCTCGCCTTCCAGGCGGCCCGCGCCCTCGTGTTCGAGGGCGTGGACCAGCCTAACGGCTATACCGAACCGCTGCTCCACGCCTTCCGGTTGAGAGCCAAGTCAGCTTTGTGACCCAAGTTTAACTTGCCCGTCATGATCGCGGCTCACACGGTAACCGGATTACCGTAGGGGGCGCTTATGCTGACGATCGAGAACCTGACCCATGTTTATGGCAACGGGACCCGGGCGCTTGACGACGTCACGTTGAATATCCCCAAGGGGATGTTCGGCCTGCTGGGCCCCAACGGCGCGGGCAAGTCGACGCTGATGCGCTCGATCGCGACGCTACAGACTCCGACCTCGGGTTCGATCCGCTTCGGCGACATCGATGTCATCAAGACGCCGGACCAGCTGCGCCGCGTGCTGGGCTATCTGCCGCAGGACTTCGGCGTCTACCCGCGTGTCTCGGCCTACGACATGCTCAACCACATGGCGGTGCTCAAGGGCATCGCCAACGGGAAAGAGCGCAAGGAGACGGTCGAGGCGCTGCTGAACCAGGTCAACCTGTGGCCGGTGCGCGGCAAGGCCCTGGCCGGCTTCTCGGGCGGCATGCGTCAGCGCTTCGGCATCGCCCAGGCCCTGATCGGCAACCCGCAACTGATCATCGTCGACGAGCCGACAGCCGGCCTCGACCCGCAGGAGCGAAACCGCTTCCTCAACCTGCTGGCCGAGGTGGGCGAGAGCGTCGTCGTCATCCTGTCGACCCACATCGTCGAGGACGTCACCGACCTGTGCCCGCGCATGGCCATGCTGGCCGGCGGTCAGGTGCAGCTGGAAGGCGCGCCCAATGACCTGATCCGCCAGATGGACGGTCGCATCTGGCGTGGCGCCGTCGCTCGCGATCAGGTCGCCGACCTGCAGGCCGCGCACCGGGTCATCGCCACCCGCTCGGTCGAGGACAAGGTGGTCGTCACCATCCTCGCCGACGCCTCGCCAGGCGCCGGTTTCGAGACCAGCCGCACCAATCTGGAAGACGTCTACCTCGCCGCGGTGTCGGCCGCCCGCAAGGCCGGCTGAGGGGCGCAGGAATGTTCGCCCACATCGCCGCCTTCGAGCTGAAGTACCAGATCCGCCAGCCGGCGTTCTGGGTCATCAGCATCCTGTTCGTCCTGATCAGCTTCTCTGTCGCCGCCTTCAGCGACACACTCGCCATCAACTCCGGCGGCAACGTCCATGTGAACTCTCCGTACGCGCTGGCCGGGCTGCAGTTCATCCTCAGCCTGATCTTCATGCTGGCCTCCGCCGCGGTGGTCGCCAACGTCGTCACGCGCGACTACTCCACCGGCTTCGGCCCCATCATGATGAGCACGCCGATCAGTCGCGCGGGCTATCTGTACGGCCGCTTCACCGGCGCCTTCCTCGCGCTGGTGCTGACGGCGGTCATCGCCCAGCTGGGCCATCTCGCCGGCACGATGATGCCGGGCGTCGATCCTGAGACTCTCGGGCCGGTCCGCATCCAGGACTATCTGTTCGCCGTGTTCGTGATCGGGGTGCCGGGCCTGTTCGTGATCTCGGCGATCTTCTTCACCCTGGCCACTGTCTTCCGCTCGATGATGGCGACCTATGTCGGCGTGATCGCGGTCTTCATTCTCTACACCGCCGCGACGTCCATCCTCGGTTCCAAGCCCGAGTTCGAGACGCTCTACGCCTGGGTCGATCCGTTCGGCGCCGCCGCCTACACCGAGGTGACGCGCTACTGGACCCCGGCCGAGCGCAACACGCTGAACGTTCCGCTGGAGGGCGTCTTCCTCTGGACCCGGTTGTTCTGGATCGGCATCGGCGCGGCCATCCTCGGTCTCGCCCTCGTGCTGTTCCGCCGCTCGGCCCGCGGCTTCAAGGCGACCCGTCTGGACCGCCAGCGCGCCGAGGCCGCCGCCAATCCGGCCAAGGCCTTCGTCGCCGGCTCGCTGCCCGCGCCGACCTATGGCTTCAAGGCCGTCTGGGCCCGCCTCGTCGCCCTGACCGGCTTTGAAATGGGGCTGGTCTTCCGCAGCTTCGCCTACGGCATTCTGGTCGTGCTGGCCGTGATGTTCGCCGTCATGGTGCTTATGCTGACCGATCAGCTGTACGGCGCGCCCGTGGTGCTGGTCACTCGCGTGGTCATCACCGCCCTGACCGGGGCCTTCGGCCTGATCCTGATGATCATCGCCATATACTACTCGGGCGAGATGGTCTGGCGCGACCGCGAGCGGAAGATCCACGAGATCATCGACGCCACCTCGACGCCGGACTGGGTGCTGATGCTGCCCAAGGTCTTCGCCCTGTCGCTGGTGCTGGTCTCGACCATCCTCGCGTCGGTGGTCGCGGGCATCATCGTCCAGGCCATTCACGGCTACTACGAGTTCGAGATCGGCAAGTACCTCTACTGGTACGTCCTGCCCGGCGCGATCGACATGACGATGCTGGCCATCCTCGCGATCTTCGTCCAGGCGCTCAGCCCCAACAAGTTTGTCGGCTGGGCCGTCATGGTCGTCTACATGATCGGCCGGATCGCCCTGGGCGTCATGGGCTTCAACCATGTGCTCTACATGTACAGCGGCGGCGTCGGCATGCCGTTGTCGGACATGAACGGTCTGGGCGACTTCGCCACCTTCGCCATGTGGACCAACGCCTACTGGTCGGCCTTCGCGGTCATCCTGCTGGTCGTCGTCTACGGCCTGTGGCGGCGTGGGACCGAGACCCGGCTGAAGCCGCGCCTCGCGCGCTTCCCGTCGCGGATGAAGGGGCCGGCGGGCCTGATCGGGGCAGGGGCTATCGCGGCCTTCGCCGGTCTGGGTGGGTACATTTATACGAACACCAACGTCTGGAATGAGTATCAGACCTCGAACGCACAGCGCGACGAGCAGGCCGCCTACGAGCGCGCCCTGCTGCGCTACGAAGCCACGCCCCAGCCGTCGGCGGCGCACCTGCAACTGGTCATGGACCTGCAGCCGCACACGCCGATGCTGACCACCCGCGGGACCATCACGTTGGAGAACCGCACGGCGGAGCCGTTGAACGAGGTGCACCTGCGCTGGACCGACGATCTTGAGATCCGCAGCCTGCAGGTCCAGGGCGCGACCCTGGCTCGCGAGTGGCCCGAGTTCGACTACCGCATCTACCGCTTCGCCACGCCGATGCAGCCGGGCGAGCGCCGCGCCGTGACGTTCGAAAGCGTCATGACCCAGCGCGGCTTCAAGGACAGCGGCAACACCACGCGTCTCGTCGACAACGGCACCTTCGTGAACAACATGGAGTTCGCGCCGATGATCGGCATGAGCCGCATGGGGCTGCTCGGCGACCGCACCCAGCGTCGCAAGCGGGGCCTGCCGGCCGAGCTGCGTCCGCTGGATCTGGACGATCCCAAGGGGCTGGGCCGCAACTACATCGGCGCCGACTGGGTCACGGCCGACATCACCGTCACGACCGAGGCCGACCAGACGCCGGTCGCGCCGGGAACCAAGGTGTCGGACCAGACCCGCGATGGTCGCCGCACGGTGCGCTTCGTCACCCGTACGCCGGTGCTGAACTTCTTCTCGGTGCAGTCTGCCCGCTACGTCGAAAGCCGCCGCATGCACGACGGCGTCGAGATGGTGGTCTTCCACGACGCCCGTCACGACCGCAACGTGCCGCGCATGCTCGACGCCCTGGCCGCGTCGCTGGATTATTTCCAGACCAACTTCAGCCGCTACCAGTTCGATCAGGCGCGGATCACCGAGTTCCCTGACTACGCTTCGTTCGCCCAGTCCTATCCCAACACCTTCGCCTGGTCCGAAGGGCTGGGCTTCATCACCGACCTGTCCAAGCCGGACAAGATCGACTTCGTCACCTACGTCGCCGCCCACGAGTTCGCTCACCAGTGGTGGGCGCACCAGGTCGTCGGCGCCGATGTGCAGGGCGCGGCCGTGCTGTCCGAAACGCTGGCCCAGTACTCGGCGCTGATGGTGATGGAGAAGACGTACGGGCCGGACAAGATCCGGCAGTTCCTCAAGCGCGAGCTCGACACCTACCTGCGTTCGCGCGGCACGGAACGGCTCGAGGAAATGCCCCTGATGCGGGTCGAGAGCCAGCCGTACATCTACTACCAGAAGGGCGGACTGGTGATGTACCTGCTGCGCGACCAGCTGGGCGAGGACGTGGTCAACCGCGCCCTGCGTCGGGTGCTGCAGCAGTACGCCTTCCGCGGCGCGCCCTATCCGCGCTCGACCGATCTGGTCGCGGCGCTGAAGGCCGAGGCTCCGGCGGACAAGCAGGGTCTGATCGACGACCTGTTCGCGAGGGTGACGATCTACGACCTGCGCACCACGGGCACGACGGCGACCCGCCGCGCCGACGGTCGCTGGGATGTCACCGTCACCATTGAAGCGAAGAAGCTGTACGCCGACGGCAAGGGCGAGGAGACCGAGGCTCCGCTGGCCGAGACCATCGACTTGGGCCTGTTCTCGTCCGAGCCGGGCGTCGGCGCCTTCGACCGGGACGACGTCGTCCTCTTCGAGCGCCGGGCCATCCGCAGCGGCACGCAGACGCTCCGCTTCGTGACGGCCGACAAGCCGGCCTTCGCGGGCGTCGATCCCTACAACAAGTGGATCGACCGCAACTCGAGCGACAACGTCAGGGCGGTGAACTAGGTCGCCGCCCCGACCCGCCTACCGCGTCCCGAACAGCCGGTCGCCGGCATCGCCGAGGCCCGGGACGATGTAGCCGTGGTCGTTCAGGCGCTCGTCCACGGCGGCGGCCCAGACCGGAACGTCCGGGTGCCAGCCGCGCAGGCGCTCCAGTCCCTCGGGCGAGGCGACAAGGCAGACGAAGCGCAGGTTGGTCACGCCGCGCTCCTTCAACCGCTCGATCGCGGCCACCGCCGTATTGGCCGTGGCCAGCATGGGGTCGATGACCACGCACAGGCGGTCGGCGACGTCCTCCGGGGCGCGGAAGTAGTACTCGACCGCATCCAGGGTCTCGGGCTCGCGGTACAGGCCGACGTGGCCGACGCGGGCGGAGGGGACGAGGTCCAGCATGCCCTCGACCAGCCCCAGCCCGGCCCGCAGGATCGGCACGAAGACCAGTTTCTTGCCCTCGATCTTCTGGCCGGTGGTCGGACCGACCGGCGTCTCGACCGGGTAGGGCTCCAGCGGCAGGTCGCGGGTCACCTCGTAACAGAGCAGGGTCGAAATCTCGCGCAGCAGCTGCCGGAACCGCGCGGTCGAGGTCTCCTTCGCCCGCATGATCGACAGCTTGTGGGCGACCAGCGGGTGATCCACGACGGTCACGCCGTCCATCCTGAAAGCGGCCATCAGAATACGGTCCCGTCTGAAACGATGGTCAGGGGCGGTCCACCGCCCGGTCGGCGCTCGGCGGCGGCGCGACGCCCGGCGGCCCATGTGCCGCCCTCCAGCACGCTGGCCAGAGGCATGGCCTCGGCCGTCACGCCCAGCTCGGCCCGCACTATCGGCGCGATCCGGTCCAGCAGGGCCACCGTCATGGCGCGCCAGCCGACCACCAGCGGATCGGACACGGGCCAAGGCTTCTGCGCATCGGCCGGGTCCTTCAACGTCAGAACGCCGAGGTCAGTGAACAGGCCGCCGTTGCGGTATTCCGCCAGCCCCGTCAGCCCGTCCAGGTCGATGACCTGAAGCCCCGCGCGCTGCAGCGGCTCGACCAGCGAATAGCTCAGCCACTGGGACAGTTTATGGATCGGCACGAGGCCGTCGGTGGCGTCGCCCCGCTTCATCGCCGGGTGTCGCCAGCAATCGCCCAGATCGATGCCGCCCAGCGACAACCGATCCTGCCAGACCGGCCCCAGCGCCTCGAGCAGTAGTTCGAGGATGGCGGGGGCGGGGAGGCGGCCGCCCTCTGCCCGCGCGATCAGAACATCCGCCAGACCGCCGGGCCGCGCCGTGTCCTTGCTCGCGAACAGATCGGCCCGCTTCAGGCATTGGTCGCCGAGGCGTCTCAACAGGGCCGCGCGTCCCTCCAGCCCGACCAGCGGATTGTCCGCTGAAACCTGGAAGCCGGCCGCCAGATCGTCCGCCGACAGGCGGGCCAGCGCCCCGGCGTCGACCCGCAGCGGATCACCGTCCGTCGCGGAGAAGGCGCCGGCCTCGAACATGCGCAGCGAGGCGATTGCCAGACCCTCGGACCGCGTCAGCGTCCGGCCGGTCCCGGCGTCGGCATAGGCCCAGCCGGGGCCGGAGCCCGCGTCCAGCAGCACCGACACGATGGCCAGATCGAACTCGGTCCGTGCCCGCGTCGCTGCGTCCGGCCAGTCGATCCGGTCCGCGGTCGGCCCCCACAGATCCATCCCGTCGACGGCCAAGTGCCGCCACCGCGCGTGGAAGGGCACTGCCAGCGTCGGATACTGGTCGCGGATCACCGCAGCCACATACCGCGCCGTCTCGGGCAGGCGATCCAGATCGACCTTCCAGTGCTCAAGTCCGTCCGCCAGCCCGATGGCCAGCATCTCGTGCGCCCGTTCGCGGACGGCGGCGGGGTTCAGCAGGCCCTTGGCCTGCTCCGTCTCAGAACTGCTCAAGATCGCGGCCCACCACGCGGGTCAGTTCGTCGGCCGACTTGGCGCCCTCGGGCGTGAAGTAGCCGGCGGCCTTCTTGGCCTCCATCTCCACCGAGGCGTCCGGCGGGATCAGATAGTCGGGGATCGGCACCCGCTCCCCGATCTCGATGCCGCCGCCGGTGATGGCGTCGTGCTTCATGTTCGACATGGAGACGAAGCGGTCGATCTTTGTGATGCCCAGCCAGTGCAGGATGTCCGGCATCAGCTGCTGGAACCGTGCGTCCTGTACCCCGGCCACGCATTCGGTGCGCTCGAAATAGGTGGCGGCCTGGTCGCCGCCCGGCTGGCGCTTGCGGGCGTTGTAGACGAGAAATTTCGTCACCTCGCCCAGAGCCCGGCCCTCCTTGCGGTTATAGACGATGAGGCCGGCCCCGCCGCTCTGCGCCTCCTGCACGCACTCCTCGATCCCGTGCGTCAGATAGGGGCGGCAGGTGCAGATGTCCGAGCCGAAAACGTCCGAGCCGTTGCACTCGTCATGCACCCGGCAGGTCAGCCGCCGCGCCGGGTCGGCGATCGCTGCGGGGTCGCCGAAGATGTACAGGGTGATGCCCCCGATGGGCGGCAGGAACACCTTGATGTCCGGTCGGGTGACCAGGTCGGCGTACATGCCGCCGGTCTGCTCGAACAGCGTCCGGCGCAGGGCGGTCTCGCTGACGCCGAAGCGCTCGGCGATGCCCGGCAGATACCAGACCGGATCGATCGCCGCCTTGGTCACGGCGACGTCGCCGGTGTCGTGCACGATCTGGCCGTCCACCTTGATGCGCCCGGCGGCGATCGCCTCGTTGATTTCGCCCAGTTGCAGGCGGGCCTTGGTCACCGCGATCGTCGGGCGGATATCGACGCCGTCGCGCAGTTCGTCGGCGAAGTCCTCGGCCACGCGCGCGCCCCAGGGGTCCAGCGAGACGATCTTGCCGGGGTCGGTCCACTGCGGGAACGGACCCATCTCTGCGGTCGGGGCGGTGTTGGTCAGGTCCGGCCGGTTGGTCGCGCTCATCGCGCCGGACGACACTGCCAGCGCGCGATAGACGGAATAGGCGCCGCCGTGGGCGCCGATGGCGTTTCGGTCGGCGCCCGCGTTGACGGTGCCGATCACCGGCCCCCGCTCGCGGGCCGTCGCTGCGCCCCAGTGGATCGGATAGCGCGAGGCCGTCCCCGCGCCGGGGTGGGAGTTGAGCCGGATATGGCTCGGTCGGTTTGACATGTTTCCTCACTCGTCCCGGCTCGTTGTTTTTCTTGCACCGGACTCGTCAGGACACACCCGGAACGGGAGGTTGTCCAGTGCGATGAAACGCGCGCCTCTGAACGGCTCTGTGACGTACAGCCGGATGGCATTGTCGCCTTTGCGACGAAACTGCACACTTTCCGGTTGCGAGATTCCCCTTCGGCGACCATTGCTATCTGATCTGGCTTGGGGGAGCGACGATGAAACTGCGAGCATTCGCCCTGACGGGCGTTCTGATGTGCGGCGCCTGTTCGACGCCGATGTTGACCAGCGTGGACCTGCGGCGCGAGGCGGCGGATGGCGCTCTGGCCACCTACGCCATCGGCGTCACCGACATTGAAATTCGCCGACAGCCCTACGGCGGCGCCGCGACCTTGCCTGAGGCCTGCGCCGACGCATTGGCCACCTACGACGCCGCCCGCGCCAGCTACGACGAGGCGTGGACGCCGTATGATCGGGCCCGAACCGACGCGGCCGACATTCTGTCCCGTCTGGCCGAAGCGTCGCCCCCAAGCCTGACGGAGCTGCAGAAGCGGACGACGTTGGCGCGACTGCGCACCCTGTCCGGGCTCGCCAACGCCGCCCGAGCCGCCGAGGCGGTCGCGCTTCGGGCGGAGGAGCGCGTCGACGAGCGATGCCCTGTCGAACAGCCGAGACTGGAGGCGCTTTCATACGTCCGCCCGTCGCCTCAACTGCTGTTCGGCCTGCGGCTGGACGGCGGGATGATGTCCAATGACACCCTCACCATCGAGACCAGCCCCGATGGGCTGCTGACGTCCATCACGGCCTCGGCCGACGATCAGGCGGGCGCGGCGGTCGTTGAGACGGCGACGCTGATCGGCCGCTTCTCGGTCAGCGGAAGCAGCGTGGCTGGCGTCGTGCCTGACGTTTCTCTCGGATACACCGCCGCGGTCGCGGCGCCAGGTGGCGGATCGTCCAACTGGCTCAGCCAACTGTTTCCCGGGCTGGCGGCAGTGGCTCCGCCGCCGCCTCCTCCCCCTCCGCCGACCGCCGCAGAGCGATGCCGGATCGCCGCCCTGCCGCCGGAGGCCCAGATGGACCGTATGGATGAGCGTCTGGACTGCGTGGACCTGCCGTCGCTCCGACACCTGCTTCAGCGCGTTGGTTATCCGTCGCGGGCCTTCCCGAACAAGCGGCCGAAAGCTCCGCTTCTGCCAGAACGCTTCCCGCTCACGGAGTTGCAAAGAGGCGGCGTGCATTATGACGGCCTGACGATCTCCGCCAACTGCATGCAGCCGGTGAGCTCGGACCTGCCGACGCCCGCCCCCGGCGTCGTCGTCGCCACGCCGACACCGTGCGAGCTGGTGATCGACACCAATGATGGCCATCGTCCGCGACGGTTCGGTTTTACGGGCGTCAGCGCCCGCCACCTGACGGTGGTCCCGGTCGAACGAGCGGATCTGGTGCGCAACACGACCGATCTGGATTTCCGCTCGGGCATGGTTTCGAGCGTCGATGTCGAACGACCCAGCGTCGGAGCGGCGGCCTTCGCCCTGCCCGGACGGGCGGTCACCGGCGTGGTGCGCGGCATCACGGATGCGCTCGGCAACAGCAAGGCGATCGAAGAAGCGCGGGTGGCGCAGATGACAGCGGAGACCAGCCGCATCCAGGCTGAGGCCGCGCGCGTCACACCGCCGAGGCCGGCATGGAGTGCGGCCGACACCACTTACGTGTCCGCCATGGCCGAGGTGGAGACCCGGCGCGCGGAGCATGCGCGGTGGGTCTCGGCCGACACGCCTGATCCGGTTCAGATCGCCACCGCCGCGGGCGCGCTTCGCAACGCCCAGGCCAACGCTAACGCGGCCGCACAGGCCGCCGGTCGGCCGCTGCCGTTCCCGGATCTGATCTGACCCCACGCAGGGGTCCGGACCTGTTTGCCCGGCTGATCGACGACGACATGATCGGCTGTATGTGCGGCTATCTTACAGTCCGTCATCCTCGGGCTTGTCCCGAGGACCCATCGTTCAGCGCCCTCTGCTCCATGATCAGGAGACGCGTCGGGTCGATCTGAAGAGCCCCAATCGCTCTTGCGACGGTCAAATGGGTCCTCGGGACAAGCCCGAGGATGACGAACGATGGTGTTTATGGGGGGCGAACCGTAGCGCGTCTCAGATGACCGACTTGACGGCATCACATAGTATGCGCCATACACTGTGTGTCACACACTATGTGGCGGACAGGGAGGCGCCATGAGCCTCGACGCGGAACTCTTCGAATCCATGCGGCTGGAGCTGCGGCGCGGCTCGCTCGTGCTGGCGGTGCTCGCCTGTCTCAGGACTGAACGCTACGGCTACACCCTGCGTCAGGCCTTGGCGGCGGACGGGCTGGAGATGGAGGAATCCACCCTCTACCCGCTGCTGCGCCGGCTTGAGAGCCAAGGCCTGCTGGAAAGCGAATGGCGCGAGGAGGAGAAGCGGAAGAAGCGCTTCTACCGCCTGTCTGCGGGTGGAGCCTCGATGCTGACCGCCCTGACCGATGAATGGCGGGGCATCAACGCCTCGCTGGACAAGATTCTTTGAACATCCGGGGACAAGGGGAAGTCTGATGGACCTGATTGATCGCTACCTGAACGCCGTCGCCGCGCAGCTGCCGCAGAGCGAACGGGTCGATATCATCGCCGAGCTGCGCGACATGATCCTGAGCCGTTGCGAGCAAAAGGAGGAGGCGCTGGGCCGCCCCCTCACTCCGGCCGAGCAGGAGGAGATCCTGCGCGAGGTCGGACACCCGCTGATCGTCGCGGCCCGCTATGGTTCCGGCCCGCAGCATGTGGTCGGGCCAGAGCTGTACCCGTGGTGGATTTTCGGGGTGAAGGCAGGGTTGATCGCCATCACCGCCATCGCCCTGCTGGGCATCGTGGTGCGGGTCATTGTCGGTGACGTGGAGGCAGGTCAGGCTGTTGGACAAGCCTTCCGCAGCGTCTTCAACAGCGGCATCATCCTGATCGGCTTCGCCACCGTCGCGGCCTTGATCATCGAGCGCCAGAAGAGCAAGCCGCGTTTCCTGCGCGAGTGGCGGGTCCAGGATCTTAGCCTGTTCGAGTTTGGAGGCGGCCTGAATTTCGAAGCGCTTTCGCGTGGAAGGGCGACGGGCGAGTGGGAGCCTAGCAAGCTGTTCGTCAGCGCGCCGACCTCGCCGACTGTTCGCGCCCTGGCCAGCGCGGTCGGCGCAGGGGTCGTGCTGCTGTGGTGGATCGGCTGGCTGCCCCTGACCCACACCACGCCCGAGAGCTTCGGCGCGGTCGTCGGCGGGGTCGACTATGTCGAGATCCTCGGTCAGCTGCACACGCTGCTCTACTGGCCGGTGATCGCGGTCCTGCTGGTGCGGATCGCCTTCGACTTGACCCGCGCCGCACATCCAGAGGGCGTTCGTTTCACGGCCTTGGGCGACATCGGTTTCGGCCTGGCCGAGGCCGCCCTGTTCGCCTGGCTCTGGATCGCCTCGCCCCTGTCGCCGGTGGTGTACGAGCCGACCATCGAGGCCGTCGTCGGGCGGGTGCGCGAGATGATCGACACCGGCTGGTGGACGGTCGGCGGAATCCTGATGCTGATCGTGGTCTTCGGCTTCCTCCACGCCGCATGGCGCGTCCTGCGCGCGGTGGTCCGGCTGGTGACCGGCAAGGCCTGATCAGGGCGCACGCAGCGAACTGAAAGCTCGGGCGTTAGGCCCCCGCGGCGCACCGGCCGCGGGGGCTTTTCGCGAGGCGTGGGCGTGACGTTGCAGCAGGGGCTGGCCTTCGGGCTGGTGGGACTGACGATCGTCGCCTTCATCTGGGGGCGCTTCCGTTACGACCTGATCGCGCTCGGCGCCCTTGTCCTCGGTCTGGCCATCGGCGTGATCCCGGCCGAGGCCGCCTTCGACGGCTTCCGCAACGACGTCACCGTCATCATCGCCGCGGCCCTCGTCGTCAGCGCCGCCTTCGCCCGGTCCGGCATCGTCGAGATGGCGCTGAAGCGTGTCCTGCCTCTGCTGAAGACCGAGCGCAGCCAGACGCCGGTCCTGACCGTCGCGGTCACCCTGCTGTCGATGGTGACCAAGAACGTCGGTGCGCTGGCCATCATGATGCCGGTGGCCCTGCAGGTCAGCCGCCGCACCGGCAGCTCGCCCTCGCGCCTGCTGATGCCGATGGCCTTCGGCGCCATGGCCGGCGGCATGGTGACCCTCGTCGGCACCGCGCCCAACATCATCGTGGCCGAGGTGCGCAACGACATGCTGGGCACGCCCTTCGGCATGTACGACTACGCCCCGGTCGGTCTGGCCCTGACGGCCATCGCCCTGATCTTCCTCGCCTTCGGCTATCGCCTGCTGCCGAAGGACCGCAAGGGCGCGGTCAGCATGGGCGAGGCCCTGTCCGCCAACGGCTACGCCACCGAGGCCCGCGCGCCCGAAGACTGGGTCAGCGCCAACTCGACCATCAAGGCGCTGACGGAGATGGGGGAGGGGGAGGTCCGCATCCTCGCCCTGATCCGCGACGGCCAGCGCACCACGACCCCGCGCGGAAACGTGAAGGTCAAAGCCGGCGACGTCCTGCTGATCGAGGGCGGCCCCACGGCGCTGGAGGCCTTCCTCGCCGCCAGCCGGCTGCAGCTGGTCCGCGAGAACCGCCCGGTCGCCCTGATGCAGCCGACCGACGAGGTGCAGGTGGTCGAGGCGGTCATCGGTCGCAACTCGCCCCTGTCCGGCCAGTCCGTGCGCGCGGTCGACCTGTATGGCCAGCACGGCGTCAACCTGATCGGCGTGTCCCGCAGTGGCTATGAGCTGACCCAGAAGCTCCGCTCGGCGAAGCTGCAAGCCGGCGACGTCATCCTGCTGCAGGGCGGGCAGGCGGGTTTGCCGGGCGCGCTGCAGGCGCTGGATCTCCTGCCTCTGGCCGAGCGCGACGTCCGCCTCGGCAGCGTGCGCAAGCGCTTCCTGCCGGCGGTGGTGCTGGCCATCGCCATGACCCTGGTCGGCTTCGGCGTCCTGCCGGTCGCCATCGCCTTCTTCGGTGCGGCGGTGGTGATCGTGGCCTTGGGTGGACTGAAGATGCGCGAGGCCTATGCGGCGCTGGACGGTCCACTGCTGATCCTGATCGCCGCCCTGATCCCGGTCTCGGACGCCATCCAGCAGACCGGCGGCGCCGACCTGATCGCCCGCTGGCTCAGCGGGGCCTTCACCTATCTGCCGGGCGTTCTGGCGGTCGGCGGACTGATGCTGGCCTCGATGGCCGTGACGCCCTTCCTGAACAATGCCGCCACCGTGCTGATCGTGGCCCCCATCGGCGCCAGTCTGGCGACGCAGCTGGGCTACAATCCCAACGCCTTCCTGATGGCAGTGGCCGTCGGCGCAGCCTGCGACTTCCTCACCCCCATCGGCCACCAGTGCAATACGCTTGTGATGGGGCCGGGCGGCTATCGCTTCGGCGACTATGCGAGGCTGGGCGCGCCGCTCAGCCTGCTGGTTCTGCTGGCCGGGCCGCCGCTGATCCTGTTGTTCTGGCCGCTGTAGGGGCGAGCGTCAGGCTGAATGCCTGGCCATGCAGTCCTCAAGCAGTTTGCGGGCGAATTCCTTGTCGGGCGCCGCTTCGAGCTCAGCGGCGAGGCGCTGGCTTTCGGGCGTGACCTGCTGAAGCCATGGCACGCCGCCGTTGGCCTGGACGAGGCGCAGCATCCGCGCGTTCATGTCGTTCGCCAGTGCTGTATCCGAAGATGCCGCAGCGCCGGTGCTCGCCAGGCTGAAGATGGTCAGGCAGTGGACCGGATCGGCGGCGTTCCAGCGGCCGGTCTGCTGGCATCCCGCCAGTGCTCCGACCAGGACCAGCACAGCAGCCATGACACGCATCCAAGTCTCCCGACAACAGCCTGCCCATGCTGGCCGCCGGGGATGAAGGGCGGGTTAGCGGAGGACGATCAGCCCCTTTTTCCGCCCGCGCAACAGAAGAACGGCTCCGGTCACGGGCGCCACAATCATCGCGGCGGATGCAGGATGGGAGACCCACGAACGAGCCGGATCGCCGAAGGGGTCCCCATCATCGGCCATCTTCGCACCCACGGGATCGATCAGCGCCAGAATCTCCAGGGCGCCGACGGCGGTCGCGAACAACAGCAGGAGTATGGCGATCAAGGCCCGCATCTGCGCTCCATGAGACTGTTCCCGAGGCTATCCCTTCCGGCTGGGTCCGTCACCACGCCCATGTCCGAAAACCGCGAGCGTTCGACCGTGTCCCGACCTATGGTCCGGCCATGGAAAACGCCAGCGAGCTCGATCAGGAGGCCTGCTACCGCGCCGTGCTGACGCGCGACGCGCGGTTCGACGGCCGGTTCTTCGGCTGCGTGAAGACCACGGGCATCTACTGCCGTCCGGTCTGTCCGGCGCGGACGCCCAAGCGCGAGAATATGGTCTTCGTCGTCACCGCCGCCGCGGCCGAGGAAGCCGGCTTCCGCGCCTGCCTGCGCTGCCGCCCCGAGACCGCGCCCGACATGGGCGCATGGCGCGGCACCTCCAATACCGTCAGCCGCGCCCTGACCCTGATCGAGGCCGGCGCGCTGGACGGCGGCGATGTCGACGCCCTTGCGAGCCGTCTCGGCGTCGGCGAGCGCCACCTGCGCCGCCTGTTCCGCCAGCATCTCGGCGCCGCTCCGGTCAGCGTGGCCCAGACGCGGCGTGTGCTTCTGGCCAAGGCCCTGATCCACCAGACAGACCTGTCGATGGCCCAGGTGGCGCTGGCCTCCGGGTTCGGCAGCGTCCGTCGCTTCAATGAGACCTTTCAGGCCCTGTACGACCGCCCGCCCTCGGCCCTGCGCCGGCATGGCGAGCGGGCGCACGAGGGCGGGGTGATCCTCAGCCTGCCATACCGCCCGCCCTACGACTGGGACGCGATGATGGCGGCGCTGGCCGCCCGCGGTGACGCCGTCGAAGGCGCATGCTGGCGCCGGCCGCTGGATCGCGTCGTCGACGGCGCGGAGGGACAGGTCAGCGTCGAGCCCGCCGGGCCGGGGCGCGTCTCTGTCTGTGTCGAGACGGCCGAGCTGAAGGCGGTGCCGGGCGTGCTGGCCCGCGTGCGCCGGGTCTTCGACCTGTCCGCTGACCCCGAGGCCATCGCCCGCGACCTGTCGACCGATCCGGTGCTGGCGCCGTTGCTCGCCGCCCGGCCGGGCCTGCGCCTGCCGGGCGACTGGATCGACCAGGGCGCCGAGCCGCCGAACGACCGACTGAACGACGACAGCCTGACACTGCGCGCCGAACGCTGGCGGCCATGGCGGGCCTATGGGGCGCTGCATCTGGCCATGGCCGGCATCTGCGGCGCCGATCCAAAGGAGAACGACGATGCGCAACGCGCAGCCTGAGACCCTGACCCTCGACCGCCTGACCACCCCGGTCGGCGAGGTGCTGCTGATCACCGGGCCAGAGGGCGCTGTGCGGGCGTTGGACTTCGTCGGCTACGAGCCGCGCATGCATCGCCTGCTTGCCCGCCACAGCCCCGGCGCGATTCTCACCGACGGCCGCGCGCCCGAGCCGGTGCGCAAGGCCGTGCTGGCCTATTTCGACGGGGATGTCCGGGCGCTCGACGCCTTGCCGGTGAAGACCGGCGGCACCGAGTTCCAGAAGTCGGTGTGGGCCGCCCTGCGCGCCATCCCGATCGGAGAGACCCGCAGCTACGGCCAACTCGCCGCCGCCATCGGCTCACCGAAGGCTGTCCGCGCCGCCGGTTTGGCCAACGGTCAGAATCCCATCGCCGTCATCGTCCCCTGCCATCGTGTGATCGGCGCCAACGGGACACTGACGGGCTATGCGGGCGGGCTGGAGCGCAAGCGCTGGCTGCTGGCGCATGAAGGCGCGCTCATCGCCTGAGGTCTTGCGTTTCCCAACAGTCGGCCTACATTCGCCTTCGACTTATGCTAACTTTGAGCATAAGTAGGGAGTGCATCAGATGGCGGACGGAATGTTCGGACTGTCGAAAGAGCTTGAGCGGGAAACCGCGCCGGTGTGGGACAAGGTCAAGGACCATGTCACGCCGATGGAATGGCCCGCTCAGGCGGCGCTGATCAGCGAGATCAATGCGCTGAAGAAACAGCGCGACGCGGTCATCCTGGCCCATAACTACATGACGCCCGAGATCTTCCACGGCGTGGGCGACTATGTCGGCGACAGCCTCGGCCTGGCCAAGGAAGCGGCCAAGTCGAAGGCCAAGGTCATCGTCCAGGCCGGCGTGCACTTCATGGCCGAGACCTCCAAGATCCTCAGCCCGGAAAAGACCGTCCTGATCCCCGACCTGCGCGCCGGCTGCTCGCTGGCGTCCTCGATCACCGGCGCCGACGTGCGTCTGATCAAGCAGCGCTACCCCGGCCTGCCGGTCATCACCTATGTGAACACCACGGCCGACGTGAAGGCCGAGACCGATATCTGCTGCACCAGCGCCAACGCGGTGCAGATCGTCGAATGGGCGGCGAAGGAGTGGGGCGTCGATCGCGTCATCCTGATCCCCGACGAGTATCTGGCCCGCAACGTCGCGGCCCAGACCACGGTCGGCATCATCGCCTGGAAGGGCCACTGCGAGGTGCACAAGCGCTTCACGGTGCAGGACATCGCCGACATGCGCGACGCCTGGCCGGACGCCGAGGTTCTGGCCCACCCCGAGTGTCCCGAAGAGATCCTGCGCGCCGCCGACTTCGCTGGCTCGACCGCCGCCATGACCGACTATGTCGAGCAGCGGAAACCGAAGCGGGTGGTCCTGATCACCGAGTGCTCCATGGCCTCGAACATCAAGGGCGACGTGCCCGAGGTCGAGTTCGTCGGCCCGTGCAACCTGTGCCCGCA
Source organism: Brevundimonas kwangchunensis (assembly GCF_039523815.1). Taxonomy (NCBI): domain Bacteria; kingdom Pseudomonadati; phylum Pseudomonadota; class Alphaproteobacteria; order Caulobacterales; family Caulobacteraceae; genus Brevundimonas; species Brevundimonas kwangchunensis. The sequence goes on along the minus strand of NZ_BAAAGA010000001.1, from coordinate 160,949 downwards.
CATGAAGCGGATCACGCTGGAGAACATCCGCGACTGTCTGCTGAACATGCAGTTCGAGGTGACGGTGCCCGAGGAGATGGCCGAGCGCGCCCGTCTTGCTGTTCAGCGCATGATCGATCTGCCGCCGCCGGCCGTGCCGGCGCGCTACGACCTGATCCGCGCCCGCCACCATGTCGATGTGGAGCTGATCTGATGCACTACGTCCCGCCGGTCCGCGCCGTGGCGTCGGTCGACCGGAAAACCCTGCGGCTTATGGCCCTCCTGGCCTTGTGGTCGCGGGCGGACAAGGCCAGATCGAAGGCATGAGCGACACCGACCTGCCCCCTCGTTCCACGCCGCGCCGCGGCCCGTGGGATTCCCGTCCTGAAGACGCCGTTGCTGCACAGGCCGCGCCGGTCGAGACCGCCCGCGCGCAGGCCGACGAGCCGCCGCTGGACAAGGGTCAGCATCCTGCCTGGGCCATCGCCTCGACCCTGCTGCTGGGCGCCTTCATCTGGTACCTGACCGGCAGCCTGATCATGGTCGTGGCGCTGCTGTTCGGCCTGTTCGTGCATGAGTATGGCCATGTGCTGGCGATGAACCGCCTCGGCATGGGCCCCGCGCGCATCTACATCATCCCCTTCCTCGGTGGTCTGGCGAAGAGCCAGCGCCTGCCGCAGAGCGAGTGGCACGGCGTGCTGGTCTCGCTGGCCGGCCCCGCGTTCGGCCTGCTGGCCGCCATCCCCTTCTACGGCCTGTATCTGGCGACCGGGCAGGGCGCGTGGCTGCAGGGCGTGTTCGTCGTGGCCTTCCTCAACCTGATCAATCTGGCTCCCGCCCCGCCGCTGGACGGCTCCAAGGCGCTCGGCCCGGTGCTGGCCCGCATCCACCCGATGGTGGAGATGGGCGTCATGCTGGCCATCGGCGCACTTGTCGTCTTCTGGGGCATCTCCAACGGCAGCTGGATCTTCGCCGCCTTCCTCGCCATTGCCCTGATCGGCCACCTGCGCCGCGGCGCCTGGCGTCCGGAAGGGCGTCAGTTGACGTGGAAGGAGGCCGGCCAGTCGGTCGGCCTGTTCATCCTCACCGCCATCGCCTGTGCGGCCGTCGGCTTCTCCGCCCTCGTGCCCGGCGCGCCGAACGCCGCCGAGGCCTTCGCGCACGGCGCCGGCATCTTCGAGTTCAATCGTTGAGCATCCTTCGTCACGACGGCCCCCTGATCATCGGCGGCGGTCTGGCCGGCCTTTCGGCCGCGCTGGAGACCGCGCCGCGCAAGGCTCTGGTCGTGACCCCGGCGCCGCTGCTGGAAGCCTGCTCCTCGGCCTGGGCCCAAGGCGGCATGGCCGCGGCCCTGACCATCGACGACAACCCGACCCTGCACGCCTCAGACACCGGCGTGGCCGGCGCCGGGCTGGTCGATCCCGACGTCGCGCGCACCCTGACCTCAGCCGGGCGCGAGACCGTCGAATGGCTGGCCGAGATGGGCGCGCCGTTCGATCGTGACGAGGACGGCGATTTCGCCGTCAGCCTCGAGGCCGCCCACTCCACCGCCCGCGTCGCGCGGGTCGGCGGCGACGGGGCTGGCCGGGCTATCCTGTCTGCTCTGGTGACCTCCGTCCGCGCCTCGCCCCATATCGAGGTCTGGGAGGACGGACGCCTGCGCGGCCTGATCCAGGACGCGACCGGCCGGGTGCGCGGCGCCCTGATCCAGCGTGGTGATCGGACGGTGCAGGTGCTGGCCGACGCCGTGGTGCTGGCCACCGGCGGCGCCGGCGGCCTGTTCGCCGAGACGACGACGCCCGCCGCCCTGATGGGCGAGGGCATGGCCTTGGCCTTCGCGGCCGGGGCGCAGATCGTCGATCCCGAGTTCGTCCAGTTCCACCCGACCGCCATCGACGTCGGCCTGGACCCCATGCCGCTGGCCACCGAGGCCCTGCGCGGGGAGGGCGCGCGCCTGATCGACGGACAGGGCCGCTTCCTGCTGGGGGAGGACGACGACGCCGACCTGAAGCCCCGCGACGTCGTCGCCCGTGCGGTCCACGCCGCCCGCGCCTCCGGCCGCGGAGCCTTCCTCGACGCCCGCGCGGCGGTCGGCGCTCATTTCCCGACTGCCTTCCCGGCCGTCTTCGCCGCCTGCATGCGCGCCGGAATCGACCCGCGTGAGAGCCCCATCCCCGTCGCCCCTGCCGCCCACTACTGCATGGGCGGGATCGCCGCGGATCCGGATGGCCGCACCAGCCTGCCGGGCCTGTTCGCGGTCGGCGAATGCGCCTCCACCGGGGTGCACGGCGCCAACCGTCTGGCCTCCAACTCCCTGCTGGAGGCCGCCGCCTTCGGCCGTCGCACGGGCCGCGCCGCCGCGGCCGAGCGAGCGGGAGAAGGCAAGACGATCAAGCCGGCCGTCGCCGCCGACTTGTCCGACGGCGCCCGCGCCGAACTGCGCCGCGCCATGAGCGACCACGTCGGCGTCATCCGCGACGCTTCCGGCCTGTCTCAGGCCTTTGCCCTCATCGACCGGCTGGAGCTCCAAACGCCGGGCGCGCCGGCCCTGACTGCCGCCCGCCTGATCGCCGCCTCGGCTCTGGCGCGTGAGGAAAGCCGCGGCGGCCACTTCCGCGCCGATTTCCCCGGGACCGCCGAAGCGCGCCATACCCGCCTGCAACGGGACGCCGCTGCGGCCGTCCTCGCCGCCGAGTGACGGAGCCTGCGATGATCCGAGCCCTGCCCGATATCGTGATCGAGCCCGTCGTGCGCATGGCGTTGGCCGAGGATCTGGGCCGCGCGGGCGACGTCACCGCCGCCGCCTGCATCCCCGAGGGCGCGCGCATGAAGGCCGTCTTCGCCGCCCGCAAGCCTGGCGTGCTGGCCGGTATCCGCTGCGTGCCTCTCGCTGTACTGGCGCTGGACCCGAACGCGACGATCTCGCTCAAGCTGAACGACGGCGACGCCTTCGGGGGCGGCGCGGTTCTGGCCGAGGTCGAGGCCGACGCCCGCGCCTTCCTGTCGGCCGAGCGGACGGCGCTGAACCTGCTGGGCCGCCTCAGTGGTATCGCCACCTTGACGCGCGCCTATGTGGACGCCGTCGCCGGGACCAAGGCCCACATCGCCGACACCCGCAAGACCACGCCGGGCCTGCGCGCGCTGGAGAAACACGCCGTGCTGTGCGGCGGCGGTCTGAACCATCGCTTCGGTCTGGATGACGCCATCCTGATCAAGGACAACCACGTCGCCGTCTGCGGCGGGGTGGGTGAGGCCGTGCGCCGCGCAAAGGCCGCCGCCGGTCATCTGATGAAGGTCGAGGTCGAGGTCGACGGGCTGGACCAGCTGGCCGAGGCTCTGGCCGAGACGCCCGACGTCATCATGCTGGACAACTTCACCCTGCCGATGCTGCGAGAGGCGGTCGCCCTGACCGCCGGCCGCGTCGTTCTGGAGGCTTCCGGCGGGGTCAATCTGGAGACGGTGCGCGGCATCGCCGAAACCGGCGTGGACGTCATTTCCGTCGGCGCCCTGACCCATTCGGCGGCGTCGCTGGATATCGGTCTGGACGCCATCTAACGGCGAAATCTCGGAACGACCCCGGCGTCGGGCGGTTCTCTAACCGAGAGGAGACCCGTCATGACCCATGCGCCACGCATTCCGAAAGAGCAGCGCAGCTTCGCCAATCGCGGTGGAAAGAGCCTTGAAGAGGCTCAGATGGATCGTCGCGATCTGCAGACCGGCGCACAGTCGGGTCAGCCCGGCGACGCGGACGTCAATCTGGATACCCAAGGCCGCTACGGGAACCTGCGTCAAAACATGACGACGCAGTGGAAGACCCAGGAGCGGTGATTACGAGGCGGTCGGCGTCGCGACTTCGGCGCTGGCCGGCTGGGCCGCCGCGATCGGCTGAATCGAAACGGCGGGCTGGCGCGGCGTTGCGGCCGCAGGACCTGTCTGACGCGCGGCTGATGTGGCCGGAGCGGGCTGGCGCGTAGCCGGTGCAGTGGTGGGCTCCGGAGCTTGCGCGCCTTCCTGCTGGACCAGCAGGTTATAGGCGATGGCGCCGGCCTCGCGTACCGGACCCGTCGGATCCATGCTGGCCTGCACCAGACGCGGCTCATCCGAGGCCAGCGACGGGCGGGCGGCATAGCGGAACGACGAGCTCGAGCCCGCACGGCCGCCGAAGCGATAGAACAGGTGATCGCCGACCTGCGTCACCCGCACCAGCGAAGCGCCCCACGACGGGGAGACGGCGGTTGTGTGGAAGTGGGTGGCGTTGCCGACCGGCGCGAAGACCGAACCGGACAGGGCCGAGGAGGCCACGTCGCGGGCGCGGTCCCAGGCGGCGCGGTTCACGCGGCCGCGCATCGCGCCGCTGCAGGTGAAGCTGAACTGGCAGCCGGTGCTGCGGGCCGAGCCTTGGAACACCACGCTGCAGACCGATTTCGGGAAGGCCGGGTGGCGCACCCGGTTCAGGACCACCTGAACCACGGCGCGCATGCCGTCGCGGCCTTCGCCGCGCGCTTCGTAATAGGCGGCCTGCGTCAGGCAATCCAGGTCGCGCGAGGCGTCCAGCGCATTGCCCAGACGGAAGGGCTGGGCGGCCGGGCCGGTCAGGCTGACGCGGCGAAGGCCGGCGTCGCGCTGGCTGCGCAGTTGTTCGAGACGGGCGGTCAGCAGTTCCGCCTGACGATCGCGCTGGGCGCTGCCGGCGACCATATAGGGATCATGACGACGCGCGATCGTCAGCGCGCTTTCGTCCAGTCCGCCGGCCGCGGCGGCTAGCGCTTCCTCGGTGAAGCCTGCGGCCGTTGCGCCCTGGATGCGCTCGGCCTGAGTCCGCAATGTCGAGGCCTTGGCTGCCGCGCCGCCCAGATAGGCGCCGCCGACGGCCAGTCCGACCAGTGCGCCGAAGGCCGCTGCTGCCGCGCCCGGGCGAATCCGGACAATACGGTCGGCAGAAGACGTCGCACGCGACTGCGAGGGGCTCGACAAAGGCTCAATCCTGTTCGGCAGGGCGCAGTGCCGCCCCCGGGTAGTCTCGCCGCCGGAGCCCTGTTTCAGGGACTTTCCAGCTGCAGTACCGACGCTCGGCGAACAGGCCTGCCGTCGGGGACGCGCCTTAAGCCAGCCGTTTGTGGCGCGAATGTGGTTGATTCGCAAGATTCCGCCTGTGGGCAGAATGTGTCGCACGTTGCGGTGCATTCACAAGTTTACGCATATGCGAGATGTTGCAAACTACATCAGTCGATGCGGCCAATACCGTATTTCACATCATGGACATGACACGAACTGGTCGCGTTCCAGTCTGTAGATGATTGTCCGATGGCTCGGACATTTTAATCGCGGTACGAAAATGCCGGTCGAACATCTCTGGGTGGTGCATCGGAACCGGATTCGCCACGGCTACGTTTCGAAGTCTCCAGTCCAGGAGAACATCGTCATGAAACGCCTCGCCACCGCCATCGTATTGTCCGGCTTGAGCCTTGCCGCAGCCGCCTGTGGACATTCCATCGAACAGAAGGCCGCCACCGGCGCGGTCGCAGGAGCCGTCGTCGCGGGTCCGGTCGGCGCCGCCGTGGGTGGCGCAGCCGGCACGGCCGTTGGTCAGGCCCAGCGTCCGCGCTGACCCAACGGCCACAGTTCGCCGGGCGCGGCGTCTGCCGCGCCCGTGCAATCTTGCTTTTTGACCCTATATGGGGTTAGCGGACCCCGCGCTTGGGCTGAGCCTGCTCGCCCAACACCTGCCAAGCGCTCGCGCATTACGTCCGCGCATCTGAAATCATCAAGGATACGACGACCCCTCGCATGAGAGATCTGAAACAAACCGGCTTCAACGACCGCATCTCCGCCCAGAAGGACGCCAAGGCCGCCCTTCTCGCCAAGTTCAAGCCAAAGGCCGCTGCTCCGGACCCCGAGTTCGAGAAGCTGGCCGAGAAGCGCGCCGCCGAGAAAGAGGCCCTGCGCCAGCAGCACGAACTGGCCAAGGCCGAGCAGCGGCGCGAGAAGGCCGAGAAGGAAGCCGCCCGTCTCGCCGAGAAAATGGCCGCCCAGGAAGCCGTGGACGCCGAGAAGCGCGCCGCCCGCAAGGAGCGCAAGCAGCTGTCCAAGGAAGAGCAGAAGGCCGCGCGCGATGCTCGCTACGCCGCCCGCAAGGCGCGTCAGCGCTGATATCGACTGACCGCCTGGCCGGTGACGGTCAGGCGGTCGCCGTCTCCTCGCCCAGAGCCTTCGCCAGTTCCTCGCCCGAATAGGGCTTGCGCAGGAATGGCCACGGCGCGCCCTTCAGCGCCTCGTCCACATCGTCGCCGGCATAGCCCGAGGTCAGGACGATCCGCATCGTCGGCCAGCGCTGCGCACATTCGCGCGCCAGCTCGATGCCCGTCATGCCGCCGGGCATGACCACGTCGCTCAGCATCATGTCGAACGCCTCCCGCTCCAGCGCTGTCAGCGCCTCGGGCGCGGTCTCTGCGGCGGTGACGTCCATCCCCATCGACTGAAGCAACTCCAGCGCGATGGCGGCGACACCCGCATCGTCCTCGACCAGCAATAGCTTGCGTCCGGCTACGGCCTTGACTGCCTCCGCGACGTCCATCTGGTCCTCGACGACGGTCTCCCCCGCCGCGATGGCGGGCAGATACACCCGGATCTCCGTCCCGCGCCCGACTGTGGAAGCGATGCGCACCCCGCCGCCGCTCTGTCGCGCGAAACCATAGACCTGGCTCAGCCCAAGGCCCGTGCCCTTGCCGATCGCTTTGGTGGTGAAGAAGGGCTCGAACACCCGGCCCATGACGTCCGGATCCATGCCCGAGCCATTGTCCGACACGGTCACGCAGATGTAGTCGCCGGCCCCGACCTCAGGCACCTCTCCGGGCGCGACCGGGCAGGACAGGGTCTGGACCGTGATCTTGCCGCGGTCGCCCAGCGCGTCGCGTGCGTTGACCACCAGGTTCAGCAGCGCCGCCTCGAACTGGGCCGGGTCCACGTTCACCCGCGCGCCGCCGCGCTTCAGCTTCAGCTTCAGATCCACCGCCTCGCCGACGGCGCGCGTCAGCAGCGGCTCGCCCTGCCGGATCAGGGCGTTCAGGTCGGTCGGCTCAGGCCGCAGGGCCTGACGACGCGAGAAGGCCAGCAGCTGGTGCGTCAGGCCTTCGCCGCGCCGCGCCGCCGCCAGCGCCGCATCGCCCAGCTTCTTGATCCGCGCCGTATCGGTCGGCTTGCGCAGCATCATGTCCAGCGCGCCGATCACCACGGTCAGCAGGTTGTTGAAGTCGTGCGCCACGCCGCCGGTCAGGCGGCCGACGGCCTCCATCCGCTGGGCGTGCATCAGGTCGGCCTCGGCCTTGGCCTTCTCCGCCAGCGCCTCGCCGACCCGCTCTTCCAGCAGTTCGTTGATCCGCTTCAGGTCGTCCTCGGCCTTCTTGGCGTCGGTCACGTCGATATTGGCGCCGACATAGCCCTGGAACTGGCCTGTCCCGTCGAAGCGCGGAATGCCCTCGCAGCGCAGCCAGCGCGGGCCCAGCTGCGGATGATCGACCTCCATCATGGCTTCGTAGCGATCGCGATGTTGGACGGCAGTCAGGAAGTCGGCGTACAGCGCCTCCAGCGCATTGGCTGTCATGATCGACTGCCAGGCGTCCGGCAGGTCGGCATCCCTCTGCACGCCGAAGAAGGTGCGGAAGCGACGGTTTGCGAACATGATCTCGCCCGCCTCGTCCGTCATCCACATCTGGGCGGGCGCACTGTCGGCGATAGTGCGGAAGCGGGTCTCGGACTCCAGCAGGCGCGCCTGGGCCTCGCGGATATCGGTCACGTCGAAGGCCACGCCCACGAAGCCGAGCACCTCGTTGTCCGGCCCCAGCCGCGGCCGCGAGAAGGACTTCAGCCAGCGATACTCGCCGTCGTGCCGCAGATAACGGGCCTCCATCGAGAACGGCTGGCCCGTGCCCTCGCCGACGATGGACTCGCTGATGATCCGCTCGTGGTCGTCGACGTGGATGACCTCGCGCCAGTCCGCCAGCCGCGCGGCCTCGTAGCCGCCGCCGTTGAATGCGACATAGGCCTCGTTGACGAACTCGCGCACGCGGTCCTGCCCGGTGACCCAGATCAGCACCGGGGCGGTATCGGCGATGGCGCGGAACCGCTCCTCGCTCTCGCGCACCGCGCCCTCGGCCCGCGCCCGTTCGATCTCGGTCCATGTCCGCGCGGCGACATCGCCCAGCAGCTTAACCTCGGCGTCGGTCCAGTCCCGGACCTCGGCGTTGTGCACATAGAGGAAGGCCCGCAGCCGGCCGGCGCGGATCAGGGGCGCGCGCATCAGGGCTCGCGTTTGCAGACGCTCGAACACCCCGACCGCGTCCCGCGTCCGCGGGTCGTTCTGCACGTCCGCAATATGGATCAGGCGTCCTTCGGCCAGATCGGAGATGAGGTCCGCGCCCAGCTCCGACAGGCGGAACTGCCCCTGTGCGCTGACCACGCCGGCGGTCCAGTCGCGGCTCATCGAGACCAGCCCGCGCTCCTGATCCACCTCGCCATAGCCGACCCGGTCGACCTTCAGCTCGGAGCCCAGCGATCGCTCGACCTCGGCCATGATCTCTTCGGGCGTCGACAGGTCGCGGATGCGGTCGTTCAGGCCCAGCAGGAAGCTCTGGCGCCGCTGCTGCCGCTCCAGCGCCTCGATCGCATTGCGGGTCTCGGTGATGTCGAACGACATGCCGACATAGCCGAGGAACTGGCCCATGGCGTCGAAGCGCGGGTTCACGCCGACCTTCATCCAGCGCCAGGCCCCGTCGGCCCGCTTGAAGCGCGCGTCGAAGCCGTAGGGCGAATGGTCGATCCGCGCCTCCGCCATGACCTTTAGCACGCTGGTCTGGTCGTCCGGATGCATGGTCAGACGCCAGGCGTCGCCGAGGATGTTCTCCGCGGGCTCGCCATAGAACTCGACCAGTGCTGCGTTGACGAACTCCACCTCGGCCTTCGCATTGGTCATCCAGACCGGGGAGGGGGCCGTGTCGGCCATCAGACGGAAGCGTGTCTCGCTCTCGCGCAGCGCCGCCTCGGCCGCCTTGGTAGCGGTGATGTCGACGACCACGGCGATGTGGCCGGTGATCCGCCCGTCTCCCATGGTCAGCGGCCGCAGGCTTGTCAGCGCCCAGACCGTGCTTCCATCCGGGCGGATATAGCGCTTCTCGATCTCGCCCTCGCCGCCGCTGCGGGCGGTGTCCAGCACCGTCAGGGTCGAGTCGATGTCGTCTGGATGAGTCACGTCGCGCGTAGTGATGCCGATCGCCTGCTCCGGCGTCAGACCCAGAATCTCTGCGAAACGGGCATTGGCGCCGGTCACCCGGCCCTGCAGGTCCACGCGCGCGATTCCGGCGGATGCCTGCTCCACCATGGCCCGCAGCTCGGTCTCGGTTTCGCCGATGCGTGTGGTCGAGGCGCGGAGGGCGCGGTTCGTGCCATCCAGATCCCGCAGCGTCCGTCGTAGTGACGCCGCCAGAATGGTGCTCAGTGCGCCCACTATGACAAAGGTCGTCACACCGATAATCAGCGTTCTTACGTCGAACGCGATCATCCCTGCGGCCATGAAGGTGGCGATCAATACGCCGCCAATCGTGCCGGTTACGATCGCCGTATAGCCCGCGATCTGACCCGCCCGCAGCGCCGCAATCAGGACGGCGGGAAGCATGATGGTCAGGCCGCTGGCTCCACCAAATATGGGCTGAAGCGCAATGCGCAGCAGGACGCCGGAGGCGCCGCACAACAAGCCCGTGAGCACCGCGTGACCGATCCGGTCAGCGTTGGACAACGCCAGTCGCCTGAAGAACGCGTCCGCCCCCAAACTCACCCACCCCCGTACGCGCGCATGTCGCGCGATCTGTTGCAACGCTTCGGCGACGCGCGCGTTCCCGCTTCTCGCCGATCGACACGATAATGGTTCAGCTGCCCCCGCAGACCCTTGCGGAGACGGGCCCGGACCCTACCTGCCGTTCGGGATACACGAAATACTTTCAGGAGCTTCCATGACCGCGACCATTGACACCGGACTTTCGAAAGCCAGCCGCTCGGATGTGGCCGAGGCGCTGACGAAGGTGCTGGCGGACAGCTTCGCCGTCTATCTGAAGACCCACGGCTACCACTGGAACGTCCGCGGGCCGGAGTTCTTCGGCTTCCACAACCTGCTGGAACAGCAGTACCGCGATATCTGGGCCGCGTTGGACGAGATCGCCGAGCGCATCCGCGCCTTGGGCGTGCTGGCCCCGCAGAGCTTCTCGGGCTTTGGCAACCTGACCTCGATCAAGGACGGCGATCCGGAGAAGGACGCCCTGCCGATGCTCAAGGAGCTGATGCAGGATCACGAGACCCTGATCGCCACCGCCCGCGCGGCCTTCGAGGTCGCCCAGGAAGCCGGCGACGAGGCTTCGGCCGATCTGGTAACCCAACGTTTGGCCGCCCATGAGAAGTTCGCCTGGATGCTGCGGTCCACGCTGGGTGGGCGATAAGCCTTGACCGAACGGCGCTTTTCCGCCTGAAAAGCGCCCCGCTTGGCGGGCACAAGCATCGCCGCGGCGCGTCTGGCGCCGCAAGGGAGCTGGAATGGCCAGTGTCGACTGGACATCGCTGAAGCGGACGGGTCGCCGTCTCGCCGCCGCCGCGCCGGCCGCGCTGGCGGCGTTCGGCGTCGCCATGGCCGCCAGCTCCACGCCCCGCCCGGAGATCGATCGTCGCGTCGAACAGGTGCGCCAACTCACGGGCGGCGACCTGTCAGCCAAGGGCCTGGCCGCCATCACCGGCCGCATGACGCCATCCCAGATCGCTATGGCCATGCGCCATGACCCGTCCGAGCTTCAGCCCGCGCTCTATGGCCTGACGCCGGGCTGGGAGAGCCTGACTCTCGCCGGCAAGCCGACGCTGGCACTGGGCGAGTCCGGCCTCGACGCCATGAAGATCAACGCCGCGACCCCGTTCGCGGCCGGTCAGCTGCGCCCGGCCCAGCCCTTCGCCTTCCGCCCGGCTACGGCCGAGGATCGCCGCCGCGCCTTGCGCTGTCTGACCCAGGCCATCTATTTCGAGTCCGCGCTCGAGCCGACCGAGGGCCAGGAAGGCGTCGCGCAGGTCATCCTGAACCGCGTTCGCGATCCCAACTACGCCAACACCGTCTGCGGCGTGGTGTTCGAGGGCGCAGAGCGCGCGACGGGCTGCCAGTTCAGCTTCACCTGCGACGGCTCCATGGCCCAGACGCCTGTGCGCTGGGCCTGGGATCGCGCCCGCGTGGTCGCCGAGCGGGCTCTGGCGGGCCACGTCGCCACGCGCGTCGGCACGGCGACCCATTATCACGCCGATTACGTGCATCCGTGGTGGTCGCCGACCTTGAACAAGCTGACCCAGATCGGCGCGCACATCTTCTATCGCTGGAAGGGCGTCTACGGAGAGCCGGCCGCCTTCCGTCAGGTCTATTCCGGCCGCGAACCTTTCATCGACGAGGCAAGGTTCTCGCGCCCGCGTCTTCAACTGGCCGCCGCTACGGCCGAGGACGCCCAGGCCGCGATGGAACAGGCCCTCGCCTCGGGCCAGCCGACCATGCGCACCGTCGAGATAGATGGACAGACCCGCGTCGTCGGCGTCGCCTCGCTGGGCGGCCGCCGTCAGGCCACGCCCGAGGACATCGCCTCCATCAACGCCCGCATCGCCGCGTTTGAAAGCCCCGCGCCCGCGGCGGCGGCCCCCGTCGTGACCGTCACGCCGGGCGCTACCGCCATGGCTGTTGAGGAAGTCGGCCGTCCGGCCAGCTAAATCCTCAGAAAGCCTGACTATTGCAACGCTTCGTCCGCATCCGCATTGTGTCGGGAGATGAAGGCGCACGGCGCCACTGAGGCTGAACGTGCCAGACGACACCATCGGACAGAACCGCCACGCGGAGCGTAGCCGCATCGCCGCGCTGAAGGCCTATGGCGTCCTGCACACCGCGCCTGAAGCCGACTTCGATGAGATCGTTCGTCTGGCGGCCCTGATCTGCGAGACCCCGACCGCCCTGCTCAGCCTCGTCGCCGAGGATGAGCAGTGGTTCAAGGCCCGGGTCGGCCTCGACGCCTGCTCCACCTCCCGCGACGTGTCCTTCTGCGACCATGCCATGCGCGGGGCGGATGTCATGGTCGTGCCGGACGCACGGCTCGACCCCCGCTTTGCCGACAACGCCCTGGTCACCGGCGCGCCGCACATCCGTTTCTATGCCGGAGCGCCGCTGGTTTCCCCGGACGGCCATCCGCTGGGCTCGCTTTGCGTCATCGACAGCGCGCCCCGCCCCGACGGCCTGACGCCGCTGCAGACCGAAACGCTGATGGTGCTGGCCCGTCAGGTCATGGCCCAGATGGAAGTCCGCCGCCTCCGGGCCGTCGATACGCAGAAGCTGGCCGGGCATGTCGCCAGCGACCTGCGCCACGAGGCCGAAATCGACCTGCGCAACGCCAGCGACCAGCGTCGGGACCGCCGCGACGTCGAACTCGCCGAGATGACCCTGCAACTGGCCGAGAGCGAAGCTCGCTTCCGCGCCATCGCCGACTCCATGCCGCAGATGGTCTGGTCGACCCTGCCGGACGGCTTCCACGACTACTATAACGCCCGCTGGTACGAGTTCACCGGCGTGCCCGAGGGTTCGACCGACGGCGAGGGCTGGAACGACATGTTCCACCCCGACGATCAGAAGCGCGCCCGCGTGCGCTGGATCCATTCACTGGAGACCGGCGATCCCTACGAGATCGAGTACCGCCTGCGGCACCGCTCGGGCGTCTATCGCTGGACGCTCGGCCGGGCCATGGCCCTGCGCAACGAGGCCGGCGAGATCACCCGCTGGTTCGGCACCTGCACCGACATCGACGACCTGAAGCGGATGGAGCAGTCCAAGGAGCTGCTCAGCCAGGAGCTCAGCCACCGCATCAAGAACATCTTCGCGGTCGTCTCGGCCCTGATCGCCTTATCCGCTCGCCGCTTCCCCGAGGCCAAGGCCTTCTCGGCCGCCGTGCGCACCCGCATCAACGCCTTGGCCCGCGCGCACGAGTTCGTCCGCCCGCACACCGAGACCTCGCGGCCAACGGTCGGGTCCATGACCCTGCACGCCTTCCTGACGGATTTGTTCAAGGCCTATGCGGGCTCCGACGGCGCCGCCCGCGTGCGCCTGTCGGGTGACGACGCCACCTTCGACGATCAGGCCGCCACTTCGGTCGCCCTGCTGTTCCACGAACTGGCCACCAACGCCGCCAAATACGGCGCCCTGTCCGCGGAGGAGGGCCACGTCGACCTGATCACCCGTCGCGCTGACGACCGCTTCATCCTGAGCTGGACCGAGCATGGCGGGCCCGTCGTGCAAGGCGAGCCGGAACGAACAGGTTTCGGCACATCTCTTGCGACTCTCTCCGTTGAAGGACAATTGGGGGGCAAGCTGGAACGGAAATGGGAGAAGGGTGGTTTGCATGTCATCGCGAACTTGCCGGCCACTGCGCTCTCAAGACGAAGAGCGGCCCTGGATGTTCGTTAGCCGACATTTAAATGAAACCGCGCGTAGGCTTACGCGTTCATGCGGGCATATGTCCGCCAACATCATGATTTGATTTAAGTTCACACTGCGCCTCCCATGACCGCCCGCATCCTCATCATCGAAGACGAAGCCCTTGTGGCCATGGAGCTCCGCTTCGTGCTCGAGGACCTCGGCCATGAAGTCGTGGGCACGGCCGCGGATGCACGCACGGCCCGCAACATCGTGCGGGAGGCCGAGGTCGATCTCGCCCTCGTCGACATCCATCTGTCCGACGGCGCCACCGGCGTCGATCTGGGGCGCGAGCTGGGACAGGATCAGGGCGTCACCGTCTTGTTCATGACCGCCAACCCCGGCATGGTCCGCAACGGCGTCGCTGGCACGATCGGCGTGCTGTCCAAGCCGACCGACGAGCGCGCGGTGCAGACCGCCGTCGACTACGCCCTGCGCCGCCGCCAAGGCCAGCCGGTCGACTACGCCCCGCCGGGCCTGCAGCTTTTCGCCTGACAAACCCGTGAGCTGGCGATTGCGGCTTTGCTGCAGCGCACCAGATGAGAAGCTCCCCGAAACGCAGGAGCCTCCCCCATGCAGAAACGTCCCCTCGGTCGCAGCGGTCTCGAAACCGCGCCCCTCGTCTTCGGCGGCAATGTCTTCGGCTGGACCATCGACCGTGAGCGGTCCTTTGCCATCCTCGACGCCTTCGTGGACGCCGGCTTCAACGCGATCGACACGGCGGATGTTTACTCGCGCTGGGTGCCGGGCAATGTCGGCGGCGAGAGCGAGACCATCATCGGCGAGTGGCTGAAGGCCCGCGGTCGTCGCGACGGCGTCCTGATCCTGACCAAGGTCGGCTCGGCCATGGGGCAGAACGGCGAAGACAACCGCAACGACCTGTCGCCCGGCTGGATCGAGCGTGCGGTCGAGGACAGCCTCAAGCGGCTCCAGACCGACTTCATCGACCTCTATCAGGCCCACTGGCCTGATGAGCGGACGCCCCAGGACGAAACCCTCCGCGCCTTCGAGACCCTGATCCAGGCCGGCAAGGTCCGCGCCATCGGCGTCTCCAACCACTCGGCCGAGGCTACCGCCGAAGCCCTCGCGATCTCCGAGCGCGACGGCGTCGCCCGCTACCAGACGCTCCAGCCGCACTACAATCTCTACAGCCGGAAGACCTTCGAGGGCCCGCTGCAGGACCTCGCCGTCGAGCGCGGCCTGGGCGTCATTCCCTACTTCAGCCTCGAGGCCGGCTTCCTGTCGGGCAAATACCGCAGCGCCAACGACCTGAAGGGCACGGCCCGCGGCGGCATGCTCGAGGATCACTTCGACGAGCGCGGCGTCCGCATCCTCGCCACCCTTCGCGCCGTCGCCGACCGCAACGAGGCCACCCCCGCCCAAACCTCGCTCGCCTGGCTCCTGACCCGCCCGGCCATCACCGCCCCCATCGTCAGCGCAACCACGCTGGACCAGCTCTCCGACACGCTCAAGGCGGCGACGTTGACGCTATCGGACGACGATCTGGCGGAACTGACGGAGGCCAGCGAGGGCTAGTCTGCGGTCGGTTGGTTCGTCACGGCGAACACAACGGACCACAAAGAACACAACGGGGCCTGCGCGCGCTTCACCGTCGGCGGGCTCCTTCCGTCACGTCTTCCCGATCGCTTTGCGATCAATTCCGCTCAGACAGCACCACAGGAGCGCGATCGTATCCGCGACCTCGCTCCCGTCGTGTCCTTTGTGAATTCGTGGTGTCCGTTGTGAAGAACCAGCGGCCTCAGAACCGCTCCGCCCTCACCAGACCCCGATCTTCTCCGCTTCCTTGTGCGTGATCGGGTGGCCCTCGGCCTTATGATCCTGTTCGGCGAGGAAGCGAACGGCTTCCAGCGCGGCCATGCAGCCCATGCCGGCCGCCGTCACCGCCTGGCGATAGATGTCGTCGGTCACGTCGCCGGCGGCCCACACGCCCTCGATCGCGGTCGCCGCCGTCCCCGGCTTCACCACCAGATAGCCGCCCTGCTTGGTTTCCAGCTGGCCGGCGAACAGCTCCGACGACGGCGCATGGCCGATGGCGATGAAGACGCCATCCGCCGCGATGTCGCGTGTCTCGCCCGTCTTCACGTTCTTGATCCGCGCCCCGGTGACGTTCACGCCGCCGAAGCTGTTGGTCTCGCCCAGGATCTCGTCGATGGCGTTGTCCCACACCACCTCGACCTTCGGATGGGCGAACAGGCGGTCCTGCAGGATGCGCTCTGCGCGGAACTCGTCGCGGCGGTGCACGACGGTCACCTTCGACGCGAAGTTGGTCAGGAACAGCGCCTCCTCGACCGCGGTGTTGCCGCCGCCGACCACGATCACGTCCTTGCCGCGATAGAAGAAGCCGTCGCAGGTGGCGCAGGCCGACACGCCGAAGCCCTGGTACTTCGCCTCGCTCTCCAGCCCCAGCCACTTGGCCTGGGCGCCCGTCGAGATGATCACCGTCTCGGCCAGCATCTCGGTCCCGCTGTCCAGCGTCAGACGGAACGGACGCTGCGACAGATCGGCCTTGACCACGATGTCGTGGATCACCTCGGTCCCGACGTGCTCGGCCTGCTTCTGCATCTGCTCCATCAGCCACGGGCCCTGGATCACGTCGGCGAAGCCCGGATAGTTCTCGACATCGGTCGTGATGGTCAGCTGCCCGCCCGGCTGAAGCCCGGCGATCACCACGGGCTGCAGCAGCGCGCGTGCGGCGTAGATGGCGGCGGTCCAGCCGGCGGGGCCGGAGCCGATGATGGCGACGCGGACGGTACGGAGAGTGCTCATGGGCCCTATTTAGGGGCTGATTCCGCTTTTCGGAATGATAGTCTGGCCGTGCAGCACAGGAGCAGGGGATGAAGACGGGTCAGGGTGCGGCGTTCCTCCCGATCGGGGTCGCCATGGGCATCTCCATCGGCACGGCCATCGGCGTGGCGACGGACAATCTGGCGATGGGCCTCAGCCTCGGAGTCGCCATCGGCGCAGGTCTGGGCGTCGCGCTGATGGGGGCGGCCAATGCGAAGGCGGCGAAGAAGGACGGTTCCGACGGCGGTTCCGGCGTCATCTCCGACGGCGGCGGCCGCTCGAAGGACGCTGACGCCGGGGACAGCGGGTCCGACGGCGGCGGCGATGGCGGTGGCGGCGGCGGGGACTGAACCGACGACTCCAGGAATTCAGACCCGCCCCATCCTCCGCAACACCTCCCGCGCCGCCCGATCCGTCTCCGCCAGCGGCTCATACGCCCAGCTTGCCAGCGACCCGTCGAACGCCCGCGCCGCCCCCCGCTCGCGCAGGTCCGCATGCAGTCGCCCGAACTTGTCCGCCGGCTTCGTCGCCACCATCGGCAGCACCTGCACCGGCTTGCCGGTCGAGGCTGCCTCGGCCGCCATGTTGGCGCTGTCCTCGGTGACTAGGACCTGGTCGGCGTAGTGCAGAAAGGCGAAATAGGGGTTCGCCCCGGTTCCGTCCCAGATCAGCCCCGGCAGGCCTGACAGCCGCGCCGTGATCGCCGCCTTCGCCGCCTCGGGCGTCCGGCGGGAGAACGTCAGCATCAGTGAGCCGCCCACGTCCCCGATCGCCGTCGCGATCCGATCCGCCAGCTCAGCCGCATGCGCCTCCGGCAGATCGTGCGCCCGCGACTTTCCGCCGATCAGCACCGCCACCCGGGGCCGGGACAGGGCTTCCAGCCGGTACGCGAACGCCGCCGCCCCCTCGGCCACCCGCGCGGGCGTCACCCGGTGCGGCGAGCCGGTGATCGACAGCACGTTCGCCCCCGCGATCCCGTCATGCCGGGGCGCCACGACCAGATCGTAGTCGCCCGTCCGCCAGCGCGGGTCCTGCGTCTGCACCACGAACGTCTTTCCGCCCGAGCGCCGCTTCGCCATCAGCGACAGGGGCAGGGTCGCCCGTCCGGTTGCGATCCACACATCCGGCCAAGGCTCCCCGGCGGCGGGAAACGGATCGTCGCCCGCCGGATCCAGCATCCATGACGCCTTGAGCGCCGACGGCAGCTTGTCGAACGCCTTGCGCCACTTCACGCGGCGGATGGTGATTTCAGACGGCGAAAGGCGCTGGAGGGCTTCCGCCAACCCCAGCGCCTGATTTTCCATGCCGATCCGGCCGTCAGAGACGACCCGGATCGAAAGCGGCTTCTGCGAGCCTACTTCCACTCGACCTTGAGGATCTCGTAGGCCTTCACGCCGCCGGGCGTGTTGACCTCGACCACGTCGCCGACCTCTTTCGAGATCATGGCGCGGGCGATCGGCGAGGCGATGGAGATCTTGCCCGCCTTCACATCGGCTTCATGCTCGCCGACGATCTGGTAGCGGCCTTCTTCCTCGGTGTCCTCGTCGACCACGGTGACCGTGGCGCCGAACTTCACCTGGTCGCCCGACAGTTTCGAGACGTCGATCACCTGGGCGCGGGACAGCTTGTCCTCGATGTCGGCGATCGAGCCCTCGATCCAGCCCTGGCGCTCCTTGGCAGCGTGATATTCTGCGTTTTCAGACAGATCGCCGTGCTCGCGGGCCTCGGAGATGGCCGCGATGACGCTCGGCCTTTCGACCGACTTCAATTGCTTCAGCTGATCGTCGAGGACACGGTAGCCCTCGGCCGTCATCGGCACTTTTTCCATATGTCGTGAATTTCTTGCTTCGCCCGAATGACAGATTACTCGAACCAGACTGGTCGCGGGGCGAACGCGACCGGGCAAAGAGGGTAGTGCGGCCTGAGGAAAGGTTCAAGTCCGCCGATCAGGCGGGTGTCTCTCTGTCGCGGGCGGCCTGGGTTTTCAGCGCGCCGTGGCGCAGCAGGCTCCAGACCAGCCACGCCACGGCGGCCAGCCCCATCGCCATGAACAGGGCCGACACGATCGCGATCCCCGCTGCGATGAACGCGAGCACGAATGCGATGGCGGCAGCCAGGGCGGCGATGATCTGGACGGTCTTCAGGCGCATGAAACCTTAACGCCGTCGCGTGCGGGGGGTTGCGGTGTCTCGCACTTGTTCCCCGACTGTGTCTTTTCAGGCGTAGGCGTAAGGTCCGCCGCGTTCCAGCGCCGCCTTGTAGGCCGGCCGGGCATGGATCCGCTCCACGAACGCCCGACAGTTCGGCTTGTCCGGGAAGCCCGCGCGCGACGCCGCTGCCTCCAGCGGGAAGCTCATCATGATGTCCGCCGCGCTGAACGCCTCGCCGGCGAACCAGCCGCTCTTCGCCAGCTCCGCCTCCCAGTAGGCCGTGTGGCTGGCGATCTGCGGCGTGATCAGCCGCGCGCGGACCTTCTTGGCGATCCCGTTGGCGATCGGCCGGATCAGGGCCGGCGACCGCCGCGGGATTTCCCCGAAGATCAGGCTCAGCAGCAGGGGCGTCATCGCCGACCCCTCGGCGTAGTGCAGCCAGTAGGTATAGCGCCGCGCCGCCTCGCTTCCCGCCGCGGGTTTCAGCGTGTTGGGGAAGGTCTCCAGCAGGTACTCGACGATCGCCCCCGTCTCGGCCACGATCACATCGCCATGCTGGATCACCGGCGACTTGCCCAGCGGATGGATCGCCCGCAGCTCCGGCGGCGCCAGCCGGGTGTTCGCATCCCGCTCGTACCGCTTCACCTCATACGGCACGCCCATCTCCTCCAGCAGCCACAGCACGCGCTGCGACCGCGAGTCGTTCAGGTGATGCACGATGATCATGGCCGGCCCCGTCGTTGAGCGTCCCAGTTAGGAAGATTGACGCGGCGTCGGTCCAGCGAAATCAGCGACGACGGCCGCTCCAGGCGTGCCGGGGATGCGGTTGGCGGCTGGTGGGGCCTGCCTTTGAGGCCTGCCGACCCTGCCAGAGCTGCCAAGCGAGCGTGGCGAGCGCGAGCTTCCCGGCATGCCGACCAGCCATTCGGCGACCGCCGCGGCTGAGCAAAAGACCTCCAACCAGAGTGGCGAGCTTGGGAATGGGCATGCGAATCTCCTTTCCCTGCAAACGTCACGGCGTCGATTGCGTTCAGCGCGCCGGAACCGCAACGACCTCGTCCAACGCCGATACCCCGGCCGGCGAGAAGGCCTCGACTGCGAACCAGTAGTGGACGCCAACATTCAGCGCCCGGATCTCCAACTGGTCCTGCGCCGCCGTCAGATCATCGGCGTAAATCTGGTAGGTCAGGAACAGCCGGTCCGGCGCCGTCCCCCAGCGCACATTGTAGCCCAGCGCCCCCTCCACTGGCCGGATACGGACCAGCGCGTTCCTCTGGTCTTCCCCACGCGTGACCGTCGCCTCGGGCCTTGCCGGAGCTGGCCCCTCGACCGTGCCGAACACCCTCAGGTCCCCGATGGCCAGGTTCGCGCCGGCGATCTCTCCATGCTCGTAGCGGATGAAGCGCGCGTCCACCGGCGTCTCGCCCTCCAGATAGGCGTTCGGCCGGTCTCGGTCCGAGTCGGACAGGTCTGCGAACACCCGCCAGTCCTGTCCGTCCGCCGACCACAGGATGCGGAAGCGCGTGCGGATGTCCCGCCGCTCGGCATAGATCCCGGCCTCGTGGTCCGCATAGTTCACCTGCACCGCATGGACCCGCTTCACCGCGCCCAGATCCAGCGTCAGCGTCTGTCCGGCCTCATTGCGGTCGGCAACCCAGAAGGTGCGCGGGTTCTCGTCCGTCGCCCGATCCGCCCCGAACTCGCCCCGCGTCGATGAGGCCGTGGCGGCGGCCCGATACGACAGGGGGAACCAGCCGGTGAACAGGCTCTCCGGATCGCTGACCGGCCCGTCGGGCATCCGATGCGGATAGTCGCCGAAGCGGCTGGTGAAATGCATCTGGCCGTCGGGCGTGAAGCCGCCGGGGAACATCGCGATCCGCCGCTCGAAGGTCCAGTTGTGCCCGATCCACGGCGTGCCGGTGTTCCACCAGTTGCCGTGCCGGTCCTGGAAGGTCGAGCCGTGACCCGCCCCCTCGACGAAACCGCCGGGCTTGTAGCTGATCGGATTGTACGGCGCGTACTCGAACGGCCCCAGCGGGCTGTCTGAGACATAAACGCCGTTGGCGTAGGCGTTGAACTCGGTTCCCGGCGCCCCGTACTGCAGATAGTACCGTCCGCCGTGCTTCGTCATCCACGCCCCCTCCATGTAGGGGGCGATGGCCGTCCCGTCGGGCAGGGCGCCCGAGTGATCCTGCCCGAACCGCTCCCAGCCGTGCCGGTCGGGATGCAGGACATGCAGCTTCACCACATCGCCGATGAAGCGCATGGGCGGGGTCGGATCGACCTCGACGGCATAGAGCGGATGAACGTTCGACGAGCCCCAGTACAGGTACCAGCGGCCGTCCCCCCCGCTTTCCGGCATGTCGATGAACAGGTCCGGGTCCCACGGCCCGGGCGGCAGCTTGCCCTCGGGCAGGGCGCCGTCGGCATAGGCGCCTTCCTCGCTGCGGGTCAGGGCGCCGGGTACGGGCGGCAGGATGCGGGTGTGCCACTCCCACTGTCCCGTCTCCGGATGCTCGCTGACCAGCACCGGCCGCGGCTCGAACGCCGACTGCATCAGGTACAGCCGCTCACCGTCCGACCGCGCCGCCGGCGCCACATTGCTCTCGAACGGCCAGCGGTTCGGCTGGACATAGGTCCAGTCCAGCAGGTCGGGCGAGGTCCAGTATCCGTCGGCCAGCGTCTGGAACAGGAAATACCGGTCGCGATGCAGCACGATCACCGGATCCGCCCCGGTGCGGTAGCTGATGCCCCGGTGCGTCTGCTCGAAATTGTATTTGTAATCCACGTCCACCGGATTGGCCCACGTCCGCGGCCGCGCCTCCTGGGCGAAAGCGGGCAGGGCGATCAGGGCCGCAAGGGCGGTCAGGATGGTCGTGCGCATGGCCGGCAGGCTAGCATGCGGGGCCGGTCATTGAGTTCACGAGCCGTTTCGCCCACACCGGAGCCATGACCGCGTCCGAACCCCGCCTGACATCGCTCGCCCACGGCGGCGGCTGCGGCTGCAAGATCGCGCCGGGCGTGCTGCAGGACATCCTGAAGCGGATGCCGGCCGCCGCGTCCTTCGCCGATCTGATGGTGGGGACCGAAACCAGCGACGATGCCGCGGTCTGGCGGCTGAACGACCGGCAGGCGCTGGTCGCCACGACCGATTTCTTCATGCCGGTAGTGGACGATCCGTACGACTTTGGCCGCATCGCCGCGACCAACGCCCTGTCCGACATCTACGCCATGGGCGGCCGGCCGATCCTGGCGCTGGCCCTCGTCGGCATGCCGGTCAACGTCCTGTCGCCGGAGACCATCGGCGAGATCCTGCGCGGCGGGGCTGACGTCTGCGCCGTGGCGGGCATCCCCGTCGCCGGCGGCCATTCGATCGACAGCGTCGAGCCGATCTATGGCCTCGTCGGCCTGGGCCTGGTCGAGCCGGACAAGGTCCTGACCAATCGCGGCGCCCGCCCCCGCGACGTGTTGATCCTGACCAAGGCGCTGGGCGTCGGAGTCTACAGCGCCGCGCTCAAGGCCGGGCGGCTGGATGACGCGGGCTACGCGGCCCTGATCGCCTCGACCACCCGGCTGAACACCGTCGGCGCCGACATGGCCGGCCGCGAGGGCGTCCACGCCATGACCGACGTCACCGGCTTCGGTCTGCTGGGCCACGCGCTGGAGATGGCGCGCGGGGCAGGGGCCACGGTCGAACTGACGCCCGATCCGCCCCTGCTGCCCGGCGTCGAAACCCTCGCCGCCGCCGGCGTACGCACCGGGGCCTCGGTCCGCAACTGGGCGGCTTATGGCGCAGACTGTGACCTGCCCGCCGACTTGCCGGAGTGGCGGCGCGACCTGCTGACCGACCCCCAGACCTCCGGCGGACTGCTGATCGCCGTGGCCGGGGATCAGGCCCCGGCGGTTCTCGCCCAAGTCCGCGCTGCCGGCTTCGACGCCGCCGCCACCATCGGCCGCGTGGTCGAGGGGCCGGCCCGGGTCCGCGTCGCGTGATCCGTCGCACCACGGACCTGAGCCCCGCCGCCCGTGACGGCTTCACCGCCCTGATCGACGTGCGCAGCCCCTCGGAGTTCGCCGGGGACCACCTGCCGGGCGCCATCAATCTGCCCGTCCTCGACGACGCCCAGCGCGCGGAGATCGGCGCCGAGTACGTCCGTGGCTCCAAGTTCGAGGCTCGCCGGCGCGGCGCCGCCATGGTCGCGCGCAACATCGCCGCCCACCTCGACGGCCCGCTGTCGGGCGTCGGCGGCGGTTACCAGCCGCTGGTCTATTGCTGGCGGGGCGGGCAGCGATCGGGCGCCATGGTCGCGGTCATGGAACAGGTCGGCTGGCCCGTGACCGTGCTCGAGGGCGGCTACCAGACCTGGCGGCGGCAGGTCGTGGCCGGCCTCTACGACCAGCCCCTGCCGCACCGCCTTGTCCTGCTGGACGGCCCGACAGGCGCCGGCAAGACCGCGCTCCTGTCCACGCTGGCGGCCGAGGGCGCACAGACCCTCGATCTCGAGGCCCTCGCCGGTCACCGCGGCTCCCTGTTCGGCGCCACCGTCGGCGGCCAGCCGTCTCAGAAGGCGTTCGAGACCGCCCTGCACGACGCCCTGTCCCGCCTCGATCCGGCGCGTCCGGTGATCGTCGAGGCGGAGAGCAGCCGCATCGGCCGTCGCGCCCTGCCGCAGTCACTCTGGAACGCCATGAAGGCCGCGCCGCTGGTCCGTCTGGACGCGCGCCTGCGCGACCGGGTCGCCCGCATCCTCGCCGACTATGCCGACATCGCCGCCGACCCGGGCGCGCTCGACGCCGCCCTGGGCCGCCTGCCGCGCCATCATGCGAAGACTGACATCGCCCGCTGGCGGGACCTCGCCGCCGCCGGTGAGCTCGAACCCCTCGTCGAGGACCTGATCGCCCACCACTACGACCCCGCCTGGCGCAAGCAGGCGCTGGACCGCCCCCGTCGCCTGCTGGCCGAGGTCGCGCTGGACGGTCCGTCCCCGGACCATGCGACCGCCGCCGCCCGGGCGATCATCAAGGCGCTCGACGGCGGGGAATTCGCCGCCTAGCTTCGCCCGATGGCCGCTTCACGACTGCGCTCCGCCCTGATGTCCCTCAGCCTGTGGGTGCTGGTCGCCCTGCTGGCGGGCCTGTTCGCCGGCGCCGCCGCCCAGGCTTGGGGCCTGCCGGGCGGGGAGGGGACGGCCGAGGTCATCGCCGCCGTCGGCTCGCTGTGGCTGAACGCGCTGAAGATGACCATCATCCCACTGGTGTTCAGCCTGCTGGTCACCGGCATCGCCTCCATCGCCGACGCCGCCGCGACCGGCCGGCTGGCGCTAAAGGCGCTGATGGTCTTCGCCATCCTTCTGGTCGGCGCGACGATCTGGGCCATCTTCGCGGCCGAGAGCCTGCACGCGATCTGGCCCATCGCCGCCGACGGCGCCCGCACCCTTCTGGCCGGAGCCCCCGACGCCTCGGTGGTCAGGCAGAACTCCGGCAACGGCGGCATCGCCGGCTTCCTCGCCAGCCTCGCGCCCGCCAACCCGATCCGCGCCGCGGCCGAGGACGCCATCCTCGGCATCGTCGTCTTCGCCATCGCGTTCGGCTTCGCGGTCACCCGCCTCGACATCGCCCGCCGTGCGCCTCTGGTCGGCTTCTTTGAGGCCGTGTCCGAGACCATGATCGTGATCGTCCACTGGGTGCTGAAGGCCGCGCCGCTGGGCGTCTTCGCCCTGTCGATGGGCGTGGGCCTGAACGCCGGCCTCGGCGCGCTGGGCGTGCTGGGCCACTACGTCGCCATCATCGTCCTGGCCCAGGTCGGGCTGATCCTGCTGATCTACGCCGTCGTCGTCCCGTGGGGCCGCATCGGTCTCGGACGCTTCGCCCGCGGCGTCATCCCGGCGCAGGTCGTGGCCTTCTCGACCCAGTCCTCTCTGGCCAGCCTCCCGGCCATGGTTGAGCAGGCCCGCACCGCGCTGGGCCTGTCCAACGCCACCGCCGGCCTCGTCCTGCCGCTGGCCGTCGCCATCTTCCGCATCACCAGCCCGGTGGCCAACCTCGGCGTGGTCATCTACGTCGCCCACCTGCACGGCATCGATCTGGGACCCGCCGCCTGGTTCGCCGGCGCCGTCACCGCCATCGCCGTGTCGGTCGGCACGGTCGGCCTGCCCGGTCAGGTCAGCTTCTTCGTCTCCATCGCCCCCATCTGCCTGGCCATGGGCGTGCCGGTGCAGGTTCTGCCGCTGCTGCTGGCGGTCGAGGTCATCCCCGACATCTTCCGCACCATCGGCAACGTCACCGCCGACCTCGCCGCCGCCCGCATCGTGGAGGGCCGCGACGCCCAGGCGGACCCGGAGGCCGGCGGGGGCATCTGACGCAGGAAAAAGGCCCGCCCCGAAGGAACGGGCCTCGATACGCAGTCGTCGTGCGTCTCAGCCCTTCTTCTGCTTGCCCAGCCACAGCGCCGCGCGCACGGCCTGCACCCCGACCACCAGGCCGATCGCGTTCAGCACGAAGCTGGCCGCGCCGCCGCCCGGTCCGTTGCCGATAATGACCATCAGCTTGCCGGCCGTCTCGATGATCATCCAAGCCAGCGCCAGGCCCACGGCCCAAACCGGCTGCTTCGTCCAGATCTGCCAGCCCAGCAGGGCCGCGATGCCCAGCACCACGGCATGGGCGATCAGCACGCTGGTCTTGTCGCCGCCCGGCGCGAAGGGCGACTCGCCGCCCAGCATCACGATCACGGTCATGGCCACATAGCCGAAGGCGACCAGGCCGATGCACGCCGCGCCGCCCTCCTTGGCGAGGCCTCGCGCGTGGGCCTCATCGATGATCGGTACGAACGGATTCCAGGAAAACTTCGGCTTGGCCGGCTTGTCTGCGGTGTTGTCAGTCATTGGGGGGCTCCTCTTGAACCCGCTAGCCTGTCAGCCTGCCCGATGCCCGGACGCGTCAGGGACGCGTTTCATCGCAAACTTCCTGACCGGGCGTTCCGAAAGCGTCGCCCGCCGGGAATGGCCGCGGGACGGTGCGACGACGGTCCCTTATTCCGGCCCCCGGCGCCGTCCGGCGCGCATCTCACTCTTGCAAGCCTGACTATTTCAGGTTGATGATCGTGTCCTGTTCATTTCATCGGATCTAAGGAAGCGGGCCAATGTTCTTCAGCGCCGCCGTGGCCGCCCTCGCGCTTCTTCATTCCACAGCCGATCCGCAGGTCCCGCCCCCCGCACCTCAATCCCCTGCCCAACAGGTCGACCCCACCACCCTCGCTGATGTGGTCGTCCGGGGTGCGGCGGCCGAGCCGGAGCAACTCAGGTCTTTCGTCACCGAGATCGGCGGCGGCCCGCCGCGCCGGCTGATGGCGCGCTGGAACCGGCCCATCTGCATCGGCACAGTGAATGCCCGGCCCGAGTACGCTCAGCCCTTCATCGACCATATGGCTCGCGTCGCGATCGACGCCGGCGCCGCCGTCGATGGTCCGGGGTGCCGCGCCAACATGCTGGTGATCTTCACCAGCAACGGAAAGGTCACGGCGGAAGCCCTCGCCGCGGGTAGTCCGCTGTCCTTTATTCCTCCCGGGCAGGCCGGCCCGCGCCTGACCCGCGCGGACCTCGACGCCTTCATCAACAGCGACCGCCCGGTGCGCTGGTGGCATCTCAGCCAAGACGTTTCGGAATCGACCGGCAACCCGGTCCAGATGGTCACCATCTACACCGCGGATGGAGAGGAGGTAGAGGTTCCTCAGGTCGTCGTGGACCGGATGTCGCGCCTTGGGTCTGGCATGCGGACGGATCTCCAGCAGGGTGTGATCATCGTCGATACATCGCGGCTGGGGGATACCTCCACCGCGTCGCTGGCGGACTACGCGGCCATGGTCATGCTGTCCCAGATCGACCCGGGAACCCAAGCCGCAGGCTTCCCCAGCATCCTGTCGCTGTTTTCCCGACCGGTGGGCAGCGCCAGCCTGACGGAGTGGGACATGGCCTATCTCCGCTCTCTGTATCGCACGCCGCCGGGCCGCCCCAGCCGCCGGTTCCAGGAGCGGGAGATCGCCGCGGGGATGGAGCGCGAGTTCACTCGAGACCCCGCCCGCCCGGTCGGACGATAAACCGACATCACCCCGGGCCGGACCCCGGCTTCGTCGCCCATCTCATCCGCGACAGGGTCTCCGCCGCCCTGAGCAGGGCCATCGCCTCCGTCGCCTGGCCCCGGCCGATCAGCCACGCCGCCCGCCGCGCCGCCTTGCGGATGGCCTGATCGGCGTCCACGGGCGGCGGCTCGGGCAGGGCGTCGAGATCTTCCAGCGTTCCGATGGCCGGCGCCGGCCCATCGGCCTCGCCGCGCATCGGCCTCAGGTCATGCTGCCCGGCGTATGTCTTGCGGGTCCAGCCTTCCTGCATGGCCTTCCGCCGGACGTTCGACTCACCGACGTCGAAGCGCAGGGCCACGGCGCGGGCGCTCTCACCCGCCAGATAGGCTTCCCTGACGCGTCGCCACGTCTCCGGCCCCCGATACTTGCGCAAACGATGATGTTCCATTCGCGTAGCCTGACACGCCGCTACGTCAAAAACGGTCGCATCACTTATCCACAGGTCGGCGAGCTCTGGCGTTTGTGGTCAAACTGGCCGGTCGGGCGTCGGAACGACTGGCGGAAATCACCGGGAAGTGTTGTCGAGAAAAAACCTTCCGCTCATCCCCGCGAAGGCGGGAATCCAGTGCCGCCCGTCAGATCACGCTCAGACCACCCGCAGCTCGCTGCGAAGCGACGTCGCCGCCGCCTCGCATGTGCTGGATCGCCGCC
>NZ_BAAAGA010000001.1:104367-133694 GCF_039523815.1 Brevundimonas kwangchunensis | reverse complement strand
ATCCCCGCCTCCGCGGGGATGAGCGGAGGCGGGGGGTTATCCGTAGTCCTGGATCGGACGAACATCCAGTTCGCCCGCCTTGATCGCCCCGATCGCCTGCGCGGCGGCCAAGGCCCCCGCGGCGGTGGTGTAGTAGGGGATCTTGCCCATCAGGGCCGTGCGACGCAGGCTGAAGCTGTCCTGCAGCGACTGCTTGCCCGAGGTGGTGTTGAAGACCAACTGGACCTCGCCGTTCTTCATCGCGTCGACGATATGCGGACGGCCTTCCAGCACCTTCTTCACCAGCCCGACCTCGAGGCCCTGCTCGACCAGATAGGCGTGAGTGCCGCCGGTCGCGATCAGGGTGAATCCCTCGGCCAGCAGCGTCTTCGCCGCGTCGATGATGAACGGCTTGTCCTCGTCCTTCACCGATACGAAGGCGCAGCCCCTGGTCGGCAGGGTGGTGCCGCCGCCGATCTGCGACTTGGCGAAGGCGCGGGCGAAGGCGGGGGCCATGTCGGCCTCGCCCTCGCGCTTCCAGTCCAGACCCATGACCTCGCCGGTCGAGCGCATTTCCGGCCCCAGGATGGTGTCCACGCCGGCGAAACGGGCGAACGGGAAGACCGCCTCCTTCACCGCGATGTGGTCGTAGGGCTTGTCCATCAGGCCGAAGGACTTCAGCGGCACGCCGGCCATCACCTTGGCGGCGATGGCCGCGATCGGCTGGCCGATGGTCTTGGCCACGAACGGCGCCGTGCGGCTGGCGCGCGGGTTCACTTCCAGCACGAAGATGCGCGGATTGGCGCCGTGCGGCTCCTCGATGGCGAACTGGACGTTCATCAGGCCGCGCACCTTCAGCGCCCGGGCCATGGCCTCGGTCTGGCGCTTCAGCTCGGCCACGGTGTCCGCGCTCAGCGACCACGGCGGCATCGAACAGGCGCTGTCGCCCGAGTGGACGCCGGCTTCCTCGATATGCTCCAGCACGCCGGCCACGAAAACCGTCTCGTCGTCGCACAGGGCGTCCACGTCCACCTCGGTGGCGCGGTTCAGATAGTGGTCGATCAGGACCGGATCGTCGCCCGACACCTGCATCGCCTCATGGACGTAGCGATCCAGCTGCTCGCGATCGTGCACGATCATCATGCCCCGGCCGCCCAGCACATAGGACGGACGCAGGACGACGGGATAGCCGACCTCATCGGCCTTCTGCGCGGCTTCCTCGGCGCTGCGAGCCAGACCGTTCGGCGGCTGCTTCAGGCCGATGTCGTGCAGCATCTGCTGGAAGCGCTCGCGGTCCTCGGCCAGATCGATCGAGTCGACCGTGGTGCCCAGGATCGGCACGCCGTCTTCCTGCAGGGCGTGCGCCAGCTTCAGCGGCGTCTGGCCGCCGAACTGGACGACCACGCCGATCAGCTCGCCATTGGAGCGCTCGATGTCGATCAGCTCCAGCACGTCCTCGGCCGTCAGCGGCTCGAAGTAGAGGCGATCCGAGGTGTCGTAGTCGGTCGACACAGTCTCGGGGTTGCAGTTGACCATGATGCTTTCGACGCCGATGTCGGCAAACGCAAAAGCCGCGTGGCAGCAGCAGTAATCGAACTCGATCCCTTGCCCGATCCGGTTCGGTCCGCCGCCCAGGATGACGGCCTTACGGCGATCCGACGGCTGGGCCTCGTTCTGCGGGACCTGGCCCAGGGCGCCGGTCTCATAGGTCGAATACATATAGGCGGTGGCGCTGGCGAACTCGGCGGCGCAGGTGTCGATGCGCTTGAACACCGGGCGCACTTCCAGCGCGCGACGGGCGGCGCGGACGGCCTTCTCGGTCGAGCCGGTCAACTGGGCCAGACGGGCGTCCGAGAAGCC
Organism: Brevundimonas kwangchunensis; assembly: GCF_039523815.1. Lineage (NCBI taxonomy): Bacteria > Pseudomonadati > Pseudomonadota > Alphaproteobacteria > Caulobacterales > Caulobacteraceae > Brevundimonas > Brevundimonas kwangchunensis. The sequence continues at coordinate 131,855 of NZ_BAAAGA010000001.1, read as the reverse complement.
CTTGGCCTTCAATTTGCGGAAGGCGGTCGCCTCGGTCGGCAGGCCCTGCACGCGGACATGGCCCTCGGTGCGGACGATGTCGGCGATCTGGCGCAGGAACCATGGCTCATACGAACAGGCCGCCTCGACCTCCTCAACGGTCAGTCCGTGGCGGAAGGCCTGGGCGATCACGCGGATGCGGTCCGGCGTCGGCTGGCCCAGGGCGCGGATCACGGCGGCCTTGGCCGAGGCGTCGTCCTGGACGTCGGCGACGCCGTCGATCTCGACCTCGTTGAAGCCGGTCAGACCAGTTTCGAGACCGCGCAGGGCCTTCTGCATCGATTCCTGGAAGGTCCGGCCGATGGCCATGACCTCGCCCACGGACTTCATCGAAGTGCCCAGCAGGGGCTCCGAGCCCGGGTATTTCTCGAAGGCGAAGCGCGGGATCTTGGTGACGACGTAGTCGATGCTCGGCTCGAACGAGGCCGGCGTGACCTGGGTGATGTCGTTGGTCAGCTCGTCCAGGGTGTAGCCGACGGCCAGACGGGCGGCGACCTTGGCGATCGGGAAGCCGGTGGCCTTCGAGGCCAGGGCGGACGAGCGCGACACGCGCGGGTTCATCTCGATGACGACCATGCGGCCGTCCTTCGGATTGATCGCCCACTGGACGTTCGAACCGCCGGTCTCGACCCCGATCTCGCGCAGGACGTTGATCGAGCCCGTGCGCATGCGCTGGTACTCTTTATCGGTCAGCGTCAGGGCGGGGGCCACGGTGATGCTGTCGCCGGTGTGGACGCCCATCGGGTCCACGTTCTCGATTGAGCAGATGATGATGCAGTTGTCCGCCGTGTCGCGGACGACCTCCATCTCGTACTCCTTCCAGCCCAACACTGATTCCTCGATCAGCACCTCGGTGGTCGGCGACAGATCGAGGCCGCGCAGGACGATCTCCTCGAACTCCTCGCGGTTGTAGGCGATGCCGCCGCCGGTGCCGGCCAGGGTGAAGGAGGGGCGGATGACGGCGGGCAGGCCGACGAACTCCAGCCCGTCCAGAGCCTCTTCCATCGAGTGGGCCGCCTTGGAGCGCGGGCTCTCGAGGCCCAGCTTGTCCATGGCGTCGCGGAATTTCTGCCGGTCCTCGGCCTTGTCGATGACCTCGGCCTTGGCCCCGATCATCTCGACGCCGTACTTCGTCAGCGTGCCCGCCTCGTGCAGGGCCAGCGCCGTGTTCAGCGCCGTCTGCCCGCCCATGGTCGGCAGCAGGGCGTCCGGCTTCTCCTTGGCGATGATCTTTTCGACGATCTCCGGGGTGATCGGCTCGATATAGGTCGCGTCCGCCACTTCCGGATCGGTCATGATCGTGGCGGGGTTGGAGTTGACGAGGATGACCCTATATCCCTCGGCCTTCAGCGCCTTGCACGCCTGGACGCCGGAGTAGTCGAACTCGCAAGCCTGACCAATCACGATCGGGCCTGCGCCGATGATCAGGATGGACTGGATGTCTGTGCGTTTGGGCATCGGCGTCTACTCAGTTCGTCACGACCGCGCATTCCCAGCCGTCGTAGTCCAGCTGGAAGGCCGCGGCCCAGGATTGCATCATGGATGAAACGGGCGCGAAGGAGGCGGCGTCCACGGGCATGGTCGTCTCCAGCACCAGGGATTCCGCGTCTCCGCGCGTGATGTAGCCCGCCCGGCGCGCGACCTCGTTCAGCTCGCCCAGCCCCTCGTCGTCCCCATAGAAGTAGAACAGGGTGTGCCGGGGCGTGATTCCGCTGTCGCCATGCGTCTCGAGGGACGCCCGGACCATGGCGTCGCGCTCTTCATGGCTGACGTCGGAGGCGGTCACGGCGAGGCGATCCTTTCGCGCGCGAAAACCCGGCGCGGCGGGGGGCTGCGCGGAGGGGATCGGGTTGTCGGCTAAGCGGCCCGTCTAGAGACAGCGGACCCCGAGGGCAAGCATGTTCCGCCCCCGAATTGCAAAGGGGCGGCCCTTTCGGACCGCCCCCTGCTTTTCCGAACCGATCGTCCCTTAGAACGGACGGTAGTTCAGGCCGATGAAGAAGCGACGGCCGTAGGGGTCGAAGTTCGAATAGAGCGTCGTCCCCAGGTAGCTCGCCTGCTCCGCATCGAAGGCGTTCACGACGCCCGCGCGGACCGACAGGTCGTTGCGAACGTTCCAGCGGACCGTGAAGTCGTGGCGCGTGAAGTCGCCCGTGTTGAACTCCGAGTACGGCCGCTGGTCGACGTTCAGAACCGCGTCGCGGATCTGGACGCTGTCCTGCGCGGCCTGCCAGTCAGCCGTCCAGTTGACGCTCCAGATGTCGTTCGGCGTCCAGGTCAGCGACGAGCTGAGGCGGACCTTCGGGTAGTAGACCGTGCCGGCGAGCTCGGTGAAGTCCGACGCGTCGTCGGCGTTCAGGAACTCCTTCTGCTCGATCAGCCACATGCCGCCCAGCGCGTAGTCCAGACGACCCCAGTTCCGGCCCGTCCACTCTTCCAGATCCATGCGGTACCGCGCGGTGAAGTCCAGCCCGCGGGTTTCCAGCTTCGCATAGTTGATCGAGCGCTGGATGAAGCCGCCAATCGGATCGCTGGCCGGCGCGCCGATTCCGAACGGGACGTCCGGGTTGTTCCGGAAGATCGACGAGCAGGCCTGCTCGTTGAGCTCCGCACCGCTGACGCAGTTGTTCGCAAGCGTCTGGGCCGAGACCGCCGAGATCACGTCGTCGATGGTGATTTCGTAGTAGTCTAGAACCAGCGAGAAGCCCGGCATGAACTGCGGCGTCAGCACCGTCGAGAAGGTGAACGACTTCGACTCCTCCGGGCGCAGCAGCGGATTGCCGCCCAGCGAACCGGAGACGCCGCCCACGTAGGCCGGGTTGTAGTCGTCGGCGTTGGTGGCGGTGTCACCGGCGAAGTCGAACGACAGGTTCTGCTGCGCGGCCAGGGCCGTACAGTTGGCGATCCGGTTGTTCCGGGTCTCCTCGTCCTGCTGGGCGATCACCAGCGTGGCGCAGGGATCGCTGATCCCGTTCAGGAAGGTCTCGCTCAGCGGCGAGAAATTCTCGCCCAGATCAGGCACCCGCACCGAGGTGTTGAAGCTTGTCTTGAACGCGATGTCGGGGATCGGACGGTAGACCAGGTTGACGCCGTAGACGTCCACATTGCCCACGGTCGAGTAGTCCGCGTACCGGTACGATCCGCTCACTTCGGCGTACTCGCCCAGCATGCTGTCGCGGAAGAGCGGGACCGACAGCTCGGCGAAGAACTCCTCGCTGGTGTACTCGGCCTGCGGGAAGTCCGGACCGCTGTTCAGGAACAGGAACTGACGGCCGGCCGTATCGCGATCGCGGCCGGTGGCTTCGGTGGCTTCACGACGATACTCGGCGCCCAGGGCGATGCCGATCGGACCGGCGCCCCAGAAGTCCCACAGCTCGCCAGCGACCGAAGCCAGCGCCTGCTCCTGCACATTGCGCTCGGTGATCGAGATCACCGCATCGACGTAGTCGAGGGCCGCGGCGCTCTGGTTGCCCTTGCCGAACACGTTCAGCGGGGCGCACTCGTTGATCGAGGCCTGACCGTAGGCGCTGTCGCGCAGGTCCTGGTTACGACCGTAGTCGTAGATGCCGGCCTGGATGAGGTTCCCGTCCGCGTCGAAGGCGGTCCGCGGCGTGCCATTGGCTTGCAGGACCTGGACGCGACAGACGATTTCGCCTGGGCGGCCGTTGACGATGCCGGCGGTGTCCACGATCGCGTCGGCCGCCAGCGCCAGGCGCAGGCTGTCCGTGCCGCGTTCACGGTTCTGGATCTCGACCTCGCCGTAGGTGTAGCCGATGTCCCAGTTGATGTTGCGGACGAAGCCGATGCCGTCCAGGTCGCCGCGGAAGCCGCCCACGAAACGCATCAGTTCGCGGGTGTTCTCCTGCGTCCGGTCAGGGCCGAACATGCTGTGACGGGCCTGGGGCAGTGCGATCGACGTCAGCAGTGCGCCGGGAGCCCCGTCGGTCGGCTCTCCGTAGACGTTGAAAACGTTTGCCGCGATCGCGTCCTTGACGTTCTGCGGCAGGAAGGCGTTGTCGCTGGCCCGCAGGTCGAAGTTGGCGACGTTGTAGATCGGGTTCACCTGGCCCGGGCCATATGATGCGACGGCGTCGCCCAGCAGGTCGATGTCGTAGAAGGTCGGTTGCGACAGGTCGAACGTGTCTTCCTTGACGTACTTGGCCTCGGCATAGGCTTCGATGTTCGAGGTGACCTCGAACGTCGCACCGACCTGGAAGCGGGCCGCTTCGGAGCGCGGCACCCGCGAGCCGGTGCTGAACTCCGCCGGGTTCTCGCCGTCGCCGCCGATGTTGTACGGGCGGTTGATGCCGGTATTGCCGACGCGCTCGCCGAAGTTCGCCAAGCGGGCGCCGGAGCCCTCGTACCAGTAGGTCTTGCCCGGTTGCACGCCGAAGCAGTTGGCGCTGTAGGTGAAGCTGCCGCCATCGAAGCAGTCCTCGTACGGGACGTTCGGGTTGTTCAGGGCGCTCGGCTGCGACGCGTTGGCAAGCGTCGTCTGACCCCAGCGCGGCAGGTCGATGCGGCGAACGCCGCGATAGGTCAGCGAGTCGATCAGGCCATCGGATGTTGCATTGGTCGGGTCGGCGTCCACGCCGATCCGCACCGGCGCGTCACGCAGCCAGTCGATGTCCATGGAGGTGACTTCGTCGACCTCCTCGTACTCGCCGTGCGCGTAGACGTTCAGGCGACCGTCCAGCAGGTTGGCGCCGGCCAGGGCCGAGATACGGCGGTTGGCCTCGCCGTTCTGATTGATCATGCCGTAGTTGGCGTCGATCTCGAGACCTTCGAAATTCTTGCGCAGAACAAAGTTCAGCACGCCGGACACGGCGTCGGCCCCGTAAACCGAGGCGGCGCCGCCCGTGATGATCTCGATGTTCTCGATCATCAGGCGGGGGATGGTGTCGACGTCGACGGCGAGCGAGCCGCCGCTGGAACCCACGTGACGGCGACCATCGACCAGCGTCAGGGTCCGGTTCGAGCCCAGCGAGCGCAGGTTGGGCAGGGACAGGCCGCCATCACCGAGGCCCGAACCCGTCGTGTCCGACGGAACGACCGAGTTGGACAGCGCCGGAAGGGTGGCGAGGTAGTCGATGACGGTGGTTTGGCCGGTGCTCAGCAGTTGGTCCCGACCGACCTGGATCAGAGGCGTCGGCGCATTGGTCGGATCGCGACGGATGCGGGAGCCGGTGACGACCACTTCATCAAGCTGCGAAGCATCGTCCTGTATCGCGATGTCGGACGGAACGCCTTGGACGTCCTGGGCCTGAGCTGTGCCCGAAATGGCCATGATGCCCGCCAACACTGAGGTGGCGAGCAGATAAGTACGCTTGGATTTCATCAAATGACCCGGAGTGAGAGGTTCGCACGCGCCTGCCTCCCCCAAGTCAGACTTGTAACAAAAACTCACCCGATGTGTGTCAGGTCAAGCTCTGATGTTATTTTTGAGACATATTTCGCTGTTGTTCGAACATAATGTTGCTTCAACTCATCGGTGTTCAAATAACTCTCATTTTTGAGGAACAATAACCTCGTTATGTGCGCGCATCCAACTCATGGATGCATGAGGCCAGTTCATCGATGGATGTCAGGGCGGCGTATCTCGGGTGTCCCTCCGGCGCGTCCGCGAGTTCGTGAGCCCAGGTGATCGCGTAGGGGATGTGGACGCCGTACGCGCCGGCAGCGATGGCCGGCAGGACATCCGACTTCATCGAGTTGCCCACCATCACGGCCTCGTCCGCTCCGGTGCCGTGCCGGGAGAAGATGCGCTCGTAGACGGCCTGATCCTTCTCCGAAACGATCTCGACGGCTGCGAACAGTTCGCCCAGGCCGGAGGCCGCCAGCTTCCGTTCCTGATCCATCAAATCGCCCTTGGTGATCAGGACCAGCCGATATTTTTCCGACAGGGCGGCGATCGCTTCATCCACACCAGGCAGGGTCTCGACGGGGTGGGCCAGCATCTCGCGGCCGGCGGCGAGGATTTCACGCACGACGAAGGGCGGGGCCTCGCCGCCGGTGAGCTCCATCGCAGTCTCGATCATTGACAGGGTGAAGCCCTTCACGCCGTAACCGTAGAGTCGAAGGTTGCGCTTCTCCACCTCGGCGAGGCGGGCCTCGATCAGGTCGCGATCACCATGCTCGGCCAGCAGTTCAGCGAACCGATCATGTGTCAGGCGGAAGATGGTCTCGTTGTGCCAGAGGGTGTCGTCGGCATCGAGGCCGACTGTGGTGATGGTCATTGGAAGGCGCCGTATCAGGTTGAGGTCCGGGTCATCGCGCAGGAGCGACACAGGGGCAACACGTCGCGACGTGGTGAATGCCGGCTTCACCAGTTCTGTTGTCGTCCCGTTCGCCAATAGGGCGCACCGTCACGTTTCAGGGGGCTTTCCAGCACGATCGGTAGAGTTCCGCTCGGGCAACGAGGAGGCGCCTGTGCGTGAGGTCTTTGCCATGCGACCCGTAGTGGACGGCCCGGGCGGCGATCGGCCCCGCGCGGAACTGCCGGACGAGCCGAAAGCGTTCGTCTCGTCCAGCCCGGCGAGCTGGGGCAGCGTCACTTTCCCCCTCGTCACCCGCGCACGCCGCGAGATGTCGATCACCCTGTCCGTCCAGCCCGTGTTCGGGCTGAAGAACGGCAAGATCGTCAGTCGCCGCATCCGCCGTCTGGTTCGTCACAAGGGCGGGGAGCCCGCCTTGCGCGGTCTGGGCCGGCCGATGCTGGAGAGCGCGGATCTGCGCCGTATCGATCTGCTGACCCTCAATCATGGCTCCGTCCTGTTCCGACCCGGCAATGTGGAAGGCGGTGTCCTGCCGGCGTTCTGGCGGACGGTCGCGACCGGCCACGGGCGCTTCGCCATGATCTATGCCGGCGACCAGGCCGAGGCGCCGCCGGGCCGCGTGTGGGTTGAGGTCGTCGGCATGCCCGATCGGCCCGACGTCCAGGCCGTGGCCGAGGCGATCGAGAATTTCGAGAATGACCAGAGGGGCATCATCCTGCACATCCCGCCCGATCCCGGTCTGGCCGAGCGACTGGTCGGCGCGGGGTGCGATTGTCTGTCCGTCGATTTCGCCGCCGTCGACTACGACAATCCGCGCGGCTGGCATGAGGCGGAACGGCTGATCAGGGCGGCGCGCAAGGCGGCGTCCCGGGTGTTGATCCTGAATATCGCGCCGCACTGGGGCGCGGCTGCGGCAGAGGCGGGGGCGACTCACGCCGTCTTCTGCTCGATGGAGACCCTGCGGGCCTGAGCGAAGATTGACGTGGGGGACCGGTTCGCCGTTATGGGGCGCAACGCCCTTTCGTCGCCGGAACCCGCATGAGCGATCAATCGTCCAGCCTGCCTCTGCCCGAAGATCTTCTGGCCGATCGCCAGAAGCTGGGCTGGGGTCTCGCGTCCCTCGTGGTCGCCGGCAACATGATCGGTTCGGGGCTTTACCTGCTGCCCGTCAGTCTCGCCTCGACCGGGAGCTCCAGCCTGATCGGCTGGCTGGTCGCGGCGGTGGGTGCAGCAACGCTGGCGCTGGTGTTCGGCGCGCTCGGCCGTCTGGCCCCGGGTGCGGATGGTCTTTCGGGCTTCGCCGAGCGCGGGCTGGGCCGGTTCGCCGGCTTCCATGTCTCGCTGGCCTTCTGGATGGCCTGTCTGGTGGGCAATGTCGCCGTCGCCGTGGCGGCCACCGGCTACCTCGGCTTCTTCTGGCCGATCCTGAAGAACCCGGTCGCCGCGACCCTGTGCAATCTGGGCCTGATCTGGATCGCGACGGCCGCCTACATCGTCGGCGCCCGTACGGCGTCGTGGCTGGCGGCGGTGGCGCTGGTCGTGGGCCTGATTCCCATCGTCATCGCCGTCGCCGCGGGCGTCAGCGCCTTCGATCCCAACCTCTTCGCCGCCTCGTGGAGCCCGTCCGGCGAGCCGCTGTTGAAGACGGTCCCGGCCTCGCTGGCTATCATCTTCTGGGCCTATCTGGGCGTGGAGAGCGCCGCGGCCCTGTCGCACCGGGTCCGCCATCCGGCCACCGATGTGCGCCGGGCCTCGGTCGCCGGCGCCCTTCTGGCCACGGTCGTCTACGTCGCCGCCACCGTCGCCGTGTTCGGCGTGATTCCCGTGGCCCAGCTGGCCCACTCGACCAGCCCCTATGCCGATCTGGCCGGCAGGGTGTTCGGCGCGTCGATCGCCGGCATCGTCGCGATCTGCGCCATCACCAAGACGCTGGGCACCATCGGCGGCTGGACCATGATGGGCGGGGAGACGGCGCGCGCCGCCGCCATGCAGGGCTTCCTGCCCTCCGGTTTCGGCTCGCCGACCAAAACGCCGATCGTTACGCCCCTGCTGGGCGCGGCCTTCATGAGCGTGATCGCCATCCTGTCGGGTCAGCCCACCTTGGGCGGACAGTTCGGCATTCTGGTCGGCGTCACCTCGGTTCTGACCCTGACCATCTATGCGATCTGCGCCCTGTCCCTGTTCCGACTCGCGAAGACGCCGGGCGCCCGCATTCTGGCCGTCTTGGGTCTGCTGTTCGCCGCCGCTGCGGTGGCCGCCGCCGCCCCCGGATACATCCTTCCGACGGTGGGCTTCTTCGCCCTGACGACCGCCGCATGGTTCGCTTTCATGAGAAAGTCCGGATCACGCGTTGACCCCGGGGCGGAGGGGGCCTAACCACCCCGCCGTTTGTTCGCCGGCATCCGGCGTCAGGAGAGCGCGCCATGACCGTCCAGCTTCTTCCCGGCGTTACCGGTGTTCTGGCGCTCGCGGACGGCACGATCCTGCAGGGCGTCGGCTGCGGCGCGACCGGCACGGCCCTGGGCGAGGTCGTCTTCAACACCGCCATGACCGGCTATCAGGAAATCCTGACCGACCCGTCGTACATGAGCCAGATCCTGGCCTTCACCTTCCCGCACGTCGGCAATGTCGGCGTGAACGTCGAGGATGTGGAGCAGATGGGCGGCGGATCCGACACCTCGGCCCGCGGCGCGATCTTCCGCGACGTCCCGACCGAGCCGGCCAACTGGCGCTCGGAAAGCAGCTTCGACGACTGGATGAAGCGCCGCGGCGTGGTCGGTCTGGCGGGCGTCGACACCCGCGCCCTGACGGCCCTGATCCGTGACGGCGGCGCGCCGCACGCGGTCATCGCCCATGATCCGGACGGCAATTTCGATCTCGACGCCCTGGTCGCCCAAGCCAAGGCCTGGACCGGTCTGGTCGGCCTCGACCTCGCCAAGCCCGCCTCGACCCTGCAGGCGTTCGAATGGGACGAGGGCCTTTGGGATTGGCTGGAAGGCCACCCGCGCGTGGACGCGACCGACCGGTCGGTGGTGGTCATCGACTACGGCGTGAAGCGCAACATCCTGCGCGCCCTGGCCTCGACCGGTGCGAAGATCACCGTCGTCCCGGCCACGACCACGGCCGAGGAAGTCCTCGCCCGCAACCCCGACGGCGTCGTCCTGTCGAACGGCCCGGGTGACCCGGCCGCGACCGGCGAGTACGCGGTGCCGGAGATCAGGAAGCTGGTCGAGAGCGGCAAGCCGCTGTTCGGCATCTGCCTCGGCCACCAGATGCTGGCGCTGGCTCTGGGCGCAAAGACCGTGAAGATGGATCAGGGCCACCACGGCGCGAACCATCCGGTAAAAGACCTGACGACCGGCAAGGTCGAGATCGTCTCGATGAACCACGGCTTCACGGTCGACCGCGACAGCCTCCCCGACGCGGTCGAGGAAACTCACGTCAGCCTGTTCGACGGCACCAACTGCGGCATTGCCCTGAAGGGCCGCCCGGTCTTCAGCGTCCAGCACCACCCGGAAGCCTCGCCGGGGCCGACGGACAGCCTCTACCTGTTCCAGCGCTTCGCCGACTCGATGAAGGTCTGAGCCTAGGGCAGGGGCGCGAAGCTGCGCTCTTCCCTCAGGGCTGCGGCCTTGCGGACGGCCACCGGCGCGGCGTGCAGCCAGTAGTCGGCGTCCTCCATCCGGTTGCTGCGCCTGCGTTCCTGGCCGCGTAGCCGTCGGAGCGCCGCGTTCTCCAGCAGCCGGGCGTGCAGGGCGCGTGGCGAGACTTGAGGGATCAGCGGGGAACCGGGGACGGCGACGGCGTCGGGGCCTTCGGGCTCCACCGCCGGGCGGGCGATGGCGATGAACATTGAACTTGCTTTCAAGGAAGGCCGAGCCGGCTTCGCCGCTGCACCGTCAGAACCCGTCTCATTCTGGGACGGACCCGTGGGTAATCCACAGGGCCTGTGGATTGTTCCGCATAATTGCGTAGAAAATCAGTCGCTTAACGCCGCGATTTCGCCTTTGTGGTTAATAAAAGGTAAATGCCACCGCTTGTGCGAGTCGCGCGCTATAAGGCGGCTGTGCGCTTCGACGACCGCTTCATCGAGGAACTGAAGGCCCGCCTTCGCCCGTCCGATATCATCGGGCGGACGGTGAAGCTCAAGCGTCAGGGCCGCGAGTATGTAGGCCTGTCGCCCTTCTCGAAGGAGAAGTCGCCGTCCTTCTTCGTCAATGACGACAAGGGCTTCTTCCACGACTTCAGCTCGGGCAAGCACGGCGACGTCATCAGCTTCCTGCAGGAAACCGAGCGGCTGTCCTTCGTCGAGGCCGTGCAGCGGCTGGCGGGGGAGGCGGGCATGGCCCTGCCGGCCGAGGACCCGCAGGCGGCCGAGCGCGAGCAGAAGCGACAGGGGCTGAACGACTGGATGGACCTCGCCCAGAAATGGTTCGCGGCCAACCTGCGCCGCTCGCCCGGCAAGGCGGCGCGCGAGTATCTGGAAAAGCGCGGCCTGCCCGAGGATCAGTGGGAGCGGTTTGGCCTCGGCTATGCGCCCAATGACCGCGAAGGCCTGAAGAACGCCCTGATCCAGCGCGGCGCGCGCCCCGGAGATCTGGTCGAGGCCGGCCTGCTGATCTCGCCCGAGGGCGGCGGCCAACCCTATGATCGCTTCCGCGACCGTCTGATGTTCCCGATTCTCGACGCGCGCGGCCGTATCGTCAGCTTCGGCGGCCGGGCGATGAACCCGGACGATCGCGCCAAATATCTGAACGGCCCCGAGAGCCCGCTATTCCACAAGGGAGCGACCCTGTACGGCCTGCCGGAAGCGCGGCGCATCCTCGGCGCCGAAAGCAAGGGCGAGCAGGGCATCGTCGTGGTCGAGGGCTACATGGATGTGATCGCCTGCCAGCGGGCGGGCATCCCCGCCGTAGCGCCGATGGGCACGGCCCTGACCGAGGAGCAGATGGAGCGGCTGTGGCGCGTGTCGTCCGAGCCGGTGCTGTGCTTCGACGGCGACGCCGCCGGCCGTCGCGCCGCCTATCGCGCCATCGACCGCGCCCTGCCGCAGTTGAAAGCCGGTCGTTCGTTCCGCTTCGCCCTGCTGGAGGGCGGCAAGGACCCGGACGACATCCTGCGCGACCAAGGCGCTCCCGCGCTGCGTCAGGCGCTGACCCTCACCAAGCCGTTCGCCGAAGTGCTGTTCCAGAAGGAGGCCGAGGCCGAGCAACTGGACACGCCCGAGCGTCGCGCCGGCTTCAAGGGCCGTCTGCGGCAACAGGCATCCACGATTCAGGACAAGGATCTGGCGGAACAGTACCGCCGCGAACTGTTCGACCGCTTCGATGGCCTGTTCCCGTCCCGCGCCGCGCCGCGCCCGGCGCAGGGTCAGGGCGGGCAGGGCGGTCGTCGCTGGGGCGGGCCTCCGCCGGTGCTCGGACAGACGGCCGAGGGCGCGCAGGCGATGCAGTCGCTCAGCCGTTCCATCGAGCCGGTGGCCGCGGCCCTGGCCCACGGCGCCATCGATGATCCGGAACGAATGGACGACCATCTGGAGGCGATCGCCGCGCATGGCTTCGGCGATCCATCGCTGGACGGCCTCGCGCAGGAGATGGTTCGGCTACGCTTCTCGGGTCAGGACCTTGACTCGGCCGCCCTGCGACGCCATCTGGCGCAATCGGGTCATGACGTCTTGATGCGTGAGGTCGAGAAGGCGGCGGCAAAGTCCGGCGCGCCTTTCCTGGCTGCAGACAAGCCCCTCGGCGAGACGAGGATCCGATGGTCGCAGGCGTTCGATGCGTTAACCCGTGTCGCCGCCCTGGAAGACGCCCTGTCTTCGGCGCGTGGCGTGCCGGGGCAGGACGAGGCGTTTCGCCGGCTCAAGGCCGAGCGGGACGCGCTTCGCCGTGCGATCAAAACCGGAGAGATTTGGGAAGACAGCGCGGGATCGTAACCAACGAGCCCGCCACACGTTGTAGTTGGAGAAGGGCCTGATCAGCCTTTCACCCGGAGAAATGACTGAATGAGCTCGCAGACCGAGACGCAGGAAGCCGAAGTTCAGAGCGACGGCCCGCTGCTCGACCTTACCGACGCCGGCGTCAAGAAATTCATCAAGCAAGCCAAGGCCAAGGGCTATGTGACGATGGAGGAGCTGAACAAGGTCCTCCCGTCCGAAGAGGTGACCCCCGACGCGATCGAGGACACCCTGGCCATGCTCAGCGAGATGGGTGTGAACGTCGTCGAGGCGGAAGAAGACGCCGAGCAGAAGGATGGCGAGGGCGGTGAAGTCGCCGAGCGCGCCGAGACCTCGGTTGCCGAGACGCCGGCCAAGGCCGCATACGACCGCACCGACGACCCGGTGCGCATGTACCTGCGCGAGATGGGCTCGGTCGAGCTGCTGAGCCGCGAGGGCGAGATCGCCATCGCCAAGCGCATCGAGGCTGGCCGCGACGCCATGATCTCGGGTCTGTGCGAAAGCGCCCTGACCTTCGAGGCCATTATGGTCTGGCGCGATGAACTGGCGAACAATCGCATCCTTCTGCGCGAAGTGATTGATCTGGACGCCACCTATGGCGTGCTGAATCCCTCGTCCCTGCCGCACAACCAGCCCCCGGCCGGTGAAGCGGCGGAGAAGGAAGAAGAAGCCGGCGACGAGGAGAAGCCCGAGGGCGAAGAGGACGACGACGACTTCGACGATGGCGGCGGCATGTCCATCTCGGCTCTGGAAGCCGAGCTGCGCGACGGCGTCATGGAAGTCCTCGACGCGATCGCGGCCGACTTCGGCGGCTTCCGCAAGCTGCAGGACAAGCTGGTCGAAGCGCGCCTGAAGGGCGAGGTGCTAAGCGCCAAGGACCAGAAGGCCTACGATCAACTGACGGCCGATATCTCGGGTCGCCTGAAGACGATGAAGCTGAACAACAACCGCATCGAGGCGCTGGTTGAGCAACTGTACGCGATCAACAAGCGTCTGATGGGTCTGGAAGGCCGGCTGCTGCGCCTGGCCGACAGCTACGGCATCTCGCGTCCGGAGTTCCTGAAGTCCTACTTCGGCAAGGAACTGGATCCGAACTGGGCCGAGGGCGTCAAGGAAATGGGCGTACGCTGGACCAAGTTCAGCGACAACGAGGCGACCCAGATCGCCCAGATCCGCGGCGACGTCGCCGCCGTGGCCACCGAGGCCGGCCTGCCGATCGACGACTATCGCCGCATCGTCCAGACCGTCCAGAAGGGCGAGCGCGAGGCCCGTCAGGCCAAGAAGGAAATGGTCGAGGCCAACCTGCGCCTCGTGATCTCCATCGCCAAGAAATACACCAACCGCGGCCTGCAGTTCCTGGACCTGATCCAGGAAGGCAACATCGGTCTTATGAAGGCGGTAGACAAGTTCGAGTACCGTCGCGGCTACAAGTTCTCGACCTACGCCACCTGGTGGATCCGTCAGGCGATCACCCGCTCGATCGCCGACCAGGCGCGCACCATCCGTATCCCGGTGCACATGATCGAAACGATCAACAAGATCGTCCGCACCAGCCGCCAGATGCTGCACGAGATCGGCCGCGAGCCGACCCCGGAAGAGCTGGCCGAGAAGCTGGCCATGCCGCTGGAGAAGGTCCGCAAGGTCCTGAAGATCGCCAAGGAGCCGATCTCGCTCGAAACCCCGATCGGGGACGAGGAAGACTCGCACCTGGGCGACTTCATCGAGGACAAGAACGCCGTCCTGCCGATCGACGCCGCCATCCAGTCGAACCTGCGCGAGACCACCACCCGCGTGCTGGCGTCCCTGACGCCGCGCGAGGAGCGCGTCCTGCGCATGCGCTTCGGCATCGGAATGAACACGGACCACACCCTCGAGGAAGTCGGTCAGCAGTTCTCGGTCACCCGCGAACGCATCCGTCAGATCGAGGCCAAGGCCCTGCGCAAGCTGAAGCACCCGTCGCGGTCGCGGAAGCTGCGGTCGTTCCTCGACAGCTGATCCTGAACAAAGGGCGGTTCGGAAGAGCCGCCCTTTTTCTTTCGAGCGCCATGAGCCGCAAACACGTCAATCTGGGCCGCGCGCCGGACAAGAGCGATCTGCCGTCCAAGGTGTGCGCGACCTGCGGCCTGCCGTTCACATGGCGAAAGAAGTGGGCGCGGGACTGGGAGCAGGTGAAGTTCTGCTCGGACCGATGTCGGGCGCAGGCTGGCAAACCGGCGTCGTGATCCTCTTGTCGGCCTGACGCGCAAATCAGCATAGCGTCTGCGTCATGCGCTTCGCTCTTCGCTCCTTCGCGACCGTCGTGTCAGGCTTCCTGATCTTGGCAGGCTGCGGACGCATGCTGCCGGACTTTCCGCCGCCTCCGCCCGGAACGAGCTGGCCGGCCGCGCCGTCGCGCACCGAGGCGCCGCTCGTGGGCGGACTGGTAGACTCGCCGCTGGATGGGGGCACACGTTCGGCGGTGATCCGCGAGAGCGCCGAACTCAGCCAGTGCGTGGCTCAGTTGACCGCTGCTCGCGTGACGTTCCGGCCCGTGCCGGACAAGGGTGATCCGCAGGCTTGCGGGCTGGTCTCGGGAGGCGTTCTGGGAGCCGACTACGGCACGATCGCCCGCATGACGCCCGGCGATGTGGAGATGACGTGCCGCACGGCGCTGGCCGTCAGTATCTGGCGGCGGCAGTCGCTGGAGCCGGCGGCGCGGGAGATTCTGGGATCGGACGTGGTCCAGATCGACCACTTCGGCGCCTATGCCTGTCGCAATGTGAACAACGGCGGGGCCAGCAACCGGATCAGCGCCCACGCCCAGGCGATGGCGCTAGACGTGTCGGGCGTTCGGCTGCGGGACGGGCGGCGGATTACCCTGACCAATGACTGGTACGGCGATACGCACGAGGCTCGGTTCCTGCGACGGATACGGGACGACGCCTGCCGCATCTTCGGTACGGTGCTCAGCCCCGACTACAACGCCGTGCACCGGGACCACCTGCACCTCGAGGCAACCGACACCCGTTTCTGTCGCTGACGGGCGTCGGTCGGGAGGCGGGGATCAGCCCTCGGCGATGACGTCGAAACCGCCGAAAATCATACGCTTGCCGTCGAACGGCATCTCCATGCCCATCATGCGCTCGTCGGTCATCAGCTTCTCCCAGGCGGCGTCGCGGACGGCCTTGTCGGGCCAGGTGATCCAGCCGACGCACACGACTTCGCCGTCCTTCAGGTCGACGGCCTTGCGGAAGTCGGTGGCCTTGCCCTCGGGAACGTCCTCGCCCCAGCACTCGGTGATGGAGGTGGCGCCGGCTTCCTTGAAGAAGACGGTCGTCTTGCGGGAGTGCTCGAGATAGGCGGCCTTGTTGCCGGCGGGGACGGGGATGACGGTGATGTCGAGGAAGCTCATCGGTGGTCTCCGGGTCTGAAAAAGGCGCGCCGCGCGCCTGTGGATAAAACGGAAACGGCCCGCAGGCTCCGTTGGCCCGCGACTTGAGCCTTCTGCCTGACAGTGTTATTTTATGCAAGCATGAAGTTAGAAAAAGTAACTAAGACTGTTCGTCGTTACGACGACGCCTGCGGCACGGCCCATGCGCTGGACCTGATCGGCGAGCGGTGGGCGTTGCTGGTCATGCGCGAACTGATGTTGGGGCCGAAGCGGTTCGGGGACCTGCGGGCCAGCTTGCCGGGCGTCAGCGCCAATGTCCTGACGCAGAGGCTGGAGGGGCTGGAGGCCTCGGGCCTGCTGGTCCGCCGCCGCCTGCCGCCGCCGGCGTCGGTGCAGGTTTACGAGCTGACGGGATGGGGGCTGGAGGCCGAGCCGTTCATCAGCAGCATGGGCAAATGGGCGGCGCGGTCGCCGGCGCACGATCCGACCATGCCGCTCAGCCCCGTGTCGATCATGCTGTCGCTGAAGACGATGTTCGACCCGGCGAAGGCGGGCGATGTCTGCCTGTCGATCGGCTTCCGGTTCGGGGACGAGAGCTTCGTCCTGACGGTCGCGGATCGGCTGCTGACCGTGCGCCGGGGCGAGGCGGAGGCGGCGAGCGTGGTGCTCACCGTCTCGCCGGAGGAGATCGCGGGAGCGGTCTATGGCGGCGCGCCGCTGCCGGCGGGCGCATTGCGGGGCGAGGCGGCCGTGTTCGACCGCTTCGTCACCTTCTTC
The DNA here is from genome assembly GCF_039523815.1 of Brevundimonas kwangchunensis. NCBI lineage: Bacteria > Pseudomonadati > Pseudomonadota > Alphaproteobacteria > Caulobacterales > Caulobacteraceae > Brevundimonas > Brevundimonas kwangchunensis. The sequence goes on along the minus strand of NZ_BAAAGA010000001.1, from coordinate 115,438 downwards.
GAACTGCCGCCCAAGGCGGGGTGAGGCCTTAGCTTGCCGGCAGCGTCAGACTGTCGTGGACGACGGCGATGAAGGGGTCGGCTTCGCCCGCAAGCGTCCATGCCGCCGCAGGGCGGGAGGCCTGGATCTGCTCCAGCGTCTGGCCGGCGTTGATGCCCGCCTGCACCGTGTTCATCACCCGCACCAGCATGTCGCGGTAGGCGATCAGGTCTGCACGAGTGCCGACGGGGCCGTGGGCGGGCAGGATCTTCGTGTCCTCGTCGGACATTGCGATGACGCGGTCGACGGCGGCGATCATGCCCTGCACCCGGCCGCCAGAGCCGGTGTCGATGAACGGGTACATGCCGGCGAAGTAGACATCGCCCATGTGGATCACGTCGGCCTCGACGAAGTGGACCAGCACATCGCCGTCGGTGTGGGCGCCCGGCACATGGAAGGCCCGAACGGTCTGGCCGTTCAGGTGCAGGGTCATGGTGTTGTCGAAGGTCAGGATCGGCAGGCTCTCGGGATAGCGGGCCGCCGGAACCGTGGCGTTGTAGACGCGCAGGGTCTGGTTCTCCATCCGGCGTTTCCGGACGGCGTCATGGCCGATGATCACGGCGCCCTGGCCAGTCAGGTAGCGGTTCCCGCCCGTGTGATCGACGTGCCAGTGGGTGTCGATGACGAAGCGCAGGGGCGTGGGATCGATCGCGGCGACGGCCGCCATCACGCGCGGTGCGCCCTGCGGCAACTCGGCGTCCACCAGCAGCACGCCCTCGGGGCCGTTCAGCACCAGGATGTTGCCGCCGTCGCCGATGACCACGTTCACATTGGTCGCCAGGCGCTGGACCTGCAGCGGCGGTTGCGGAGCGGCGGGCGGCGCGGGTGCGGGCGTTGGGGCGGTCTGGGCGAGGGCGGGGCCTGCGAGAGCCATCAGGGCGACGACGGTCAGGAGCGATTTCATGGCGTTTCCGATCAATGTTTTCCCAGCCATGAGGCGGGCGACATCGGGGCGGCAACGCTTTTGCGGCCAAGGGCTCGTCTGGCGCGTTCAAACGTGAAAGGCTCGACGAAAAGCGAGGAAACCGGAGGATCGGCTCGATGAGCACCCAGCCCGCGCCCGGCGAGCGTTTCGCGTCGTTCGAGGCCTTCTACCCCTTTTATATCCACGAGCACTCGAACCAGATCTGCCGGCGGATCCACATCGTGGGGTCGGCGCTGGTGCTGGTCGCACTGGCGCTGGCGATTGCGACGCTGAACCCGTGGTGGCTGCTGGCCATGCCGCTGATCGGCTACGGCTTCGCCTGGGTCGGCCACTTCTTCTTCGAGAAGAACCGCCCGGCCACGTTCAAGTATCCGCTGTGGAGCCTGATGGGCGACTGGCGGATGTTCTTCGAGACGGTCAGCGGCAAGCGGAAGTTCTGATCGACCGGACAAACCGCGTTTTCCGGTTCACATCCCGGAGAGCGGCGCTGCATCTGATGCTGCGCCGCACCACATGACGAGCTCCACAATAGAGGAGCTTCCGGATGGAAATGAAGGATCAGGCAATCATCGTCACGGGCGGCGCCAGCGGCATCGGCCGCGAGGCCTGCCTCGCCCTCGCCGGCAAGGGCGCCAATCTGATCGTCGCCGACTTCAACATCGACGGCGCCAAGGCCGTCGCGGCCGAGGCCGAGGCCCTGGGCGTCAAAGCGTTCGCCTACAAGGTCGATGTGTCGAAGGCCGAGGACGTCGAGGCTCTGGTCGAGTTCGCGGTCGAGAAGCTGGGTACGCTGAACGGCATGTTCAACAACGCGGGCATCGGTCTGGTGAAGCCCTTCCTCGAGATGGACCCGGCCTCCTACCTGAAGGTCATCGAGGTCGATCAGCACAGCGTCTATTACGGCCTGTACTACGGCGCGAAGAAGATGGTCGCGCTGGGCGCCAAGGGGACGTTCGTGAACACGGCGTCGATCTATGGTTCGGTCGCCGCGCGCGGCAGCTTCAACTACAACGCCGCCAAGGCCGCGGTGGTCTCGATGAGCCGGTCAGGCGCGCTGGAATTGGCGGAGCACGGCATCCGGGTCGTGGGCGTGGCTCCGGGCTTCATCGACACGCCGATCCTGGGCGAGGACGAGAGCGTCAAGGCACCGCTGGCCGCCCAGCATATGCACAACCGGCTGATCCAGCCGGAGAAGGTCGCCAGCGTGGTCGCCTTCCTGTTCACCGACGCGGCGTCGGCCATCAACGGCGCGACCGTGCCGGTCGACGACGGCTTCCTGTCGTTCAAGGTCTGAAAAAGCGAAAACCCGGCTCGAAGGGGCCGGGCTTCTGCTTACTGCGAGGCGCCGATGTTGTCGGCGGCCGAAGCCATCAGGGTCGCGCTGGGCTGGCTGTCCCACGACGGCGGGCAGCCATCGAAGTTTCCGGCGTCCACGATGGTCAGTGTGCGCATGTTCAGGCGCATCGCCGGGCGCATCGAGCCGCGGCCGTGGCCGGTATAGAGGTCGATCTTCTGGCCCTTGATCGCGCCGCCAGTGTCCGAGGCGTACCAGTAGCCGTCGTGCAGGGCGCCGTCCGACATCCGCAGGCCCACGGTTTCCGGGATGAACAGGCGGGTGCGACGCGGGATGTAGCGCGGGTCCACGGCCACGGTGCGCATGGCGATCGGGCGGCAACCCAGCGAGTCGTTGCCCGTCGCTCCGCCGCCACCTGCGTGATACAGGCGCGCCGAGGCGCTCCAGTCGGCGTTTTGCCCCATCAGGGCTTCCTGTTCGTCCGTCAGCTCGAACGCGTCGCTGCTGGAACCTTCATCGGCGGAGACGGTTGAAACGGCAGCCGCACGATCGGCCGCAACGGCGGCTTCGTACGACACCGGCTCTCCCGAGGCAGGGAAGGCCATCGCCCAGATCAGGGCGAGCGCAGCGGCTGAGCTGAGCATATGCGAACTCACGGAATCACCGGCCCCAGACGCGTCCGGCGGCTGGCTTTTCGTTTCCAATTGTGTCGAAAGCCGGGCGCGACAGATCAGCCCCCACCATCTTCGTGGATAAGTGCCGCTTCTCGATGGTTAAGTGGATTCAGGCTGTGCCGTTTCAGGCAAACATGTAGGCTGTATTCGCAGTTCAGGAATACGTTGCTGGGGTGATATGCTTACTGTCTATGGTGATAATCGTTCGGGCAACTGTTTGAAGGTCAAGTGGTTGCTCGATCTGATGCGGCTCGATTATCAGTGGATCGAGACCGATGTCACCTCCGGCGCAACACGCTCCGAAGCCTTCCTCGCCCTGAACCCGGCTGGCCAGACGCCGACCGTGGTGCTGGAAGACGGCCGCCCGTTGGCCCAGTCGAACGCCCTGCTGCTTTACTTCGGCGAGGGCAGCCGCTTCGTGCCGGCCGGTCCCTATGATCGGGCGCGGATGATGGAATGGCTGTTCTGGGAGCAGTACAGCCACGAGCCCTACATCGCCGTCGTCCGCTTTCAGCGCGCCATCGCCGGGCGGTCGGCCGACCAGATCGAGCCGCGGCTGATGGAGCGGGGCCATGCGGCCCTTGCCCGGATGGAGCAGGCGCTGGAGGGACGGGACTGGCTGGTTGGCGAGGCTCCGACGCTCGCTGACCTTTCGCTGGTGGCCTACACCCGCGTCGCGCCCGAGGGCGACTTCGACCTGACGCGTTACCCGAACATCGTCGCATGGGTCGCACGCACGGAGGCGGCCTTCGGGATTTCTTGAAGCGAGGCTTTGGGGTAGGGCAGGCGAACCATTCGCCGGAGCTCCTCCATGAAGCGCATCGCCCTTGCCGCCGCCGCCGTCTGCGCGCTGGCTGCCGTCGCCGTTCCTGCCGCCGTCTCGGCCTGGGGCAACACCGGCCACCGCCTGATCGGCATCGCCGCCATGCGCGCCCTGCCCGAGGAGATGCCGGCCTTCCTGCGCACGCCTGGCGCCGCCGCCGACGTCGGCGAACTGTCCCGCGAGCCGGATCGGTGGAAGGGCGCCGGCCAGCCGCACGACCGCGAGCGCGACACCGCCCACTTCGTCGATCTCGATGACAACGGCTTCGTCTTCAACCCGCAGGGTCCGTCGATCGACAACCTGCCGCGCCTGAAGTCCGAATATGACGCGGCCCTGATCGCCGCCGGTCTGGATGTCGATGACGCCGGCTACCTGCCCTACGCCATCTGGGACAGCTATCAGAATCTGGTCCGCGACTTCGCCTACTGGCGCGTGCTGAACGCTCAGGAAGCTCGCGAAACCGACGCCACGAAGCGCGCCTGGTACCGGGTGGACCGCGAGCGTCGCGAGGCCCTGATCCTGCGCGACATGGGCGTACTGGGTCACTACATCGGCGACGGCTCGCAGCCGCACCACACCACCATCCACTACAACGGCTGGGACCGGAACACGCCGAACCCGGAAGGTTTCACCACCGCGCGCTCGACGCACAGCGCCTTCGAGGGCGCCTTCACCGCTCGCGTCGCCCGTCTGGACGCCGTCGAGGCGGCCATGGCCGCGCCGCAACTTGAGGGCTTCGACATGCGTCCGCGCACGGCGGCCTATCTGCGCGCCACGCTGTCGCAGGTGACGCCCTTCTACCGTCTGGAGAAGGCCGGCGCCTTCCGTGACAATCGCGATGACGCCGCCGCCTTCACCATCGCCCGCCTGGGCGCCGGCGCGGCCGAGCTGCGCGACATGTTCATCCTCGCCTGGCGCGACTCGGCCGACGACAGCATCGGCTGGCCGGCGGTGAAGGTCGCCGAGGTCGAGGCCGGCACGGCCGATCCGTGGATCGCCATGGTCGGCGAGGACTGATCCAGGGCGAGTGAAGGGTGCTAGTGAGCAAGTGGTGAGCGGGGCTGCGTTTGGCGGTCACGCAAGCGGCTCACCTCTTCGCTCACCAGCACCTTTCACGTCTTCATCTGCGTTGCCCATGTCCGACCTGACCCCTCCCGTCGTCATCCTCGATCGCTCCCAGTTGGCCGACAACATCGGCTCTGTGGCGCGGGTCATGGCCAATTTCGGCTTGTCCGAACTGCGCCTCGTCAGTCCGCGCGACGGCTGGCCCCAGGATCGCGCCTGGGCCACCGCTTCGGGCGCGGACTGGGTGCTGGAGGGCGTGAAGGTGTTCGACACGGTGGCCGAGGCGGTCGCTGACCTGAACACGGTGTTCGCTACCACGGCCCGCCCGCGCGAGACGCGTCAGCCGGTGCGGACGCCGCGCGAGAGCGCCCGAGTCCTGTACGACGACACCGCCTCGGGGCTGAAGACCGGCCTGCTGTTCGGCGGCGAGCGCGCAGGCTTGGAGACGACGGACATCGCCCTGTGCTCGGGCATCACCACCATTCCGATCGATCCGAAGCATCACTCGCTGAACCTGGCGCAGGCGGTGGCGATCAATGCCTATGAGTGGCGCACCCTGATCCTCGACGCCCCGCCGCCGCGCTTCCGCGAACAGGATCCGCCGGCGTCCAACGACCTGCTGGTCGGGATGTACGAGCATCTGGAGACCGAGCTGGAGGCGGGCGGCTTCTTCTTCCCGCCCGAGAAGAAGCGCTCCATGACCCAGAACCTGCGCGTCATGCTGGGCCGGTCGGCCTTCAGCGAGCAGGAGGTGGCGACGTTCCGGGGCGTGATCCATGCGCTGGCGAAAGGCCGCGGACGGCTGCTGGCGAAGATGGCGGCGAAGAAGGACGAGTAGTCTTTTTTGCTCCGTCACCCTCGGGCTTGACCCGAGGGTCGGATTGTCCGCCTGCGTTTTCGCTGCAAACCAAGGCGCAGCCTTATGGACCGATCCTCGGGTCAAGCCCGAGGATGACGGCGTTCAGTGGGGTAAGCGAAGCTGAGTGGGGTAAGATGAAACTGGTCCTGATCTACCCTCTCGCGGCCCTCGCCGAGATTGCCGGCTGTTTCGCCTTCTGGGTCTGGCTGAAGCTGGACAGATCGCCGCTGTGGCTGATCCCCGGCGTGGCCGCCCTGATCGCCTTCGCCTGGCTGCTGACGCTGGTCCCGACGGATGCGGCGGGGCGGGCGTTCGCGGCCTATGGCGGGGTCTATATCTGCGCCTCGCTGATCTGGATGGCAGTGGTCGAGACGAGCCCACCGGATCGCTGGGACCTGATCGGCGGGGCGGTGTGTCTGATTGGCGCGGGGGTAATTCTCTTCGCCCCGCGCGGTTGATCCTCCGAAGCGTCTCAGCTACACGCCGCGCCGTTGGGGAGTAGCCGCCGGCGCCCATAAAGGCCGGGTTCGCGTCAACATACTCGTGGCTTTCGGGCCCGTGGCGCGATCAGCGGATGTCATCCGCCTGGCGAGACCAGCGTGCCTTGCGATCCCCAACCGGCGGGGACGTGAGCGCGCTGTCTCATGCGTCCGGCGGATTCAATTCGAATGACTCCTCTTTCCATCGCGGTGCTGTCCGTCAGCATGTCCACCGACGCCTTCGCGGCCGCCGTCGGCCGCGGCGCCGCCAATCGTCCCCCTGTGGCCACCGCCATCCGCAACGGACTGGTGTTCGGCGTGATCGAGGCCATGACGCCGCTGATCGGCTGGGGCCTGGGCATGATCGCCGCCGGCTTCGTCGAGCAGATCGACCACTGGATCGCCTTCGGTCTGCTGGGTGCGGTCGGGGCCAAGATGCTGTGGGAAGCCTTCCAGCCGGTCGACGAGGACGATCACGGCGCGCGAGCCGCCCGCAACGGCATGCTGGCCCTGATCGCCACGGCGGTCGGCACCTCGATCGACGCGGCGGCCGTGGGCGTGGGGCTGGCCTTCATCGGCGCCAACATCTGGATCATTGCCCTGTCGATCGGCTTCACGACCTTCGTCTTCACCACCATCGGCATGCTGATCGGCAAGGCCGTCGGCGCGCGCTTCGGCAAGATCGCCGAGTTCTTCGGCGGCGTGGCGCTGATCATTATCGGCGCGTCGATCCTCGCCGAGCACATGGGCTGGCTGGCCTAACCGGCCAGCAACTCGTCGACGAGGGCCGGGACCTGTTCGGTCGCCGGACCATATCGGCCCTCGTCGAACAGGCGCGCGCCCATCGAGGGCTCCAGATTGACCTCCAGCGTCCGCGCGCCGGACAGGCTCGCCATCTGCACGAAGCCGGCGGCCGGATAGACGGCGCCGGAGGTGCCGATGGAGACGAACAGGTCGCACCCGGCCAGCGCCGCCTCGATCCGCTCCATCCGCAGGGGCATCTCGCCGAACCAGACGATGTGCGGGCGCAGCCAGCCCTCGCTGCTGAACGGGCTGTCGTGGCGGGGCTCAAGGTCGCCGGGGCAATCGATGATGCCGCCCGTGGCCGTGCAGTGAGCCTTCAGCAGCTCGCCGTGCATGTGCAGCAGCTCGAAGCCGGGACCCGGCGGCATCAGGGCGTGGGCGCGGTCGTGCAGGTCGTCGACGTTCTGGGTCACCAGCAGGAAGTCGCCCTCCCACCGCGCGGCCAGCTCGGCCAGGGCGTGGTGCGCAGCGTTCGGCTGGACGGTGGCCAGCTGCCGGCGACGGCGATTGTAGAAGTCCTGCACCAGCGCCGGATTGGCGGCGAAGCCTTCGGGCGTCGCCACCTCCTCGATCCGGTGGCCTTCCCACAGGCCGTCGCTGGCCCTGAACGTCGGCACCCCGCTCTCGGCCGAGATGCCGGCGCCGGTGAGGATGACGAGGTTTCCGTGGGGCATGAGGCTGGTTATCGGGTCTGGTTTTGAGGGTGAAGGGTTCATCACGACGGACACCACGAATTCACAAAGGACACGACGGGATCGAGCGTGTTTCCACGACGATCGGTCGCGAAGCGACCTATCAAAGCCCACTGGCCCGCCACCCGAGAGGACAGGCGGCGGCCCCGTGGTGTCCTTTGCGAATTCGTGGTGTCCGTTGTGACGAACCTTCGACCCGCAGGGGGTTGAAACACGGCGGCGCTGATGCGACCCCTCGGCCCGCATTGTTCAGGAGCTCCCCGCCATGAAAACCCGCGCCGCCGTCGCCTTCGAGGCGAAACGTCCGCTCGAGATCGTCGAGGTCGATCTGGAAGGGCCGCGCGCCGGTGAGGTGCTGGTCGAGATCAAGGCCACGGGCATCTGCCACACCGACGCCTATACGCTGGACGGTCTGGACAGCGAGGGCATCTTCCCGAGCATCCTCGGCCATGAAGGCGCGGGCGTGGTGGTGGAAGTCGGGCCGGGCGTGACCTCGGTCGAGGTCGGCGATCACGTGATCCCGCTGTACACGCCGGAATGCCGCCAGTGTAAGTCGTGCCTCAGCCGCAAGACCAACCTGTGCACCTCGATCCGTGCGACGCAAGGCAAGGGGCTGATGCCGGACGGCTCCTCGCGCTTCAGCTACAAGGGGCAGGCGATCGCCCACTACATGGGCTGCTCGACCTTCTCGAACTACACCGTCCTGCCCGAGATCGCCCTGGCGAAGATCCGCAAGGACGCGCCGTTCGACAAGGCCTGCTACGTCGGCTGCGGCGTGACCACGGGCGTCGGCGCGGTGGTGAATTCGGCCAAGGTCGAGCCGGGCGCCAACGCCGTCGTCTTCGGCCTGGGCGGCATCGGCCTGAACGTCATCCAGGGTCTGAAGATGGTGGGCGCCGATATGATCGTCGGCGTGGACATCAATGCCGACAAGGAAGAGTGGGGCCGTCGTTTCGGCATGACCCACTTCGTCAATCCGAAGGAGGTGTCCGACGTGGTCGCCCATCTGGTCGAGCTGACCGGCGGCGGCGCGGACTACACCTTCGACTGCACCGGCAACACCGTGGTCATGCGTCAGGCGCTGGAAGCCTGCCATCGCGGCTGGGGCGAGAGCATCATCATCGGCGTGGCCGAGGCCGGCAAGGAGATCGCCACCCGTCCGTTCCAGCTGGTCACCGGCCGCGTCTGGAAGGGCTCGGCCTTCGGCGGCGCGCGGGGCCGCACCGACACGCCCAAGATCGTCGACTGGTACATGGACGGGAAGATCGAGATCGACCCGATGATCACCCACACCTTCGGCCTCGAGGATATCAACAAGGCCTTCGACCTGATGCACGAGGGCAAGAGCATCCGCTCGGTGGTGGTGTTCTGATCATAGTTGCCAAAAACAACTGACTGGTGTCAGATCGCTTCATCTGATCGGGAGGGACCTATGTTCACACACATCACCGTGGGCGCGAACGACATCGAGGCGTCGCGGAAATTCTATGATGCGACGCTCGGCGCGCTGGGGATCGAGCCGGGGCAGTCGGACGGCAAGGGGCGTTACTGGTGGCGGACGGCGCGGGGCGCGTTCGCGGTCGGCAAGCCGATCGATGGCGATCCGGCGTGTCACGCCAACGGCGGCACCATCGGCTTCGGCGCGCGCGACGAGGCGGCGGTGAAGGCCTTCCACGACGCCGGCGTCGAGGCGGGCGGCACGTCGATCGAGGATCCGCCCGGCCTGCGCGAGGGCCCGTTCGGCACCCTGCATCTGGCCTATCTGCGCGATCCGTCGGGCAACAAGATATGTGCCCTGCACAGGCCCAAGTGATCTGCTGGCAGGAATGCTAGCAGTGTGCTAGCATTCCTGCATGGCTCAGGTTCTGGTTCGCAATCTGGATGATGCGGTGGTGGCGCGGCTCAAGCGCATCGCCGAACGCGAGAACATGTCGCTGGAGCAGAAATTCCGGGACATGGCCATTCGGGAAGCGAACGCCGCCGAAGAGCGCTTTCAGCGTGTGGCGGAACGTATTCGTGAACAAACGAGAGGCATGGCCCTCGATACGACGGCCATGATCCGGGAGGATCGGGACCGTTGAGCGTCGCCGTATTCGACGCCAACGTCATCGTGAAATGGTACATAGCAGCCGATCCGTTTTTCGGCGCGGCGCTGGAAGTCCAGCAGACCTATGAGGGAGCGGCGCCCGCACTCGTTCAGGCCGAGGTCGCCAACGCGCTCTGGAAGTATGTTCGCGCCGGTATCGTCCAGCTGGAAGACGCCTGCGAGGGCGTCTCCGTGCTTGCGGAACTCATCGATCTGACGCCGGACAGCGAGTTGTTGGAGCGTGCACAGCGGTTGTCAGCGGACTTGGATCATCCGGTCTATGACTGCCTTTATCTGGCGCTTGCGCAGAAGCAGATTTGCCCATTGGTCACGGCCGACAAGCGGCTGGCCGAGAAGGCGCGCGCGCTGGACATCGCAGTGGAGTTCATCGGGTCGAGATCATGACGATTCAAACCACCAAGACCAATGCCGTCCACGGCGGCACGCTTCGCTATCTGAAGCACGACAGCGCCACCACCGGCACGCCGATGACCCTGTCGGTCTTCACGCCCGGCGGGGAGGGGCCGTTTCCGGTGCTGATCTGGCTGTCGGGCCTGACCTGCACCGAGGACAACTTCACCACCAAGGCCGGGGCCTACAAGGCCGCGGCCGAGCATGGCGTCATCATCGTCGCGCCGGACACCTCGCCGCGGGGCCCCGATACCAAGGGTGGGGGCGTGGCGGACGACGAGGCCTATGACCTGGGGCAGGGCGCGGGCTTCTATGTCGATGCGACGCAGGCGCCATGGACGCCGCACTTCCGCATGGAGAGCTATGTCACCGGCGAGCTGATCGAGTTGATCGACTCGCAGTTCCCGACCACGAAGACCCGCTCGGTATTCGGCCATTCGATGGGCGGGCACGGGGCGCTGACGCTGGCGCTGAACCATCCGGAGCTGTTCCAGTCGGTCTCGGCCTTCGCGCCGATCAGCTCCCCGACCCGCTGCCCGTGGGGCGAGAAGGCGCTGGGCGCCTACTTGGGCGACGACCGCTCCGCATGGGCTCGTCACGACGCAGCCCTGCTGATCGAGGGCGGCGCGACGCAGGGCGTCTATGACGACATTCTGGTGGACCAAGGCGACGCCGATCCCTTCCTCGTCGAACAGTTGAAACCCGAGCTGCTGGTCGAAGCCGGCAAGGCGTCGGGTCAGAAGATCACGGTGCGGATGCAGCCGGGCTACGACCACTCGTATTTCTTCATGGCCAGCTTCATCGACGACCACATCGCCTTCCACGCGACGCGACTGAAAGGCTGAGCGGATGAAACTGCCGATCCTCGCGGCGTTGGCCCTGATGTTCGCGACCCCGACGGTCGCGCAGCAGCAGATGGG
>NZ_BAAAGA010000001.1:28934-104307 GCF_039523815.1 Brevundimonas kwangchunensis | reverse complement strand
CCTGCTGGATGCCGCGCATGGCAGCGTGCAGACGATCGACGGGCGCTATGCCGGCTTCGCCGCTCTGGTCCGGGCGGACGGCTATCGCATTCGGGCGGGAGAGCAGAAGCTGGACCAGCCCGGCGCGCTGGATGGCGTCGACGTGCTGGTGCTGTCGAACGCCGTCGCCCCGCGCGATGGTTCAAGCCCTGACGCCTTTTCGCCAGCCGAGATCGCGGCGGTGGACGCGTGGGTTCGGGCGGGCGGCTCCCTGCTGCTGGCCGTGGATCACGCGCCGTACGGCGGCGCGAACGAAACGCTTGGACGGGCGCTGGGCGTCGAGATGGGCAAGGGTTACGCCTTCGAGGTGGACGCCCGCGGGCGGCCGAACACCAATCTGGATTACCCGGCCGAGGCCCTCGGCGATCATCCGGTCTTCAGGGGGCGGACCGCCGATGAGCGCGTGGAGCGCGTGCGCACCTTCACCGGCCAGTCGCTGCGGGGACCGGCGGGCGCGACTGTGCTGCTGCACATGACCGATGGCGCCCGTGAGGCCGCCGATGTGCGGACCTTGCAGCAGATCCATCAGCGGCTGGACGCAGGCGAGGACGCCGGGACGGTCTTCGGCGAGCTGTCGCGACCGGCCCTGCCGGCGCAGGGACTGGCGTTCGATCACGGCGCGGGACGGGTCGTGGTGTTGGGCGAGGCCGGCATGCTGACGGCCCAGATGGTTCAGTACGACGACGGGCGTGAGCCCTTCCGTTTTGGCCTGCACACCGAAGGCCACGACGACCAACAGTTCGCCCTGAACATCCTGCACTGGCTGAGCCGCCTCGAGGGACCGCAATGACTGAAGACGCCTACGAGCCGATGTTCGCCGCGCTGTGCAACGAACTGGGTTTCTGCCTGCACGACAAGGCGCAGAAGCGGGTGATCGCGACGCTGCCTGAAGGTCTGGATGCCGCGACGAAGGTCGTCTTCGCGGCGTCGGGCGTGGACTATCTGACGGCGCTGGGCGACCTGCGCCGGTCGGTCCGCGACTGCATCAAGGCCAATCTGCCCTAGCGATCCCGTTTCGGATCCCGTCGGCCGGAGCGGTGATCGTCGTCCCGGCGGTGGCGACGATCATGACGGTCGCCACGGTGGCGGTCGCCATCCCTGTCTCTGGCTCGGTCTCTGGACCTGTCGCGATCCCGGTTGCGGTACCGGTCGTTCCTGTGGCCGTAGCTGGAGTCGATCACATAAGGCTGCGGCTGGCCCTGCCACGCGGGCGCGCAGTGCTGCTGCACGATGCCGAACCGGTCGACCCAGGTGGTGCAGACTGGCTGGTTCGCGAGGTCATAGGCGACCTGGTCCAGTCCCATCGCAATGCCGTCCCAGAACGCCGGGTCGCTGGCGCAACCCGACAGGGCGACGCCTCCGGCCATCACAACGGCGATCCTCCTGATCGAACGCATCGTCCCCTCCGCTCCACCCAAGCGTGACAGGAGACAGCTTGTTGCAGCCATTGTATGGGCGCAAGCGTTCCGGAGCTGACGATTCCCGTCTGTCACGTCTTGGGTCCCGGCCCGGAGTGACTAGATACAGCCCAGTCTCAAACCCTGTCGAAAGGAGCCATTCATGGCCTTCACCCTTCCGCCCCTCCCGTATGCCTACGACGCCCTGGAGCCGGCGATCGACAAGGAGACGATGACCTTCCACCACGACAAGCACCACCAGACCTATGTCGACAACCTGAACAAGGCCGTCGACGCCGACGCCTCGCTGCAGGGCAAGTCGCTGGAAGAGCTGTTCGCGACGATGTCGAAGCTGCCGAAGGCTGTGCGCAACAACGGCGGCGGTCACTGGAACCACGCCCTGTTCTGGGAACTGCTGGCTCCGGCCGACAAGGCCGGCGAGCCGTCGGCTGAACTGGCCGCCGCGATCGATCGCGACCTGGGCGGCTTCGACAAGTTCAAGGAAGATTTCAACGCCGCCGGCGCCGGCCAGTTCGGCTCGGGCTGGGCCTGGCTGATCGTCCAGGACGGCAAGCTGAAGGTCACCTCGACCCCGAACCAGGACAACCCCCTGATGGATGTCGCCGACGAGAAGGGCGCCGTCGTTCTGGGCGCAGACGTCTGGGAACACGCCTACTATCTGAAATATCAGAACCGCCGGGCCGACTACCTCAAGGCCTACTGGTCGGTGGTGAACTGGAACAAAGCGAACGAGCTGTTCGCCGCGGCCACGAAGTAAGCGTCTCTCCAACCGCCGGGCCAACGCCCGGCGGTTTCTTCTTTCAGGCCCCGGAGCCCTCATGAACGTTCACGCCCGCCTCGCCGCCGCCAGCCTGATGCTGATGACCCTCGCGGCCGCCTGTTCGCCGCAGACCGAGAAGACGGCCGAGACTGCGCCGGCGGCTCCGGCTGCGGCTCCGATCAGCGACACCCACGCCTTCCGGATCGGGCAGGTCGAGGCCGTAGCGCTGCGGGATGGGACGATCGTCCTGACCAATGCGGAGGAACAGAGCCCGTGGAGCGCCGTGAGCGACGTCGCCACCGTGCTGACCGCGAATGGCGTGACGGACAACCGCATCCATCTGTCGGTCCAGCCGCTGCTGGTGAAGGACGGCGAGCGGGTGGTGCTGATCGACACCGGCGCGGGCGGTCAGATGGGCACGGAGAACAAGTTGCCGGCGTCGCTGGCGGCCGCAGGCGTTCAGCCGGCCCAGGTCACCGACATCCTGATCTCACACGCGCATGGCGACCACGTCGGCGGGCTCGTGGCCAATGGCGCGCTGGTCTATCCGAACGCGACCGTGCGCATGACCGCGGCCGAGTGGGCGGCGATGCAGGGCGAGAACGAACTTCAGCCCATCGTTCGCCTGATCCGGCCCAAGGTCGAGACGTTCGAGCCGGGCGCCAGCATCTCCCCGGCGATCACGGCCCTGCCGCTGCCGGGACATACCGCCGGGCACACCGGCTATGAGATCGCCAACGGCGGGGCGCGGCTGATCTATGTCGGCGACGCCCTGCACAGCTCGCTGATCTCGGTGCAGCGTCCGGAGCTGGTTAATCGCTGGGATCTGGACAGCGCCACCGCGATCGCGACGCGGCAGGCGTTGCTGGAGCGGGGCGCGTCGCAGAACCTGCTGTTCTACGGCGTCCACTTCCCCTTCCCGGGGCTGGGCCGGATCCAGCGTCGCGACGACGGCTTCGTCTGGGCGCCGCAGCCGTAAGGACACAGCAAACCGTTGACGCGCCAGTAACCGTATCTGTTGCCGGCGCGGTTAACCCTTCCAACGTACACGCGACGGGCTGCAGCTCCCCAAGAGGCCCCGACCGCGCATGCGCGTTCTCGATTGTCTGACACAAGACCACAACCTGCTCCTCGTCGGCCTCGCCGCGCTGATCTGCGTGGCCGGCTCCTTCGTGATGAGCCGGTTGTTCGCCCGGACCCGTCGGGGCCTGGCGCGTGATCGCCTGCCGTGGATCTTCCTCGGAGCCGTGGCGGGCGGCGCCACCATCTGGTGCACCCACTTCGTCGCCATGCTGGCTTACAAGCCGGGCGTCGAGATCGCCTATGCGGCCCTGCTGACAGGCGTGTCGCTGATCGTGGCCATGGTTGGTTGCGGCTTTGCGATGGCCCTGGGCTCGGTTCGCAAGCTGTGGGCTCCGGCCGCCGGCGGCGCGACCTTCGGTCTGGGCGTGGCCTCGATGCACTACATCGGCATGGCCGCCTTCACCGCGGAAGCCGTGGTGCACTGGGACATGGTCTATGTCGCCGCTTCGGTGATCGCCGCGATCGCCGGCGGAGCCATCGCGTTCAGCATCGGCGCGAGCACCGAGCTGCGTCACCGCCCGATCCTGACGCCTCTGGCGCTGGTGCTGACCATCGTCAGCCTGCACTTCACCGGCATGGGCGCGATGACGGTTCTGCCGTTCGCCCCGTCCGATACGGCCTGGACCCTGACCGAGGCCGAGACCCTGCTGGCGCTGGGCGTCGCGGTGGTCGGCTTCCTGATCCTGGGCACCGCGGTCGCCAGCTATGCGCTGGAAGAACAGTCCGAGCGTCAGTCGCGCAATCGCGTGACCAGCCTGATCGAGGGCAGCGTCGACGGCATGCTGGTCGAGTCCGAGGGCAAGGTGGTCATGGCCAACCGCGCCTTCGCCGAACTTTGCGGCCTGTCTGACGACGCCATCGTCGGCCGTCCGGTCACGGACTGGATGGAAGATGTCGACACGATGCCGGCCGACGCCCTGGTCCAGAGCCGCCTGAAGGGCGTCGAGGACTCCATTCCGGTCGAGGTCGCGGTCCGTGTCGAGGTGACGCCCGACCAGACGTTCCGCATTCTGGCTGTTCGCGACCTGCGTCCGCGCATCGCGCAGGAGCGCCGCATCGCCCATCTGGCGCGCAACGACAGCCTGACGGGCCTGCCGAACCGCGCCTCCTTCCTCGAGAAGCTGGATCGCATCGTCGCCGCCGTGGGCGATACGGGTCAGTTCGCCCTGCTGGCGATCGACTTGAACCGCTTCAAGGAGATCAACGATCTGTACGGCCACGCCGTTGGCGACCAACTGCTGGTGCATGTCGCCAACAACATGAAGGCCGCCGCGCTGGACACCGAGTTCGTGGCCCGTCTGGGCGGCGATGAGTTCGTGGCCATCGTGCCGATCACCGACCGCGAGCAAGCCCACGAGGCTGCGGAGCGTCTGCGCGCCGCGATCATCCAGCCGCTGGAAGCCGAGCACGCCGAGCTGCAGTGCGGGGCCGCCATCGGCATGGCGCTGTGGCCGCACGATGCGTCGGAGCCGTCGGTGCTGATCAACAACGCCGACCTGGCCATGTACCGCGCCAAGGCCTCGCTCGCGACCGACATCTGCTTCTACGAGGAAGCGATGGACGAGGCCGTGCGTCAGCGCCGCCGGGTCACCCTGGGCCTGCGCGATGCGCTGGATAACGACCGGTTCGAGCTGCACTACCAGCTACAGGCCTCGGTCGAGACCGGCCAGATCACCGGCTACGAGGCGCTGCTGCGCTGGCGCCAGCCGGACGGTTCGTACGTCTCGCCGGCCGACTTCATTCCGATCGCCGAAGAGACCGGCATGATCCTGCCGATCGGCGAATGGGTGCTGCGCCGCGCCTGCGCCGAGGCCGCGACCTGGCCCGAGGCCTATCGCATCGCGGTGAACCTCTCGCCGATCCAGCTGTCGCACGTCGACCTGCCGCGCATGGTCCACCAGATCCTGATCGAGACGGGCCTGTCGCCCTATCGTCTGGAGCTGGAGATCACCGAGACGGCCATGATCTCGGACATGGAGCGTACGACCCACATCCTGCGTCAGCTGAAACTGCTGGGCGTGTCGGTGGCCATGGACGACTTCGGGACGGGGTATTCGTCGCTGTCGACCCTGCGGGCCTTCCCGTTCGACAAGATCAAGCTGGACCGCACCTTCATGTCCGAACTGGACGGCGGGCCGCAGTCCAAGGCGATTATCCGCGCCGTGCTGGCGCTGGGCGAGAGCCTGGCGATCCCGATCCTCGCCGAGGGCGTGGAGACGCAGGGGCAGCTGGACTTCCTGCGCGAGCAGGGCTGCGACGAGGTGCAGGGCTATCTGCTCGGCCGTCCCGCCCGGGACATCGTGGCCGAGCCCATCAAGCGCAGCGCGGCGGCCTGAGGTTGACTCCGGCGGGCGCTGAGTAGATAAGCCCCGCCTTCACGTCCCGGACTTCGGTCCGGAGCGCGAACCATGACGGACGATGCGTGGACCGCCGTTGAGAGTGCTTCTCCAATCCGGGAGAGGCCGGGCCGCATCAACATAGAGAGTGACGTATGTCCAAGCGCCATAGCGCCAAGTACAAACTCGACCGGGCCATGGGTGAAAACCTGTGGGGCCGTTCGAAGTCCCCGGTGAACAAGCGTTCGTACGGCCCCGGCCAGCACGGTCAGCGCCGCAAGTCGAAAGTCTCTGACTTCGGCCTGCAGCTGAAGGCCAAGCAGAAGCTGAAGGGCTACTACGGCAATATCACCGAGAAGCAGTTCGCCGCGACCTACGCCGAAGCGGCTCGCCGCAAGGGCAACAGCTCGGAAAACCTGATCGGCCTGCTGGAGTCGCGTCTCGACGCGATCGTCTATCGCGCCAAGTTCGTCCCGACCGTCTGGGCCGCTCGCCAGTTCGTCAGCCACGGCCACGTGACTGTCGACGGCAAGAAGGTCGACATCGGTTCGTACCGCGTGAAGCCGGGCCAGGTCATCGAGGTCAAGGAAAAGTCGCGCAGCATGGCTCTGGTGCTCGAAGCCCAGCAGTCGTCGGAGCGTGACATCCCGGACTACCTCGAGCTGGGTGATCGCGGCTTCTCGGTTCGCTACGTCCGCGTCCCGGAACTGGCCGACGTGCCGTTCCCGGTGAAGATGGAACCGAACCTGGTCGTCGAATACTACTCGTCGTAAGGCGAGGTCGACGTTCGGACTTTGGAGGGGCCCCGGAGCGATCCGGGGCCCTTCTTCTTTCCCGTCGTTTCGTCGCAGACGGAAGAACGGCGGTTCACTTGCAAGGCGAACAGAGGCACTATCGGCCCCGTTCAGGATCCAGGCTGGGAGGCCCCGGATGAAATCGTCCGTCGTGTTCGCCCTGCTGGCGTTCGCCCCGATCGTGGCCGGTTGCTCGATGGTCGGTCAGGTCACGCCCGGCCCGCAGGTCGTTCGCGCGGATCCCGCCGACGGTCAGATCGAGCCGATCCATGCCGCCGCCATCGCGCAGGATCAGGCCGTGTTCTGGGTCAGCTCGAACGGCTGCACCCGCAAGGCCGACCTGAACCCGATGGTTCGGACCGAAGGCGATGGCTCGATCATCACCCTGCGCCGGGTCAAGGAAGACCGGTGCCGCAACGTCCATCCCGAGGGAGTGGAGTTCCGGTGGTCGTTCCAGGAGCTGGGCCTGCCGTCAGGCGCCCGCGTCTCGGTCGAGAACCCGTACCAGTTGCCGGCCAGCTAACTCAGCGTCCGTACAGACGCTCGTAGGCCGGCCAGATTTTCGCGGCTGCGCCGAGATACTGTTTCGGCAGGCCTTCCTTCGCGCCCAGAGCGACGGCCGCGTGGTGCGGCCAGTGCGGGTCGTCGAGGATGGCGCGGGCAATGCCGATGAAGTCGGCCTTGCCCTCGGCGATGATGGCCTCGGCCTGGGCGGGTTCGTAGATCATGCCGACGGCGACGACATTGGCCTCCGGCACCGCGGCCTTCACCGCCTCGGCGAACGGGAGCTGGTAGCCGGCCTCCTTGCCGGGGATCGGCGCGCGGGCGACGTTGCCGCCGGTCGAGACGTGCAGATAGTCGTAGCCCATCTCATGCAGGGCGCGGGCGAAGGCCTGGACGTCCTCGATGGTGAGGCCATCATCCACCCAGTCGGAGCCGTTGAAGCGGACGCCGAGCGCCCTGTCGCGAGGCCAGGCGTCACGCAGCGCCCGCGCGACCCGTAACGGGAAACGCATCCGGTTCTCGTTGGAGCCGCCGTACTCGTCGGTCCGGTGGTTGGAGATCGGCGAGAGAAACTCGCTCAGCAGGTAGCCATGGGCGGCGTGGAGCTCGATCAGGTCGAAGCCGGCCCGTTCGGCGCGCCCGGCCGCGGACACGAAGGCGTCTATGACGCGCTGCATTCCGGCTTCGTCGAGGGCGACCGGGGTGTGCCATTCGTCGCGGAAGGGGATGGCGGACGGCGCGGAGGTGGTCCACGCGCCCTGATCGGCCGGCAGCGCCTGTCCGCCATCCCAAGGGGCGGCCGTCGACGCCTTGCGCCCGGCATGGGCCAGCTGGATGCCGATGGGGGTATCGGAGTAGGTGCGGATGTCCTTCAGGAGGGCGGAGAAGGCTGCTTCCTGTTCGTCGTTCCAGAGCCCGGTGTCGGCCGGGCTGATCCGGCCCTCGGCCTCGACGCCGGTCGCCTCGACGATGACCAGCCCGGCGCCCGAAATCGCGAGGCGGCCGAGGTGCTGTGCGTGCCAGGGCTGGGGCACGCCGTCGATGGCCGAGTACTGACACATGGGCGCGACGATGATGCGGTTGCGCAGGGTCAGAGGGCCGATGGCGCGCGACGAAAACAGCTGGCTCAAGATGACGCTCCGGTAATGGTACGGAACCGTAGCTATGTCTGGAGCGGATTTCGGCAAGGGGGCGTCTTGCCGATTGTTCACGTGCCATTCAGCGCGCCAAACGGCACATTGGTCGCAAGCTTCACCACAGAAGCGCTCTCGTCATCCGGAAGGGGATTTCCATCATGCGCCGTCTCGCCATCGTTCTCGCCATCGCCATCGCTGCTCCGTCGCTCGGCGGCTGCATCATCATCGCCACCGACAAGCCGACCACCCGCGTCGTGCACCAGTCGCCCGAAGCCGCGCAGTAATGCGGGCGCTTCTGGTTGCGGCCCTGGCCGCGCCGCTGCTGTCGGGCTGCGTGATCTACGCCAACGAGGGCGGCGACAAGGACGTCGTCGTCCGGGCCGCCAGCCATGGCGATCTGGTCCGTCCGCCTCTGGAAGCGGTGCGCAATGCCCGCATTCAGGACGGCCGGCTGATCGTCCGGGTAGACTCCAACGGCTGCACCGAGGTGTCGGACTTTGCAGTCGAGCTGACCAGCACGGTCGACGGCTGGACCGAGGCGGCGGTGAACCGCACGGATCAGGACCTGTGCAAGGCTCTGGTTCCGGACGGGGTCGAGGTCAGCTGGAGTTTCTCCGAGCTGGGCGTCGAGCCGGGCACGCCGCTGAGGCTGCTCAACCCGACCCGCCTCTGAAAAAGCGACGCCCGCTTCCGAAGGGGAGCGGGCGTTCTGCTATCGCTGGAATGCCGGCAGCATGTCGGCGGGGATGCGGTGGGGCCGCATGGTCTTCGCGTCGACCAGAACCCACTCGGTGACGCCTTGGGCGCACAGGCGGCCCTCGCCGTCCTCGATCCGCACGAAACGGTTGAAGCGTGGGCCTTGGGGCTCGCCGACCCAGGTGCGGGCCTTCACGCCGGTCGCATCCGGCATCAGCGGCCGGAAATAGTCGATCTCGTGCCGGACGCCGACCCAGGACCAGCGCGTGCGCGTGTCCTCGTCGAAGCTGGCATTCCAGTGGGCCGTGCCCGCGTCCTGCAGCCAGCCGACATAGACCACGTTGTTGACGTGGCCGTTCTCGTCGATGTGCTCGGGCTTCACCTCAAGGGGAAGCTCGAAGACCTGCCGGTCGGCGCGCGGCTCCAGCTGGGCGCGGGCCATCAGACCTCGGCTTCGCCCAGGGCGACGCCTTTTTCGCCCATCAGGGTCTGCAGCTCGCCGGCGTTGAACATCTCGCGCACGATGTCCGAACCGCCCACGAACTCGCCCTTCACGTAGAGCTGGGGGATGGTCGGCCAGTCGGTGTACGCCTTGATGCCTTCGCGCAGGCGCTCGTCCTGCAGCACGTCCACGCCGACGAAGTTCGCGCCGACATGGTCGAGGATCTGCACGGCCAGCGAGGAGAAGCCGCAGCGCGGCGCATCCGGCGTGCCCTTCATGAACAGCACGACGTCGTGCTGTTTCACCGTATCGGCGATGAAGGCGTGGATCGGGTCGTCGACAGCTTGATCGGTCACAGGCAGGCCTTTCGTTCAGGCCGTCAGCTAGGGTCCGGCAGGGCAGGGGTCAAGGGCGCCGATCGCCGCTGACGCCCGTTCAGGCCGCCTTCACGCCGGCGATGCGGGCCATCTCGATCTGGGCGGCCAGGCCCGGCGGCATGTCGCGGTCGGGCACCTGGCTCAGGGCGTTGAGGCGTTCGACCTCGGACGCCTTGATCAGCACGCTGGAGACCGAGGGTTCGGTCAGGGCGTAGGCGAGGCAGATCGACTCCGCCGGCCAGCCCACGGTCTGGTGCAGGAAGGCGAAGGTGCCGGCGCCCGCCAGAGGGTCGTCCTTGGCCCGTCCGCCGGACTTGCCGAAGCCGAAGAAGCCCTTCTTCTCCACGTGGGCGGTCTGGGCCTTCTTCGCGCTGTCCAGGGCATCCGGGAAGTAGTCGTAGACGAAGATGGCCATGTCCTGCTCGCGCGCGGCGCGCAACCGGGAGCGGACCTGCCAGGCCGAGTTCACATGGTAGGGGGTGACCAGTACGTCGAAGGCGCCGGTCGAGACATAGACGTCCATGACCTCGCCATCGCCCGACACGCCCAGCAGGCGGACACGCTCGGTGGCGCGCAGGGCCTTCAGGGCGTTCAGCGAGGACTGGGGCAGTTCGTGCTCGCCCGGTTCGTCCAGAATGGCGACGTCGAACCAGCCCAGGCTCGACGCATGGAGCGAACGGTCGATCGACGCCGTCATGCCTTCTGCCGAAAAGTCGCGCTCCGAGCCTCGGCGGCCGTCGCCGGCGCCGAGCATCAGCGACACCTGGACCAGCTTGCGGTCGACGTGGCGCAGGGCCTCGCCCAGCACCTCGGCCAGAACCGGATCGGCGGTTTCGAGACGGTAGGAGTTGATGCCGGCTTCGAGCGCCGAATAGATCAGCTCACGCCCGGCGTCGGGGCCGCCGGCGATGTCGCGGGGGCCGAGGCTGAGGGTCAGGGCCGAGACGGCCTGTCCGGCCATGCCAAAGGGACGATAACGCATGGCGCTCAGGCTCCCGGCGTGGAGGTTTCGAGGGCCAGGGCGTGCAGTTCCCCGCCCATCTTGCCCTTCAGGGCGGCGTAGACCAGCTGATGCTGTTTCACCCGCGGCAGGCCGGCGAAGGCCGACGAGACGATCCGCGCACGGTAGTGGTCGCCGTCGCCGGCCAGATCGTCGATGACGATCTCGGCGTCCGGAAAGGCCTCGACCAGATGGGCGCGCAGCTCTTCAACGGGCATGGGCATGGACAAACGCACTCCGACTTCGCCGCGCAGCTTGCCCGTTAAACCTTAATGGCTGGCTACGCTCACTGTGCATCCGTCCCGGTTCGGGACAGTTTGGTCGCAGAGGTCAGCGACCTGACCGCTCCAGCAACACCACCGGCGCGCCCTTGTAGGTGGTCTGGACATAGGGGGTGTAGCCGGCGCGCTTCGCCAGGGCGTGCGACGACGCGTTGTCGGGCGAAATCATGCAGACCGTGCGGGTCGCGTTGAGGCTGTCGTCGCACCAGGCGAGGGCGGCGGACAGCGCCTCGAACGCCATGCCCTTGCCCTGGAAGCGGGGCGCGACGCCCCAGCCGAGTTCCGGCGCGTCGAACGGCGGGTCCATCAGGCGGCGGTAGTCGAAGACGCCGACGCTGCCGACGTAATCGCCGGTGGCCGTCTCGCGGATCGACCAGTTGCCATAGCCCAGCGCCTCCCAGTGGCCGATGTCGCGCAACAGGCGGAACCAGACATCTTCCGACGACAGGGCGGCGGGGAAGATGCTGGTGGCGAAGGCGGCGTCGCCCCAAAGCGCCGTCAGGTCGGCGTAGTCGGAGGCCTGTACCGGTGTCAGGGTCAGGCGTTCGGTGATCAGGGCGGTGGTCATGGGGCCTCGAACAGGGCTGCGGCGCGCTCGATGCGGGTGCGGCCGGTCGCGTCGGTGACGGCGTATGTGAAGCCGGGCTGCAGGGCGAAGGCGCCGGCGCGGCCCTGCTTGTCCAGTGCGAGCAGGGCGACCTGCGAGTTGGCGACCTTTGTCCCGCGCAGACGGGCGAGGCGTTCGATGACCGAGCGGCAGGCGGCGGTCGGGTCCATGCCATGCCGCATCGCCTCGACCACCGCGTGGGAGCCGGTGACGCGGACGACGTCCTCGCCAACGCCCGTCGCCGTACAGCCGCCGACCTCGTCGTCGACGTAGAGACCGGCGCCGATGATCGGGCTGTCGCCGACGCGGCCGTGCATCTTGAAGGCCATGCCGGAGGTCGTGCAGGCTCCGGCCATGCGGTCGTCGCCGCCGATGGCCAGCAGGCCGATGGTGTCGTGATTGCCGGGACCGCCGGGCGTGCCGCGCCAGTCGGTGTTCTCGCTGTTGATGCGCGGCGCGTACTCCGCGGTGCGCAGCCACTCGCGCCAGGCGGCCTCGGCCTGTGGCGTCAGCAGGTTCTGCGTCGGGAAGCCCTGATCGACGGCGAAGCCGCGCGCGCCGGCGCCGACCAGCATGGTGTGGGGCGTCTTCTCCATCACCGCCCGGGCGACGGACACCGCGTGAACCACATCCTCGAGCGCGCAGACCGCGCCGATGTCGCCGGCCCAGGTCATGACGCAGGCGTCCAGGGTGACACGACCGTCGCGGTCGGGATAGCCGCCCAGACCGACCGAACTGTTGCTCTCGTCCGCCTCTGCGACCTTGCCGCCGGCCTCGACCATGTCGAGCGCCGAGCCTCCGCCCTGTCGCGCCGCCCAGCCGGCATCGTTGGCGGCGGCGCCGAAGTCCCAAGTGGAGACCATGATGTCGGGGGTGCGCGCCTGCGCGGCGACGGCGGAAGCCAGCCCGAGCGTCGGGGCGGCGGCGATCAGGGAGCGGCGGGTCGTGTCCATGCGAGTCGAAGCCTAACCCGCATTGCGCCGCTTCACATCAATCCCAGTTGCCGGAAGCTGGCGACGCCGTCCCGGCCGACGATCAGGTGGTCATGGACATCGATGTCCAGCGCCTTCGCCGCCTCGACCACCTGCCTGGTCATGACGATGTCCGGGCGCGAGGGCGTCGGGTCTCCGGAGGGATGGTTGTGGACGATGATCATGGACTTGGCCGAGACCTCCAGCGCCCGGCGGACGACCTCGCGCGGATAGACGGGAGCGTGGTCGACGGTGCCGCGGTTCTGAATCTCGTCGAGGATCAGCTGGTTGCGGTTGTCGAGGTACAGAACCCGGAACTGCTCGCGCGGCTCGTGCTGAAGGGAGACGCGAACGTAGTCGACCAGCGCGGTCCATGACGAGATGACGGTGCGCTTGCCGGCCTGCTCCTTCGCCACGCGGCGGGCGACCTCGTGCAGGGCGGCGAGGTCCAGCGCGGTCTCGGCGCCGACGCCCTTGCGGCGGCCGCGGGCGTCCTCGGTGCGGACGGTCATCAGGTCCTCGACCGACGCGGCGAGGACGGCGGTAAGGGAGCCAAACCGGCCCAGCAGGGCCTTGGCGATGGGCTTGACGTCGCCCTGCGGCTGGCTGCGGAACAGGAAGAGTTCGAGCAATTCGTAGTCGGGAAGGTGCTGTACGCCGGCCGACCGCGCGCGCTCGCGCAGCCGCTCGCGGTGACCGGCGTGATGCGGCGATCTGTGAGGCGTGTCCGACATGGCGGCTCCGTGGACCGCCAGACTGCCTCATGGTCGCGTCGGGCTCAACTCAAAGTGGTGAGCGCGCTACGGGGTCGATGAAGACTGCAACCTTGGCCGTATCAACGCATTTCCTCGCGCGAGCCGAGGGGGTGGTCATGGATCAGAGGCTGTCGCGTCGCCGCCGCTTTGTCGAACGCATCCGGCATGCGCGCCATCCGCTGACCGGCTGGCGCCGCTGGGCGGTGATCTCGGGGCAGGCGGTCGTGGGTTTCGTCGCCCTGTTCGCGGTGGTGAATCTGGTGCTGAGCCTGTCGACCTTCCGGGGCGAGCAGCCGGTGGAGCGGACGATGCAGGAGTTGCAGGTGCTGTGGTTCAGCCCGGTGGACGGGCGGCCGATGTCGCCCTCGGCCTTCTCCGCGGTGCACGGTCGTGACCTCGGGCGCGATCCGGACAGCGCGACGATCCATGCGTTTCTGGAGGAAGAGGCCGAGGACGGGGTCTTTCTGCTGGATCAGGTGATGATCGATCGGATCCTCGCGTTGAACGGCCGGATCGATGCGCGGGCCATTCCGTCGGGCGTCTATGTGGGGGCGCATGCGCTGGGACCGGACGATCCCCCGTTCGTGCCGGTGACGAAGTTCCTGGCGCACTATCTGCTGTTCCCCCGCCACGCATATGTGCTGGTGGTGCCGGAGGAGGGGCAGGCGGTCGTCCTGTCGGCCAGCCAGAACGCCAAGTTCGATATCCGCGAGCATCCGGATCGTCTGTCGGCGCGGATCGAGCGCTGGGCGCCGGGCGCCTATGATTTCCCGAGCTCGGGGCAGGCGCTGCACGAGATGACGCGGGTGACCAACGACCCGGTGGAGGTCGCGGGCGCGCTGGAGTTGCTGACGCGGACGCAGGCGGAGCTGGAGGCACGGGGGCTGCGCTACGGCCTGCTGGCGCCGAACTCCAACACGGTAATCGGGTGCCTGCTGGAGGGCGCGGACGCGATCAGTCAGGAGCGACGGTCGTCGATCCTGCTGGCCCTGCGCGCGCCGGGGTTCGGCGCGGCCTGCGACTGATCAGAATTTCGGGCGGAACAGGCCGGCGGGGCTGGCGCTGAACAGTTCGCAGCCGTCGTCCGTCACCCCGATGGTATGCTCGCACTGCGACGACAGGGACTTGTCGCGGGTCACGGCGGTCCAGCCGTCGGACAGCACCTTCACGTGCGGTTTGCCCAGGTTCACCATCGGCTCGACCGTGAAGAACATGCCCTTCTTCAGCGTCGCGCCCTCGCCGCGGCGGCCGTAGTGCAGGACGTTGGGGCTGTCGTGGAACAGGCGGCCGATGCCGTGGCCGCAGAAGTCGCGGACCACCGACATGCGTTGGGCTTCGACCACCTGCTGGATGGCGTAGCCGATGTCGCCGAAGGTGTTGCCCGGCCTGACCATGGCGAGGCCGGCTTCCAGCGAGTCATAGGTGACATCGATCAGCTTGCGGGCGCGGGCGTTGATGTTCCCGATCGGATACATGCGGCTGGAGTCGCCGTGCCAGCCGTCGACGATGACGGTGTGGTCGATGTTCACGATGTCGCCGTCCTTGAGCACCTTGTCGCCCGGAATGCCGTGGCAGACGACGTGGTTGATCGAGGTGCAGACGGTCTTCTCGTAGCCCTTGTAGCCGAGGCAGGCCGGCAGGGCGCCGTTGTCCAGGGTGAACTCGCGGATCAGGTCGTCGATGCGGCCGGTGGTGACGCCCGGCTGGGCGTACTCGGTGATCATGTCCAGGGCGCGCGCCACCAGATTGCCGGCCGCGCGCATGCCCTCCCAGGCTTCCTCGTCCTGGTGGACGCGGATCTCGTGGGTGCGGACGAAGTGGTCGCTGTCCAGCTCGGGGGTCTCGTACATCGGTCGTCTTTCGGTGGGGCCCGTGTCAGGAGTTGGGCCGCCAGGGCAGGGCGCGATCCAGCCGGATCGCTTCAGGCGTCAGGTGGCAACTATAGCACAGAACCTCAACCCCGTGGGAGGCGGCCCGCCGCAGCGCCGGTCCGTAGACCTTGTCGATATCGTCGGCGGTGGTGAAGGCGGTGCAGTCCATGCGTTGCAGGACGAACACTATGACCGCGCGACCGCCTGTGTCGACGACACGCTCCAGCGCGTGCAGGTGTTTGACGCCGCGTTCGGTGCGGCAGTCGGGGAATTCGGCGAGG
Organism: Brevundimonas kwangchunensis; assembly: GCF_039523815.1. NCBI lineage: Bacteria > Pseudomonadati > Pseudomonadota > Alphaproteobacteria > Caulobacterales > Caulobacteraceae > Brevundimonas > Brevundimonas kwangchunensis. Next base: position 88,956 of record NZ_BAAAGA010000001.1, on the reverse strand, counting down.
CCGGGCGTGCGGCTGAAGTGGACGTTCTTGATCTCGACCCAGGCGGAGGGGCGATCCGGCGTGAGGCCGCCCCACCCGTCGCCGGCTACGCCGTCGCCACCCTCCCCATGAGGGGAGGGAGAAAGCAGGATGTCGATGCGGCTGTTCTCGTCGTAGCGCACCTCGCGCCGCAGGATCGGGTAGCCGGTCAGTTCGGGGATAAGGCCCTCGGCGATGGCCAGCTCGGCGATGCGGTTGGGGTTCATGGTGTTGACGCCGACCAGACCGGCGTCCGGCAGTTCGACCATCTCCAGCGTCAGCGGCAGCTTGCGCTTCGGGTCCGGCGAGCGGCTCATCCAGACCGGCAGGCCCGGCTCGGTCAGGCCCAGCATGGCGCCGGGGTTGGGGACGTGGATCGTCGTCTCGCTTCCGTCCGCCCGAGTGACGTCGGCGAGGAATCGCTTGTAGCGGCGGATCAGGGTTCCGCGTTCGAGGGGCGACTTGAAGCGCATGGCCCAGTCTCTAGCTTGAGGGCATGACCGACGCATCCCCCACCGCCGCCGTCCTGATCATCGGCGACGAAATCCTGTCCGGCCGGACGCAGGACACCAATCTGAACACTATCGCCCGGTTTCTGGCGGCGCTGGGCATCGACCTGAAGGAGGCGCGCACGGTCGGGGACGAGACGGCGCAGATCGTCGGGGCGCTGAACGCGCTGAGGGCGACCCACGACTATGTCTTCACAACCGGCGGGATCGGACCGACGCATGACGACATCACCGCCGACGCGGTGGCGCAGGCGTTCGGCGTGGCCCTGCCGGAGCATCCGGACGCGCTGGCGATCCTGGAGAAGCGCTATGCGCCCGGCGAGTTCAATGCGGCGCGGCGGCGGATGGCGCGGGTTCCGGAGGGCGGGACGCTGATCGCCAATCCGGTGACCGATGCGCCGGGCTTCCAGATCGGCAATGTCTTCGTGATGGCCGGGGTGCCGAAGATCATGACGGCGATGCTGGAGGACGTGGCGCCGAGGCTGCGCAAGGGTGTGGTGGTCCATGCGGCGACGATCCGGGTGTCGGGCGTGGGTGAGGGGACGGTCGCGGACATCCTGACGGCGGCGGCGAAGGCGGATCGCGAGCTGAGCTTCGGCAGCTATCCGTTCGGCCACGGCTCGGTCGGCGAGATCGGGACGAATCTGGTCGTGCGCGGACGCGATCAGGCGCGACTGAAGGCGGCGGTGGAGGCGCTGGTCGGAGAGTTGAAGGCTGCCGGGATCAGTGCCTCGAGATCCTCCCCCTAGCGCACCGCGGGGGGAGGGGGACCGCGAAGCGGTGGAGGGGGCTCCCACTCACGCCGCTGTTCGTATTTGCCCCCTCCACCACGCTGCGCGTGGTCCCCCTCCCCCAAGGGGGAGGATCTGCGGTCTAGCTTCCTGCGCGTCCCGTAAACGCGTCGACCACCGCCCGATACGCCGGGTTGGCCCGACCCTGATTGTCGAGCAGCAGGGGGCTGTCCTTGCTGCGGCCTTCGCGGACAAGCCAGCTGTCGATGTCGCGCAGGCCCCAGGTAGTGAAGGCGTAGCGCTGGCGTTCGGGCAGGGCGGCGAAGGCCTCGGCCAGTTCGCCGACACGGGCGACCTGCTGTTCGCGCCTCTGCGCCATGGAGCGCATGTCCGGCATCCGGCCCTCGCGCTGCATGGGGAAGTCCAGTTCGGACACATGGATCGGCAGGCCCAGCGAGGCCGCGTCGCGCATGAAGGTGGTGATCTGGCCGGCGGGGATTTCGATATCGAGGTGCGACTGGGTGCCGATGCCGCCGATGGGGGCGCCCAGCTTCAGCAGGCGCTCGACCAGCCGCAGGAAGGTCGCGCCCTTGGCCGGGATGTTCTCGAGATTGTACTCGTTGAGGAACAGGACCGCGTCCGGGTCGGCTTCCTTCGCCAGCTGGAAGGCGCTGACCATGTATTCGTCCATACCGAGCGCGCGGCTCCAGTGGCATTCGCGCAGGCCGTTGCCGTCCTCGGCTACCGGCTCGTTGACCACATCCCAGCCGGCCATCTGTCCGCGATAACGGCCGACGAAGGCGCGGATGTAGCGCTCGTACTCCGAGCGGAAGCGGGCGCGGGGGACGGTCGCGTCGTCGAAGACCTCGCCGCCCTGCGAGTACCAGATGACGGTATGGCCGTGGACGCGCAGGCCGTTGTCGCGGGCGAAGCCGACGACGCGATCGGAGGGCTCGAAGTCATAGGTGAAGCCGGGCCCGAGGGTCCGCTCCATCTTCTGTTCCCACTCGGGCGTCAGCTGGCTGCAGTGCTTGCGGACCTCGGCGATCCAGTCGGCCTGATCCAGCTGCCAGGTCATGCCGGTGGCGCCGAAGGGGGCGGGGACGATGTCCTTGAGCGGGGCGGCCGCGTGGCCGTCGTTCGGCTGGGCCACGGCGAAGCGGTCGCAGGCCGCGAGAGCGGCCGTTGCGCCTAGAAGGGCCCGGCGGCTGAGGTTGGTCAGCCTATCCGGCACGCCGGCGCAGGCCCATTTCGTCGAAGGCGGCGGTTTCGCGCTTGCCGGCGGCGAGCATGGCGTTCAGGCGCGTCATCTCGGCGACGTGCTCGAACTTCTTGAGCTCCTCGAAGGCGCCGGTCAGGGCGTCGCGGGCGCCGGCTTCCTCGGCCTCGATCTCGGCCACATCGGTCTCGGCGGCGCCCTTGCGGACTTTCCAGCCGTTCAGATAGGCCTGCAGCAGCATGGCGGCGTCGGCGTCCTGACGGGCGCGCTCCTGCTCGACCTCGGCCTCGGCCTCGAGGACGGCGATGCGCATTTCGGCGGAGGCGCGGCGCGCCGTGATCTCTGCCAGACGCTTCTGCAGCGTCTCGACCTCATAGTTGGAGATCCGGATCAGCGATTGGGCCCAGGCGGTCATTGTTTCACTCCGGTCACTGGCTGATCATGCCCTGGTTCAGAATTGCCTCGAGCCTGGTAAAGGAATCGGAAAGGGACGTGTGATCGTCCTTGTCCTGTCCCAGGAAGGCTTCCAGAGCGGGGTTCAGGGCGATGGCCCTGTCGACGATCGGGTCGGCGCCGGCGCGGTAGGCGCCGATCTTGATCAGCTCTTCCATGTTCGCATAGGCCGACAGGCACTGACGCGCGCGCTTGTTCAGGTCGCGCTCCGGCGGGGTCTGGTTCTCAGGCATGGTTCGGCTGACGGATTTCAGCACGTCGATGGCCGGGAAGCGGCCGCGCTCGGCGATCTTGCGGTCCATGACGATGTGGCCGTCCAGAATACCGCGCACGGCGTCGGCGATCGGCTCGTCATGGTCGCCGCCGTCCACCAGCACGGTGAAAAGGGCAGTGATGGGGCCGGCGGTGGTGCCGTCGGGCCGAACCGGGCCGGGCCCCGCGCGCTCCAGCAGCTTGGGCAGTTCGGTGAAGACGGTCGGGGTGTAGCCCTTGGTCGTCGGGGGCTCGCCGGCGGCCAGGCCAATCTCGCGCTGGGCCATGGCGAAGCGGGTGACCGAGTCCATCAGGCACAGGACCTCGAGGTCCTGATCCCGGAAGTACTCGGAGATCGCCATGGTCATGTAGGCGGACTGGCGGCGTTTCAGGGCCGGTTCGTCGGAGGTGGCGACCACGACGACCGCGCGGCGCAGGCCTTCCTCGCCCAAGGTCTCCTCGACGAATTCGCGCACCTCGCGGCCCCGCTCGCCGATCAGACCGACCACGACGACGTCGCAGGTGGCCTCCTTGGCCAGCATGGACAGCAGCACCGACTTGCCGACGCCCGAGCCGGCGAAGATGCCGAGACGCTGGCCGCGGCAGGTGGTGGTGAAGACGTCCATCGAGCGGACGCCCAGATCCAGTCGCTCGCCGACGCGTCCGCGCGAGTGGGCGGGGGGCGGGGCGGCGCGCAGGGGATAGGCGGCGGGGCCCTGCGGCAGCGGTCCCTTGCCGTCGATCGGATTGCCGAAGGCGTCGATGATCCGGCCCAGCCAGGCGGTGGTCGGACGCACGGTCGCGGCGGTGTCGATGATGCGGATGTCGGCGCCGGGGGCGACGCCCTCGACCGGGCCGAAGGGCATCAGCAGGGCCTTGGCGTCGCGGAAGCCGACGACCTCGGCCGGCAGGGCGTTGAGGCCACGTCCGCGCTCGATCTCGGCGCGGGCGCCGACCGCGAGGCGCGAGAGGCCGCCACGGCTTTCGATCAGCAGGCCGTTCACGCCGGCGACCTTGCCGGTCACGACCAGCGGGTCGATCGCTTCGACGGCGGCGACGAGATTGCGCAAACGAGACCCCGGAGACAGAGCTCCACGGATGCGGGAACGTGGTTAACGACCGATGAAGGCCGGCTCAGTTCGCTGTGGGTACGGGCGCGTCGGACGGGTCGGCGGCCTCGCGGCCGGTGGTCAGGATGGCGCCGACCGAGGCGACGACGATGCAGCCGATGGCCAGCCACTGCAAACCGCTGAGCAGTTCGTGCAGCAGGACGATGCCGGCGATGGCGCCGATGGCCGGCTCGGCCGACAGCAGGACGCCGAAGGTCCGCTTGGGGATGTGACGCAGGGCGATCATCTCCAGCGAATAGGGCAGGGCGCTGGAGGCCAGGGCCACGCACAGGCCGAAGATCAGCACGGACGGGGCCAGCAGAGCCGTGCCGGCGCTGGCGACGCCGAACGGCAGAATGACGAGGGCGGCGGTGCTCATGCCGAGCGCGACCGACTGGCCGGCGTGCATGTGCGACAGGCGTTTCCCGAACACGATGTAGAGCGCCCAGAACAGGCCGGCGGCGGCGGCGAAGGCGACGCCGACGGGGTCCAGCGCATGGGCGCCGCTCCAGATCGGGAGCAGCATGCCGAGGCCGGCGACGGCGAAGCCGATCCAGACGAAATGGATCAGGCGGCGGGCGTGGATCAGGGCGAGGACCAGCGGGCCGGAGAACTCGATGGCGATCGCCAGACCCAGCGGGATGGTCCGCAAGGACATGTAGAAGCACAGGTTCATCAGGCCCAGAACGAGGCCGTACAGCAGCACCCGCCCGGCGTCCGACCGGTTCAGCCCGAACCGCCACGGCCGCCACACCGCGACGAGCACGAGGGCCGACAGACCGACGCGCAGCGCCGAGGTGCCCTCGGCTCCCACGATCGGGAACAGCCCCTTGGCGAAGGACGTACCGACGGCCAGCGAGACCATGCCGCCCAGAAGGGCGAGATAGGGCATCAGGCGAAGGGCCATGGGCGAGGTCAGGGTGCTGCGGGCGACGGCGAAGGACATAAGCAAAGCATAAGAAAGATCGCCTTGCGCTTCCCGGCGATTTCAGGCTCCGCTGCACTTGAAATCGTCACGAAAGTTCAATCCATGACGGAATTCGTCACGCTGGACGCCTTCGATCACAAGCTGCTGGAGCGGGTGCGTCGGAACAATCTGGAACCCGCGCGGGTGACGGCGGATGCGGTCGGCCTCTCCGAGTCGGCGGTGCTGCGCCGCCTGAGGCGGTTGAGGGCCGAGAAGGTGATCGTCGCCGACGTCGCAATCGTCGATCCCGCGCGGATCGAGCCGCGCATCGAGCTGCATGTGCTGGTCGAGATGGGGACGCAGGTCCGGTCGCACACGGACGCCTTCAAGGCCGCCATGGTGCGCAGCCCGGAGGTGCGGGGCTGCTGGGACGTGACCGGCGAGACGGACTTCCTGCTGACCGTCGCGGTCCGCTCGATGGCCGAGTACGAGTCCTTCTGTCAGCGCGAACTGACGACCGACGCCCACGTCCGCGCCTTCAAGAGCATGATCACCATCCGCGAGATCGTCGGCTTCGACCCCGCGCGGGCGGTGCTGGCGCGCTAGGGCGCCTCGATCATGTCGTGAACCTTCAGCGCCAGATCGGCCATGACGAAGGGCTTGGTCAGCACCTCCATGCCGGGGGCGAGCAGCCCGTTGCCGACGGCGGCGTTCTCGGCATAACCCGTGATGAAGAGCACCTTCAGATCAGGCCGGGTCTCACGAGCGGCGTCCGCGACCTGGCGGCCGTTCATGCCGCCGGGGAGGCCGACGTCGGAGATCAGCAGGTCGATGCGGGCGTCGGAGCGCAGGATTTCGAGGCCCGAGGGACCGTCGGGCGCTTCGATCACATGATAGCCGGCGTCGCCCAGAACCTCGGCGACCAGCATGCGCACGGTGGTCTCGTCGTCGATAACCAGCACGGTCTCGCCATGACCGCCTTGGGCGATCCCGGCCGTGCCGAGGTCGTCGGCGTCATCGGCGTCGCCTGCATGGCGGGGCAGGTACAGGCACATGGTCGTGCCCTTGCCTAGCTCGGAATAGATGCGGACCTGGCCGCCCGACTGACGCACGAAGCCATGGATCATGGACAGGCCGAGGCCCGTGCCCTGGCCGAGCGGCTTGGTGGTGAAGAAGGGATCGAAGGCCTGGGCCTGCACTTCGGGGCTCATGCCTGTGCCGGTGTCGGTGACGCAGAGCGAGACGTACTGGCCCGGCGTCAGCTCGCGCTGACGGGCGTGGCGCTCGTCCAGCCATTTGTTGGCGGTCTCGATGGTCAGTCGCCCTCCGGCCGGGGCCATGGCGTCGCGGGCATTGATGCAGAGGTTCAGCAGCGCGTTCTCCAGCTGCGACTGGTCGATGCGTGTAGCCCACAGGCCGCCGGCGCCGACCACCTCGACCTCCACGTCCGGCCCCACGCTGCGGCGGATCAGCTCCTCCATGCCGGAGATCAGGCGGTTCACGTCGGTGGGCTTGGGATCGAGGGTCTGACGGCGCGAGAAGGCCAGCAGACGCTGGGTCAGGGAGGCGGCGCGCTGGGCGGCGCCCTGGGCCGCGTCGATGTACCGCTCCACGCCGTTCAGACGGCCTTCGTGAAGGCGCTTGGACAGCAGTTCGAGACTGCCCGAGATACCGGCGAGCAGGTTGTTGAAGTCGTGGGCGATCCCGCCGGTCAGCTGGCCGACCGCCTCCATCTTCTGCGACTGGCGCAGGGCCTCGTGGGCGCGGGTCAGTTCCTCGGTGCGTTCGACCACACGCTCCTCGAGCGTGACGTTGAGGGCCTGAAGCGCTTTCTCAGCCTGCTTACGGGCGGTCAAATCCTTGAACAGGACGGCGACCTGTTTGCGACTGGCCGGCTCGACGCGGAAGGCGGCGAGTTCGAGCCAGCGGCCGGTGGCCTCCAGCTCCTTCTCGAAGCGGATCGGGCGGCCGGTGACCAGAACGCCGCGATAGCGCTCGACCCATTCGTCGGCCTCGGCGCCGACCATCTCGCGGACCTTCTGGCCGACGACGTCGGGGATGCCGGCGTTGGCGGCATAGGCATCGTTGGCCTCGACGTGGATATAGTCGCTGAGTTCCCCATGCGGCCCATCGAAGAATTCGATGATGCAGAAGCCCTCGTCCATGCTGGTGAACAGGGTGCGGTAGCGGCTTTCGCTCTCCCGCAAATCGGCTTCAGCGCGTACGCGCTCGATGTGGGCCCACGACCGCTCGGTGACCTCGCGGATGGTCTCCAGTTCTTCGTCGGTCCAGACGCGCGGATGCCTGTCATGGATCGCCATCAGCGCGGTGAGGCGGCCATCCTTGACCAGCGGCATGCAGATCGTCGCGGAGATCCCGATGTTCTGGAAGGTCGCCGCCTCCTCCGGAGCCAGTTCCGCACGATTGTCATTGATAATCAGCGGGCGGCCGGCGCCCAGTTCCTGAACCGCCAGTCTGCCGAAATCGGCCAGACTGTAGTGGCCGGTGATCGTGGCCGATCCTTCGGCCGACCAGTCGCCACGGATCGTGAAACCGTCCTGATCCTCGTCCATGTCCGCGTAGGCGCAGATGGAGACGCCCAGATACTCGCCGGTCAAGCGGGTCGTGACGGACAGCACCTCGTCAGCATTCCACAGGCGCGTGGTCTCCGTAGCGAGACGGTCCATGAACCGCAGACGTTCCTCGGTCCGCTTACGCTCGGTGATGTTGTTGAACAGGATCGCGACACGACGGGCTTCCGGCTCTCCGATGCGCAGGGCCTGAACGTCGTACCATCGGCCGAAGATATCAGCCGGATTCTCGAACCGCGCGGGTTCCCCGGTCAACGCGACGCCGCCGTAGAGGTCGAACCAGTGCTGCTCCAGACCGGGGGCGATCTCGCTGACCCATTTCCCCGCCGCGTTGCGGAGGCCGGTCATTTCCTCGAAGGCCTCGTTGCCCTCGACGATCATGTAGTCGATCGCCCTGTCCTGATCGTCGAACTTCATCTCGACGATGCAGAAGCCGGTAGCGGTCTTTTCGAAAAGGGTGCGGTAGCGCTCCTCGCTCCGGGCCAGCGCCTCGGTCATGCGCCGGCCTTCGGTGATGTCGAAGGATACACCAGGGAGGCGGGCGACGGAGCCGTCCTGGGCGAGGGACACACGACCTGCGGCGGCGACCCAGCGGACGGCGCCGTCGGCGCCAATCAGGCGGTACTCGGCCTGGAACGATCCGCCCTCCGCCATTGCATCCTGAATGCGGGCCTGAACGCCGGGCAGATCGTCCGGATGGATGCTGGCGAAGAACTCCGCAATCGGCGCTCCGGCGATCGCCTTGGCCGGGTCTACGCCATACAGGCGCGCGAACCGGACATCCGACGTCACCCGGTCGGAGACGACGTCCCAGTCCCAGGCGCCTATGCCGCTGCCGGCCGACAGCGCCATGTCGAGGCGCTCGGCCGCGACCCTGCGCTTCTCCTCGGCATCGCGGCGCCCGGTGGTTTCGGTGACCAGAACCAGCACGCCGCCGGGCGCGCCCGTATCGTCGGGCACGGGGGCGTAATCGAGGTCCAGCCAGACCGGTTCGACGATGCCCTGCCGGTCGAGCTCCAGCTGTTGATCCCTGAGCGACCAGGACTCTCCGGCCAGGCCGCGGCGAATGTTCAGGTCGTTGAAGTCGGCGATCTCGGGCCAGCCTTCTCGCGCGCCCATGCCCAGCAATTCGGGGTGGCGGCGGCCGGCGAAGCGGGCGTAGCCGTCGTTGTAGATCAGGGTCCCCTCACGGCCCCAGAGCAGCACCATGGGGGTGGGCGCGCTGACCAGCAGGCCCACTGCTGTCCGGAGGCTGGCAGGCCAGCCGGCGAGCGGGCCGAGCGGGGTCGAGCTCCAGTCGAAGGCGCGAATGGCGCGCGCCATCTCGCCCGTACCGCGAGGGAAGAGCGCCTCGCCGGAGACGTCGGTGTCGGATCGATCTTTCAGAGTCAGGTCCCCCGGACGCCGTCGCCTTGTACGGTCCCGCGCCCATCAACGCAGAAGTGCGGCAAAGGCTTCAACCCGGGGGGCGCGTCAAGTCGTTACGGTCGGAACCGTTGCTTCGGCATGGTCTCATGCCTAGATCGAACCGGTATGACCCATCGCACGATGCTAGTTGTGCACCTCGTGCACGATGTGCATTCAAAGATTTATCAGTGCCGGAGATCCTCCCCATGTCCGACGCCGCCTATGACGCCAGCCGCCACCGCAAGTCCGGTCGGGGCAAGGTCTATGACTCCATCATCGACACGATCGGCGACACGCCGCTGGTCGGCCTGCCGCGCCTTTCGGCGGAGCTGAAGCCCAAGGCGCGGGTGCTGGCCAAGCTGGAGTTCTTCAACCCGATCGCCTCGGTGAAGGATCGGATCGGGGTGGCGATGATCGAGGCGCTGGAGCAGGCCGGCAAGATCGGGCCGGGCAGCGTGCTGATCGAGCCGACCAGCGGCAACACCGGCATCGCCCTGGCGTTCGTGGCGGCGGCGAAGGGCTACAAGCTGATCCTCGTCATGCCCGAGAGCATGTCGATCGAGCGCCGGAAGATGCTGGCCCTTCTGGGCGCCGAATTGGTCCTGACCCCGGCCGAGAAGGGGATGAAGGGCGCGATCGCCATGGCGCAGGAACTGCTGGAGCGGACGCCCGGCGCGGTCAGCCCGGCCCAGTTCGACAACCCCGCCAACCCGGCCATCCACCGCGCGACGACCGCCGAAGAGATCTGGGCGGACACGGACGGGGCGGTCGACATCGTCATCGCCGGCGTCGGCACCGGCGGCACCATCACGGGTGTGGGCCAGGTGCTGAAGGCGAAGAAGGCCTCGGTGAAGATGATCGCCGTGGAGCCGACCGCCAGCCCGGTGCTGTCGGGCGGCGAGCCCGGTCCGCACAAGATCCAGGGCATCGGAGCCGGTTTTATTCCGACGATCGTGGATCGCGACGTCATCGACGGCGTGGAGCAAGTCTCGAACGAGGATGCGTTCGACATGGCCCGCAAGGCGGCGCGGGTCGAGGGTATCCCGGTCGGCATTTCTTCGGGCGCGGCCCTGACGGCGGCGTTCCGGCTGGCTGCGCTGGACGAGAACGCGGGCAAGACGATCGTCGCCATCATCCCGAGCTTCGCCGAACGCTATCTGTCGACGGCCCTGTTCGAGGGACTTTAACCAGTAAGTCTTTCGTCACCGGCGGTTAACCGCCGCGCGAGTAGGTTATCGGAAGATGACCGACGTCGCTCTCACGCCTGAAGACGACGCGCCCGCCACGGGGTTCCGTGCGCGGCACGCGCTGCTGAAGCGGCTGGCCGACGTCGTTTCCCTGCCGGCCAGCCGGATCAACGCCTTCGAACGCTCGGTGACGGGCGATCTGCTGGTGGAGATGCTGCGCCTCGCCTCGGCCGACGATCGCAAGCGCGTCGCGGCGCGACTGGCCCCGTTGACCGAGTTGCCGAACGCCCTGGCGCGGATGCTGCTGCGTGACGACCCCGAGATCGCAGGTCTGCTGATCGAGCAGTGCGCGTCGCTATCCGACGCCGATCTGGTCGCCTGCGCGCGCGACGCGACGATGGATCACCGATTTCTTATGGCCAGCCGTCGGGGACTGTCCGAGGTCGTCAGCGAAACCCTGCTCTCGTTCGGCGAGACGCCGGTGATCGAGGCGGTGCTGCGCAATCAGACGGCGCGGCTGAGCCAGGTGGCGATGGAGGGCGTGGTCAGCCTGAGCCGCACCGAGCGCAGCCTGTGCCACTCGATCCTGCGCCGTCCGGAGCTGAGGCCGTCAGGTGCGTATGTGATGTTCTGGTGGTGCGATCCGGACGATCGCAAGACCATCCTTCAGCGCTTCGCGGTGTCACGCGAGGTCATGCAGGAGGTGTCCGAGGACGTCTTCGCCATGGCCGCGAAGGAGGGCTGGCAGGACCCGGTGTCCCGCAAGGCTCTCCAGTTTATCGAGCGCCGTCAGAGAAACCGCGCGGCGATCGAGAAGAGCCCTTGGGGCGGGCTGGAGCAGGCCATCGAAGCCGCCGCGGCCGAGGGGCTGACGCGCGAACTGGCGTCGGAGATCGCCTATCTGTCCGGCGTGAAGCCGATCACCGGCGCCAAGATCCTGGGCGATCCGGGCGGGGAGCCGGTGGCGATCCTGTGCAAGGCGACGGGGCTGTCGCGTAACGAACTGGCCGGCCTGTGGCGTTCGATGCGGCGTCCCGAATTACAACCTGACGGTACGCCGGACTTGGTCTGGGAGCGGGTGCAGATCACCTACGAAATGCTGGCCGTCGATCGCGCACAAACTGTCTTGCGTTACTGGAACTGGTCTCTGTCTTCGGCTCTGACGCCAGCGCTGTTGCGTGCGATCCGTGATGGCGAAGAAGAGGCGCTGGACGATTACTCGGCGCCGGAGCGGGCGGCGATGCTGGCGCTGGCGGAGAACTTCGGCCGATAGCATCGGCGCGATACAGAAATTACGGTCTGGTTGATCTGCGCAATGAATATAATGTCATTGCCACGGTTCCCGAACAACACTATTCAGCATGTCAGTGATGTTGACGGCTCCGTCCCACCCGCAAATTCGAACAGGTAGAACGCCGATGGAAGATAACTCGCAGTTGCTTGAAATGACTGCCGACATCGTGTCGGCGTACGTCGGTAACAACAGTGTTCAGGCGGCGGAAGTCCCCGGCCTGATCGCCAGCATCCACGCTGCCCTGTCGCAGGTTTCGACCGGCGCCGTCGAACCCGAGCCGGAAGTTCGCGAGCCGGCCGTTCCGGTGCGCAAGTCGATCACGCCGGACTATCTGATCTGTCTGGAAGACGGTCGCAAGTTCAAGTCGCTGAAGCGTCACCTGCGCACCAAGTACAACATGAGCCCTGAAGAATACCGGGCCAAGTGGGGCCTGGCGAAGGACTATCCGATGGTCGCGCCGAACTACGCCAAGGCGCGCTCGGATCTGGCCAAGCAGATGGGTCTCGGTCAGGGCGGTCGCAAACCGGCCCGCGCTCCGCGCGCCAAGAAGTAATCAGTCAGCGCTGATCAACAAACGCCCGCCTCTTTCGGGGGCGGGCGTTTTGCTGTCTGAAGGTCAGGCTGCCTGCGCGCCGCGCAACATGCGCCAGAACCGGAGCGTCCTGAGCGCAGCATCCCGCGTCAGCTCCGCATACATGCGGGCGTACGAGTGGGCCTTGGCCATGGCGTCGCCGTCGTCGTTCAGCAGGACGACCGCATAGGTGAGGAAGAGCGCGCGATCGAGGTCGGCCGCCTTGCAGACGACAGCCAGCGCATCCAGTTCACGGCGCTCGACGATCTGCCGGGCGGTATGGAAGTCGATCTCCGCCAGCTCGGACAGGGCAATCAGGAAGCTGGTTCGGCCGTTGGCGCCGGAGCGGAGAAAACGCGCGAGCATCTGGGGTGTCAGCTGCCCGGCGGCGTCCAGTTCCTCCACATAGGCCAGGCATTCGGCGTAGTCGGCCGGCAGGGCTCCATCGTCGGTCGCGACGCGTGCGCGGCCGGCGGCGAGGGCGGCTTCGAGCAAGGCCGGGTCCATGCTGGCGTTCTGCTCGAGAATTCGGGTCCGCAGGCGGGCCTCGACGAGAAAATACATCTCGTTGAGCAGATCCGGCGGCAGGTTGGCGCGCTCGACCGTGGCCTCATGCAGGGCCGGATTGGCCTTGGCGCGCTCGACCGCCGTCTCGGATGCGGCGCGTGACAGACGCGCGCCATCGTTCCGCAGCAGGGCGCCGAGGGTCTCGTCGTCGCCGCGTTCCACGATGATGTCCGACACGGCCTCCGGCACGGATCGCCGCGCCGAGACCGCGCGCAGATGATCCTGGCCGTGACTACGGACAACGCCGAGAAGGTCGTCGTCGGTGAGCACCGGCGAATGGGCCAGCACCGCCGTGGCCACGGCTGCGTCGTCGTTGGCGAGGCGGCGGATCAGTCCATGCGGCGCATCGGGTGCGTTGGCGAACCGTTCGGCCAGTTCGGCGCGCACCGCGGTCTCCATGTCGGCGGTCAGTTGGCCGATGACGTCGCCATACAGGGCCTGTTCCGCGTCGGTGCGCTCGCTGACCCCGAAAAAGTGGCCTGTCAGCTCGCGCAGGAGCGCGCGTCGTTTCTCGCTGGAGTCTTCCTGGGCGAGAGCGATGAGATCAGGCAGGCGCGACGATGGAGCGTCGCTCACTGATAGTCCCCTTCCGGAGCCGCAGGCTGGACGCGGACCCGGCCCTGGGCGTCACGAATCATGGCGGGCGGCTCGACCGGCTGGGCGAGATCCTGACCTGCCGTGGTCTCGGGGATGTTGGTGATCGTCAGCGCGTCGACGTACGTCGACTGCGGCATGGCGATGGCGTCCGGGGTCTGACCGTTCTGGCGATGGACCGAGTAGTAGCGCGCGCCCTGTGGTGCGGGCCGGTCCGACGGGTTGTGCTCCACCAGAGCCACAGCTCGCGGACGAGGCTCTGGCTCGGTGCGGGCGGCCTCGCGGGCCTCGGCGCGCGGGGACGGCGGAGCGGGCGTTTGCGCGGCGTCGGCTCGCGCTCCCTGCATATGGAAGATCGGCGCGTCACGCCGGGGAGCCATGGGGTCGCTGGCGATGACATCCGCGGGGACCGGCTGGCCGCCGTTCGGCGAGGCCACATACTCCGGCAGGCCATTGGTCGTGGGCGGCGGCGGCGCGTCGGCAACCACCGGGGCGGGCGGCGGAGTGCGCGCGGGGGCAGGGGCGGGGGCGGGGGCGACGCGGCGTGCCGGAGGCGGCGGGGCGTCGGCGGCGGGCGCCGGCGTGCGGTCCAGCCAGGCCGATGCCGGCGTCAGCGACGAGCGATTGCCGCCGGGCGCCGGCGTCAGGCCGGCGCGGGGCGTGGCCAGCGCTTCCGCGGCGCCGCCATGCGGGATGACACGATTGGAACGGCGAAGATCGCGGCGAACATCGCGGCGAACATCCGTCGGCGCGGCCTGGGGGCTTGTCTCGCGGCCGTTCCACGAGAGGTAACGGAGACCATGATCTTGTGCCGCCGGGGCGTTCTGGGCTTGCGCGGAAACGCTCGCGCCGGCGACGAGAGCGGTGACCGAAAGGCCGAAGAGCAGGTGTCGGGCGCGGCGCAAGGGGAGGCTCCGGTCGCAGGATCAGAGCGTGACGTTAACGGCCGGGGACTTAATCCGGACCTAACGTTTCAGGAGAGGCGTGCTCTTGCGCGCCGCTCGGCCCAGCCGACGAGGGCGTTGAGGATCAGCCCCATCGCCATCAGCCAGACGAGGGCGGCGAGCATGTCGGCGGTGCGCAGGCGATTGCCGGCTTCCAGTAGGCGCCAGGCGAGCCCCTGCGAGGCGCCGGAGCCCGAGACGAACTCGGCTACGACGGCGCCGATGACCGCCAGGCCAGAGGCGACACGGAGTCCTTCAAGGGCGAAGGGCAGGGCCGACGGGATGCGCAGACGCCAAAGGCGCTGCAGGGGCGTGGCGCCGTAGAGATCGAACAGACGCTCCAGATCGCGATCCGCAGAATGCAGGCCGGTCAGCACGCCGGAGAAGATCGGGAAGAAGGCGACGGCGGCGGCGAGGGCGATCACCGCACGGTCCGGATGGTCCAGCCCCGCCCAGATGAGGACCAGAGGCGCGATGGCCACGACCGGCGTGACCTGCAGGGCGACGGCAAGCGGGCGGACCGCGTTCTCGGCCGCGCGGTTCATGGAGACGATCAGGGCCAGCCCGCCGCCGATCAGGCCTGCGACGAGGAGGGCCTGCAACGCCATGCGGAAGGTCTGCCAGGCCGAGGCGGCGAGCACCGGCGCGCGCTCGATGAGGGAGGCCGCGACCGCGCTGGGCGGCGGCAGGAAGTAGATCGGGATGTCGAGAAACCGGCAGGTGGTCTCCCAGGTCGCGAGCAGGACGGCGATGAGCAGAAGCGGGGACAGGATGCGGCTCATGCGACCCGGTCCGGCATGGCGTGGGCAAGCGCGGCCGCGAGCGCCTCGACGGCGTCGCGGTAGTCCGGGGCGGCGCGCCAGTTCGCCGGTCGGGGCAGGTCGCCGGGGGCGGGGCGGGCCATGGCGACCTGTCCGGAGACGGCGTCCAGCACGATGGTTCGACCGGCCAGATAGACGGCTTCTTCCACATCATGAGTGACGAAGACGACCGCCGGTGGTCGCTCGCGCGCGGCCCAGAGGCGGTGGAGATCCTCGATCAGATGGCGGCGGGTGATGCTGTCCAGCGCGGCGAAAGGCTCGTCGAGCAGCAACAGGTCCGGCTCGGTGACGAGGGCGCGGGCGATGGAGACGCGCATGGCCATGCCGCCGGACAGCTGGAGAGGGCGGGCGGAGAGCCGTTCGCCCAGACCGACGGCGGCGAGAGCGACGGCGGCGCGGTCGAGCGCCTGATCCTTCGGCGCGCCCGCGAGCTCGAGCGGCAGGGCGACGTTGGCGCGGGCGTCGGCCCAGGGCATCAGGGTCGGAGACTGGAAGACGAAGGCGGTGCGGCCTGCGGGCGCGGTCGTGGCGACGCCTTCGGAAGGCGCCTCAAGGCCGGCGAGCAGACGAAGGGCGGTGGACTTGCCTGCGCCTGACGCGCCGACGAGGGCGACGATCTCGCCGGGCTGGATCGAGAGGGTCAGTGGCCCCAGCGGCGCCCGGCCCGGATACCGGACGATGACGTCCGACAGGCTGGCGACGGGGCTATCGTCCGCCACGTCCGCGGCCGGGCAGGTACTGGGTCGTAAAGGCCTGACGCCAGTCGAGGTCGCTCGGATATACCCCGGCCTGACTGGTGACGTCGAAGAAGGCCTGCCAGCGTTCCTCGGTCATGGTGCCGAGGCCGTAGAGGGCTGCGTCACCGCCGTCGACGATGCCATTGGCTTTCAGCTTGGCTCGCGCCTGATCGAGGATGGCCTGCGTCATCTCCGGGTTGTCGCGGCGGATCAGGGTATCGGCGGCGCGGCCGTCGCCCTGGATGTAGTCGCGCCAGCCCTCGGCGGAGGCCGCGATAAAGCTGCGCAGGGCCTCGCCGTTGTCGCGGGCGAAGGCGTTGGGGGCCAGCACCATGGTTGCGTAGGAGGGGTAACCTTCGTCGGCGAGCAGGAAGATGCGCGGGACGAAGCCGGCCTCCGTCTCGATCGTCCAGGGCTCGCTGGTCAGATAGCCCTGCTGGACCGCGCGCGGGTCGGCGAGGAAGGGGGCGGGGTTGAAGTTGTACTTGCGGACCTGATCGTCGGTGAAGCCGTAGCGGGCCTTGAGCCAGACCCAGAAGGCGTTGATCGAGGCGTCGGCCAGAAGAAACGGCCGGCCGGCGAGGTCGGCGATGGAGCGCAACGCCGGATCGGGGTGGGCGATCAGGACCTGTGGGTCCTTCTGGAAGAAGGCGGCGACGGCCTTCACCGGCGCGCCCTGCGCCACGAGGTTCATCGGGATGAAGCTGTTGGAGCCCATGCCCAGCTCGACGGCGCCGGAGGCCAGCAGCTGGGGCACGTTCACGCCGGGGCCGCCCTGGATGATCTGGACGTTCAGGCCGCGGCGTTCATAGGCGCCCGAGGCGAGGGCCTGGTAGAAGCCGCCGTGCTCGGCCTGGGCGCGCCAGTCGGTGGCGAAGCGCAGGCGGATACGGCCATCGGCGTCAGGCGCGACCTGGCTGTCGCCGCAGCCGGCGAGCGCCGAGCTGGCCGCGATCGCGCCGACGCCCGCGAGGAGGGCGCGACGGTGGGGCTGAAGCTGACGATTCCCGCGCGAGGTCATGGCCTTATGTACGGCCAAGGCGAAGGTTCGGAAAGGGGAGGCTCCACCTTGTCCGGAGCCGGAATTGAGCGAGGGGACGAAGAGCCCCGGCGAACCGGATTTCCTCGTCCCCTCGCCAAGTCCGGGTTGGACTTGGCCTTTGAGGTTTTGGACCTTGGCGTCAGCATCAGCGGGGCGAACCCCGACGATGGTCAGCTGTATCCGCTCGCGCTCCTGGTCTCCGGCGTTCCGCAGGTCTGGCCTGCGCCGTCCTTCGATCCCGATCCGGTTCTCCGTGAACGCGTCCGGCCGGGGCCGTCATCGTTCGGGAGCCTTGATCCTGCCTTCCGCTGCGTCTGGTCCGAAGACCACCCGAAGCGTCGGGTCAGAGAGCCGGGCCGGTTCGCCTTGATCCCCGGGTCTCCCCGGTTTTCCGCGCCGCCGTGTCCCTCGGCCTGATCAAGCTCGCTCCAAATCCGGATTTCGACAAGCGGTCCGGATCGTCCGGTTGTGGACGATTTGGCGGATAAATCATGTTCAAACGCGGATGGGGCGCTCTCTGCGGCGCACAATTCTTTGCATTGTGAAGTTCTTGCGACGTTATGCACAGCGTCGGCTTCGAGTGCGGTGAATTACGAATTCGCGACCGATTTTCGGGCTCCCGGAGCAACCGTCTCGAGGGACTCCTTGAGCAGGGCGCCGATCCGGGCATCGACCTTGTGGTCAGGGCCAAAGGTAAAGCGGTGGGTGGTCACGGTCTTCGTGGTGGCGAAGGCGGCGCGGAGGCGCCGATGATCGACCTTGCGGGTGAGGTCGATCGAGAGCTCGAGGTACTTGCCCTTCACATAGGCTGTGGCGAAGCTGCGCTTGCCAGACCAGCCGATGAGAGATTTCGACACGCGCTCCGAGATGTCGTCGCCGGCGTGGAGGGCCAGCTTGCGGACCTCTCGCAGGAGGCCGGAGGCGTGAGTGTCCTTGCCTTCAAGGAATTCGGCGACGGCGTCGGTCATGCCGACGGAACGCTGTCAGCCGGCGTCAAGCTCCGAGGGCGGCCTTCTTCTCTTCGAGCTCCAGCCATTCGAGTTCGGCGCTCTCGAGCTGTTCGCGGGCCTGGGCGGCGGCGGTCATGGCGCGGTCGAAGGCCTTGGGGTCGCGGCTGTAGAGGTCCGGATCGGCGAGGGCAGCGTCGTGTTTCGCGATCACGGCGGGGAGGGATTCGAGCAGGCCTTCGAGTTCCTTCAGGCGATGCGTGTCCTTGAAAGAGAGTTTGGCGGACTTCTTGGGCGAAGCGGGCGCGGGGGCAGCGGCGGCGCGCGTTTCGCCCCCTGCGCCGCGCTGCGCGCGGTCCCCTTCCCCCGAGGGGGGAGGAGTAAGGAAGCCCGGGTTCTGGCGGATGAAGTCGGTCCAGCCGCCGGGGGTTTCGACGATCTGGCCACGGCCATTCATGGCGATGGTCGAGGTGGCGAGGCGATCGACGAAGTCGCGGTCGTGGCTGACCAGGATCAGGGTGCCGTCGTAGCTCTCGAGCAGCTCTTCCAGCTTGTCGAGGGTGTCCATGTCGAGGTCGTTGGTCGGCTCGTCGAGGACCAGCATGTTGGCCGGCTTTGCGAGAGCGCGGGCCAGCAGGAGGCGGTTGCGCTCGCCGCCCGACAGGGTCGAGATCGGCTGCTTGAGCTGGGCTTCCTGGAACAGGAAGTCCTTGGCGTAGGCGGCGACGTGCTTGGAGTGGCCGCGCACGAGGATGCTGTCGCCGCCGCCGGGTGTCAGGGCGTCCCAGAGGGTCATGTCGGACTTCAGCCCCTCGCGGGACTGGTCCAGATAGACCGGCTCCAGATTGGCGCCGAGGCGGACCGTGCCCTCGTCGGGGGCGAGTTCGCCCAGCAGGACCTTGACCAGGGTGGTCTTGCCCGCGCCGTTCGGGCCGACGATGGCGAGGCGGTCGCCGCGCATCACGCGGGTGGTCAGGCCCTTGAAGATGGTGCGCTCGCCGAAGGCCTTCGACACGCCCTTGAGATCGGCGACCAGCTTGCCCGAGGTCGCGCCGGAATCGACGCCGAGGTACAGCTCCCGCGGCTGGTCCTTCATCCGCTCGGCGCGGTCGGCGCGCATGGCCATGAGGGCGCGGGCGCGGCCTTCGTTGCGGGTCCGCTGGGCGGTGATGGAGCGGTAGAAGGTGTAGGTCTCGGCCTCGATCTTCTTCGTCAGGCGGCGCAGGCTTTCGGCCTCTTCCTCCGTGACCTTGGCGGCCCACTCGTCGAAGGCGGCGAAGCCTTTGTCGAGGGTACGGACCTTGCGGCCCTCCAGCCAGTGCACCGACTGGGTGACGCGGTTCAGGAAGGCGCGGTCGTGGCTGACGACCAGAACGGCGAAGCGGGCCGAGAGAAGCTCGTTCTCCAGCAGTTCGATGGCGAGGATGTCGAGGTGGTTGGTCGGCTCGTCGAGCAGGAGCAGGTCGGGCTCCTCGGCGAAGGCCTTGGCCAGGGCGGCGCGGCGGGTCTCGCCGCCGGACAGGTTCACGGCGGGCTTGTTCGGATCCAGACCGAAGGTGGTCAGCCAGCTTTCGGCGGTCCAGCGCTCGGCGTCGCCAGAGGCGGCGTAGTCCAGCAGGGTGTCGCCCTTGATGTCCGGCTCCTGCGGGACATAGGCGAAACGGGTGCCGGCCTGCACCGATCGATCGCCGGCGTCGGGCTCTATCAGGCCCATCACTGTCTTCATCAGGGTCGACTTGCCGGCCCCATTGCGACCGACGAGGGCGGCGCGGGTGCGCGGCTCGATGGCCATGTCGACACCGTCGAACAGGGGGCGTTGACCGTCCTGAAGACGGACATCCTTGAGGGCGACGAGAGGGGGACGGGCAGCCATGGGGCGCCATATAGAGGAGGGGGCGACAGCTCGCCACGGCAGACTTGAGTTGATCCTTACCGTCCGGCTGGTATGTAACGCGAATGGATACGCTGACACGCCGCCGCGCCCCGGAAACCACCCGCGCAGAGATCATCGAGAAGGCCCTCGAGGTCGCCGCCGAGGTCGGCGCGATGGGCTTCACGCTGGACGCCGTCGCTGCCCGGACGTCGGTCAGCAAGGGCGCGCTGCTGCATCATTTCCCGACCAAGCTGGCTCTGCTCGAGGGGCTGACGGACCACTTGGCGGACATGTTCTGCGAAGCGGTGCTGACCGAGGCGGCGCGCGATCCGCAGCCGTACGGCCGGCAGGCGCGGGCCTATCTGAGGGTCACGATCAATGATGCGGTGACGGCCTGCGACGTCTCCATCGGCCGGGCGATGCTGGTCGCCTGTGCGATCGAGCCTTCACTGCGGACCCGCTGGTCGGACGGAATCAAGAAGGTCAAGGCCGAGGACCCGACCGACCCGGTCGGCGCGGACGACGCCCTGCTGCTGAGGCTGGTGGCCGATGGTCTGTGGATGTCGGATCTGTTCGGGGTGCACGATGTGTCGCCCGCGCAGCGACAGGCGCTGCTCTCGCTGCTGACGCCCGGCCATATCCTGATGGAAGCCGCCTGATGAACCCGACGACGTGGGCGGCTCTGCTTGGCGCCATCACCTTCGAGGTAGTGGGGACGACCCTGCTGCAGAAGTCGGAGCAGTTCACCCGACTGTGGCCAACGCTGGGGCTGGCGGCCTGCTATCTGACGGCCTTCTACCTGTTGAGCCTGGCGCTGCGGCAGATGCCGGTCGGGATCGCCTATGCGGTCTGGAGCGGACTGGGCGTGGTGGCGATCTCGCTGATCGGCGTGTTTCTGTTCCGGCAGAAGCTGGATCTGGCGGCGATCCTGGGCCTGACGATGATCGTGGGCGGGGTGTTCGTGATCAACGTCTTCTCGAAGGCGGTCAGCCACTGAATTCAGTCGGTTGAGGACAGGGAGGCCCGGAAGGCGTAGAAGCCGCCCGATGACCGCCCCCTTCTGGCAAACCAAGCGCCTGGAGCAGATGACCCGCGAGGAGTGGGAGAGCCTGTGCGACGGGTGCGGCCTGTGCTGCCTGGTGCGGTTCGAGGACGAAGACACCGGTGAGGTGATCCCGACGCGGGTGCACTGCAAGCTGTTCGACCCGGTGCGCTGCACCTGCTCGGACTATGCCAACCGCAAGCAGTATGTGCCGGACTGCATCAAGCTGACGCCGTGGAATATCGAGGCGCTGGAGTGGATGCCGAAGTCCTGCGCCTATCGCCGTCTGCACGAGGGTCGGCCGCTGGCGAACTGGCACCATCTGGTGTCCGGCAGTCGCGAGACGGTGCACGAAGCGGGCGTTTCGGTGCGTGGTCAGACGGTGTCGGAGCTGGCGCTGAAGGACCCCGAGGACGCGCTGGACTTCGAGGCCCCCGAATGGCGGGACGAACGCGGACGCTAGTCTGCTGACAATCCGCGGATGGACGGCGGACTTCAGCGGAAAAGATCGCGCGCGATCAGCGGCTTGTCGAAAACAATCGGCTTATTGTCGGCGAGGTACGCCGGCGCCGCATACTTTTGCCATGACCCGAAAAAGCGATCCGAACCCGCCGGCCGAAGAGTCGGAGGAAGGCCATCCGTTGCTGGCTGAATTCCAGAGCATGATGGCGATCATCGGCGATCAGGACCCGCAGACCGTGAGCCGGAAGTCGAGGGCCACATCGGACCTGCTGAAGGCGCTGGCGATCAAGCGTGAGTTCGACGCGAAGGTCGCGGCGGCTGCCCTGCCCATCGATCTGGCCGCAGAGGAGAAGCTGCGTGAACAACTCCTGCGCCGACTGGATGCGTTCGCTGCCCAAGTGGCTGAAGCTAGAGGTCGCGAGTATCCTGACGCCCTTCGACCGCGATTTGATCGACCATGACTGGATCGGTTGGCGGCACAGCCCGCAGCATCCGCCGGACGAACCATGGATGACCTGGCTGTTTCTCGGCGGACGCGGGGCGGGCAAGACCCGGGCCGGGGCCGAGTGGTTGACGGAGCAGGCGGTTTCGGGGGCGCGGCTGGCGCTGGTGGGGCCGACGCTGCACGACGTGCGCGAGGTGATGATCGAGGGGCCGTCGGGCCTGCGGGCCATCGCACCGCCCTGGCGTCGGCCGGTCTATGAGCCGGCGCGTCGACGGCTGGTCTGGCCCAATGGCGCGGAGGCGATGGCCTTCTCGGCCGCCGAGCCCGAACGGTTGCGCGGGCCGCAATTTCATGCGGCGTGGGCTGACGAGTTCTGTGCGTGGAAGCGGCCGGGCGATGTCCTGCCGATGCTGCGGATGGGGCTGAGGCTGGGGGAGGATCCGCGGCTGGCGGTGACGACCACGCCCCGGCCGATGGCGGCGCTGCGGGCCTTGCTGGAGGAGCCGACGACGGCCTTCACCCACGCGCCGACGCAGATGAATACGCGAAACCTGGCGCGGGGCTTTCTGCGCGGGCTGGAGCAACTGTACGGCGGGACGCGGCTGGCGGCGCAGGAGCTGGATGGCCTGATGCTGGACGAAGGCGAGGGGTTGTGGACGCCGGCGATGTTCGAGCGCTGTCGCGGCCGGGCGCCGGACCGGTTCGACATGATCGTGGTCGGGCTGGATCCGCCGGTGACCTCGGGCGGCGATGCCTGCGGGATCGTGGTGGTCGGGCGGGCGCATGGCACGGCCTATGTGCTGGCGGACGAAAGCGTCAGCGGATTGGCCCCGTCGAAATGGGCCGCGCGGGTGGCGGAGGTCGTCGCGCGGTACGACGTCGACAGGGTGGTCGCCGAGGTGAACCAGGGTGGCGAGATGATCGTCGAGATGCTGAAGCTGGCGCAGTGCGGCGCGGTGGTGAAGCCGGTGTTCGCGCGGACATCCAAGCGGGCGCGGGCGGAGCCGGTGGCCATGCTCTACGACCAGAACCGGGTCATCCACACGCGGTCGTTCGGGCCGCTGGAGGATGAGCTGGAAGGACTGGGCGCGGGGACGGGCCGGCATAGCCCGGATCGGGCCGACGCGCTGATCTGGGCGGTGAGCCACCTGCTGCTGAACTCGGTGCGGCTGCCGAGTGTGAGGGTGTTGTGAGGATTCGACTCTCTCCCGATGGGAGAGGGCTTGAGCCTCCGGGAGCGAAGCGATCGGCAAGGCGAAAGGGTGAGGGTCGGCTGTTCGCCGACTGACACACCCGACCCTCATCCGACGGGGCTCCGCCCCGCCACCTTCTCCCATCGGGAGAAGGAAAAACTCTGGAGAAAGCCCATGCGGAACTGGCGGTGGCCCCTGGCGGGTCGGCGGCGCGAAGGCGCGCCTGAGGTGAAGGACAGTCGGGCGGGGGCGTTGATCGCATATGCCGGCGGCGGGCGGGCGCGGTGGACGCCGCGGGACTACGCCAGCCTGGCCAGCGAGGGGTTCGGCAAGAACCCGGTGGCCTATCGCTGCGTGCGGATGATCGCCGAGGCGGCAGCCGCGACGCCGCTGGTGGTGTTCGCCGACGGGGTGCGGACGGACGACCATCCGCTGGCGAAGCTGCTGGCCCGGCCCAACCCGGAGCAGTCGGGCGCGGAGTGGCTGGAGGGACTGTACGGCGCGCTGCAGACGGCGGGGAACGCCTATGCGGAGGCGACCGGAGACGGCGCGCCGGAGGAGCTGTGGTCGCTGCGGCCCGACCGGATGAAGGTCGTGCCGGGGCGAGGCGGCTGGCCTGAAGCCTATGAGTATGCGGTGGACGGGCGGTCGGTGCGGATCGGTCGGGCGGCGGACGGATGGATGCCGGTACTGCATCTGAAGCTGTTTCACCCGACGGACGATCACTACGGCTTCTCGCCGCTGGAGGCCGCGGCCTTCGCGATCGATGTGCACAACGCCTCGGGCGCCTGGAACAAGGCGCTGCTGGACAATTCGGCGCGGCCGTCCGGCGCGCTGGTGTTCAACGGGCGGGACGGCGAGCGGCTGACCGGTGAGCAGTTCGAGGCGCTGAGGGCGCAGATGGACGAGGCGCACGCCGGGGCGATGAACGCCGGACGTCCGTTGGTGCTGGAAGGCGGGCTGGACTGGAAGCCGATGAGCTGGACGCCCGCCGACATGGACTTCATCGCCGGCAAGCACGCGGCGGCGCGGGAGATCGCGCTGGCGTTCGGCGTGCCGCCGCAGCTGCTGGGGATTCCCGGCGATGCGACCTACGCCAACTATCGAGAGGCCAACGCCGCCTTCTGGCGCGGGACGGTCGCGCCGCTGGCGCGCAAGGCGGCCGGGGCGCTGACCGGATGGCTGGGCGCGCGGTTCCCGGGCGCGCGGATCGAGGCGGACCTGGAGGCCGTGCCGGCGCTGCAGCCCGAGCGCGAGGCCCTGTGGGCGAGATTGAATGCGGCCAGCTTCCTGACCGACGCGGAACGGCGGCGGATGGCCGGGGTGGGAGAGTGAGCGATGGATGGTCGAAGGATACCGGTCGGGCTGCTGACCGCGCTGGCGGTCCAGGCGATCGGCGGACTGATCTGGGCGGGCGGGGCGGCGGCGCGGATCGCGACGCTGGAGGAACGGGTGGCCGAGCATCAGCAGGTGGCCGAGCGGCTGGCGCGACTGGAGACCCAGTCGGAGAGCACAAGAGCGGCGGTGGAGCGGATCGAGCGACGGCTGGAGGAATTCTGATGGGCGGCGGCGTGTGTGTCGAGCGCCCCTCCACCGCTTTGCGGTCCCGCTCCCCCGGTGGGGGAGGAATGGTCCTTGTCGAGGGCTATGCGTCGTTGTGGGGCGTGGCGGATCTGAACCGGGATGTGGTGGCGAAGGGGGCGTTCGCGGACAGTCTGGGGCGGGTCGGCGCGGGCGGTGTGCGGATGCTGCACCAGCACGAGAGCCGGGCGGTGGTCGGGGTCTGGGATGAGGCGGTCGAGGACGAGCGTGGCCTGTTCCTGCGCGGACGGATCATGGACTGGTCGGCCGAGGCGCGGTTCGCCCAGGCGCTGGCTAGGGCCGGGGCGATGGACGGGCTGTCCATCGGCTTCAGGGCCGTGCGGGCGCGGCGCGAGGGCGCGGCGCGGGTGCTGGTCGAGGTCGATCTGTGGGAGGTCTCGCTCGTGACCTTCCCGATGCTGCCGGGGGCGCGGTTCAGCCTGTCTGGCGAGACTGGGCTGCATCCTGCGCGGACTTCAACGACTGCTGGATGCGGCGCAGGGCGATAAGGCCTTTCTCGGTCTGGAAGTAGCGACCGATGATGAAGCCGCCGACGAGCACGAAGGGCAGGGGGACGCCGAAGACGACGAAAAGGAGCATGCCGATCACGCCGATCATGGCCCAAAGGCCAATGCGCATCGTCGTGATGTCCTCATCGGTGATGACGTCGGGATCGGGCTGGACTGCCGCCGGCTGAGGCTGGCGCGGCGTGGGCGGGGTCTGTCGCGTGACGGGAACCGACACCGACTGGGTCCGGGCCTGCACCCGGGGCGGAGGCGCGGAAGTCGGTACGGACTGGGTCGGGGCCTGACGCACCGGCTGGGGACGGCTGGCTTCCTGCCGGGCCTCGGTGCGCGACTTCGCCTGGTTGGCGGCGGTCTCCGGGCGATGCGTGCCGGCGAAATGGACCGGGGCGCCGCTGGCCTCGATGGTGAAGATTTGGTCGAACGGAACGGTCGCGAAGTCGATGGCGCGGGTGTCCTCGCCATAGCTGTCGGCCAGCAGGCCCAGCAGGCGGCCGTCGCGGACGCGAGCGCGGAAGGCGACCGGGTGGCGCAGACCGGTGATGACGACATGGACCGTGCCGAGGTCGCCGGTCGGGCCGCCGGGTGCGGGCCGGTGCGCATCGATCAGCATCTCGGTGAACTGGCCGAAGCCGGAGTTGCGCCGGATGGTCGCCTTGCTTCGCGAGAATTGCGCCGCAATGTCCGGGACTTGACCGCGCAGATCCTGCGCCAGGGCCGACATGACTGCGGTCTCGAGGCGGGTGTAGCGCCCGGCGTCGTGTGAGTTCGAGAATTTTCGGGCGGTGCTGGTCACCCCCGGACCCTAACCGCGATCTGCGGTTGTTCAACCACCGGAGACACAATGAAAGAGATCAAACAGGCCCCGGCCACGCCGGAGGCGCGCGCCGCCATGCACGAAATGATGGCGGCGTTCGAGGCGTTCAAAGGCGCCAACGATGCGCGGCTGGACGAGATCGAGCGCAAGGCCTCGGCCGATACGCTGCTGGAGGAGAAGGTCGCGCGGATCGATCAGGCGGTGGCCGGGGCGCAGGCGCGGCTGGATCGGATCGTCAGCGAGGGGCGGCGTCCGGAGCTGGGAGACCCCTCCACCGCTGCGCGGTCCCCCTCCCCATTCCATGGGGAGGAGAAATCCGCATTCGACGGCTATATGCGCGCCGGGGCGATGCTGGAGGTGAAGGCGGGGCTGTCGACGGCGCCGACCTCAGGCGGTTACGTCGTGCCGGAGCAAACCGAACGGGCGATCGAGCGCCGGCTGATGGCGGGCTCGCCGATGCGCGAGATCGCGACCGTGCGCACGGTGGCCGCGGGCGTGTTCCGCAAGCCGGTGTCGATCGCCGGCGTGGGTTCGGGCTGGGTGGCTGAAACGGCCGCGCGTCCGCAGACGGACCCGGCGACGCTGGCTTTGCTGGAGTTCCCGTCGGCCGATCTCTACGCGTGCCCGGCGGCGACCCAGACCCTGCTGGACGACGCCTTGGTCGACCTGGACGAATGGTTGGCCGCCGAGGTGGAGGACGCCTTCGCCGCGCAGGAGACCGAGGCCTTCGTCAACGGCGACGGCGCGAACAAGCCGCGCGGCTTCCTGGACTATGACGTCGTCGCCGACGCCGAGCAGGAATGGGGCGAGATCGGCTATGTCGCCTCGGGCGCGGCGGGCGGCTTCGCCACCACCAGCCCGACAGACCGCCTGATCGACCTGGTCTACGCGCCCAAGGCCCAATACCGGCCGAACGCGCGCTTCGTGATGAACCGGCGTACGGTCTCGGCGGTGCGCAAGTTCAAGGACGCGGACGGCAACTACATCTGGCAACCGGCGCAGCGCGCGGGCGAGACGGCCAGCCTGCTGGGCTATCCGCTGACCGAGATCGAGACGATGCCGGACGTGGCGGCCAACGCTACGGCCATCGCCTTCGGCGACTTCCGCCGCGGCTATCTGATCGTCGACCGCGCGGGCGTGCGGGTGCTGCGCGACCCGTATTCGGCCAAGCCCTACGTCCTGTTCTACACCACGCGGCGCGTGGGCGGCGGGGTGCAGGACTTCGACGCGATCAAGGTGATGAAGTTCAGCGCGAGCTGACGTTCGGACGGCCGGCGGTTCGACCGTCGGCCGCTTCGCTTTCCTCCAGACAATCGAGGTTTCCAATGACCGCACCGGTGAGCCTCACCGAGGCGAAGCTGTTCCTGCGCGTCGAGCATGGCGCGGAGGACGGGCTGATCCAGACGCTGATCGATGCGGCGCGGGCGCGGGTGGAGGGGGAGGTGGGGCTGAGCCTGACATCGACCTCGCCGGCGCCGCTGAGGCTGGCGATCCTGATGCTGACCCTGCGCGCCTATGAGCGGGAGGGGAGCGAGATGACGACCGGGCCGGTGGAGGCGTGGATCGCGCCGTACCGGGTGGTGCGGCTGTGAGGGCGCTGGCAGGACTGTTCGAGGCCATCGAGGCCGAGACGCCGTATGGCGGCCGCAGCGTGACCTATGAGCCGGTCGGCTCGGCCTGGCTGAAGCTGGGCGCACGGAGGCGGCGCGAGCGGACCGAGGCCGGGGTGACGCGCGGCGTCGAGACGGTGACGGCGGAGACCCGATCCGATCCGAGGCTGACCGTCGGGCGCGTGCTGCGCTTCGGCGGGACCGATTGGCGGATCAAGACCGTCGAGAGCGTGGGCGGGCGCGCCATCCTGACTCTGGAGCGGATGCGATGAGCCACGAACTGGCCCTGCAGAAGGCCCTGATCGCGCATCTGAAGGCGGATGACGGTGTGGCCGCGATCCTGGGCGCGCGGATCGTGGACGGTCCGTCGGACGGGACGCCCGTGCCGCATCTGCAGATCGGGCGGTGCGAGAGCCGGCCGCTGCGGGCGGAGGGCGGTGACGTTGAGCAGATGCTGACCCTGACGATCACCTCCGACTTTCGCGGAACCGAGGAGGCCAAGGCGGCGATGGCGGCGGTGCGGCTGGCGCTGTCGGACACGACGCTGGAGGCAGACGGAATCAGGACGGCAAGCCTGGGCGTGCGGTTCGCCGACGTCCGGACCTCGCCCGACGGACACAGAACCCATGCGGTGCTGCGCGTGCGCGCCGTGACAGAGGAGGCGTGAGATGGCGGTGCAGAAGGGCAGGGACATCCTGCTGAAGATCGCGGGCGCGGGCGGCGGCTTTGTCACCGTGGCCGGACTGAGGGCGCGAACGATCGCGCTGAACGCCCGAACGGTGGACGCGACCGACGGCGACAGCGCCGGGCGATGGCGCGAGCTGCTGGCCGGGGCGGGAGTGAAGTCGGCGGCGGTCAGCGGGCAGGGCATCTTCCGGGACGCGGAAGCCGACGCCCTGATCCGCGAGGCCTTCTTCTCGCAGGCGGCGCAGACGTGGCGGCTTATCGTGCCGGACTTCGGCCAGCTGGAAGGGCGATTCCTGGTCTCGGCGCTGGAGTACGCCGGCGAGCACGAGGGCGAGGCGACGTTCGCGATCAGCCTGGCCAGCGCCGGCGAGATCACCTTCGAGGCGCTCTGATGAACGGGGCGAGGGGTGAGATCGAGGCGATGCTGGCGGGGGCGGCTCGCCGGCTGTGCCTGACGCTGGGGGCGCTGGCGGAGATCGAGACGGCGCTGGGCGTCGAGGGTCTGGGAGCGCTCGCGGAGCGGATGCGCAAGCTGTCGGCGCGGGATCTGGCCGTGGTGCTGGCCGCCTTGCTGCGCGGGGGCGGCGAGGGGGAGCTGGCTGACGGACTGGGTGAGACGGCTGTCGATCCGAAGGCAGCGGCCGAGGCCGTGGCGCGGGCGTTCGCGGCCGCGGCGGGATGACGCCCTGGCCCGCGATGATGCGGACGGCGGCGATGCTGGGCGTCGGGCCGGAGGCCTTCTGGCGGCTGTCGTTGCGCGAGTGGCGATGGCTGACGGCGGCGCCGGAGGGTGTGCGGCCGATGAGGTGGGATGAACTGAAACGACTGACGGAGGCGTGGCCCGATGAACGAGACGTTCGAGGGGGATGATGTGCCGCGCAGGGCGGCGGAGGCCGCGGCGGCGCTGGACGCCTTGCGCGAGCCGGCGGAGCGGGCGGCGGATGCGATCGACTGGGCCTTCGCGCGGGCGGGCGACAGTCTGAGCCGGTCGCTGGCGCGGGCGGCGGCCGATGGCGAGGTGAGCTTGGCCGAGCTGGCCAAGGCGGTGCTGTCGGCGGTAAATGCGGCGGGGGGCGTGAAGGGCGGTGGATTGTCCGAGGCGATCGCCCGGGCCGTGGGCGGGCTGTTCTCGGGCAGTCGGGCCGACGGCGGGCCGGTGCAGGGCGGCGGCGCCTATCTGGTCGGCGAGCGTGGGCCGGAGGTGTTCCGGCCGACGGGCGCGGGGACGATCGAGCCGGTTGGTGGAGGCGGCGTGACGGTCAATGTACGGGTGGACGGCGGCGCACAGGGGCTGCTGCGCTCGGAAGCCCAGATCGCCCAGACGCTGGCTCGCGCGGTCAGCCTCGGCGCGCGGAGGCTGTGATGAACTTCCATGAAGCGAGATTGCCGGCGCGATTGGCGTTCGGGTCGACCGGCGGCGTCGAGCGGCGAACGGAGGTGGTGACGCTGGCGTCCGGGTACGAGCGGCGGTCGACGCCGTGGGCTGCGGGGCGGCGACGTTATCTGATCGGGGCGAACCTGAGGTCGCTGGACGACGTGGCGGCGCTGACGGACTTCTTCGAGGCACGGCGGGGGCGGCTGTACGGGTTCCGGTTCCGGGACTTCGCCGACTTCCGCTCCTGTCCGCCGGGGGCGACGCCCGGGGCTCTGGATCAGGTGCTGGGCGAGGGCGACGGGAGCCGGACGACGTTCATCCTGGTGAAACGCTACGGCGAGGGTGACGACGGTTGGGTGCGGACGATCGCCAAGCCGGTAGAGGGGACGGTGCGGGTCGCCGTGGACGGCGCCGAGGTCGAGGATTTCGAGGTCGAGACGATGACCGGGCTGGTGACACTGGCGGTCGCGCCGGCGGAGGGGGCGACGGTGACGGCGGGGTTCGAGTTCGACACGCCGGTGCGGTTCGACGCCGACCGGATCGAGGTGACGCTGGAGAGCTTCGAGGCCGGGCGGATGGCCGCCGTACCTCTGATCGAGGTCAGGACCTAGGACCATGCGCGACATTCCGGAGGAACTGACCGCCCGCATCGAGAGCGGGGCGGCGACGCTGTGCCATGTCTGGATCGTCAGGTGCGGCGACGGCGTGGAGATGGGTTTCACCGATCACGACCGGGATCTGGTCATTGAGGACGTGACCTGTCGGGCGGGAAGCGGCTGGACGGCGGGCGCCGTCGAGGGCGGCGCGGGGCTGGCGGCGGGCAGCGCCTCCGCGGCCGGCGGACTGGATGACGACGGCGTCACCGAGGCGGACATTGCGAACGGCCTGTTCGATGGGGCGTCGGTGGATCTGTGGCGCGTGGACTGGGCGCGGCCGGACCTGAAGGTGCGCCTGTGGGCCGGGCGAATGGCGCGGATCCGGCGCGAGGGCGGGGCCTTCGTCGCCGATCTGGAAGGGCCGATGGCGGCGCTGGAGCGGGTGGTCGGGCGAACCTGCGGGCGGGACTGCGATGCGACGCTGGGCGACGCACGGTGCCGGGTGGATGTGAGCGAATTTCCGGGGCTGAGCTGTGATCGGCGGTGGGCGACCTGCGTCGGGACGTTCGGCAATGGCGTCAACTTCCAGGGCTTTCCGGACATTCCCGGCGACGATTTCCTGATGGCGACGCCGGTCGAGGGCGGGCGCAATGATGGCGGGAGCCGGCGATGAGCGCGCGTGCTGTCGAGATCGCGCGGGGCTGGATCGGGACGCGCTACGAGCATCAGGCGAGCCTGAAGGGCGAGGGGGCGGATTGCCTGGGGCTGGTGCGCGGGGTCTGGCGGGAGCTGATCGGGGCGGAGCCGGAGGCGTTGCCGCCCTACAGCTGGGACTGGGCCGAGGTCGGCGGGGCGGAGACCCTGCTGGAGGCGGCGCGGCGGTGGCTGGTGGAAATCCCGGTCGGCGAGGCGAGGCCGGGCGATGTCCTGCTGTTCCGCATGGCGCCGGGGTGCGCGGCGAAGCACTGCGCGATCCTGAGTTCGCAGGACGGGCAGGGGCGGATGATCCACGCCTATTGGGGTCGAGCAGTGATCGAGACCTGGCTGGGCGACTGGTGGTGGAAGCGGCTGGCAGCAGTGTTCCGCTTCCCATCAACGGCGGAGGCATAAATGGCGCAAGTTATCCTTGGCGCGGTCGGCGGGGCCGTGGGCGGGCCATCGGGCGCGGCGATCGGCGGACTGCTGGGACGGAGCGTCGATCAGTGGGCGATCGCGGGGCTGGAGCCAGCGCGGCAGCGCGGCCCTCGTCTGGAGGCGCTGAAGGTGCAGGGCACGGCGGAGGGGGCGCCGCTGGCCTGTGTGTTCGGGCGGGCGCGGGTGACCGGGCAGGTGATCTGGGCGGCGCGCTTTCGCGAGAGTCGGACGACGCGCCGGGGCGGCAAGGGCGGGCCGCGGACGACGGAATACGGCTATTTACTGAGCTTCGCCGTGGCCCTGTGCGAAGGCGAGATCGATGGCGTCGGGCGCGTCTGGGCTGACGGACAGGCGATGGACCTGACCGGGGTGGCGATGCGGCTGCATCGCGGCGGCGTGGATCAGGCGCCTGATCCTCTCATCGAAGCTGTCGAGGGCGAGGCCTCCGCCTATCGTGGGGTCGCCTATGTGGTGTTCGAGGACCTGCCGCTGGGGCCGTTCGGCAATCGCGTGCCGCAGCTGGCGTTCGAGGTATTCAACCGACCGCGCGGGAGCAAGCCGAGGCTGGAGGACCGGCTGGAGGGCGTGTGCCTTATCCCCGGGGCGGGGGAGTTCGTGTTGGCGACGGACGTGGTCATGCGGCGCGAGGGGCTGACGCGGACGGCGGCGGAGAACCTGCATGGCGGAGATGGGCGGGTGGACTTGCTGGTGTCGCTGGATCAGCTGCAGGCCCAGTGCCCGAATCTGAAGCGGGTCAGTCTGGTAATCGGCTGGTTCGGGACGGATGTGCGCGCGGCGGAGTGCCGGGTGCGGCCGGGCGTGGAGCGGCGGGACAAGCCGACGGAGCCTTTCGCCTGGTCGGTGGCCGGGCTTGAGCGACATGAGGCGCATCTGATCAGCCGGGCGGCGGGATCGGATGCTCCGGCCTATGGCGGAACACCGTCGGACGGGAGCGTGCGGCAGGCGGTGGCGGAGCTGAAGGCGCGGGGGCTGGAAGTGACGCTGTATCCCTTCGTCTTCATGGACGCGCCCGGCTATCCGTGGCGCGGGCGTGTGGCGGGGCGGGATGGCGCGCAAGCCGGCGTGGATGTGGCGGCGATGTTTGGCGCGGCGGATGGCTGGGGCCTGCGTCGGATGGCGCTGCACTATGCAGAGCTCGCGGCGGAAACGGGCGCGGACGGGCTGCTGATCGGCTCGGAGATGCGCGGGCTGACGCTGACACGGGATGCAGACGGCGGCTTCCCGGCGGTTGAGGCGTTCCGGACGTTGGCGGCGGAGTGCCGGACGGTGGTCGGGCCGGGCGTGAAACTGAGCTATGCGGCGGACTGGTCGGAGTATGCGGGGCTGCGCGCGGGGGACGAGGCCCGGTTTCATCTCGATCCGCTGTGGGCCGATCCAGCGATCGATTACATCGGCATCGACTGGTACCCGCCGCTGGGCGACTGGCGAGCGGGGGACGGCGGCGTCGACGGGGCGACCTGGGCCGGGCCGGACGATGCGGGCTATCTGGCGGCTCAGGTCGCGGGGGGCGAGGGGTTCGACTGGTTCTACACGTCGGACGCGGACCGTGCCGCGCAGGTGCGCACGCCCATCGTGGACACGGCGCACGGCGAGCACTGGCTGTATCGGGTGAAGGACTTGGCCGGTTGGTGGAGCCATGCACACCACGACCGGATCGCGGGCGTGCGGCAGGCGGCGCCGACCGCGTGGATGCCGGGGATGAAGCCGATCCGGCTGACGGAGTTCGGCTGCGCGGCGGTCGACCGGGGCGGCAATGCGCCGAACCTGTTTCAGGACCCGAAGAGCACCGAGAACGCCCTACCGCCGCACTCGACCGGCGCGCGGGACGACAGGATGCAGCGCCGGGCGATGGAGGCGCTGCTGAACCACCATGCCGGCAGCGCGATGGTTGAGGCGATGGACGCTTGGTGCTGGGATGCGCGGCCGTGGCCGGCGTTTCCGGGACGAGCGGATGTCTGGGCCGATGCGGGGGCATGGCGGACGGGGCACTGGCTGAACGGGCGATTGGGCGGCGAGACGCGGGACCTGATCGCGGCGATCCTGACGCGGGGCGGGCTTGAGCCGACGGCATTCGAGGTCGCGGCGGTCGGTGATGGTATTGACGGGTATGTGATCGACCGGCCGATGCGCACGCGTGACGCGCTGGAACCGCTGTTGTCGGCGCTGGGGCTGACGGCGGCGGAGCGCGGCGGGTGTGTTTCGATCTCCGGGGATGAGGCGGTGCCCCGAGTGTTGGAGCTGGATGCGCTTGCGCTCGACGACGAAGGTGTGGCGGTGAAGGCGGAGCGGGTGCTTGAGCGGCAGCCGCGGGAGGCGCGGGTGCGCTTCATCGATGGCGGGGCGGACTATCAGACCGGCTCAGCGACGGCGCGGCAGGCAGGCGAGGGCGGCGGGGTCGACCTGGCCCTGTCGGCGGTGTGCACGGCGGCGACCGGGCGGGCGGTGGCGGAGCGGGCGCTGGCGACGGCGGGCGGCGAGCGGCTGACAGTGCGGCCGGGGCCGCTGGAACTGTTGGCGCTGGAGCCGGGCGATGTGGTGGCGGTCGAGGGACGCGAGGGCGACTGGCGCGTGGCGCGGCTGGATCTGGACGAGACGCCGACGGCGGTGCTGGAGCCGGTGGTGCGGGTGGCGGCAGCCGGGGATTTCGGTGACGCTGTCAGGCCGCCGGAGCCGCCGGCGAGGCCGGGCGCGCCGTTCTTCCGGATGATCGAACTGCCGCCGCTGATCGGGAGTGAAGTGGACGGGCTGCCACTGGCGGTGGTCGCGGGCGATCCGTGGCGGCCGATGACGGTCTGGGCGGGGCTGGCCGTGGACGCGCTGACGGCGCGTGGCGAGGTCGCGGCGCCGGCGACGGTGGGGACGTTGGTCGAGCCGCTGGGGCCGGGCTTGCGCAACCGGGTCGATGGGCGGAACAGCCTGCTGGTGCGGATCGAGGGGTGGTCGCCGGAGAGCCGGAGCGTGACGGCGGTGCTGGCAGGGGCGAATGCGGTGGCGATCGAGACGGCGGCGGGTTGGGAGATCGTGCAGTTCCGGACGGCGACACTCGTCGGCGGCGATGTCTGGCGGCTGTCGGGACTATTGAGGGCGCAGCAGGGGACCGACGAGGCCATGCGGGTCGGAGCGCCGGCTGGAGCTCTGGTCGTGGTGCTGGACGCGCAGATGCCGAGGGTCGAGCTGGCAGGCGGCGAGCGCGGGCTGCCGCTGATCTGGCGGGTCGCACCGATGGGGGCTCCGGCGGGCGGGGCGGGCGTCAGCGAGGTGACCTGGGCGGCGACGGGCGTGCACGGGCGGCCGTGGAGCCCGGCTCATCTGAAGATGAAGATGCGGGCGGATGGCGGACGGGATCTGTCGTGGATCACGCGGAGCCGGATCGACGGGGATCGCTGGGACGGGGAGGTGGCGTCTTCCGATCCGATGCGGTTCCGGGTGCGGGTTCTGGATGGTGAGGCCGTGGTGCGGTCGTGGGAGATCGAGGGGGCGTCGACGGTTTACCGGACTGATGAGCTGACGGCGGACTTTCCGGACGGTCTGCCCGAGGGCGCGCGGCTGGCGGTCGCGCAATGGGGCGAGGGGTACGGCTGGGGCGCGGAGGCCTCGATCGCGTTGATCTGAAGGAAAAGGCGCGGCTGCGGTTTGCGGAATCCCGGCGATGGCCTAACTGTCGGGCTCCATTTTTCTGCGGAGCAGCATTCGACGTGGCGGGCGATCCCTACAAGGAATTGGGCGTGGCCCGGGGCGCGAGCCAGGACGAGATCAAGAAGGCGTTCCGCAAGCTCGCCAAGGATCTGCACCCCGACAAGAACCCCGGCGACAAGGCCGCGGAGGATCGCTTCAAGCGGATCACCGCCGCCTTCGATTTGCTGGGCGATGCCGAGAAGCGTGCGAAGTTCGATCGCGGCGAGATCGACGCGGACGGCCGCGAGCAGTTCCGCGGCTTCGGTGGCGGTGGAGGCGGCGGTCGTCCGTTCGGGCAGGGGGGCAATCCCTTCGGTCAGGGTGGCGGACAGCGCGGCGCGGGCTTTGAGAATATCGATCTGGACGAGCTGTTCGGCATGTTCGGCGGTGGTGGTCGGGCGGCCGGTGCCGCGCGTGGCGGCGGCTTCTCGCCCAAGGGACAGGACCTGCGGGCGACGCTGGAGATCAGTCTGGAGGACTCGATCTCGGGCGCGACGCGGCGGATCCAGTTCTCGGATGGGCGGACGCTGGATGTTGCTATTCCCAAGGGCGCGGGCGACGGACAGACGATCCGGCTGAAGGGCCAGGGCGCGCCCGGTCGCGGCGGCGAGAACGGCGACGCGCTGATCGAGCTGAAGGTGACGCCGCACCCGGTCTTCACGCGCGACGGCGCGGACCTGACGATGGACCAGCCGGTGCCGCTGTACGACGCGGTGCTGGGCGGCAAGGTGCCGGTGCGGACGCCGGAGGGCACAGTCAGCCTGACCATTCCGAAAGGCTCGAACTCGGGCAAGGTCATGCGCCTGAAGGGGCGCGGAGCCTTCGCCAACGGCAAGCGCGGCGACCTGCTGGCCAGGCTGATGATCGTCCTGCCCGAGAACGACGAGGCGCTGGACAAGCTGGCGCAGAAGGTCCGGGACGCCGGTCCGATCCGGCCGTTCAGGGACTGAGACGATGAGCGGCAAGCCGAACCTGAAACCCGCCCGCCCATGGTTCTCGTCCGGACCGACGGCCAAGCGGCCGGGTTGGTCCAGTCAGGCGCTGTCGCATGAGCTGCTGGGCCGTGGCATCCGCGCGCCGGAGGTGGTGGCGCGGTTCGCGCACGGACTGAAGCTGACCCGCGAACTGCTGCAGGTCCCGGCCGACTGGGTGCTGGTCTATGTGCCCGGCTCGGACACCGGGGCGGTCGAGGCCGCCATGTGGTCGATGCTGGGCGAGCGACCGGTCCAGGTGCTGGCCTATGAGAATTTCGGCAAGGTCTGGGCGACCGACGCGAAGTCCCATCTGAAGCTGGAGCCGGAGGTGCTGGAAGCGCCCTGGGGCCGGTTCCCGGACGTGTCCAAGGTCGATCCGAAGAAGGATCTGGTCTTCCCGTGGAACGGCACGACCTCGGGCGTGAAGGCGCCGGGCGCGGACTGGATTTCCGACGAGCGCGAAGGCCTCGTGATCTGTGACGCCACCTCGGCGGCCTTCGCCATGCCTCTGCCGTGGCCGAAGCTGGATGTGGTGACGTTCAGCTTCCAGAAGGCGCTGGGCGGTGAGGCCGGGCTGGGCGTCGCGGCGCTGTCGCCACGAGCGGTGGAGCGTTTGGATCGCTATGCGGCGCCGCGCAGCGTGCCCAAGGTGCTGCGCCTGCGCGATGACAAGGGGTTCGACCGGACGCTGGCGACCGGGTCGATGATCAACACCTTCTCGGTCTGGACGCTGGAAGACTGGATTGACGCGGTTGAGTGGGCGCTGGCCGCCGGAGGGCTGGCGGCGTTGATCGCCCGCACCGACGCCAATGCCGCCGCTCTGGATGCGTGGGTGCAGCGGACGCCGTGGGTCGAGTATCTGGCGGAGACGCCGGACATCCGCTCGACGACCTCGGTCTGCCTGAAGGTCGTGGATCCGCGCGTCGAGGCGATGAATGACGATACGCGCCGCGCGCTGGTCACCCGCATGAAGGCGCTGGTCGAGGACGAGGGCGCGGCGTTCGACATCGAGGGGCACCGAAACGCCCCGGCCGGGCTGCGCGTCTGGTGCGGCTGCACGGTCGAGACCGCGGATATCGAGGCATTGACGCCCTGGATGGATTGGGCGTTCGAGACGGCGATCGCGGAATAATCCGTCTTCGGCGCGACACCCGGCGATTCCCCCGCTATAGGCTGCGCCCGCATTCCGAAAATCGGTCAGCGGAGAGTGAACCTTGGCGAACGTCGCGGTGGTCGGCGCCCAGTGGGGCGACGAGGGCAAGGGCAAGATCGTCGACTGGCTGTCGAACCGCGCGGATGCGGTGGTCCGCTTCCAGGGCGGGCACAACGCCGGTCATACGCTGGTCGTCGGAAATCAGGTCTACAAGCTGGCGCTGCTGCCGTCGGGCGTGGTGCAGGGCAAGCCGTCGATCATCGGCAACGGCGTCGTCGTCGATCCTTGGCACCTGGTGAAGGAGATCGAGGGCATCAAGGCGCAGGGCGTCGACATCAGCCCCGAGATCCTTACCGTCGCCGACAACGCCAGCCTGATCCTGCCGATCCACCCGGCGCTGGACGTGGCGCGCGAGGCGGCCGCCAGCGCGCCGGGCGCGAAGATCGGCACCACGGGCCGCGGCATCGGCCCGGCCTATGAGGACAAGGTCGGCCGGCGCGCGATCCGCGTCTGCGACCTGGC
Organism: Brevundimonas kwangchunensis; assembly: GCF_039523815.1. Lineage (NCBI taxonomy): Bacteria > Pseudomonadati > Pseudomonadota > Alphaproteobacteria > Caulobacterales > Caulobacteraceae > Brevundimonas > Brevundimonas kwangchunensis. The sequence continues at coordinate 51,372 of NZ_BAAAGA010000001.1, read as the reverse complement.
CAACGAGGACGACCTGAAGGTCAAGATCGAGCGCCTGCGTTCGCACCATGACCCGCTGCGCGCCGGTCTGGGGCTGGAGCCGATCGATCCGGAGGCGCTGCTGGCGCAACTTCTGGAGATCGCGCCGAAGATCCTGCCCTATGTGAAGCCGGCATGGCGCGTGCTGGACGGCATGCAGAAGAGCGGCAAGCGAGTGCTGTTCGAGGGCGCGCAGGGCGCGTTCCTGGACGTGGACCACGGGACCTATCCCTATGTGACCAGCTCCAACACCGTCGCCGGTCAGGCCGCGGCGGGTTCGGGTATCGGACCGCGCGGCGTCGGCTACGTGCTTGGCATCGTGAAGGCCTACACGACCCGCGTGGGCGAGGGGCCGTTCGCCTGCGAACTGCACGACGAGGTCGGCGAGCATCTGGCGACCGTGGGCCGGGAAGTCGGCGTGAACACGGGCCGGGCCCGCCGTTGCGGCTGGTTCGACGCGGTGCTGGTGCGCCAGTCGGTGGCGATCAACGGCATCGACGGCATCGCCCTGACGAAGCTGGATGTTCTGGACGGGCTGGAGACGCTGAAGATCTGCGTCGGCTATCGCGTGAACGGCGAGGTGCTGGACTATCTGCCGTCCAGCCTGAAGGAACAGGCGGCGGCCGAGCCGGTGTTCGAGGAGCTGGAAGGCTGGAGCGAGAGCACCGGCGGCGTGCGCAGTTTCAAGGACCTGAACGCCAACGCCATCAAGTATGTGCGCCGCATCGAGGAACTGATCGGCGCGCCGGTGGCCCTGCTGTCGACCAGCCCACAGCGGGACGACACGATCCTGATGCGCGACCCCTTCCTCGGGTAGTCCAGCAAAACCATAGCGTTCAAGCGGTTTTAACTAACAACCGCCAGGATGGAGGTTCCATCGGAGGGGCCTCCTTGTTCGCCATTGATCGTCGACTGCTGACCAAGCTCGAGCCCGTGGTGGCGCGGGCGCTGATCGTTGATCCGAACCCCCACGCCGCGCGCCTGCTGTACGACATCGTCAAGGCGCTGGGTGCGCGCGATGTGGTCACGGCGACCGATGAGTCGATGGCGATGAAGGCCGCAGCGGCGCTGGAGCCCGGCATCATCTTCACTGAACGTTCAGGCCCCGCGCTGGACGGCGAGAGCCTTGCGCGTCGTCTGCGTCGCTCGGATCTCGAGTGCCGCCGCGCGCCGATCATCATGATTACGACCGAGGCTACTGCGACCACCATTCTGGGCGCTCGGGACGCCGGCGTGCACGAGTTCCTGCGTAAGCCTTTCACCGGCGGCGATCTGCTGAAGCGGGTCGAGAACGTCGCGTTGAAGCCGCGCAACTGGATCGAGGCGGTCGGCTATGTCGGCCCTGATCGTCGGCGCTTCAACTCAGGTGAGTACTCCGGCCCCACCAAACGCCGCACTGACAAGGCGGCGACGGGAGCGGCGGCTGTCGATGAGGCCAGGGATCAGGCGATGCGGATCCTCGCGGCATCGCTGGACCAGTTCGATGCTGACCCGATGCAGGCCGTGCGCTCGATCCGCGAACAGGCCTCGGCGCTGAAAGCTGTGGCGATGAAGGCGTCAGACTCGCGTCTGGCCGTGGCGGTCGGTGCGCTGGAAGTCAGTCTGGCGTCCGGTCAGGCGACCAAGGAGACGCTGTCGGCGCCGATCGGGGGGCTGCTGGCCATGCATCAGGCGGCGGCGCCTGTGAAAAAGGCGGGCTAGAAGCCCGCCTTCGTCATTCTAGTGCGCTAACGCGAGCGACGCGGTCGCTCGCTGGTTGAGCGCGAGGCTCGCAAGCTGGTCGAAACTTTATGCGTCGACGAGGTTCCGTTCCTCGGCGGCGGCGCGCATGGCTTTCTGAAGCTTCTCGAAGGCGCGGACCTCGATCTGGCGGACGCGCTCGCGCGACACGCCGTACTGACCGGCGAGCTCTTCAAGCGTAACCGGGTCGTCCTTGAGGCGACGTTCGGTCAGGATGTGCTTCTCGCGATCGGTAAGCTCTTCCATGGCTTCCTGAAGCAGGCCCATGCGAAGCGACTTTTCCTCGCTTTCGGCCAGCGCGGTCTCCTGCGAGATCGCGTTGTCGTCGGCCAGCCAGTCCTGCCACTCGCTCTCGCCATCGGCGCGCAGCGGGGCGTTCAGCGAGGCGTCGCCGCCGAGGCGACGGTTCATGCTGATGACGTCCTCGTTGGTCACGCCCAGCTTGGTGGCGATGGCCTCGACGTGCGCGGGGTGCAGGTCGCCTTCCTCAAATGCCGAGATCTGGCTCTTGGCCTTACGCAGGTTGAAGAACAGCTTTTTCTGCGCGGCGGTGGTGCCCATCTTCACGAGCGACCAGCTGCGCAGGATGTATTCCTGGATGGACGCGCGGATCCACCACATGGCGTAGGTCGCCAGGCGGAAGCCCTTGTCCGGATCGAATTTCTTGACCGCCTGCATCAGGCCCACATTGCCCTCGGAGATCACCTCGCCGATCGGCAGGCCGTAGCCGCGATAACCCATGGCGATCTTGGCCACGAGGCGCAGGTGAGAGGTCACGAGACGATGCGCGGCCTCGGGGTCCTGGTGTTCCGTCCAGCGCTTGGCGAGCATGAACTCCTCGTCCTTCGCCAGCATCGGAAACTTGCGGATTTCAGTCAGGTATCGCGAAAGCCCCTGTTCAGGCGACATCACCGCGAGCGTGCTATTTGCCATCAGTCTGGTCCCTCCGACCGTATTCAACGAGCGGGTCCAACGGTAATGGCCACCGAATGTGCGCCATCGCCTCACCCCTCAACCGATGAGATAGGGTCGGGTTTCCGTCTTTGTCAGAGGCGGATCGTCACACGAAAGCGTGACCGTTGCCCCGGCGCCACTGCACCGAATGGAGGGGTATATAGCGGATAGTCAGTTCTTAATCAAGACTGACTATTGGAGCCCGAGAATCTGCCGGTAGGTCGGGTGCACGACGTCGGCGTGCTCGGGATGTTTCTGGAAATACGCCGAGAAGAACGGGCAGACCGGGAGGATCAGCAGTTTGCGCGCGCGGGCGTCGGCGATGACGTGCTTCGCCAGACGGCTGGCGAGGCCCTGACCTTCCAGTGGGATGGGCACCAGCGTCTCGGTGATCATCAGATTGGGTTCGGACAGGTTGTAGGTAACCACGGCCACCTCGTTTCCGACCTTGAGCTCGTACCGCTTGGCCTCGGCGTTGTCGTGGATCTCGGGGTCGAGGGCGTCGGTCATTGATGGTCCTTCGGGGTCAGAGGGCGGAGAGGAGGGCTTCCAGCGCGAGCATATCTTCCGGGGGCGAGGTCTCGAAGCGGAGCTGTTCACCCGTCACCGGGTGAACGAAACCGAGAACGGCGGCGTGGAGGGCCTGCCGCGCCAAGCCGGCTTCGGCGATGGCGGCGCGGACGGGCGCGGCGGGGCTTCCCGAACCGTAGACGGGATCGCCGAGGATGGGGGCGCCCTTTGAGGCGAGATGCACGCGGATCTGGTGAGTGCGGCCGGTGTGCAGGGTGCAGGCCACGCGGGCCGTCAGCGGGGCTCCGCCGGCGCGGGCGGGCTCTCCGAAGGTGGTCTGAACGACATAGTCGGTGATGGCGTTGCGCCCGCCGGACTTGAGCACAGCCATTTTCTTGCGGTCGGAGGTCGAGCGGCCGATCTGCGTCTCTATTCGGCCTTTCGCGGGCGAGGGCGCGCCGCGGGTCAGGGCGATGTAGGTGCGTTCGATGTCGTGGGCCGCGAACTGGGCGGACAAGCCGGCGTGGGCGCGATCCGTCTTGGCGGCGACCATGACGCCGGAGGTGTCCTTGTCGAGCCGGTGGACGATGCCGGGCCGGGCCACGCCGCCGATGCCGGACAGGCTGTCGCCGCAGTGGGCCAGCAGGGCGTTGACCAGGGTGCCGGTCTCGCTGCCGGGAGCCGGGTGGGCGGCCATTCCGGCGGGCTTGTCGATGACGATCAGGTCCGCGTCCTCGTAGAGCACGGTCAGGGGGATCGCCTCGGGCTGAGGATCGGCGGGCGCTACCGGAGGCAGGGCTATGGCGTAGAGGCCCGGCGAGGCCTTGGCCGAACCGCTTGAGACAGGCTGACCGTCGCGCGTGACGGCATTCTCTGCGAGCAGGGCCTGAAGACGGGCGCGCGACAGGGTCGGGAAGGCTCCAGCAAGCGCCTTGTCCAGGCGCACGCCTCCGACCTCGATCCGCGCCTCGAGCACGGTGAGGTCTTCGTCCTCGGGATGAAGGGGTTCGTCCGACACTGCCGCTCGTCTTGCATGACGAAAGCCGACGCCGTCAAACCACAACCTTGGCCGTTGCCGGAATATCAGGCACGGTCGACTGTCTTCGGGGGAGGGCGCAATGCGCACATTTCTGATCGCAGGTCTGGCCGCAGGGGCGCTGTGTGCGCTGGGCAGCTGCGCGAGCATGAGCAAGGAAGAATGCCTGGCCGGCGACTGGACCGGTCGGGGCTACGCCGATGGCGCAGCTGGTGCGGCTCCGAGCCGGCTGGGTGAGCATGCCGAGGCGTGCGCAAAGCACGGCGTGGTCCCGGATGATGCATCCTATCGGAGCGGCTGGTCTCAGGGTGTCGTCACCTACTGCACGCCGGAACGCGGTTTCGCCGAAGGGCGCGAGGGCAATGGCTACGCCGGCGTCTGCCCGGCCGATCTGGCGGCGCGGTTCGTGCCGGCATGGGAAGACGGGCGCGTGATGTATGCGGCCGAATCCGCCGCCGAGAGCGCTCGCAGCACCGTCGACAGCCACGGCTCGCGGCTGGAGGAGCTGGACGACAAGCTGGAGGCCAAGCAGCGCGAGTTGCGTGCCGAGGGGCTGACGGACGAGCAGCGGGACGTTGTTCGCAACCGCATCCGGGAAATCCGGCAGGAGCGTGAGAATGAGGAGCGCGACTGGCGGCGGGCGCAGGACGCGCTGGACGAGGCGGAGCGCGAGGCGCGAGCCGTGCGTCGCCGCTTCGAAAGGATCTACGGCGGCTGGTGAGCCGCCGTAGCCTCAATCTGTGATCAGGCGGCGTTGGCCGCGGCGCCGCCGAAGTGCGGGTCCAGTTCGCCGGCGGCGTAGCGCTTGGCCATCTGGGCGGTCGACAGCGGCTTGATCTTGGAGGCCTGACCCTCACAGCCGAACTGCTGGTAGCGCTCGATGCACAGCTTGCGCATGGCTTCCTTGGCCGGCTTCAGATATGCGCGCGGGTCGAACTCGCCCGGCTTTTCGGCCAGCACCTTGCGGATGGCGCCGGTGATAGCCATCCGGTTGTCGGTGTCGATGTTGATCTTGCGCACGCCGTGCTTGATCCCGCGCTGGATTTCCTCGACCGGCACGCCCCAGGTCTGGGGCATCTGGCCGCCGTACTGGTTGATGACGTCCTGCAGGTCCTGCGGCACCGACGAGGAGCCGTGCATGACCAGATGGGTGTCCGGCAGGCGGCGGTGGATCTCCTCGATCACATTCATGGCCAGCACTTCGCCGTCCGGCTTGCGGCTGAACTTGTAGGCGCCGTGGCTGGTGCCCATGGCGATCGCCAAGGCGTCGACCTTCGTGGCGCGGACGAAATCGACGGCCTGATCCGGATCGGTCAGCAGGGCCGAGTGATCCAGCTTGCCCTCGAAGCCATGGCCGTCCTCGGCCTCGCCCATGCCGGTCTCCAGCGAGCCCAGCACGCCCAGCTCACCCTCGACCGAGACGCCGCACGAGTGGGCCATCTGGGTGACGCGACGGGTGACGTCGACGTTGTACTCGTAGCTGGCCGGGGTCTTGGCGTCCTCTTCCAGCGAGCCGTCCATCATCACCGAGGTGAAGCCGTACTGGATGGCGGTGGCGCAGGTCGCCGGGCCGTTGCCGTGGTCCTGGTGCATGCAGACCGGAATGTGCGGATAGAGCTCGGCGAGGGCGTCGATCAGCTTGGCCAGAACGATGTCGTTCGCGTAGCTGCGGGCGCCGCGCGAGGCCTGGATGATGACCGGCGCATTGACCTCGTGCGCGGCCTCCATGATGGCCAGGCCCTGCTCCATGTTGTTGATGTTGTACGCGGGCAGGCCGTAGCCTTCCTCGGCCGCGTGATCGAGCAGTTGCCGCAGCGTGATGCGCGCCATCAGGTATCTCCCAAGCCCTGTGTGTTTACGCGAAACTTTAGCGTCGGCGCACCACAAAGTCACGCATTGTTACAGGCTTAACGGCCGCGGAAGACGGTTGCCTGCCTCACCATGAAGGCCGCGACCGCGGCTTGGGCGTCTTCGCTGGCCATCAGCGTACGGCTGGCTCCGGATATCAGGCCTTGAGCGCCTCGACCCCCGGCAACGGTTTGCCTTCCATCCATTCCAGGAAGGCGCCGCCCGCGGTCGACACGAAGGTCATGTCGTCGACCACGCCGGCATGGTGCATGGCGGCGACGGTGTCGCCACCGCCGGCCACGGCCGTCAGGGCGCCAGCCTTCGCCAGTTCGCCGGCCGCCCTGGCTGCCTTGACGGTGGCGGCGTCGAACGGGGGCACCTCGAACACGCCCAGCGGGCCGTTCCAGATCAGGGTCTTCGACAGGGCCATGGCCTTGATCAGCTTCTCGGCCGTCAGCGGACCGGCGTCGAGGATCTTCTCCTCATCGCCGATGGGCTCGCGAGCGAGGACGGTGCGGGTCTCGGCGCCCGGCTTCACCTCGGTGGCCACGACCACGTCGATCGGCAGCAGAATCTCGCAGCCCTTCGCCTCGGCCTCGGCCAGGATGGCGCGGGCGGTGTCGGCCATGTCGCGCTCGGCCAGCGAGCCGCCGATGTCCACGCCCTGTGCATACAGGAAGGTGTTGGCCATGCCGCCGCCGATGGCGAGGCGATCCAGCTTGCCGACCAGGTTCTGCAGCAGGTCCAGCTTGGTCGAGACCTTGGCGCCGCCGACGATGCCCAGCACCGGCTTCACCGGATTGCCGAGCGCCGCATCCAGCGCTTCCAGCTCGCGACGCATGGACTCGCCGGCATAGGCGGGCAGCAGGCGGGCCAGACCTTCGGTCGAGGCGTGGGCGCGGTGCGCGGCCGAGAAGGCGTCGTTGACGTAGAGGTCGCCCAGTTCCGCCAGTTGCTTCGCGAATGCCGGGTCGTTCTTCTCCTCGCCGGCGTGGAAGCGGACGTTCTCCAGCAGGACCACGCCGCCGGCGTCGAGGTCGGCCAGCACGGCCTTGGCCTCGTCGCCGACGCAATCGTCGGCGAAGCGGACGGGCGCGCCGACCAGTTGCTCCAGATCATCGACGACGGGCTTCAGGCTCATCGACGGGACGCGCTGTCCTTTCGGACGGTCGAAGTGGGCCAGCAGGGCGACCTTGGCGCCCGCGTTCCGCAGCTTCGTGATCGTCGGCAGGGCGACGCGCAGGCGGGTGTCGTCCGTGACCTTGCCGCCCTCCATCGGGACGTTGAAGTCCACCCGGACCAGAGCGGTCTTGCCGGCGAGGTCGGTGGCGTCGTCGAGGGTGCGGAAGGTCATGGGTCGCTCTCCAGTTTCCTTCTCCCGATGGGAGAAGGTGGCGGGGCGGAGCCCCGTCGGATGAGGGTCGGCTGGCGAACGACTTCGCTGGAACGACCCTCACCCTTTCGCGCGATAACGACGGCGAGCCGTCGTGCGCTCAAGCCCTCTCCCATCGGGAGAGGGAGGCGTCATCAGAGGAACTTGGCCATCTGCAGCGCCGTGTCGGACATCCGCGTCGCGAAGCCCCACTCGTTGTCGTACCAGCTCAGCACGCGGGCCAGCTTGCCGTCGACGACCTGGGTCTGGGGCAGGGCGGCGGTCGACGAGGCGGCGATGTGGTTCAGGTCCGACGAGACCACCGGGTCGGTCGTCGTGAACAGCACGCCCTTCATCGGGCCATCCGCGGCGGCCTGCAGGGCGGCGTTGATCTCTTCGGCCGTCACTTCACGACCGGCGACGACCTTCAGGTCGACGACCGAGACGTTCGGGGTCGGGACGCGGATCGAAGAGCCGTCCAGCTTGCCCTTCAGTTCCGGCAGCACCAGGCCCAGAGCCTTGGCGGCGCCGGTCGAGGTCGGGATCATCGACAGGGCGGCGGCGCGGCCGCGGTACAGGTCCTTGTGCATCGTATCCAGCGTCGGCTGGTCGCCGGTGTAGGCGTGGATGGTGGTCATGTAGCCGCGCTCGATGCCGAACAGGTCGTTCAGCACCTTGGCGACCGGGGCCAGGGCGTTGGTGGTGCACGAGCCGTTCGAGACGATGATGTCGTCGGCGGTCAGGGTCTCGTGGTTGACCTTGAAGACGATGGTCTTGTCGGCGTTCTCGCCCGGAGCCGAGATCAGGACGCGCTTGGCGCCGGCCTTCAGGTGGGCCTCGGCCTTGTCACGGGCGGTGAAGATGCCGGTGCACTCGAACGCGATGTCCACGTTCAGGTCCTTGTGCGGGAGGTTCGCCGGATCGCGCTCGGCGGTCACCTTGATCTTGCCCATGCCGACGTCGATCCAGTCGTCGCCGTGCTCGACCGTGCCGGGGAAGCGGCCGTGGACCGAGTCGTACTTCAGCAGGTGGGCGTTGGTGGACACCGGACCGAGGTCGTTGATCGCCACCACCTCGATATCGCGACGGCCATGCTCGACGATCGAACGGAGGACAAGGCGGCCGATGCGGCCAAAGCCATTGATGGCGACGCGGATGGTCATGAGGCGGCTCCCAAGAAGCGCGATGTTGATTGTCGGCGCTTCAATGGAACCGGGCGCGCGGGGATTCAACCCCGTGGCTGTAACAAGCCGTGATGAACTGTAACGCTGTGGCGTTCAGCCGCGATCCAACGGCAGGTGAAGCCTCGCGATCAATCCGCCCTCGGAGCGACGCGACAGGGTGACGTCGCCGCCGTGCGCCCGGGCCGCCTGTCGGGCGATGGTCAGGCCGAGGCCTGCGCCGCCCGTCTCCCGATTGCGCGATCGCTCGGCGCGGTGGAAGGGCTCGAACACGGCTTCCAACTCCTCGTCCGGCAGTCCGGGGCCGTCGTCCTCGACGGTGACGACAGCTTTTCCGTCCGAGGCGAACGCCTTCACCCGCGCGACGCCGCCGTACTGGATCGCGTTGCCGATCAGATTGGCGAGAGCCCGGCGCAGGGCGGCCGGGTCGGACATCACCGGCAACTCGCCGCCTCCGTCGAAGCTGACAGGCGCGTCGGTCTCGACGAAGCCGGCGGCGCAGTCGGCGGCCAGAGCATCGAGATCCAGAGGTTCGCGACGTTCCGGCGTGGCTTCGCCCCGAACGAAGGCCATGGCCTGAGCGATCAGGGCGTCCATTTCCTCGATGTCCGAGACCATCCGATCCCGCACTGCGTCCGGCGCCTGTTCGGCGCGGAACCGCAGGCGGGTCAGGGGCGTGCGCAGGTCGTGGGCGATCGCCGCCACGGTCTGGGTCCGCTGGCGCATGTGATTGCGCAGAGAGGACTGCATGTCGTTGAAGGCGTCGATGGCCGTGCGCACCTCGCGCGGACCGGACGGCGCCAGCGGATCGGCCTCGGGGTTTGCGCCCAGCCGCTGGGCCGCGTCGGCGAACACCCGGATCGGGCGCGTCAGCCGCCTTGCCATCCACCATACCAGCGGCGCCAGCAGCAGGGCTGAAATCGCCAGGGCGATCAGCATATTCTTCTGCCACGGCGACAGCAGGCTGCGCGGCGGCTCGACCACGGCCCAGCGGCCGTCGGGAAGTTCGACCGAGGCCGTGAACGGCGCGAAGGTCAGGCGGTCGGCGCGAATGGTGAACTGCTGAACTGAACGGTTGGTACTGGCGCCCGAGCCGTCGCGCCGCTGCATGCGGAACTCTGTGACGCCCTCGCGCATCACGGTAACGCGGGGCGCGGCCTGATCCGGTCGTGTCCCCGTTTCAATGTCTGGGCGGAAAAAGACGAAGCCCTGTGACGGGCCCGGAGGGGGGCGAGGCCCACCGGCGCGGCGGCCTTCGGGCCGGTGGATCGACACGAAGACCTTGGATGTGCCGCCGAGTTTCTCGGCGAGTGCGCCGGTCAGGGCGAGGGTGATGGGGTCCCGTATGTCGCCGTCGCTCCCGACCGGCGGCCTGTCCGTGATGCGCCGACGCAGCGGCCGGCCGTCATTGGTCTCCGCAGGCTCGCCCTTGAGGGCGCGCGCGGCCGCATCGATGCTGAACCCGGCCGGGCGCGGCTCCGGCGCCAGCACGATGACTCCGAACGCCACGGCCTGCGACATGATCACGGCCGCCGCGGCGAGGGCGGCGACCTGGAACAGGACGGGGAGAGACGTCGGACGCTTCAACCGACGCCCCTTTGCCGCTCGACCTTTACGTCGAACATGTAGCCCTCGCCACGCAGGGTCTGGATCAGCTCCAGCCCCGAGCCGTCATCCAGCTTCTTCCTCAACCGGCTGATCTGCACATCCATCGCGCGGTCGAAGACGTCGGCGTCGGAGCCCCGGGCGCGCTCCAGCAACTGGTCGCGGGTCATGACCCGACCGGGTCGTTCGGCGAAGGCGCGCAGCAGGGCGAACTCGCCCGCCGACAGGGCGACCAGCTGTCCATCCGGCCGGGTCAACTCCCGCCGAAGCAAATCCAGCCTCCAGCCAGCGAACGTGAGGGCTGGACCTTCGCTGGCGGCTTCCTCGCGGGGACGGCGCAGGACGGCGCGGACACGGGCCAGCAGTTCTCTCGGATTGCACGGCTTGGCGAGGTAGTCGTCAGCCCCGAGCTCCAGCCCGATAATCCGGTCGGTGTCCTCGCCCATGGCGCTGAGCATGACGATCGGCGGCCCCTTGCCGGCCATGCGGCGGCACACCGACAGTCCGTCCTCGCCCGGCATCATCAGATCCAGCACGATCAGGTCCGGCGCCCGGGCGGCGATCTCGCGATCCATCTCGGCGGCGGAAGCGGCGCCACGCGCGTCATAGCCGTGCTGGACCAGATAGTCGCACAGCACCTCGCGGATGCCGGGATCGTCATCGACGACGAGAATGCGGGAGACGTCAGGCTGCATCGCGACATTCTGACCGAGCGAAGCGCCGCCGTCATTTCAGCGCTGCAACAATTGCTCCGCCAGCTGAAACACGTGGGAAGGCAAGCGCGAGCATGAAGGGTGCAAACTTCGGGAGAACGCCATGCTGACCCTCATCGCCCTGTCCGCCGTGTTGCTTCAGGACCCGCCCGCGCCGCCGCCTCCGCCTGAACGCGAGACCCGGTTCGTGTTCTCGACCATGGGCGGAGATGGACCGGGGCGTCTGGACGCGGATGGCGACGGCGAGGTGACCCGCGAGGAGTTCACGGCGCCGCTCAACGACGCGTTCGCCCGGATGGACCGTAACGGCGATGGCCGGCTGACCGGAGACGAACTGCCCCGGATGATGGGCGGGGACGAAGACATCACCGTCCTGCGGGGGCCGGGAGCGCGTCGCTTCGAGATGCGTCGTCCCGGCGCGCCGGGCGGGCCGGAGGTCGAGTTCCGGCGCGAGGGCGACCGCACCATCATCCTGTCCGACGGTGAGCCGGGCGAGCGGCGCGTCACCATCCGTCGCAGCGGCGAGCCCGGAACAATGACTTTCGAACGTCACGAAGGCATGCCGGCCAGCGGCCGCATCGAGGCGTTTCGTGCGGGCGGCGCGGGCAATGCCCGGCTGGACACCGATGGGGACGGCAAGGTCAGCGAGGCCGAGTTCCTTGCACCGCTGCGCGAGGCCTTCGCCCGTGCGGACAAGGACGGCTCGGGCTTCATCGAGGAGGGCGAGCGCGGCGAGGGCGAGGTGCAGGTCTTCACCCACCGCATCGAACGGCGCGAAGGCGCGGAGTGATCCGCGTTCGGCGATTTCGTGATTAGGACGACACGAGGATGTCGTCCTAACGTAAGGCGATGCCTCTCCGTCGCCTGTTCCTTCGACTGACGCTGTCAGCCGCGCTGGCCCTTGCGGCCGGCGCGACGCCGACGTTTGCGGCCGAGAAAAACGACGCGGTCACGGTGGCTGTTGCGCGCCCTGACCGGGATCGCGCGCGCATGAACCAGCGGGTTTTCGATCAGGTCTGGGGCGAGGTGCGCAGCCAGTACTACGATCCCCAGCTTCACGGGGTGGACTGGAACGAGGCGCGGCGGACCTTCCGTCCCCGCGCGCTCGCCGCTCCGGATGACCGGGCCCTGTACGGCGCCCTGGGCGAGATGCTGCGCCTGCTGAATGACGATCACGCGGGCGTCGCCCCACCGGCCGTTGCTCGCCGTCAGGACCAGCTTCGCGAACGCCGCGCCGCCATCGGCGTGACCTTGCGCCCCGATCCCGAGCATCGAGGCGAATACACCGTCGAGTCGGTCCGCACCGGTTCGCCCGCCGCCGCGGCCGGCGTCGCCGAGGGCTGGCGTCTGGTTCTGGGCGACGATGGCTGGAGCCCCGAGCAGGATGTGGTCGAGGGACGGACCCTGCATCTGACCTTCACCGATGAGGAGGGCGCCGCCCATCCGCTGGCGATCACGCCGGTGGTCATGGAGCCGCGCCCGGCCTTCGTCGCCGACAACCTGCGGCCCGGCGTCATGGTGTTCCGGATCGAGGGCTTCGAGCCGGGGCTCGGGCGCTGGATGGGCGATCAACTGGCGGAGCTGGATCCGGACACCGACGTCGTCATCGATATGCGCGGCAATCCCGGCGGGCGCCTTCTCGAAGCCGATGCCGTCCTGAGCTGCTTCCTGCCCAACGATCAGGCCTGGGCCACCCGGACCTCGCGTTCCGGCCGCCGGATCGTGATGCGCACGGCCGGTGGTTGCGGTGACCTTCAACAGCCGGTGGCCAATGACCTCGCCATCCTCGTGGACGGCTCCAGCCGCAGCGCGGCGGAACTGACGCCGGCGGCCCTTCAGGAGGCGGGTCGGGCGGTGGTGGTCGGCGAGCCGACGGCGGGGGCGGTCCTCATCTCGCAGGAGAGCCGACTGCCGGACGGCGGGCGGCTGACGCTCAGCCGCGCCGACTTCGTCACCAGCGGCGGCGTCCGGCTGGAGAAGCATGGCGTGACGCCCGATCTGCCCGCGGCCGTGACCCGCGAGGACCGGCGTGCCGGCCGCGACCCCGCCCTCGACGCCGCGATCGCCGCATTGGGCGAGCGCTCAAGCCGCGACATCGCCATCGTGGGCGTGCAGGCTCCGTGAGGGCGGTTCGGGGGCTCCTCCTCTTTGGCCTCGTCTGGGCGCTCGCCGCCTGCCAGAGCCTGCCGTTCGCGCGCGAAGGCGAACTGCCGCCGCCCGTCGTGGTCGCCGACGGATCGGCGGAACGCATCGCCCTGAACGAGAAGGTCTACGACGCCGCCACCGGCTGGATCGAGCGGCACTACTATGACCGGGACTTCGATGGTCATGACTGGCCCGCGATCCGACGCGCCGGGCGCGCAGAGGCGATCGCCCAGCCGACCGAGGCGAGCTTCTACGGCCGGCTCGCCGCCGTCGTCGACCAGTTGGACGACCGCCACACCTCGGTGACATCGCCCACCAACCGGGCGTTGGCGGAGGCGGTTCGCCTCGGCCAGTCCGGGGTCGGGACCGGTCTGGCCGCTGTCCGGCGTGGCGACCGTTTCTTCGTGTCTCGCCTTCGTCCCGACGGCCCCGCCGCCGTCGCCGGCGTCCAGATCGGATGGCGACTGATCAGCATCAACGGCGAAACCAGCCCTATCGCCTTCCAGCTCGAGGCCGGGCGCACGGACGACTATGTGTTCGAGGACGAGAACGGGGTCGAACAGCGCGTTTCAATCACCGCAGTCGTCCTGCCTGCCCGCGAACGGCGCGATGCGACCCGCCGCGAGGATGGCGTTCTGGTTCTGCGCTTCGAGGAGTTCGACCGCCTGACCCATGAGTGGTTCCAGGAGCAGATGGATGCCGCCATCGCCGATCCGCCCCGGGGCATCATCATCGACGTGCGCGACAACGGCGGCGGTCTCGCCGGCGTGCTGGGCGACATGAGCGCGCGCCTCTATCGCGACCCCCAAGTCTTCATGGTCATGAAGGGCCGGATCATCGACATGAGGCTGAAGTCGGTGCGAGCCGACAGCGTGTGGGACGGCCCGGTCAGCATCATGATCGGTCCCGGCTCGGGCAGCGCGTCCGAGGTCTTCGCCGCCCTGCTTCAGGAAACGGATCGGGGGCAGGTCGTGGGGGAAACCAGCGCGGGCTCGGTCATCGCTTCACGCCAGGTCAACCTGCCGGACGGGGGAGAGATGAACCTCAGTCTGTACATGGTCTTGACGCCCATCGAACGGCGCGAGCTGGAGGGCGTCGGCGTCACGCCGGACATCGTCGTCGAACCGCCGCTGTCAGAACTCCGCGCCGGTCGCGATCCGGCGCTGGAGCGCGCCGCGGCGGATATCCTCAGCCGCTAGCCGGTGACGACTCGCACCTTGCCGGCGGCCTCGCGCGCCCGTGCGCGGGCCTGATCGGTGTCCGCGCCGCGCGCCAGAGCCACGCCCATGCGGCGACGCTCGAAGGCCTCGGGCTTGCCGAACAGGCGCAGATCGGCGGTCGGCACGCGCAACGCCTCGGCCACGCCCTCGAACGCCACGCCTTGCGCGTCCATGCCGCCGTAGATCACCGCGCTGGCGCCGATCTCGCGCTGGCTGGCGTCGACCGGCAGGCCCAGGATGGCGCGGGCGTGCAGGGCGAACTCGCTCATGGTCTGGGTGGCCAGGGTCACCAGTCCGGTGTCATGCGGACGCGGGCTGACCTCCGAGAACCAGACCTCGTCGCCCTTCACGAACAGCTCGACGCCGAACACGCCCAGCCCGCCCAGTGCGCCCGTCACCTTGCCGGCGATGTCCTGCGCCGAGGCCAGCGCGGCGGCCGTCATGGCCTGCGGCTGCCAGCTCTCGACATAGTCGCCCTTCACCTGACGGTGCCCGATGGGCGCGCAGAAGTCGGTGCGCACCGTGCCGTCGGCCTCTCGCGAGCGGACGGTCAGCAGGGTGATCTCGAAGTCGAAATTGATGCGGCCCTCGACGATCACCGTCGCCGTCTCGACCCGCCCGCCCGACTGGGCATAGGCCCAGGCCTCGGCGATCTGGTCGATGTGCTCGACATAGGACTGGCCCTTGCCCGACGACGACATGACCGGCTTCACGAACACCGGCAGGCCGATCTCGCCGGCGGCCGCGGCCAGTTCGTCGGCCGAGGTCGCGAAGGCATAGGGGCTGGTCGGCAGGCCCAGCTCCTCGGCGGCCAGACGACGGATGCCCTCGCGGTTCATGGTCAGCTGGGTCGCCCGCGCGGTCGGAATGACAGTGGCCATGCCGGCCGCTTCGACGCCCGCCAGCACATCCGTAGCGATGGCCTCGATCTCCGGCACGATGATGTGCGGCGCCTCGGCCATGATGACGCCGTTCAGCACCTGCGGATCGGTCATGGGGATGACGTGGCTGCGATGCGCGACCTGCATGGCCGGGGCGTTGGGATAGCGGTCCACCGCGATCACCTCGGCGCCGAGCCGCTGCAGCTCGATCGCGACCTCCTTGCCCAGCTCGCCCGAGCCCAGCAGCATCACGCGCACGGCGGTGTCGGAAAGCGGGGTGCCGAGCTTCATCGTCGTCTCCGGGGTCACTCTGGGGCGGGCAGGGCGTACAGGCGGCGGAAGGCGTCCAGCGCCGCGCCGTGATAGATGGTCGCGTGGCTCTCGGTCGGCCGCGGCTCGTAGGTCCAGCTCACGCCCGGCATGGCGAAGTCGCGCAGGTTGCCGACCAGAACGTCCATCGCCTCCTGCATCTCCCCGCCCTCGTCGCCGATGGTCAGGACCAGGGTGCGCGGATCGTTGGAGTGGTCACGCAGATGGGCGCCGGCCTGTCGCGCCAGCCGTCCACCATCCCACCACAGGCTGGGGCTGACGGCGACATAACTGTCGAACATCTGCGGCTCCTTCAGGAAGGTCTCCACCACGAACAGGCCGGCAAGCGACTCGCCCATCAGGGCCGTTTCGCCATTGGTGCGATAGCGCGCCTCGACGAAGGGCAGGACTTCGTCGGCGAGGAACTGGCGGAAGCGGACCGACTGGCCCTGCGTCGGATAGCGGGCGATCAGTTCGGTGTTCTCAGTCGGCAGGGCCAGCTCGTTTCGGCGATCCACCGACGCCACGCCGACCACGATCACATCGCGCGTCGTCCCGACGATCGTGCCCAACTGGGCGATGCCCGAGATGTGGTGAAAGTCCTGCGCCTGTCCGCCGTCCAGCAGATACAGCACCGGATAGGTCTGGCCCGACTGCTCATAGCCCGGCGGCAGCCAGACATTCATCTCGCGCGTCCCGCCATAGATGGTCGAGGGCAGGGCGAAGGACTGGCCGATGACGATCGGCTTCGGCTCGGGCGTTTGCGCCGCAGCGGGGGCCGCGAATGCCATCAGGCCGACCAGAGCGAAGAACAGACGCAGCATCACAGGCCCCCCGCCGGCTGGATCAGATCCCATGCGTTGCCGTACAGGTCCTCGAACACCGCCACCACGCCATAGGGCTCGTGCCGCGGCGCCTCGCGGAAGGTGACGCCCGCCGCCGTCCATGCGGCATGATCCCGCGCGAAGTCGTCGGTCTCGAGGAACAGCCAGACCCGGCCGCCGGCCTGATCGCCGATGCGCGCCACCTGCTCCGGCGTCGTCGCCTTCGCCAACAGCAGGGCCGTCTGCCCGCCCTTGGGCGTCACCGTCACCCAGCGCTTGCCGCCGCCCATGTCGAGGTCGCTGGTCAGCTCGAAGCCAAGCGTCCCGACATAGAAGGCAATGGCCTCGTCATAGTCCCGAACCAGCAGGCTGACGGCGCCGATGCGGCTCATGGCTCAGAGCCGCGCCTTGGCGGCCGCGACCACGGCCTCAACCGTGATGCCGAACTTCTCGTACAGCACTTCCGCCGGGGCCGAGGCGCCGAAGCCGGTCATGCCGACGAAGCCGCCGTCCTCGCCGATGAAGCGCTCCCAGCCCTGCTGGATTGCGGCCTCGACGGCGATGCGGACGGTGCCGCGGCCGATGACGTTGTCCTGATAGGCCTTGGGCTGCTGGAAGAAGAGCTCGAAGCAGGGGACCGAGACCACGCGGGTCGGGATGTTGTTGGCCTGCAGGCGGTCGGCGGCCTCCAGCGCCAGCGGAACCTCGGTGCCGGTGGCGAACAGGGTGACCTTGGCCTCGCCATTGGCAGCGCGCAGCTCATAGGCGCCCTTGGCCGTCAGGTTCTCCGACGAGGCGGCGGTGCGGACCGCGGCCGTCTTCTGGCGCGACAGGGCCAGCGCCGACGGCTTGTCCTTGTGCTGCAGGGCCAGCTTCCACGCTTCCATCGCCTCGACCGTGTCCGCCGGGCGGAAGACCAGCAGGTTGGGAATGGCGCGCAAGGCGGCGAGATGCTCGACCGGCTGGTGCGTCGGGCCGTCCTCGCCCAGACCGATAGAGTCGTGCGTCAAGACGTGGATCGCGCGCACGCCCATCAGGGCGCCGAGGCGGATGGCCGGACGGCTGTAGTCCGAGAACACCATGAAGGTGCCGCCGTACGGGATGACGCCGCCGTGCAGGGCCAGACCGTTCATCGCCGCTGCCATGCCGAACTCGCGGATGCCGTAGTTGATGTAGCGACCTTCGTAGGTCGGAGCGTCGAGGATCGGGGTGTCCTTGACGAAGGTGTTGTTCGAGCCGGTCAGGTCGGCCGAACCGCCGACCAGCTCCGGCACCGCGGCGAACAGCTCGTCCAGGGCCGCGCCCGACGACTGGCGCGTGGCCTGCGCCGGCTTCGTCTCGACCAGTTCGGCGATCTTGGCGTCCAGCTTGGCGAAGGCGGCTTCGGGCAGCTCGCCCTTCATCGCGCGGGTGAAGTCGGCGGCCTGCGAAGAGTCCTTCAGGCGGGCTTCCCAGGCCTTGCGGGCCTTGGCGCCGCGACGACCGACCTTGCGCCAGGCCGACAGGATGGTCTCCGGCATCTCGAACGGGTCGTGATCCCAGGCCAGCCCCAGACGGGTGGCCGCGATCTCGGCTGCGCCCAGCGCCGCGCCGTGCGTCTTGTGGCTGCCTTCCATGGTGGCGGCGCCCTTGCCGATCTTCGTCTTGCACGCGATCAGCGTCGGCTTGTCCTGCTTGGTCGCCCAGGCGAGCGCCGACTTGATGGCCTTCATGTCGTGGCCGTCGACCGACTTCACGGCCCACCCGGCGGCCTTGAAGCGCGCTTTCTGGTCGGTGGCGTCCGACAGGGCGACCTTGCCGTCGATGGTGATGTCGTTGTCGTCCCACAGGACGTGCAGCTTGTTCAGCTTCAGACGGCCGGCCAGAGCGATGGCCTCCTGCGACACGCCTTCCATCAGGCAGCCGTCGCCGGCGACGACCCAGGTGCGGTGATCCACCAGATCGTCACCGTATTTGGCCGCGAGGTGGCGTTCAGCGAGTGCAAAGCCGACCGAGGTGGCCAGGCCCTGACCCAGAGGACCGGTGGTGACCTCGACGCCCGGCATATGACCGTACTCGGGGTGGCCGGCGGTCTTGGAGCCCCACTGGCGGAAGTTCGACAGCTCTTCCTTGGTCGCCGCCTTGTATCCGGTCAGGTGCAGCAGGGCGTAGATCAGCATCGAGCCGTGGCCGGCCGACAGGATGAAGCGGTCGCGGTCGGCCCAGTCGGGGCGGCTCGCGTCGAACTTCAGGAATTTCGAGAACAGCACGGTCGCCACGTCCGCCATGCCCATCGGCATGCCCGGGTGACCGCTCTTCGCCTTTTCTACGCCATCCATCGCCAGTACGCGGATCGCATCCGCCATCTGCTTCGGGGTGGCCTTCTCGGATACGGCTTTGGCGTCGGTCACGGGGAGGACCTTTCGTCGGAGTGCGGAAAAAGGGAGGCGCGCCGCTTTACCCCGACGCGCGCGCGGGTTCTATACGGATTCTGGAGGTTCTGACCGGATGGATGCTGCAACGGCCGCAAAGGATCGTGTCGACAGGGCGCTGGCCCTGCTCGAACGCCGCCTGCTCGACCTGAAGAGCCGGGCCGCGGGGTCCAGCCGCGTGCCCGACGACGATCTGTTCGCGCCCCAGCCCTCCAGCGAGACCGACCGCGCCCGCATCCACGAGCTGGAAGCCGCCGGTCGCGACGCCGCCGAGGCCCTGTCCCGCGCCGCCGAGGCGATTCGCGAGACCCTCTCCGAGCAGGAGACGCGCTGATGGCGACGGTCACCGTAGAGATCAACGGACGCCCCTACGCCGTCGGCTGCGCTGATGGTCAGGAAGACCGCGTGCGTCAGCTGGCCAACGAGTTCGACTCCCACGTCCGTCAGGTCGCGGGCGACGTCGGCCATGTCGGCGACCTGCGCCTGTTCCTGATGGCCGGCCTGATGCTGGCCGACGAACTGACCGAGGCCCGTCGCGGCAATGGGGCCCCCGCGGCTCCGGCTGCACAGGCAGCGGCGTCCACCGACGGCGTGGCGGAAGCCCTGAACGCCGTCGCCGCCCGACTCGAAAAAATCGCTCAAGGCCTCTGACGCCTGAACAAGCCCTGCGACAGGCCGCCGCTTGACGTGCGTCTCGTTCTGTCTGATATTTCTGTCATGACAGAAACAACAAAACTTCCCGGATCGGTCGAACGCTTCGTCCTGCATTGGGGCGAGATGGGCGGCTTCTGGGGCGTCAATCGTTCAGTTGCCCAGATCCACGCCTTCCTGATGACGGCCGAGCGCCCGATGACGGCCGAGGACATCGCCACGGCGCTGGAGATGGCGCGGTCCAATGTCTCCAACTCCCTGAAGGAGCTGCTGAACTGGAACCTGATCCGTCGGGTGCCGATCCGGGGCGACCGTCGCGATCACTTCGAGGCCGAGACCGACGTCTGGGAGGTCGCCTCCCGGATCGCCGCCGGTCGCAAGGCCAAGGAGATCGATCCCGCCCTCGAAACCCTGCGCCAATGCGTCGCCGAGGCGGAAAATGATCCGAACGTGCATCCGGTCGCGCTGAAGCGGCTGAAGGAAATGCTGGAGTTCACCGAGACCATCGACCGTTGGTACGGCCAGATCACCACGGTGGCCCGGCCCAAGCTGATGGCCCTGCTGAAACTGGGCGCGCGCATCGCGACGCTCATACCCGGCGGGCGATAGAGGAAGGGGAGGGGAGAATGCAGGCCGCCGCCGCGATCAGGGAAGACCGGGTTCCGCCGCAGGGCGAACTGGCCGACCTTCGCTTTCGGGCCCTGCTCCCCGCTGCGGACTGGGCCAGCCTTCCGGCCGCCGTCCGCCGCCGTTTCTCCAAGCGGATGAAGGGCGGGGCGACCGTCGTCTACCGGGGCGAGGTCGTCGACATCCGCGTCAACCACCTCGGCTGGCTGCTCAGCCAGGCCGCCCGTCTGATCGGCGCGCCCCTGCCGCTGGTCTTCCGCCCCGACGCCGCCGTGGTCACGGTCACCGAGGACGCGGTCGGTCAGGGGCAGGTCTGGAGCCGGATGTACGTCAGCAAGGACGGCTTTCCGCAGGTCATTCACAGCGCCAAGCGCTTCGCCGGCCCGACAGGGCTTGAGGAACACGTCGGCGCCGGTGTCGGCATGGCCCTGACCGTCACGGTCGAGGACGAGGCGCTGGTCTTCCGCAGCGCCTTCTACTTTGTCGATGTCGGCCCGGTCCGCCTGCGTTTCCCGCGCTGGGCCCGGCCCGGCGATCTGACCATCGTTCACCGCGACCTCGGCGAGGGTCGTTTCGCCTTCACCCTGGCGCTGGACCATCCCGCCTTCGGCCGCCTGATCGCACAGGACGCCGTCTTCCACGATCCCCCGGCCGCGGAGGCCTGAGATGACCGACCTGCTCTGGATCCTGCTGGCGCTCCAGATCGCCATGGGCGCCTTCGACACCCTGTTTCATCACGAACTGACCGAGCGTCTGGCGTGGAAGCCGTCCCAGAAGGCGGAGTTGCGTCTGCACGGCGTGCGCAACCTGATCTATGCCGGCCTCTTCCTGATGATCGGCTGGGCCGAGCCGCGTGGTGTGGTGGCCATTGCGGTTCTGGTTCTGCTGGCGGTCGAGGTAGTCATCACCCTGACCGACTTTGTGGAGGAGGACCGCACCCGCCGCCTCCCGGCGACAGAGCGCGTCACCCACACCCTGCTGGCCCTGAACTATGGCGCCATCCTCGCCCTGCTGACGCCTTCGCTGCTGGTCTGGTCCGGCGAGCCGGCGGGGCTGGTCGCGGTCTCCCATGGCTGGTGGAGCCTGCTCGCGTCCGTGGCGGCCGCCGGTGTCGCGGTCTTCGGCTTCCGCGACCTGCTGGCCAGCGCGCGCTCCGAACGGCTGGTCCAGTCCGATCCGGCGCTGATGGGACGCGAATTGGCCGGCCGCCGACGCGTGCTGGTCACCGGGGCCACGGGTTTCATCGGCCGTCGCCTGATCGCGGCCCTGATCGGCGCAGGCCACGAGGTGACGGCTCTGGTCCGCAACCCGAAGACTGCCGACCTGCCGATGCCGATCCGCATAGTCACCGACCTGAACCAGATCGCAGACGACTCGCGCATCGACGCGGTGGTGAACTTGGCCGGGGAGCCGATCAGCGACGGCTTCTGGACGCTGACCAAGCGCCGCCGGATCCTGCGCTCCCGCCTGAAGATGACCCGCGACGTCCGTCGCCTGATCGCCCGGCTGGAGGTGCGGCCGCAGGTGCTGGTCAGCGGCTCCGCCATCGGCTGGTACGGCCTGCACGACGAGGAGGTCCTGAACGAGACAGGCCCGGCCAATCCCTGTTTCAGCCATCGCCTGTGCCATGTGTGGGAGCAGGCGGCACTGCGGACGCAGGCGCTCGGCGTCCGCGTCGTCACCTTGCGTATCGGTCTGGTGCTGGGCGCCGACGGCGGCATGCTGTCCCGCCTGCTGACGCTGTTCGAGTTCGGCCTCGGCGGCCCGATGGGCTCCGGCCGCCAGTGGATGTCGTGGATCGCGCTGGACGACTGCGTGCGCCTGATCCTGCACGCCGTGAACGATCCGCGCGTCTCCGGCCCGATGAACGCCACGGCGCCAGAGCCGGTCACCAGCCGGGTGTTCAGCTCGGCTCTGGGCCGCGCCCTGAACCGGCCGTCCCTGCTGGCCGCGCCGGCCCTGCCGCTGCGGCTCGCGCTGGGCGATTTCGCGGACGAACTGCTGCTGGGCGGCCAGAGGGTCGTGCCCGGGAGGGCGCTGGCGACCGGCTTCCGCTTCCGCCATCCCGACATCGACGGCGCCCTTCGCGCCATCGTCGGCGCCCATCCTCGCCGGACCACTGGCGCGGAGGCGGCCGAACGACTATCTTGATCCCCGGCGGGTCATGCTGCGGCTCACGTCGAGGACGACATATCCTCCCGGCCTTAATTCACTCGAAGGGATCTGTCCCTGTTTGGGCTCGAGGGCCCGGGCACACGGAGCCCACCTGGCTACCCAGGTCGAGAGGATTGAACAGTTCCTCACGGTCCTCGCGGCGCCGCCACCTTCTCTCCTTTTGCGCTATCGCTCGGCTCGCGGAGCCTCACTGCTTGAGCGCGGACGAAGTTCCCCCC
>NZ_BAAAGA010000001.1:13967-28917 GCF_039523815.1 Brevundimonas kwangchunensis | reverse complement strand
GGAGGGGGACCATGCGGAGCATGGTGGAGGGGTGGCGGCTTCACGCTCGCCCGATAGCTACCGGCTCTTCAATAGGCTACCCCATCCCCATGACCGACAAGGCCGAGATCCGGGCGAGCATGCGGGCCCAGCGCAAGCGACTGGCTGGCCTGGACCCTATGGCCGCCTCCCGGCTCGCGGAGCATGTCGAGGCCCTGCCGCCCGGCGATCCCGTCGCCGTCTATCGCGCCATCGGCTCCGAGATCGACATGGACGCCCTGTCGCTGGCTCTGGCCCGACAAGGGCGCGACCTCTGCCTGCCGGTGGTGATCCAGCCCGACGAGGCCATGATCTTCCGCCGGTGGACGCCCGGCGAACCGCTGGAGCCCGACGCGATCGGCGTACCGGCTCCCCTGCCTCTGGCCGAGGTGCTGAGCCCGGCCCTGATCCTCACGCCGATGCTGGCCTTCGACGCAGCAGGCGGTCGACTGGGGCAGGGCGGCGGCTACTATGATCGGACCTTCGCGGCCCTCCCCGAAGCTCTGCGCATCGGCGTCGCCTATGCCGGCCAGCAGGTCGAGGGCCTGTCTCTCGAATCCCATGACGTTCGTTTGCATGGCGTTCTGACCGAGGTCGGGTATATGGCCGTCCCATGAGAATAGCGTTCTTCGGCGATGTGGTGGGCAAGTCCGGCCGCGATGGCCTGTCCGATCACCTGCCCGGCCTCAAGCGCGACCTGAAGCTCGACTTCGTCGTGGTCAACGCCGAGAACGCCGCCGGCGGCTTCGGCATCACCGAGCACACGGCCAACGAGCTGTTCATGGCCGGGGCCGACTGCCTGACGCTGGGCAACCACAGCTGGGACCAGCGTGAGGCCCTGACCTATATCGTGCGCGAACCGCGCCTGATCCGTCCGCTCAACTATCCGCGCCTGATGGATGCGCCGGGCGCCGGGGCCAATCTGTTCGAGACCCAGTCGGGCCGGACCATTCTCGTCATGAATGTGCTGGGCCGCGTCCATATGGACCCGATGGACGATCCGTTCAGCGCGGTGGAGAAGGAACTGGCCGCCTGTCCGCTGGGCCTCGCCGCCGACGCCATCATCGTCGACATGCACGCCGAGGCGACCAGCGAGAAGATGGGCATGGGCCATTTCTGCGACGGCCGCGCCTCGCTGGTGGTCGGCACCCATACCCACGTCCCGACCGCCGACTGCCAGATCCTGCCGGGCGGCACCGCCTATCAGACCGACGCCGGCGGCTGCTGCGACTACGATTCCGTCATCGGCAACGACAAGGAAGAGCCCCTGCGGCGCTTCACGACCCGCATCTCGGGTGGTCGCTACACCCCGGCCCACGGCCCGGCGACCATCTGCGGCGTCTATGTCGAGACCGACGACCGCACGGGCCTGGCCACCCGTGTCGAGCCGATCCGTGTCGGCGGCCGCCTGAGTCAGGCGGTGCCGGTGGTCAGCTAGACCGCACGGCTTTCGCCAGAATCAGACTGCGCCTCAAATCCTTCAGTTCGACGGCGCGGACAGCCGGCGCGTGTACGTCGGCCACATAGGTCTGGCCGCCGCGAGCCAATCTCAGGCGCTCATCCGGATCGAGGATCAGACGCTCGATCGCCTGCCCTAGCGTCGTTTCATCCAGCGGATCGACATAGAGGGCGTGGGGGCCGCTGACCTCTTTCAGCCCGCCGCGCCCGGACGAGACCAGCGCGGCCCCAGCCGCGTGCGCCTCCAGCGCGGACAGCCCGAGCGGCTCGGCCCAGACGGATGGCGTCACGGCGATGGCGGCGCGCCGCGTCGCCTCGCGCACTTCGGCCAGCGGGGCGTGCCGGTGGACTGTGATGCGGTCGCTTCGGGCCAGCATTTGCTCGACGTGAGGCGCTGCCCACTTCGCGTGCTTGCTCCAGTCGCCGAGGAACATCTTCGCGCGCCATTCCGGATGACGCTCCAGAACCTCCGGCAGGCTGCGACACAGCAGGTCGACGCCCTTTTCCGGAATTGCCCTGCCGGAGAAGACGATCAGCTTCTCGCGGTTCTCCGGCGACGCCCCCCAGAGGCCGACATCGATCGGGTTGCGGATGGTGAACGCCCGGTCCGCAAACTCGGGAAAGGCGTCCACGAATGCGTTCTGTGACGCCTGGCTGACGAAGACCAGTCCATCGAAGGGCTCGTACCGCTGACGATATCGCCACGCGGCGAAGGCCCCCCGTGGCGGCCGGACGTCATTGTGCCTGTAGAGGATGCGGACGGCGTCCGGAAACCGTTGCGCCAGTCGTGCCGCAAAACGGGAGTTCTGGTGGAATTCGATGATGTCGGGTTCAAACGCCTGCAACGCCCTCACCAGCGCGCGGGACCGCCCGAGCCCCGAGGGCAGCGGCCAGGCCCGGGGATCGCGTTCCTCCGCCCCGGCATCGCAGAAGATGCGCAACGTCTGCTCGTCGCATGCCGCGGCCGCCAGCGTGCGCACGACGGTTTCCATCGAGTTCGGCCGCGCCGCCGAAAACTGGCAGCCCGGCGGCAGGACGATCGCGACCTTCATGAAATCCCGATCTTTCCGGTTCGGATTCTGGGCAGGATAGCGCGTCGGCCCGACACAATAGAGGCGGAGCGGCGAACTTTCGACGAGCGCCGCTATTCGGCGGATGATCTCCACGCCCGCATCTCGGCGATCTCGCGGGTCTGCGCATCGACCACGGCTTGGGCCATACGGCGGATTTCCGGGTCGCGGCTGTCGCGCAGGGCGACCTCGGCCATTTCGACCGCGCCTTCGTGGTGGGCGATCATCTTGGCGATATAGGCCTGATCGACCGTCTCGCCCGAAGCGGCGGCCATCTTCTCGTGCATCGAGGCTTCGGAAGCGGCGAAGGCGCGGTCGCCCGCCGTCGGCGCGCCCGGTGTGGCATGACCGGCGTGAGGCGAGGCGGACACCGCGCCGTCCTTGACCTGCGCGGCGTGATTGGCCGAGGCCGTATCTCGCAGGGCCTGGTTCACAGGATCGCCTCCGCCGTCACAGGCGGAAAGGGCGAGCGCGGTCAGCAGGGCGGCGGCGATACGCATCAGCCGCGTCCTTCGATCCAGTTCGGCATCCAGCTCTCGTGCATCTCGCGCAGGTGCTCCAGCGGTATGCGGAACAGCTCGCCCGAGGCGAAATCCGTGCCCTTGGCGCGACCGACGACCGAGGCGTGCAGGCCGGCGGCCTGGGCCTTGGCGATGACGTCGGTCGGATCGCTGACGGCCGTCAGGTAGCGGGCCTGATCCTCGCCGAACAGGAAGACATGGGCATGGGTCGCCGAGGTGGCGTCCAGCTCGACGCCGCAATCCGACGCCAGCGCCAGATCCGCCGCCGCGCCGATCAGACCGCCGTCCGACAGGTCGTGCACGCAGGTCAGGTCGCCGGCCTCGATCAGTTCGCGCACGAAGTCGCCGGTCTTGCGCTCGAGCTTCAGATCCACCGGCGGCGGCGCGCCGTCCTCGCGGCCCAGCACCTCGCGCAGATAGATGGACGAGCCCAGCTCGCCGTGCGTCTCGCCGATCAGCACCAGCACATCGCCCTCGGCCATGCCGCCAAAGCCGGTCACGACGTCATAGTTGGACAGCAGGCCCACGGCGCCGACGGTCGGCGTCGGCGGGATCGCGACCCCGTTGGTCTCGTTGTAGAGCGACACGTTTCCGCTCACGACCGGGAAGTCCAGCTCGCGGCAGGCCTCGGCCATACCATCAATGGCGCGCACGATCTGGCCCATGATCTCGGGGCGCTGCGGATTGCCGAAATTCAGGTTGTCGGTGATCGCGATCGGGCGCGAACCTACGGCCGTCAGGTTACGCCAGGCCTCCGCCACCGCCTGTTTGCCGCCCTCATAGGGGTCGGCCTGCACATAGCGCGGGGTGCAGTCGCTGGTGACCGCCAGACCCTTGTCGGTCCCGTGCACGCGCACCACGCCGGCGTCCGCGCCGGTCGCCGAGTCGTGCAGGGTGTCGGCCATCACGTGGCGATCGTACTGCTCCCAGATCCAGCGCTTGGACGCCATGTCCGGGCAGCAGACGACGTTCAGCACGGCGTCGGGCCAGCTCTCCGGAGCGGGCACTTCCTTCGGATCGAGGCGCGGCTGCAACTCCGGCTGGACCCACGGACGGTCGTACATCGGGGCGTCGTCGAACAGCGGGGCCAGCGGCACGTCGCAGACTGTCTCGCCATGGTGCTTCAGCACCAGACGGCCGGTGTCGGTGGTCTTGCCGATGACGGCGGCGTCCAGGCCCCACTTTTTGAAGATGCGCTCACCGTCCGCCTCGCGGCCCGGCTTCAGGACCGCCAGCATCCGCTCCTGCGATTCCGACAGCATCATCTCGTAGGCCGTCATACCCTCTTCGCGCTGGGGCACGGCGTTCATGTCCAGCTCGATGCCGACGCCGCCCTTGCCGGCCATCTCGACCGACGAGGAGGTCAGGCCAGCGGCGCCCATGTCCTGGATGGCGGCGACCGCGCCCGAGGCCATCAGCTCCAGTGTCGCCTCGATCAGCAGCTTCTCGGCGAAGGGATCGCCGACCTGCACGGTCGGGCGCTTGCTCTCGGACTCGTCGTCGAACTCGGCCGACGACATGGTGGCGCCGTGGATGCCGTCGCGGCCGGTCTTTGATCCGAAATAGACCACCGAGAAGCCCGCGGCCGGCGCGGCCGAATAGAAGATGGCGTCCGACCTGGCGAGGCCCACGCACATGGCGTTGACCAGGATGTTGCCGTTGTAGCCGGCGTGGAAGTTCGTCTCGCCCGCCACGGTCGGCACGCCGACACAGTTGCCGTAGCCGCCGATGCCCGACACCACGCCCGAGACCAGACGCTTCGTCTTCTCGTGCGACGGATCGCCGAAGCGCAGGGCGTTCAGCAGGGCCACCGGGCGCGCGCCCATGGTGAAGACGTCGCGCATGATGCCGCCCACGCCCGTCGCCGCGCCCTGATAGGGTTCGATGTAGGACGGGTGGTTGTGGCTCTCCATCTTGAAGATGCAGGCGTCGCCGTCATCGATGTCGATGACCCCGGCGTTCTCGCCCGGTCCGCAGATGACGCGATCGCCGGTGGTCGGGAATTTGCCGAGGTGAATCTTCGACGACTTGTACGAGCAGTGCTCGGACCACATCACCGAGAAGACGCCCAGTTCGACGTGGTTGGGCTCGCGGCCCAGCCGGTCGAGGACGACCTGGTACTCATTGGGGGCCAAGCCGTATTCGGCGGCCAGTTCGGCCATGGTCTTCTGGGGAGCGCTCATGGCCGGGCCTCATAGCCGGACTCGGCGCGAAACGTAAGGACCGGCCGACGTCTTCTCAGGCGTGGGCGGGTCGTTCGACCCGGCGACGGAAGGCGAGGCTCAGCAGGATCGCGCCGACCAGCACCGCGACCGCCGCGGCCGCCGCCACCATGGCCAACGGCGGATTGCGTTCCTGCTCGGCTACAAAGGCGCCGACCAGACCCCAGGCCACCGGGATCGACCACGCCACGGTCCTCAGCGCCGCGCTCATCGCCAGCGTGACCAGACCTGCGGACACGATGGCGATCATTGCCCATGCCGTCGGCGACAGCATGGCCGGCAGGTCGCCGTTGCCGGTCAGGACGGTGATCAGGTTCAGCGGCGACGCCACGGTCAGCCAGCCGCCCAGCAGGGCCAGCGGCCAGACCACCATCCAGCGGTCGCGATGCTTCAGCGGCAGGGCCCTGATCGTGGCCGCCTCCTGCGCCATGGGGATCATGAGCGCCAGCAGGGCCATGAAGATCAGCCCGACCGTCGCGCCCTCCCAGTCCATGGCCGAGGCCACGATCCACAGCCCGATGCCCAGCAAGGCCAGCCCCGAGGGCCAGCCGAGCCTGTTGATCAGCCGGCTCTCCCCTGTCGCCGGCAGGGCCTGACGCACCGCGTAAACGATCAGCCCGGCGTAGATGACACCCCAGATCGCGAAAGCGTAGCCGGCTACCCGCAGGGTGGCGTCGCTGTCCGCGGCAAACTGCTCGGGTGTCTGGCCGATGCCGAAGCCCATCTGCGCATAGGCGACGACGACGGAAAGGACGGCGAGAGCCAGCACGATCAGGCGGCGCTGTTTCTGGGCGGAGGTCGGGCGGAGAATCTCGGTCATGCAGCCATTACGCCCGGCGTGGCCATTCGGTTCACCGGAACCGGCGCTGCTCGCGACCTGTTGAGATGGGAGCAACAGGAGAACCCCCGATGACCGATCCGAAACAGACCCCGCCCGCCGAAACCCCTCACTTCGAAACCGACACCGTTCAGGCCGATCGTGCCCGTGAACAGGGCCTCGGGCTTGGCGAGCGCGAACTGCAGGCCCAACGCGATCCCGGTGGCGTTCGCACGCCCGACGTCGACGACGGCGAGGAAGAAACCGACGTCGACACCGGCGGGACGACCGACCGAACCTCGAACGTCGCCCCTTGACTTCGGGGCTGGCCGCCGTCCGATCCCCGCATGGGGAACGAACCGGCCAGCATCCTGCAACAGCGCATAGCCGAGGCCGAGCGCCGTCTGGCCGTCGACCCGCGCGACATTCCGGCCCTGATCGCGAAGGGCGATGCGCTGCTCGGTCTCGGCGATGGCCGGACGGCGACCACCTTCTACAATCTCGCGCTCCGCACGGCAGGAGACGGCCGCGGCCTCGCGCCCCAACTCGTCGCCCAACTGCGCCGCGTTCACGCGGCCACCCAGGAGCAGAAGCGCCGGTTCGAGGATCATCTGACCGACAGCCTGACCGCCGCCGGCTTCGATCCGGTCACCTCCAGCGAGCGGTTCGCCCAGTCGCTGGACCTGATGGCGGGCCGCAAACAGCTCTACCTGTCACAGCCCCTGTTCTACCTTTTCCCCGGCCTGCCGCAGGTTCAGTACCAGCCGCGCGAGACACTGCCATGGATGGCCGGGGTCGAGGCCGCCACGAACGACATCCGAGCCGAGCTTCAGGCGCTCCTGACCGAACCCGAACGCTTCCGTCCCTACGTCGAAAGCCGCCAGGACCGGGCGAACAGCGACACCGCCGGCATGATCGACAACCCCGACTGGAGCGCCCTGTTTCTCTGGAAGGATGGGGTCGAGCAGGAGGAGGTGGCTCGCCGTTGTCCGCGCACCATGGAGGCGCTGGCCTCCGTGCCCCTGTGCCGCGTGCCGGGCCGGACGCCCTCGATCCTGTTCTCCAAACTCGGCGGCGGCGCACGCATCCCGCCGCATCACGGACTGATCAACGTCCGGCTGATCTGCCACCTGCCGCTCATCGCCCCGCCGGGCAGCCGCTTCCGCGTCGGTAACGACGTGCGCGAGTGGAGGGAAGGGCAGGGCTGGGCCTTCGACGACACCGTCGAGCACGAGGCGCGCAACGACAGCGGTCTGGACCGCACCATCCTGATCTTCGACGTCTGGAAGCCGGAACTGACCGCCGAGGAGCGTGATCTGGTCTCCTCGATGTTCGAGTCGATCGACAGCTACGGCAAGGCCGCTCCTGCCTGGGGCGTCTAGCGGTTCACGATCTGCTCGAACCCGCCCCAGAACATGCGGCGGCCGTCGAAGGGCATCTCGCCCGACATCGACTGCATGCCCTCATCGCTCTCCATGGCGGCGTTGACCCGATCGCGGGTCTCGCGATCCGGATACTCGATCCAGCTGAAGACGACCGTCTCGTCGTCCTTCGCCTGCACCGCCTTGCGGAAGTCGGTGACTTGTCCGTCCGGAATGTCATCGCCCCAGCACTCGACCAGCCGGATCGCGCCCAGCCGCTTGAAATGCTCGGACGCCTCCTCGGCGTGATTGCGATAGGCGTCACGGTTCGCCGTAGGAACCGGGGTCACGAAGCCTTCGATGTAGGACATGGTCGTCTCCTCTGGTTGAGGAGACTAACCGCCAGCCGCGCCTGGCCGTTCCCGGCGCGCCGGATCAGGCGGCGTTGTAGATGCTCTGGAACAGGGTCGCGCCGTCGGCCGAACCCAGCTCTGCCTCGAAGGCGCGGTCCGGGTGGGGCATCATGCCCAGCACATTGCCGCGGGCGTTCTGGATGCCGGCGATGTCGGCGACCGAGCCGTTCGGATTGTCGACATAGCGGAAGACCACCTGGCCCTCGCCCTCAAGGCGCGCCAGCGTCTCGGCGTCGGCGAAATAGTTTCCGTCGCCATTGCCCTGGGTCATGACGACCTCGCGCTGGCCCTGATAGCCTGAGGTGAAACGGGTCTGGCCGTTGGCGACCGTAAGGCTGATGGGCTTGCAGACGTACTTGAGGCCCGAGTTGCGCAGCAGCGCGCCCGGCAGCATCCCGGCTTCACACAGGATCTGGAAGCCGTTGCAGATGCCCACGACGGTGACGCCGTCGTCGGCGGCCTTTTTCACCGCCTGCATGACCGGCGACTGCACCGCCATGGCGCCGCAGCGCAGATAGTCGCCATAGGAGAAGCCGCCCGGCAGGACGATCAGGTCCAGGCCCGACGGCAGTTCCGTCTCCTGGTGCCAGACCATCTGCACCTGTTCGCCGGTGGAGCGTTCGACGGCGACCTTGCAGTCGCGATCGCAGTTGGAACCCGGGAAGACGATGACGGCTGCGCTCATGGCGCGGGCGTTTAGCAGGGTTCGCGCGGAATGTCAGTGCGCGGGTTCGAGAAGTCCCAGACGGGTCTCGATACGCTCCAGACGCTGATCCTGCCGGGTCGTGATCTGGTAGATGGTCGAGATGTCCTGACTTGTGGCGCTCAGGTGCCCGCGGATCGCCTGGAGCTCTCCCTTGACCTCGCCCATGGAGTCGTCG
The DNA here is from genome assembly GCF_039523815.1 of Brevundimonas kwangchunensis. Classification (NCBI taxonomy): domain Bacteria; kingdom Pseudomonadati; phylum Pseudomonadota; class Alphaproteobacteria; order Caulobacterales; family Caulobacteraceae; genus Brevundimonas; species Brevundimonas kwangchunensis. Next base: position 20,156 of record NZ_BAAAGA010000001.1, on the reverse strand, counting down.
AGCCGATCAAGGCGCGTCTGCATCGCCTTGAGGACTTCGTACAGCAGATCGTTCGTCACGTTCGCCATGGCGTTCACGCTACCATGGCGAGAACGAACCGGCAACATCAGCGCGCGACGGCTGTGCGTTTTCCATCCAGCCAGGCCCACACCCAGATCGCCAGACCGCCCAGCGTCAGCGCCACCGCAACCCAGGCTGTCGAGGCCCAGCCGAAGCCGGCCGTGACCGCTGCACCGGCCAGCAACGGCCCCAGCGCATTGGCGGTGTTGAACGCCGAGTGGTTCAGCGCCGCCGACAGCACCTGCGCCTCGCCGGCCACGTCCATCAGCCGCGTCTGCAGGATCGAGCCCAGGCCGCCGCCCGCACCGACGCACAGCACGACCACAAGCATCGACCACAAGTGCTGCGAGGCCAGCGGGTAGAAGGCCAGCGCCACGGCGCTCCAGATCAGCACACCCGCCGCCGCCGGGAAGCCGAAACGATCGCCGGCCCAGGCGCCCAGGATGTTGCCGCTGAACATGCCGACGCCGAATACGGCGAAGACCCAGGGCAGGATATGCGGTCCCACATGGGTCACCTCGCGCAGGGTCGAGGCGAGGTAGGCATAGACTGCGAACATGCCGCCAAAGCCGATCGCGCTGACCCCCAGCGTCAGCCACACCTGCCGGTTCTTCAGCGCCCTCAGCTCCTGCAGCGGGCTGGCTCCCGGATGCGGCGGATCGCGCGGCGCGAACAGGGCCACCAGCGCCATGGTCAGAACGGCGATGCCGCCGACGATGTGGAAGGTCCACTCCCAGCCGTGCGCCTGACTGATCAGGTTGACGACCGGCACGCCCAGCACCGTCGCGACCGTCAGGCCCATCAGGATGGTCGACACCGCGCGCGTGCGAAACTTCAGCGGCACGGTGGAAGCCGCCACCAGCGCCGCCACGCCGAAATAGGCGCCGTGCGGCAGTCCGCTGAGGAATCGGAACACCAGCATGGTCTCGAAGTTCGGCGACAGGCCGCTCAGGATGTTGGCGACGGCGAACAGGCCCATCAGGCCGATCAGCAGCAGCCAGCGCGGGAACCGGGCCCCGAACGCCGCGAGGATCGGGGCCCCGACCACGACGCCGGCGGCATAGGCGCTGATCGCATGCCCCGCCGTCGGCTCGTCGACGCCCAAGCCACGGGCGAAGTCCGGCAGGATGCTCATGGCGGCGAACTCGGTGATCCCGATCGCGAACCCGCCCATGGCCAGTGCGATCAGGGTCAGGGCGATCGCGCCGGCGCTGCGCGGAGCGTTCTCGGGCGCAAGGTCGTCGCCACACGCGACGCAGTCGGGGGAAGTCATCGATGAGCCTTGGGGAGGGCGTTCTTGTTGCGCTGCAACATGGGCTGTTCCGCCGCAGGTTCAACCGCCGAAGGCGACGTCTTCGATCAACCTTTGTGTTCGCCGCCGGTCAGGGTCTCGAACCGGCCGGAAGCTCGGACCGAAGCTGCACCAGAAACGCCTTCATATAAGCCGCACGCGGGTCGGCCAGACGGCGCGCCTCTGCGGTGGTCAGCCGCCCCGGCAGGCTGTCGGCGAAACCCTCGATCCAGCGCAGGGCCTGATCCATGTCAGCCCGGTCGTCCTCTGTCGCCGCCAGCAGACGCGCGACGCCTTCGGCGCCGAGGAAATCGATCAGGTCGGCGTCGCGCAGGACGATCGCCTCCGGCGACGCGGGCTGCCCCGCCGGCACATGCGCGAGGATCGCCTCGCGGACGCCCGGCCATTTCTCCATCGGGAAGCCCGCCTCGCGCAGGAAGGGCTCGGCCAGTTCAACCGAGCGCTGCTCGTGCGCCGCGCCCTCGACCGCAAATGGCTTCAGCCCGCCCCAGTCGTGCAGATACGAGGCGGCGAACAGCACGTCGTCATCGACGGCCAGTCCTTCGGCCCGGGCGATCGCATGCGCCGACAGATAGTTGCGCTCCGCATGCCGCGCGCCCCAGCCGGGGTGGCGAAAGTGCGCTTCGACATGATCGGCTACCGCTCGCCGCCATGGCGCATCGCTGGCCGCGACGCCCTCGACGACCGGCAACGACCGCTGTGCCGGCGGCTCCTGCGCCGCGACGGGCAGGGCGACGGCGGCCGCCAGCAGAATCGCCGTCAGGCGCGCCCGCATCTCAACCTTCGCCCTTGTTCTCATAGGTCGCCGTGATCGTGGCCTTGGCCAGCGTATGGAAGTGCAGGTTGAACCCGTACTTTGCGCCCGAGTCCTCATTGCCGACCGGAAGGCTGTCCACGTCTACGGCGAAGACGGTGAAGATGTAGCGGTGCGGGCCGTGGCCCGGAGGCGGGGCGGCCCCGCCGAAGCCGACGTCGCCATAGTCCGTCCGGCCCTCGACCGCGCCCTTGGGCAGACCGCCCGACGAGGCCCCGGTCGCCAGGTCGCTGACGTCCGCCGGGATATTCGCCACCGTCCAGTGCCAGAAACCCGAGCCCGTCGGCGCATCGGGGTCGTAGCAGGTGATCGCGAAGCTCTTCGTTCCCTCCGGCGCGCCAGACCACGCCAGATGCGGCGAGGTGTTCCCCTTCGCCTGCACCTGCGCGTCGGGCAGCACGCCGCCGTCGGTGATGTCGTTCGAGGTCAGGGTGAAGGTCATGCGGGTCTCCCGGGTTGGCGAGGTCTTTTAACGCATCAGGGCGCGAGGGGCTTCAGCGGCCGGCGGCCCGACGATGGTCTCCAGGGCGATATCGACCGAAATGTCGCTGGACATAAAGGGCTCGGGCGGCCCCGGGCTGAAGGCCAGCCCCTCCGCGATCAGGGCCTCACCCCGGCCGTGATCGCCCTTGCGCGCCAGCTCGACGCCCAGATTGACCAGCGCCTGGGCGATGCCCCATCGCTCCAGCGGCAGGATTTCGGAGTAGGCCATCCGGCGGCGAATACAGGCCTCGGCCATATCGAACGCACCATGGACGGGTGCGCCATAGCTGCAGTCGCCCAGCATCGTGCGCTGGGTCTCATAGTCCCGCCCGGCGATTCGCTCCTCGAGCCGCGCGGCGCCGACGCCCGCCTCCCGGTCATGCTGCAGCAGCATCAACACGTTGAACGCCGGCACACGTTCGGCCGCTGCAACCTCGTCCCGCGCAATCAGGATCCGGGCCAGATCGGCGCCGATCGAATTCATCTCCGCCTCCGGCTGGCGTTCGGCGAAACCCCGCCAGCGCTGCAACAGGGCGTCCGCCTGATCCTGCCGGCCGATCCGGACCCAGCTGTCGTAGAGGATCTTCAGCGGGAATGTCCGCCGGTCCCGGCCCCGCAGGCGGCGTTCGGCCTCGGTCAGTCGCGCGGCCGCGTCGGGCGCCTCGGGCCCGGCGAGAACCGGCAGGGCGACCATCAGCGCGTTCGCGCCCGTCACGTCCCTGTTCACCGGCTCGTCCCACATCGCCAGCGCCAGCGGTCGCGCAATGTCGGTTCGACCTGCCGTCACGGCGGCGCGCACCAGGGTCGCCCGCGCATCCTCCACCTCATCCCTCGCACGACCGCGCCAGTCTTCGTCCGCGAGGCCTTGGGCCACCATCGCTTCGTCGAGCCCCAGCATCTCTTCAAGAGCTGCAAGCGCGGCCGGCCGTTCCGACGCCGGCAGGTCGGCGACCTCTCCTTCCAGCTGCCGCCGCATCGCCGCCTGCATCAGTGGCAAGACCCGGGTTCTGTAGCGCTCAAGCTCGATCGTCGCCTCGCGCCGCAGGCCCGCCTCGCGCTCGGCGGGGGTCATCCGGGCCGCCACCGCCGTCGCGGCGTCCAGCCGGCCATGCCGGACCAGTTCTCTGACCGCTTGGGGCGCATTCTCCGGCTCAAGCGTCGTCAGAACCCGCTCGACCGCCGCGTGATCGCCCAGCCGGGCGAAGTCCGCAGCCAGCGTCTCCGCGCCGCTGTCGGACACCCCCGCCGAGTCGGCCGGCAAATCGGCCTCCCATGCCGCCAGCACAGCCCGCTCCGCCTCCGCCAGCCCCCGCTCCCGGACGACTGAAGCCACCAAGGCATAGGCGTCCAGCCGCCCGAACACGATCGACATGTCGGACAGGGGATTGGGAACAAACGCCGGATCCAGAACCGGGAGGGCCTTCAAAGCCTCGAGCGCCTCCGCCGGCGGGTCGCCGGACGCCAGCCGCGTGACCGTCCGGGCCGCCAGGTCGCCGAACGCGTCGCCGGACGCCGCGACCGTCTCAAACTCGGGCGGAAGGTCGACCGACTCGTCGGATGTGCCGGGTGTCCGAAGGGGCGAGGGCCAGGTCGCCGCCACCCGCCGCCAGCAGGCCTGTCGGTCGGGTTGATTTCCGCAGGCGTGCGCTGCCTGCCAGAGGCCGTCGGATGCAGGATCCGTCGCCGTCTGCGCCTGAGCGGCCACTCCGCCGGCCAGCGTCAGGACGCCGGCGATCAAGATCGGGATTCTCAAGCCAGGTCCTCCACCCGCGTCGGTGGAGGATGCCCCGGCGCCGTGACGACCGCTAGTGCGCGGCGTCCTTGGCGGCCTGCGTAAAGGCGCTGTCGTCCATCAGGCCGCCGGCCAGGGCGCCCGCGAAGACAAGACAGCAGGCCAGCACGAACAGGGCGACCAGCAACTTGCCGATCCGGTTCAAGCGACCTCGATCCGGTAGCTTTCGATGACCGTGTTCGCCAGCAGGGTTTCGCACATGCGCTTCGCCTCGGCGGCGGGATCGCCCTCGCCGTCGAAATCGAACTCGATCAGCTTGCCGACGCGGGCGTTGGCGACGCCGGCCCAGCCCAGACCGTGCAGGGCGCCTTCGACGGCCTTGCCCTGAACGTCCAGCACGCCCGGCTTCAGGAAGACGTGCACCTTAACTTTGACGGCCATCAGTGCAGTCCTCCCTGGATCACGGTCGGCATGCCCTTCATGATTCCCAGACGGCGCGCCACTTCGGTGTAGCTTTCGATGACGTTGCCCAGGTCGCGGCGGAAGCGGTCCTTGTCCAGCTTCTCGCCGGTCGTCATGTCCCACAGGCGACAGCTGTCCGGGCTGATCTCGTCGGCCAGGATCACGCGGGCGAAGTCGTTCTCCCAGATGCGACCGAACTCGATCTTGAAGTCCACCAGCTGGATGCCGACGGCGCCGAACATGCCCGACAGATAGTCGTTCACGCGCACCGTCATCGCCAGCATGTCGTCCAGCTCCTGGGTCGAGGCCCAGTTGAACGCCGTGATGTGCTCCTCGGTGACCATCGGATCGTTGAGCTCGTCCTTCTTCAGGTAGAACTCGATGATCGAGCGGGGCAGGGGCGTGCCCTCGGCGATGCCGAGACGCTTGCTCATCGAGCCGGCGACCACGTTGCGGCAGACCACTTCCAGCGGAATGATCTCGACTTCGCGGATCAGCTGCTCGCGCAGGTTCAGACGCTTGATGAAGTGGTTCGTCACGCCGATGCCGTTCAGGCGCGACATGATGAATTCGCTGATCTGGTTGTTGATTACGCCCTTGCCCTCGAGCTGGGCCTTCTTCTCGCCGTTGAAGGCGGTGGCGTCGTCCTTGAAATACTGGATCAGCGTGCCGGGCTCGGGACCCTCGTACAGGATCTTGGCCTTGCCCTCGTAGATCTTCTTGCGCTTGACGTTCATGCGGTACGGTCCGGCGGGGCGCTGCCTGAAAAGCGAAAATCGCGCGGCCAGAGGGGAGGTCCGGACGGCGCGATCCTGAATCAGACGAGCGGGAAAATCGTTCGCGCGTCTCTTAGCGGAACCCGGGTCGCGATACAAACCACAGCCTTGATCGCTCTGTACACGACACCAGGCCGCAACCCGTCGAGTTCCGGTTGCGTTCGTCCCCCGGGCGGCTATAGACCACCTCGACTGCGGCTTCGGCCGCCTGACGGAGCCTCGCGACCCCCATGACCACCTTCGACGATCGGGAAAAGGGCTTCGAGTCCAAGTTCGCCCTCGATCAGGAACAGGAATTCCGGGCCGTCGCGCGCCGCAACAAGCTGCTGGGCCTGTGGGCCGCCGAGAAGATGGGCCTGTCGGCCGAAAGCGCCGACCAGTACGCCAGCGCCGTCGTCCGCGCAGACTTCGAGCAGCCGGGCGAGGAAGACGTCTTCCGCAAGGTCGCCCAGGACTTCGAGGGCTCGGGCATCGCCGTCACGGAAGGCGAAATCCGCCGCAAAATGGACGAGCTGTCGTCCGTCGCCCGCGAACAGATCCGCTCCGGCGA
>NZ_BAAAGA010000001.1:0-13905 GCF_039523815.1 Brevundimonas kwangchunensis | reverse complement strand
CGGCATGACCACGGTGTCGATCGCGTGGATCACGCCGTTTGAGGCGGCCACGTCGGTCTGGGTCACGCGCGAGGTGTTGCCCATCTCGTCGGTCAGGGTCACCGAACCATCGGCGCCTGCGCGAGCGGTCAGGGTGCCGCCCTCGACGGTGGTCAGGGTCGCGCTGCCGCCGCCAGCCTGGATCTGCTGCGTCAGGGCTGCGGCGTCCACGCGACCGGGGACGACGTGATAGGTCAGCACCTTGGTCAGGTCGGCGCGGCCGGCCGGCGCCATCAGAGCGTCGCGCTGGGCGGCCGGGATTTTCTCGAAGGCGGCGTTGGTCGGGGCGAAGACCGTGTACGGACCGGGGCCGTTCAGCGTCTGGGCGAGACCGGCGCTGGTTACGGCGGTGGTCAGGGTGGAGAAGTCGGGATTGCCCTGGGCCACGGCCACGACGGTGCCGGCGGCGTTGGCGGTTTCGGTCGCCGGGGCCATGGCCGCAGCGTCGGTCGCCGTCGCATCGGCCGCCGGTGCGTCGGCGGCGTTATCGCCACAGGCGGCGAGAGTCAGGGCGGCCAGCGGGGCGGCTACGAGGGCGAGGGTGCGAGTTCGCGTTTTCATTGGTGTTCTCCTGAGAAGCCAGGGGCAGCTTCACGGAGTCCTACGAATGGGACGCGATCCGGATGCGCGGGCGCGGCAGGACGTCGCGGCCAGCTCTACCTTATAAGAGCGCCCAGAACAGACCACGCCGCCGCCTTGTCCGCATAGCTTCGCGCCGCATGGGCCGGGCTGGAGGAGGGCAGGTCGATCAAGGTCAGTCCGTCGACGCCCGTCAGCGATTTCCGTCCGATCTTCGTGGCCGTCGCGCCGTTGAAGGCCACGGCTCTCAGTTCGGGCAGTCCCTCGACCAGCCGTTTCAGGTCTGCCGTCTCCGCATTGCGGATATCCGCGTCCAGACTGCCCCGCCGCTCGGCCCCGGCGATCACGTCCCACAGTCCGACCCGTGCGGCCTTCAGCGCCTCGATCCGCTCGGGGTAGGGCAAGACGGCCAGGTCACGCCCCACCGCCTCGCCGACCAGTCGCCAGAAGGCGTTGCGCGGATGGGCATAGTACTGACCAGCGTCCAACGATGCGTCGCCGGGCAGGCTGCCGAGAATCAGCAGTCGCGTGCGCGCATCGACGACCGGGTCGAAGGCGCGCTTGACGCTCACGCCGCGCCGAACACCCGGTCGAACACCGTGTCCACATGCTTGGTGTGGTAGCCGAGGTCAAACAGGGCCTCGAGGTCGGCGTCCGGCAGGGTCACGCGCTCGTCGGCCTTCAGGAAGTCGATGAACCGGCCCTCGCCGCGCCACACCTTCATCGCGTTCTCCTGAACGGCGGCATAGGCGTCCTCGCGGCTGATCCCGGCCTGGGTCAGAGCCAGCATGACCCGCTGCGAGAAAACCAGACCGCCGAGACGGTCGAGGTTCTTCTGCATGTTCTCCGGATAGATGTTCAGGCGCTCGATCACGCCGGCCATGCGGTGCAGGGCGAAGTCGAGATGGATGGTCGCATCCGGGCCGATGCCGCGCTCGACCGACGAGTGGCTGATGTCGCGCTCGTGCCAGAGGGCGACGTTCTCCATCGCCGGCGTCACGGCCGAGCGGACCAGACGGGCCAGGCCGGTCAGGTTCTCGGTCAGGATCGGGTTGCGCTTGTGCGGCATCGCCGACGAGCCCTTCTGGCCCTTGTCGAAGAATTCCTCGGCCTCCAGCACCTCGGTGCGCTGCAGGTGGCGGATCTCGGTGGCCAGACGCTCGATCGACGAGGCGACGACGCCCAGGGCCGCGAAATAGGCGGCGTGGCGGTCGCGCGGGATCACCTGGGTCGAGACCGGCTCGACCTGCAGGCCCATCTTCTCGGCCACGTAAACCTCAACGGCGGGGTCCACATTGGCGAAGGTGCCGACCGCGCCCGAGATGGCGCAGGTGGCGATCTCCTCGCGCGCCGTGACCAGACGCTTGCGGGCCCGCTGGAACTCGGCGTGATAGCCGGCCAGCTTCAGGCCGAAGGTCACCGGCTCGGCATGGATGCCGTGCGAGCGGCCGACCGTGACTGTGTATTTGTGTTCCTTCGCGCGGGTTTCGATCGCCGCCAGCAGTCGATCCACGCCGCCCAGCAGCAGGTCGGTCGAGCGCGCCAGCTGCACCGCGAAACAGGTGTCCAGCACGTCGGAGGAGGTCATGCCCTGGTGCAGGAAGCGGGCTTCCTCGCCGACGGTCTCCGAAACGTGGGTCAGGAAGGCGATCACGTCGTGCTTGGTCGTGCGCTCGATCTCGTCGATGCGGTCGGCGTTCCAGACGACGTCCTTGCCCTTGGCCCAGATGGCTTTGGCGGCGTCGTGCGGGATGACCCCCAGTTCGGCCATCTTCGCGGCAGCGTGGGCCTCGATCTCGAACCAGATCGAGTACTTGGTCTCTTGCGACCAGATGGCGACGGCTTCGGGGCGGGAATAGCGCGTGATCATGGACGGGCCGTGTCGGTCGAGGGGGCGTCCGAGTCAAGCGCCGCTTGTGGTTCCGGTCCTGAAACTCGTCCTTCGAGGCGTGGCCTGCGCCGATATCCGATCGTATGAGAGGCGCAGAGGGAGACCGCTATGGAACTGATCATCGGACCACGCCTGTATTCGACCTGGTCCCTGCGGCCTTGGCTGGTGCTCAAGCGCTGCGGCGCGCAGTTCGAGACAACCGAGTTCGACATCTACTCCGACGCCGGACAGGCCGAACTGGCGCGCATCTCGCCGTCGCGTCTCGTGCCTTTGTTGAAAGTGGATGGGGAAACCATCTGGGACTCCATGGCCATCTCGGTCTGGGCGGCCGAACGCTATCCGGATGCGAAGCTGTGGCCGGCCGATCCGCACGCCCGCTGGCTGGCCCGCTCGGCCGCCTGCGAGATGCACGGCGGCTTCATGGCTCTGCGCACCCACTGCGGCATGGGGCCGGACCACACCATGGTCGGACCGGATCGCTCCTCGCCGCCGACGGGCGAGGGACTCGACCGCGACATCCGCCGGCTGGTCTCGCTGTTCATGGACATGCGCACCCGCTTCGGCGCCGGCGGCCCGTATCTGTTCGGAGAGTGGTCGATCCCGGACGCCTTCTTCACGCCAGTGGCGACCCGCTTCCGTCATTTCCAGATCGATCTGGCGGCCTATGGCGACGACGGTTCGGCACAGGCCTACTGCGAAGCCCTTCTGGCCCAGCCCGACTTCCTTCAGTGGTCGGCGGAAGCGTTGCGTTAACCGCACACCGGAACCGCGATTTAAGACAACAGCGGTATCGTCGGGACCTTCAGGAACGCCCCCGCGTTCAGAGGTCATCATGTCCCTGCCAGTCGAACAGCCCGAGACGCGCCGCCCCAGCCTGATGGTCTACGGGCTGCTGATCGTCATCGCCTGCTGCCTGCCGGCCCTTCTGCTGGCAGGCCTCTAGGCGTTCAGCCGCCAGTCGTCGGAACCGAGGCCACTTCCATCGGCTGCGCCGGCGGAGGAGGGGGCGGCACATAATCCAGCGCCAGCGGCACACGCGTCGCGCCCGACGCCACGGCGTCCAGCGTATGCAGCGGCCGGCCGTTCATGCGCTGATAGATCCAGTAGGCGGCCACGACCTTCTCGACGTAATCCCGCGCCTGCGGCACGTCGATCGTCTCGATCAGCAGCAGCGGATCCGCATCCGGACCCAGCTTGCGCACGGCCGCCATCATTGGCCCCGGCCCGGCGTTGTAGGACGCCGCCACGCGCAGCAGATCGCCGTCGATGGCCGGCAGGGCCAGCACGCGGTTGATGTAGGTCTGGCCGAGGCGGGCGTTGATCGCCGGGTCGTAGAGACGGTCGGGCGAGGAGACGAAGCCCCGGTCGCCGGTCATCTCCGCCGCCGTGGTCGGCATCACCTGCATCAGGCCGTAGGCCCCGGCGCCCGAGCGGGCGCGGGCGTTGAAGCCGGTTTCCTTGCGGGCGATCGCATAGACCAGCGAGCGCTCGATCACGAACCCGCCGTCCGGCTGGATGTCCGGCTGCGGGTAGCGATCAGCATCGATCCGGCGCGCCTCGTTGTCGTTGCCGAAGACGCGCGGGCCGATGATGGCGCCCAGCGCGGTCCACATCTGACGGGCGCGGTCCGTCAGGGCGGATCGCATCCCGGTGCGCAGCTCGTCGCGCGCCTCGCTGCGTCGGCCGATCTCGAGGAAGGCCACTGTACGGCGGGCGCGGGGGTCTTCCTGGAGGAAGGCTTCCAGCTCCGCGGCGTCCACAACCGAGGTTTCTGCCCCGCTGTAGGAGGTCCGTTGCAGCGTGGCGGCCGAATACGGGACCGCACCCATGTTCAGGATCGCCGGCTCCTCGCCCAGCTGGTGCAGGGCGATCTGGCCATAGAAGGTTGCGGGCCATTCGGCGGCGCGGCGAAGCAGCGGCTGCACGCGGTCCTGCTGGCTCGAACGTCCGGCTGAACGCGCGGCCCAGAAGGCGGCGCCGGCGCGGATCCAGCCGTCTTCGGTCGGATCGTCCAGCACGCGCTGGAAGGCGGTGGTCGCGGCGCCGAACTCACCGAGGCGATAGTTGGCCAGGCCGACCGTCCACCAGTCGCCGATCTCCTGCCCGAGACTCACGGCGCCCGTCAGGTCATCGCGGTTCAGGGCGACGCGGGCGGCCTTCATCGGGTCGCCCTCGGTATTCTGACCGGCGGCCGAGGCCGCGGCCCAGCTCCGGTTCGAGAAGCGCGACGGGCGACGGGGCTCGGCGGCGCCGTCCGGACGACGGCGCATGGCCAGATTGTAGACGCGGTCCGCGACCGGCAGATCGGAATAGGTCTCCAGCCACGCCGCCAGCTCATCGTAGGTGGCGGTGTAGTCGGCATGGAACATGCGCTCGAACTCGACCTGACCCAGCAGGACGCGATCCTGGGCCTGCATCGCCGAGGCGCGGGCGGCTGCCAGATCGCCACGACGCAGGGCATCGAACGCGGTGGTGTAGCTCAGACGGTCGGCGGCGCTCAGGGCGGTCGGCGCGCGGCGCTCGTCATTTTCTCCGGCATGGGCCATGCCCGCGATGGCGGACAGCGCAACGGCCAGTGTCGGCGCGAGGATCGCGCGGCGGAAATTCGCAGGCACTGAGGCGGCCCCCCTGAGAGCGGCGAGGATCATCCCGAAATGATCCCGAATGTCGCTGTTCGTTCGGTCGTCAGGCCAGAAAGGCGCCATGCCCCCGACCCATGTCAAGATTTCCCCGATTTTTGGGGCGCTTTTGAGTCAGTCCGATGAACGAGCCTGGCCGTCGGAGTCCAGTCGCGCCGCCAGCTCCAGCAGGTCGGCCCAGACCGCCTTCTTGGCCATCGGCGTCCGCAGCAGGAAGGCCGGATGCAGGGTCGGCATGACCGGCGCGGAGACGTTCCCCTCGGCCAGCCGCCATTCCTTCCACTGCCCACGCAGCTTCATGATGCCTTCGTCCGCCGACAGCACGGACTTTGACGACGCCGCGCCCAGCAGCAGGACGGCCTTCGGCTGCAGCAGGGCGAAGGTGCGCTCCAGGAAGGGCATGCAGGCGGCCTGCTCGGCCGGGGTCGGCGTCCGGTTGCCCGGCGGCCGCCAGTAGACGGTGTTGGTGATGAAGACCCGGCCCTCCAGACCCGCCTCGCGCAGCATCCGGTCCAGAAGCTGGCCCGCCTTGCCGACGAAGGGTTCGCCGCGCTCGTCCTCTTCCGCGCCGGGCCCCTCGCCGACGATCAAAACCGGCGCTTGCGGGTTACCGCGGCCGAACACCGACTGCCGCGCGCCCATGCCCTTCAACGGGCAACCGTCGAAGCCGGCGACGGCCGTCGCCAGCTCATCCAGAGTGTTCGCCGCGGCCGCCAGCCGCCGCGCCTCCGAGGCGACGTCGCTGATGATCGGCGCGGCCACCACCGACGCCGTGGCCTTGGCCACCGCCTTCACCGCGGGCGGCGGCGCGACGTGCGTCCGGTCCACAGGCGCGTCGCCATAACAGGCGTCCACGCCCGCATCGCGCCAGAAGGCGAGCAGGCTTTCGGTCGAGGCGCTATCGGAAAGGGCGGAAGTCATCACGGTCGGCACAGGGATAGTCCTTGACCGACCTCGCGTCACCTTCGGATAAGGCCTAAACAAGAGACCACAATGACGACGAGGGAATTCAGGGGCATGGCTGAAGTCGAGATCGAAGGCGGCGCGACCAACGCCTGGCAGGAAGCCGTCATCGACAAGCTGCCCCCCGCCGAGGCCCTTGCGGGCGTCGAGCGTGAAGTGATGGAGTACGACGTCGTCATCGTCGGCGGCGGTCCCGCCGGCCTCTCGGCGGCTATCCGCCTGAAGCAGCGCGCGGAGAAGGACGGCAAGGACATCAGCGTCGCCGTTCTGGAGAAGTCTGCCGAGATCGGCGGACACATCCTGTCCGGCGCCGTCATCGACCCGCGCGCCCTGAACGAGCTGTTCCCGGACTGGAAGGAACGCGGCGCGCCGCTGGAGACTCCCGTCACCAAGGATCGCTTCCTGATTCTCGGACCGGCGGGCGAGGCCTCGCTGCCGATGTTCGCCTTCCCGCCGTTCATGCACAATCACGGCTGCTACATCGCCTCGCTGGGCAATCTCACACGCTGGTTGAGCGAGCAGGCCGAAGCCATGGGCGTCGAGGTCTATCCCGGCATGGCCGCCAGCCACGTCGTCTGGGATGAGCCCGAAGGCCGGGTGAAGGGCGTCGTCGCCGGCGTCTTCGGCATCGACCGCGAGGGCAAGCCGACCGGCGAATTCCAGCCCGGCATCGAGCTGCACGGCAAATACGTCTTCATCGCCGAAGGCGTGCGCGGCTCGCTGGCCAAGACCATCATGGCCCGCCACAACCTGTGCGACGGCGCCGAGCCCCAGAAGTTCGGCATCGGCATCAAGGAGCTGTGGCAGGTCCCGGCCGAGAAGCACCAGCCGGGTCTGGCCCAGCACACCACCGGCTGGCCGCTGGACGAGTTCACCGGCGGCGGCAGCTTCCTGTACCACTTCGGCGATCGCTACGTGGCCATCGGCTACGTCGTGCACCTGAACTACAAGAACCCGTTCCTGTCGCCGTTCGACGAGTTCCAGCGCTTCAAGCATCACCCGGCCGTGGCAGAGCATCTGGAGGGCGGCACGCGCGTCTCCTACGGCGCTCGCGCCATCACCGAGGGCGGCTTCCAGTCGGTGCCGAAATTGGCCTTCCCGGGCGGCGCCCTGATCGGCTGCTCGGCCGGGTTCGTGAACGTCCCGCGGATCAAGGGCAGTCACAACGCCATGAAGACGGGCATGCTGGCCGCGGACGCAGCCTATGACGCCGTCATGGACGGCCGCTCTGGCGACCGCCTCGACGCCTATCAGACCGCCTACGAAAAGAGCTGGGTCTACAAGGAGCTGAAACTCGTCCGGAACGCCAAGCCCCTGCTGTCGAAACTGGGCACCACGCTGGGCGGCGCGGTCGGCCTGTTCGACATGTGGGTCCAGACCCTGACCGGCGGCTTCTCGTTCTTCGGCACGATGAAGCACGGCAAGACCGACGCCGCCTCGACCGGCAAGGCCGCGGACTATCAGCCGATCGCCTATCCCAAGCCGGACGGGAAGCTGTCGTTCGACAAGCTGTCTTCGGTCTTCATCTCGAACACCAACCACGCCGAGGACCAGCCGGCCCATCTGAAGCTGCTGGATCCGTCCGTGCCGATCCGCGTGAACCTGCCGAAGTACGGTGAACCCGCTCGGCTTTACTGCCCGGCGGGCGTCTACGAGGTGCTGTACGACGAGGACGGCAAGTCCAATCCGCGCTTCCAGATCAACGCCCAGAACTGCGTCCACTGCAAAACCTGCGACATCAAGGATCCGTCGCAGAACATCGTGTGGACCACGCCGGAAGGCGCGGGCGGTCCGAACTATCCGAATATGTGACGAAGCTGCGAGGAAGGGGCCTTGTCCCCGCCTCATAAAGCGGAAAAGGTCGGCGTCATGCGTCACGCCTCTCTTCGCCTCGTCCTGTCCGCCAGCGCCGCCCTGATCGCGCTTCCCGCCCTCGCGCAGGAGGCGCCGGTCATCGTCGATCCCGCGCCGCGGGACGACGCGCCGGCCGTGATCATCGAGGACCCGAACGCGCCTCCGGCTGCCTTGCCGTCCGAGGTCCCCACCGAGGAACCGGTCGCCGAACCCGAGCCCGCCGCTCCGCCGATCCCGGCCGTCTGGGCGCCCGTGCCGACCGACGCCGCCGGCAACTCGGCCTATGGTCTGTATCTCGCCGGTCGGGTGGCGGCGATCCGTGGTGACCGCGCCGAGGCCGCCCGTCTTCTGACCGAGAGCCAGGCCCTCACGCCCGAGCAACCGGCGCTGGGCGACCATGCCTTCCGCGAAGGCCTGTTCGCCGGCGATCTGGACGAAGTGGTGCGCCTGACCCCGACCGTTCAGGAAACGCCGCTTCTGGCCGAAACCGGACGCATCATCGGCGTGGTCCAGACCTTCGCCCGCGGCGACGGTCGCGGCGCCCTCGCGCTGTTGCAGAGCCAGAGCTTCGCCCCGCCGTTCGCCCACATCGCTCGCTACATCACCCCTTCGGTCGCCCTGGCGGCCGGGAATGACGCCATTGCACTGGCGCCCGTGCAGGCCGCGCAGAGCGGCGCCGAGACCCTGATCCTGAAGCTCGCCCGCGCTCGCGCCCTCGAGACCCGCCGCCGCTACGATGACGCCGATGACGAGTACAAGTCGCTGATGGCCATGCCGGGCGGAGTTCAGCTGTTCGGCGTGGACTATGGCGAGTTTCTCGAACGCCGCCGCCGGCGGGACGAGGCCATTACCCTCTACCAGCAGGCCCTGAGCGGCCAGGCTGCGGAGATCCGCCTGGTGACCGCCCTGCAGCGGGCCCAGTCGAACGGCCGCCCGCCGGCCTTGCCGACGCCGCAGCAGACCGCCGCCGACGCGCTCCAGTTCGCCTCGGTCTGGACTTCTCATGATGAGGCCTACGAGTTGTCGGTCATCTACCTGCGCATGGCGGAGAGCCTGGCGCCCGGCGATCTCGTCTCGCTTCGGTTGGGCCACGCCCTCGCCGCCGCCGAGCAGAACAGCGCCGCCCGCAACGTCTTCGCCCGCATCAGCATGACTGATCCGGTCCTCTATGCCGGCGCCCAGTTCAATCTGGCCCAGAGCTGGCAGCGCGACGAGAACGGCGAACAGGCCGCCGAGGCCCTGCGCCGCGCCGACGCCGCCGTGCCCGGCCAGTTGATGGTCATGCACGCCCTGGCCGGGCAGCTGATCGCGCTGGATCGCAATCAGGACGCGCTTGAAATCCTCAACCGGCCGACGATGAACACCGCCGATCAGCCTGGACCGGTGCGCTTCCTTCGCGGCGCTGCGCTCGAGCGTCTCGGACGCATCGAGGAGGCCGAGAACGAGCTCTGGACCGCCCTGCAGGCCAGCCCCGAAGACCCGGTCATGCTGAACCACCTCGGCTACCTCTGGGTCGACAGCGGTCGCCGGGTCGAGCAGGGCGCCGAGATGATCGCCCGCGCCCACGCCGCCGATCCCGAGAACGGCAACATCCAGGACTCCCTCGGCTGGGCCCAGTTCCGTCAGGGGCAATACGAGACCGCCGTCGAAACCCTCGAGGGCGCGGTCGCCAAGGAGCCCGCCAACGCCGAGATCGTCGACCATCTGGGCGACGCCTACTGGCAGGTCGGCCGTCGTCGCGAGGCCGAATGGCAGTGGAGCCGCGTCCTGACGCTGGAGCCCGAGCCGGAACGCCGCGCCGAGGTCCAGCAGAAGCTCCAGGAGGGCCTGACCATCGAGGCTCCGGTCACCGGCGCCCGGCCCTGAGCGTGGCGGAACCCGCGGCCCTCGCGCCCGCCAAGGTCAATCTGTTCCTGCACGTCGGCCCGCTGGACGCCGACGGCTACCATCCGCTCGCCAGCCTCGTCGCCTTCGCTGATGTCGGCGACCGGATCTCGGTTCGGCATGCCGACGCCCTGTCCCTGACCGTCACCGGTCCCTTCGGCGAAGGGCTGGCGACCGAGGCTGACAATCTGGTCCTGCGCGCCGTCCGCGCCCTTGGCGAGGCGGCGGGCATCGGCGAGCCGGCACTGGCCTTCACCCTCGACAAGCGCCTGCCGATCGCCGCCGGTCTGGGCGGCGGTTCGTCGGACGCCGGCGCCGCCCTGAAGCTGGCCCGTGACGCGCTGGCCCTCCCGCTGGATGACGACGCCCTCGCCGAGGTCGCCCGGCGGATCGGCGCCGACGGCCCCATGTGCCTGCACGCCCGCGCCGCCTGGGCCGGGGGCAGGGGAGACCAGCTCCGCTTCGAGCCGGCCCTGCCGCCCCTGCCGGCCCTGCTGGTCAATCCCGGCATCCCGTCACCGACCGGTTCCGTCTACCGTGCGTACGACGCCGGCCCGCCTGCCGATGCGGACTTCCCGGCGCCGCCCGTCGACTGGTCCGCATCCGCCGTCACCGGCTGGCTGGCGCACCGGCGGAATGACCTCGAGGCCCCCGCCGTCGCCCTGACCCCGGCCATCGGCGAGGCTCTCGCCGTGGTCGGGGCCCTGCCGGGCGCCCGCCTGACCCGCATGTCCGGTTCCGGCGCCACCGTCTTCGCCCTGTTTGACGACATGCAAGGCGCCGAAGCCGCTGGCAGCCACCTGAAGAATAGCCAGCCTGACTGGTGGGTTAGCGCCACGCTTCTGAGCTGATCCAGGTCGAGCGTGACCATATCGGCGAAGCTGATTCAGTATTCCGGCCTGCGTATGGCGACGGTCGCCGTATAACCTTGGCCGTATCTCTGAATAACTTTGTGCGGTCACCATATGGAACCGGATTGCGACGTCAGGTCTTCAACGCTGCAGTTCCGCTTGTTGAGGCCGCGACCTGACACCCTGCGCGGCTGTTCATCGCATCCATAGGGATACTGTCATGCTTCGCACAAAACTTCTGACTGCTGCCGCCGCGACCGCCCTGCTGGCCGCCCCGGCCGCCTTCGCCCAGGACACCACCACCCGGCAGATGCCGCCGGCCGAGCAGCCCGCCCCGACTCCGATGCTCGCCCCGCAGGCCACGCCGGCTCCCGCGGCCCAGGCTGCCCCGGCTCCAGCCGCCGCCGCGCCCGCCGTTCAGGCCAACAACGTCATCGACGTCCTGACCGCCCAAGGCAACTTCACCACCCTGCTGGCCGCCCTCGACAGCGCGGGCCTGACCGACACGCTGAAGAGCCGCCCCGCCGTCTCGATCTTCGCCCCGACGGACGAGGCCTTCGCCGCCCTGCCGGAGGCCGAGCGCACCCGCCTGATGGACCCGGCCAACGCTGCCGAGCTGCGCAGCCTGCTGCTCTATCACGTCATCGTCGCCGACGTGTCGTCCAGCCAGATCCAGGGCGCCCGCGGTGGCGTCGAGACCGCCGGCCGGACGCAGGTCCTGCTCGACGGCACCGGCGAGTCCCTGAAGATCGACGGCGCCACCATCACCCGGGCCGACATCGACGCCTCCAACGGCGCCGTCTTCGCCATCGACAAGGTCTTGAACCCGGCCCAGTCGATGGCCGCCATGGGCGACGAGGAAACCGCCGCCCCGGCCGCGCCTGCGACGACCGCCGCTCCAGCCGCCGAAGCCCCGGCGGCGACCGACGCCGCGCCGGCCGAAGGCGCAGTCCCCCCGCTGCCGGCCACCGAGGCTCCGTCTCCCGTTGCACCGCCCTCGCCGGCGACCGCGACGCCTCCGCCGCCGGTTCCGAACGCCACCGGCATCACCGAGACCGTCCGTCCGGCCTCGCCGGGATCCACCGCTCCGAACGGCCAGCCGTCGGCAATGACCACGACGGTGCAGTCGCCGCCGGTTCCGAACCCGACCGACGGTCAGGTCGATGACGAGGAAGACGAGGCCAATCCGGCCCCGACCCCGGCGCCTGCACCGCGTCCGGCCCCGGCTCCGACCCCGAACTGATCCCCCGGGCAGTCAGGTACCTAAGGCGGCGGGTCTCGCGCCCGTCGCCTTTCGTTTGCCGGCTTAACCGTCGGCAAACCGGAGGCGTGCAATGCTCCGGACATGGAAACGCTCACGCCCGCCCTCATCGCCGCGTTCGAGGCCGTTCTGAACCGCGTGCCGGCCGAGGACCGCGCCCGCCTTCACGCCCTGAAGGACGCCGCCGCCGCCGCCGCCGAGGCGTCCGCGCCGCACTGGGACTTCGACCAGCCCGGCCATCGCGCCGAGGAGGCCCTGCAGGCCGTCTTCGGCCCGGCCCTGACCGATGATCACCGCCGGGCGCTGGTGGCCATCTGGGCGCTGGAGATGCCGGCCCGCGTGCCCGCCGCCGATCTGCCGATGGCCTCGCTGGAGCTCTATCCGGAATGGATCGGCCGCCTCGCCGCCTTCCTGACCGAGGGCGCCAATCCTTACGACCGCGATTTCTGGGCCAAGGACGTCCGCATCTCGCTGGTCCTCAGCGTGCCCGGTGCCCGCACCCAGATGATCGATCTCTCGTCGCCGATGGGACCGGGCCAGATCCTGCGCCACGCCCGCGAGGGTTGGGGCTGGTCGGTGATCCCGTCCTACGCCGCGGCCCAATCGTGGAAGCCTTGGCTGGAGGTCCACACCGAGAGCCGCGAACTGTCGGATTTCAACGAAGCCGGCTGGGACCGTGCCTGGGCCACCGCCGCGGAGATCCTGAAGCGCCGCCCGGAGATGGCCGGCATGCTGGGATCGAGCTGGTTCTACGATCCGCCGCTGGAGCAGATCAGCCCGCGCCTGGCCTATCTGCGCGTCAATCCGCTGAAGCACGGCGCCTTCCTGATCCATCAGGGACCCGGCGACATCCACACGGAGCGCGCCGCCACCTCCTCGCCCACCCGCAAGGCCCTGATCGAGGCTGGCGAATACACCGCACGCTCGTGGATCGTGGCGTGGCCGCGCGCCGCCCTGATCAAATGGGCGGACGGCCGGAAGACGGAGTTGGCCCGGGCAGCCTGATCCTTCTCCCGCAAGGGGAGAAGGAAAACCTACGCGCCCCTGACCATCCCCCACGCCTCGCCGATCGGGCGGATCTCCAGCCCTGCGGCTTTCGCCAGCCTCAGCACCCGGTCCAGATCGTCCGGCGTGCAGCCATAGTCCGTCGGATCGTCCGACACATCGTGGGCATAGGCCGTCAGCCATCCGCTGGACGCCGCCGTTTCCGCCATAAGCCCCTCGAGGTCGTAGTGGGGCAGGCGACGGCTCTCCAGCCCGATCGACTTGATCAGCCCGCGATCCTCGCGCCCGGCATTGACCCCGTCCCGCACGCCGCGTCCCAGATCGAACCGTCCGCGCACATGGCGCTTGGCCGCCAGCGTCGCGTCACCGAACGGATAGGCGAAGGTCGTCATCCGGTACCCCCCCAGACGCTCGGACACCCAGGCCGCATTGGCGTCCAGGCTCAGTTTCAGCGCCGCCGCATCCATCCGCAGCACGCTGGTGTGGCCATAGGTGTGACACCCGACCTCATGCCCGGCCGCGTGCAGTTCCTGCAGGTGCCGGACCTGAAACTGGTCGCGATCCATGTTCCGCCCGCCAGCCAGCCCGCCGCAGACATAATAGGTCGCCTTGACGCCATGCTGCGCCAGGATCGGCCCCGCCTCGGTCCATGCCGTCGCCGGGATGTCGTCGAAGCTCAGCGAGAACACGCCCTTCGCCGGCGCGATCGCGACCGCCTCCACATCGAGATACCGCGCGGCCCGCCGGCGCATCTGGTCGATCTGCTTCATGAGGCGAGTGGATCAGATCGGCCTTAAAATTCCTTCCTCGACCCCTCCACCCCCGGCTTCGCCGGCGGTCCCCCTCCCCAGCTTCGCTGGAGAGGTGAGCACAGACACAGTTTCACCTCTCCACGCAGTGGGGAGGTGGCCCGGCGCGCTCGCGCGCCGGGACGGAGGG